>NZ_CAKKLN010000011.1:0-120234 GCF_918698065.1 Peribacillus sp. Bi134 | reverse complement strand
TGTTAACATTGTTTGGTGACGATAGCGAAGAGGTCACACCCGTTCCCATTCCGAACACGGCAGTTAAGCTCTTCAGCGCCGATGGTAGTTGGGGGTTTCCCCCTGTGAGAGTAGGACGTCGCCAAGCAGGTTTCATATGGAGGATTAGCTCAGCTGGGAGAGCATCTGCCTTACAAGCAGAGGGTCGGCGGTTCGATCCCGTCATCCTCCACCATTTTTACACCTGCCGGTGTAGCTCAACTGGTAGAGCAACTGACTTGTAATCAGTAGGTTGGGGGTTCAAGTCCTCTTGCCGGCACCATTTTAAGATAGTACAAGCACGAGCCATTAGCTCAGTTGGTAGAGCATCTGACTTTTAATCAGAGGGTCGAAGGTTCGAATCCTTCATGGCTCACCATTTTATATGCGGGTGTGGCGGAATTGGCAGACGCACCAGACTTAGGATCTGGCGCCGCAAGGCGTGGGGGTTCAAGTCCCTTCACCCGCATCTTACATGCGGAAGTAGTTCAGTGGTAGAATACAACCTTGCCAAGGTTGGGGTCGCGGGTTCGAATCCCGTCTTCCGCTCCACTTTTCGTATGTGCCGGGGTGGCGGAACTGGCAGACGCACAGGACTTAAAATCCTGCGGTAGGTGACTACCGTACCGGTTCGATTCCGGTCCTCGGCACCATCTTAATATGCGCCCGTAGCTCAATTGGATAGAGCATCTGACTACGAATCAGAAGGTTGTAGGTTCGACTCCCGCCGGGCGCACCATGTTTATTGCGGGAAGTAGCTCAGCTTGGTAGAGCACTTGGTTTGGGACCAAGGGGTCGCAGGTTCGAATCCTGTCTTCCCGACCACGTGATTTTTAATGAATGGGGCCTTAGCTCAGCTGGGAGAGCGCCTGCCTTGCACGCAGGAGGTCAGCGGTTCGATCCCGCTAGGCTCCACCATTTTTCAATCAGATACTTATATTATATTGGCGGTGTAGCTCAGCTGGCTAGAGCGTACGGTTCATACCCGTGAGGTCGGGGGTTCGATCCCCTCCGCCGCTACCAATAAATATAAGGACCTTTAGCTCAGCTGGTTAGAGCAGACGGCTCATAACCGTCCGGTCGTAGGTTCGAGTCCTACAAGGTCCACCATATTCACTTTTTAATGCCGTGGAGGTATACCCAAGTTCGGCTGAAGGGATCGGTCTTGAAAACCGACAGGGGAGTCAAATCCCGCGGGGGTTCGAATCCCTCTACCTCCTCCATTTTTTAAAAAAGCAGCAAGTTGTTTTTAAACAACCTTACATACAGGAAGCGAAAAAACGATATACACGAAAACTTGATGCAAATCGTTTCATTATTACCGTCGCGGGGTGGAGCAGTCCGGTAGCTCGTCGGGCTCATAACCCGAAGGTCGCAGGTTCAAATCCTGTCCCCGCAATTATTAGGTCCCGTGGTGTAGCGGTTAACATGCCTGCCTGTCACGCAGGAGATCGCGGGTTCGATTCCCGTCGGGACCGCCATTTTTTAAATTTAATACAAATGTGGCTCAGTAGCTCAGTCGGTAGAGCAAAGGACTGAAAATCCTTGTGTCGGCGGTTCGATTCCGTCCTGAGCCACCATATCTTTCATATTACGGCGGTTGTGGCGAAGTGGTTAACGCACCTGATTGTGGTTCAGGCATTCGTGGGTTCGATTCCCATCAGTCGCCCCATTTCGCGGGTGTAGTTTAGTGGTAAAACCTCAGCCTTCCAAGCTGATGATGAGGGTTCGATTCCCTTCACCCGCTCCAAATATGGGCCTATAGCTCAGCTGGTTAGAGCGCACGCCTGATAAGCGTGAGGTCGATGGTTCGAGTCCATTTAGGCCCACCATATTCATATTGTTCCGCAGTAGCTCAGTGGTAGAGCATTCGGCTGTTAACCGAACGGTCGTAGGTTCGAGTCCTACCTGCGGAGCCATGGGGAAGTACTCAAGAGGCTGAAGAGGCGCCCCTGCTAAGGGTGTAGGTCGCGCGAGCGGCGCGAGGGTTCAAATCCCTCCTTCTCCGCCATTTGGCCCGTTGGTCAAGCGGTTAAGACACCGCCCTTTCACGGCGGTAACACGGGTTCGAATCCCGTACGGGTCATAACAAAAAAGGAAGCATACATTCATGTATGCTTCCTTTTTTTCATTTCTTTTCATTGATATAACTATCTTTTTGTTTATAAGGGATGTCCCCAAGCTGGGAATCGATATTTTCTTCTTCTAATGTATCTTCATATTCCTTTTGCTTTTTGTTCGGTATATCCACCCTATTTTTTCCTTCGATATCATTTGCTGCAAATCCTTCATAGTCTTCTGGAAATCCATCCGTTTCATCCTCGGTTTTATAAAGGTCATTATAATTGTCATGATCGCCGGTGTAATCAGATGGAGTTTCGGATGTACCGAATTTGGCGACTTCACCAAAGCTATCCTCTTTATCCACTATTTCATTTCCATGACGGTTTTCAAAATGATCACCCTTGGATGGAATCAATATATCCTCTTCCACTGGTCGCTCTTGTGTATTAGGCCCTTCCGGGGCATGCTCGACACAGTAGAGGGTGCTTGGGATCGCTTCAAGCCTCTCGATGGGGATTTCCCTATTGCAGGTTTTACACTGGCCATACGAACCTTCTTCCATTGCTTTTAATGCTACCTCGATTTTCTCCATTTCTGATTGTGCATGCTCATCGAGTGCTTGATTCCGTTCCATCTCGAATAATTCGGTTCCTAGGTCAGCAGGATGATTATCATAAGATGATAATTCCCCTACGGATTCCGTCTGGCTTTTATCCAGAACGGATTGTTCATCATTTTGAATTCTACTACTTAACTCATTTTTTTCTTGAAGCAGTTCCTTTTTTAATTTTTGCGTTTGTTGTTTCGTTGCCATATCCGATTCACTCCTTCTAAAGTCCAAATCTCATTTTATATTGGTAAGATGGTTGTATTATCTATTACCCGAATTGGAGTATAGGAAAACAATATGCAACGGAAGATAGAAAAAAGGACTGAGCGGATGAGCTCAGTCCTCGGAGATTATATAAGATAGCTGATGAATAATCCAATGGCCATGAGTAAGCCAAAGAAGGTGTTCGTTTGGGCCGTGGCTTTCATTGCCGGGACCATCGTGATCGGCTGCGTTTTACCTACGAAGCCTTTGATTGCGGCCATGGCCTTCGGTATGCTAAGGAAGGCAAGGAGAATCCACGCCGTTACGCTTCCGGTAAGGACTAGCCCAACAAGCCATAGATAAGAGAAGGCGAACATGATTGCCATGAATGTCAGGGCGTTTTTCCTGCCCATCACTACAGGCATCGTTTTGCGCCCATGAGCCTTATCTCCATCATGGTCACGTAGGTTATTGGATAAGTTGATCAGCCCAACCAAAATCCCACTTGGAATGGCAATTAAGATGGCTGTTGAAGAAACATCACCGGTTTGAATGAAAAAGGCGATCAAGATTATCAAAAAGCCCATGAACAATCCAGAAAAAAGTTCCCCGAATGGTGTATATGAAATGGGCAGGGGACCGCCTGTATAAAGATAGCCGACAAGCATGCAAACCAGTCCTACTGCAGCAAGCCACCAAGATGATGCGGCACAGATATAGATTCCAATTATCAAGGCGATGGCATACATGCATAGGGCCAAGCTCATGATTAGTTTGGGGGTCATCCCATGACGGACGATCCCGCCGCCGATGCCTACGGATTCCTCCGTATCCAAGCCTCTCTTGAAATCGTAGTATTCATTGAATAAATTGGTTGCAGCTTGAATCAGGATACTGGCAATCATCATGGCAGCGAAGAGTAACCAATTCACTCCATCTTCCAAAAGTGCAATCACAGTTCCAAGTAAGACTGGGACAAAAGCTGCGGTTAGTGTATGTGGACGTATTAACTCCCACCAAATCTTCCAGGTCCGTTTAAGGGGAAGTCCATCGTATTCTGTTTGCATTATTTCTCTCCTCAAAATCATTATTGGTTCTCTCGAAATTATAACAAATATTGAAATGTTGCACAAAAGGTTATCCTAATAAATGCAGGAAAAGTGGGTAAGGGCGATAACTGGAATTCCTGGATGATCCATTTCCAAAATCCAGGGTATTTCTCTACATTCGCTAAGATTCATATAATAAGGAAAAAAGCAGGAAAGAATCGTTCGGTAAAGGGGCGTTTTATTGACATGGGGTTCTAGTGAGGTGTATCTTTAAATAGGTTAAAAAGCTTTTAAAATGTACATTTGGGGGGATTTTTTTGGCTATCTCAGAGGAAACTGAACAGTTTCAGGGACTGGCTTCAGCTATACAAAAGGCGAAGGACTTGAATGATCAAGTTCTATTCAGTCATATTAAGAAGATTAAATGCAACAACCCCCTTTCATTTTATCAAGCTGGAAGAGAACGGTACGCGGGTGAACGCTTTTTCTGGGAGGACCCTGCAAAGGAAATAACCATCACCGGTTTAGGCAATGTTAAGAAACTCAAAGCGGCATCGAATGCCGAACGTTATAGAGAAGTCGAAAAGAGCTGGATCAAACTGCAGAATAATGCTGTCAAAACAGGGGTGACCGATGTAGAAGCGACAGGTCCTTTACTGTTTGGGGGCTTTTCTTTTGATTATGAAACTGACAGTACGCTCCTTTGGAATCAGTTCGGGGACAACCTTTTTTATATACCTGCCTTCATGCTGTCAATAGTGGGGAAACAAGCTTACTTAACGACAAACTTACTTTGTTCGCCTGATGATTCAGAAAAACTCTTCATAGATATGATAAATGAACGGGAAGCTTTCCTTTTCGAAAGCTTGGATGGCAATGGATTGGGTGCAAATTCCCTGGTTATGCAGAGGGAAGTCGAACCTGAGGAATGGAAGCGGACGGTCGCAGAGGCTGTTCAGGAAATCAAGACGACAGATCTCGACAAAATCGTTTTGGCAAGGGAGCTTCGACTTGGTTTTGAACGTTCCATCGATTCAGGGAAAGTGCTTGAACAATTGATTGCTGAGCAGCCATTGAGTTATATTTTCAGTTTGGAGGCTGGTGGTGACTGTTTTGTGGGTGCCACCCCTGAACGTTTGATTAAGAAACAGGGAAATGAAGTTTTTTCTACCTGTCTTGCTGGATCGATGGGACGAGGGAAAGATGAGCAGGAAGATGTTTGTCTTGGTGAAGAATTGCTTCATGACGAAAAGAATTTACAAGAACATCAATATGTCGTTTCGATGATATCCAATGCCTTTGATTCAGTATGCGAAAAGGTGGTGGTCCCGGCCCGACCGACACTTATGAAAAACCGTCATATCCAGCATTTGTACACACCGGTCCGGGGTATATCAAAGGAAGGTGTCACGATTTTTGAATTTGTCGAGAATCTCCACCCAACACCTGCTATGGGCGGACTTCCCAAAGAAAAGGCCGTTGTCCGAATTCGGGAAATGGAAGGTCTGGAACGTGGCTTTTATGCGGGTCCCTTAGGTTGGGTGGATACGTATGGAAACGGGGAATTCGCTGTTGGGATACGTTCTGCACTAATACAGAATAATGAGGCATCGCTCTTTGCCGGTTGCGGAGTAGTGGAAGATTCGACTCCCGAAAGTGAATACCGGGAAACGGGGATTAAATTCAATCCGATGTTAAGTGCTTTAGGAGGAAATCTTAATGAATGACCGAGATGCATTGACAGCTTATGCTGCTTCATTCGTCGATGAGCTGGCACAAAATAAGGTGAAGCATGTGGTGGTGAGCCCTGGTTCACGATCCACACCCCTGGCTTTGTTGCTGGTGGAACATCCTGATATTGAAATTCATATTAATGTGGATGAGCGTTCGGCTGCTTTTTTTGCCCTTGGTTTGGCTAAGGCCCTAAAAGAACCAGTCGGACTTCTTTGTACGTCAGGTACAGCCGCTGCAAACTATTACCCAGCCGTCATTGAGGCTTTCTATTCAAGAGTGCCGCTTATTGTACTTACCGCTGACCGCCCGCATGAATTGCGTGATGTCGGAGCCCCGCAGGCGATCGATCAGATACACCTTTACGGGAGACATGTAAAATGGTTTGTCGAAATGGCACTTCCTGAAAGCACGGATGGGATGATGCGGTATGCCAGAACTGTCGGTGCAAGGGCAGTGGCAACAGCTGCAGCCGAACCTGCAGGGCCTGTGCATTTGAATTTCCCACTTCGCGAACCACTGATTCCTGATTTGGAGCAAGCAAAGGAGTGCAGGCAAAATAAAATGACGCCTGCAGTGTTGATTGAAAGTGGAGAACTGTCACTGTCATCATCACAAATAGAAGCTGTTGCAACTACATTGTCACAAGCTAAGCAAGGTATGATTGTATGTGGCGAATTACCTCATCCAGAGATGAAGGAAGCCATCGTCGCATTAGCGGAAAAACTTGCTTTTCCGGTACTGGCTGATCCCCTTTCACAGTTAAGGAGCGGAAGTCATGACAAAGCCGTAATTATTGATTCTTATGATACGTTTCTACGCGATGAAACGGCAAAAGCGGCTTTCAGGCCGGAAGTGATCTTGCGATTCGGGGCAATGCCTGTTTCTAAACCGTTATTGTTATTCATGAAAAAACAAAAACAGGCAATCACTTTGGTCGTCGATGGCGGAGCAGGCTGGCGCGAACCAGCCGGATTGGCAACGAATATGATTTACAGCGAAGAGAAAGATTTTTGTTTGCGAATTGCTGAAAGCATTACTCCCTCTCCTGATGATGAATGGCTTCGGTTATGGCAAACCGTCAACGGAGCGACGAAGGAGGCCTTAGCCTCCGTCAGAGATGAAGCGGAGTTAAGCGAAGGCAAGCTTTTCGCCCTGCTTGCTGATATGATGCCGTTGGAATCGACGTTATTTGTCGGGAATAGTATGCCCATACGTGATTTGGATACTTTCTTTTTGAATAATGGAAAAGGAATCAAAACCATTGCAAATCGTGGGGCGAATGGTATCGATGGTGTCGTTTCCACTGCGCTTGGCGTAAGCACGGTATCAAAAAATACAGTGCTGGCAATCGGGGATTTAAGCTTTTTCCATGATATGAATGGCTTGCTTGCGGCAAAACTTCAAAAACAAAATATCACGATATTGCTGGTTAATAATGATGGAGGAGGCATTTTCTCCTTCTTGCCGCAGGCGAATGAGAGGGAACATTTCGAAACGCTATTCGGCACGCCTCATGGGCTTGATTTTTCCCATACTGCCGAGCTTTATGGCGGTAAATACAACAAGGTCCAAAATTGGGATGAGTTAGAGAATGTATTTACAGAGTCATTCGAAATCGAAGGACTCAAAATCATTGAAGTTCCGACAGAAAGAGAGTCCAATCTACAAAAGCATCGAAATTTGTGGAGCTTTGTTTCCCAGGAAATAAAAATGGTGTTAGACGGGGAAATATCATGAATATTGTCAGTAAGGATGTCAATTATGCTGTTGAAATAACGGGAAATGGAGATCCTCTTGTACTTTTACATGGATTTACAGGAAATCGGGATACATGGAAATTCCTCATTCCGCTACTGAATGACAGGTATACGTTAATCATGGTCGATATCATCGGTCATGGTATGTCTGCGTCACCAGCCGATCATCGAAGGTATGAAATGGAGCGTGTCGCTGAGGATATTAAGTATATTTTGGATGTGTTGCATTTCCCGAAAGCCCATATCCTTGGTTACTCGATGGGCGGAAGGCTCGGGTTGGGTTTTGCCTGTTTGTTTCCTGAGTATGTTGATACATTGATATTGGAGAGCGCTTCACCGGGCCTTTTAACAGAAGGGGAACGTGAAATCCGAAGGGAAAATGATCGGAAGCTTGCCGAAAGTATTCTTGAAAATGGCATGGAAGCGTTTGTGGATCAATGGGAAAACATCCCTCTGTTTGAAAGTCAAAAACGGTTGTCGGCCAAAACCAGGTCAGCCATTCGGGAGCAGCGGTTGGCAAATGACCCTGCCGGCCTTTCCAATAGCCTTCTTGGTATGGGGACCGGCAATCAGGCTTCATACTGGGAACAACTGCAAACCATTGATTTCCCGGTGCTCCTTATAACCGGTGAACTCGACCATAAGTTTTGTCGAATAGCGGACTCGATGAAAAAAAAGCTGAAGCGCGCCGAATGGAAAATAATAAATGATGCGGGCCATGCGATTCATGTGGAAGTTGGAGAAAAGTTTGGTAAAATAATAAGTGAGTTTTTAAAGCGAAATAAAAGGAGGAATTAAGATGACGATTCAATGGGAAACGATACGTGAGTATGATGAGATTTTGTATGAAAAATATAACGGGATTGCGAAAGTGTCCATCAATCGACCACATGTACATAATGCATTCACACCAAAAACGACTGCTGAAATGATTGATGCATTCGCAAGGGCGCGTGATGATTCCAGCATCGGTGTCATTATTTTAACGGGTGTAGGCGGCAAAGCATTCTGTTCAGGCGGAGACCAAAAAGTACGTGGGAATGGCGGATATGTTGGTGAAGATAATATTCCACGTCTAAACGTTCTTGATTTACAACGCTTGATCCGCGTTATTCCAAAACCAGTCGTAGCCATGGTCGCAGGTTATGCAATTGGCGGCGGTAATGTCTTGAATGTGGTTTGTGACTTAACGATTGCTGCTGACAATGCAGTCTTCGGACAAACTGGACCGAATGTTGGAAGCTTTGATGCTGGTTATGGTTCTGGCTACCTTGCACGTATCGTCGGTCATAAAAAGGCACGTGAAATCTGGTACCTATGCCGTCAATACAATGCACAGGAAGCATTGGATATGGGATTGGTCAACACGGTCGTACCTTTAGACCAATTAGAAGCGGAAACGGTTAAATGGTGTGAGGAAATGCTTGAGAAGAGCCCAACGGCACTTCGTTTCTTGAAAGCGGCAATGAACGCTGATACTGATGGCCTTGCAGGTCTTCAACAATTGGCTGGTGACGCTACACTTTTATACTATACAACAGAAGAAGCAAAAGAAGGCCGCGATGCATTCAAAGAAAAACGCAATCCGGACTTTGGACAATTCCCTCGTTTCCCTTAATGAAACGCGTGAATCGATGAGACTGACAGCTTGGCGGAAAATCGCCGGGCTGTTTTCTATATCAAAATGGAAGAGGGTAAGCAGCAATGGCAGAAGAAAAGTTGCCGAACTGGCTGAAAAATCGGGCGCATCTTTCACCTGGGCGCCCGGCAATTGAGTTTGAAGGTCATACGTATAGCTTTCTTGAACTGCATACATTATCGGAGAAGATGGCTGGTAAGCTGGCAAGCATTGGTCTGGGCTCCGGTGATTCATGCGCGGTTTTGCTCCGTAACCATATTGATGGTGTTGTCGTTATCCATGCACTATTTTATCTCGGTGTGAAGATTGTGATGCTGAATAATAAGTTAACGGCAAAAGAGCTGTCCTGGCAGATCGAGGATAGTGGGACTGCCTATTTGGTTTCAGAAGGTGCCTTCTCCGACAAACTTTCTGATATTGGTGAGATTCTCCCGGAATTGAACCTTCATTTAATGGAGGAATTGCCGAATGAAGGCACGGCGGAAATACTTCAAGAGTTTTACCTTGAGGATACCGCTACGATCATGTATACATCAGGTACTACAGGAAATCCAAAGGGTGTGATCCAAACATTCGGTAACCATTGGTGGAGTGCAGTAGGGTCGGTTCTGAACCTTGGATTGCATGAGGAGGATTCTTGGTATTGTGCGGTTCCGATCTTTCATATTAGCGGTTTATCCATTCTGATGAAAAATGTGATTTATGGCATGAAAGTCGTTTTGGCGGAACGATTCGATGAACGGGAGGCGAACCGGTGCATTCAGGAAAATGGCGTGACGATCATATCGGTCGTGACGGCGATGCTGAATAGGATGGTTCAGGATTTGAATGGAACAAGCTATCCAAAAACCTTTCGCTGTTTCCTGTTGGGCGGCGGCCCTGCACCCGTCCATTTACTTGAAGCCTGTAAGGAGAAAGGGATTCCCGTCTATCAATCATATGGGATGACCGAAACGTCTTCACAGATTGTGACGCTGGCACCGGAGTATAGCATGTCAAAAATCGGATCAGCTGGGAAGCCTTTGTTTCCTTCGCAGTTACGGATAGAGAAAGACGGCACTATATGTGAACCGGGTGTAGTGGGTGAAATCGTGGTTTCAGGTCCGAATGTTACGAAAGGTTATTTTAATCGAATGGACGCTACACAGCAAGCGATTACCGATGGATGGCTTTATACCGGGGATCTTGGTTATCTTGATGAGGAAGGCTTTTTATATGTGCTTGACCGACGTTCGGATTTAATCATCTCCGGCGGTGAAAATGTCTATCCGGCCGAGATTGAAAACGTCCTCAGTATGCATCCTGATGTTTTCGAAGCGGGAGTGACGGGGACTGACGATGAAAAGTGGGGGCAGGTCCCGCTTGCTTTTGTCGTCTTGCATAAAGGTGCAGAGCTTGATGAGAGCGAACTGCTGGAATATTGCAGGGGATATTTAGCATCCTATAAGATTCCCAGGAACGTGATTTTTTGTAAGGAACTTCCCCGTAATGGCGCAAGCAAGCTTCTGAGACGGGAACTGAAGAAGGAAATGGGGGAAGGGAAATGAAGTTATCCTCCATTTCCCTAAAGCTCATTAAGGCCCCTTTAAAACGGCCATTCAAGACGCATCTCGAAACGGTAAGCGATCGGGAAGTGATAATTGTAGAAGCCATGGATAAGGATGGGTTGATTGGATACGGTGAAGCTGTCCCTTTTACAAGTCCTTGGTATACCGAGGAAACGATCAAAACATGCTTTCATATATTGGATGGCTTCTTAATTCCGTTGACATTGGGCAGTCAGATCAAGCATCCTGATGAGCTGCCGAACTTATGGAGCGGAATCCGGCGGAATGCGATGGCGAAGTCAGCTTTAGAGCAGGCAATCCTCGATTTATATGCGAAGCAGAAAGGAGTCTACCTCGGACGGCTGTTTGGCGGCGAACGAAGTGAAGTGGCCGCTGGTGTAGTCGTTGCATCCAATGATATTGAAGATGCGATGCGCCAGATCGAGGATTTTTCCGGATCTGGTTACCAGCGTTATAAAATAAAAATCAATCCTCAAAATGATCTGGAGTTTTTAGCGGAAATCCGTCGGGCCTATCCTCATATCCCGCTCATGGCAGATGCCAATTCAGCGTACACTCTTGATGACATCACACACCTTCAGAAGCTTGATGCGTTTAAGCTGATGATGATTGAACAGCCGCTGGGACATGACGACATTGTCGAACATTCATTTTTGCAGAAACAGCTGCAGACACCCATTTGCCTTGATGAAAGCATAAATTCATTTCATGATGCCAAAAGTGCGCTGTCGCTCCAGAGCTGTGGAGTGATCAACATTAAGATGGCTAAAGTCGGCGGCTGGATGGAAGCTGTAAGAATCCATGATTTATGCCTGGGAAATGATGTGCCAGTTTGGTGCGGCGGTATGATTGAATTTGGCATTTCACGTGCACATAATATTGCACTTGCCACATTAAAAGGATTCACGATTCCCGGGGATATATCATCTTCATCCCGTTATTGGGATGAAGATATAATATATCCTGAAGTACTTGTCGAAAATGGCATGATCCAAGTTCCCGATCAAGCTGGAATCGGTTTTGCCATCAATGAAAAGCGGCTAAAGGAATTGACTACATATAGTAAGTTGTACAAGTGAGAACATCAAAGGAGGTGCATTGCCACCTCTTTTGACCAAATATTGATAATCCTTTAACTCCTCTCACTCCCCCTGTCTATATAACTCACCCAATTAAAATTTCCTTGGACGGAAACCCCACCCTTTTGGAAAATGATTTTAATAGGATACTAACAAATCAATTCATTGCTTTTCCTGTTAAAACTCTTACTAAATTGAAGAAATTTGCGACACTTCTGCCGGATAACTGGCTAGCCAAGATCACGCTGGATGCTTGATTCGATGAGGCTTGGCAGACAGTCGGCGGAAAGGGAACGAATGACTGAAATCAACCAGGAACTTTTTTTATTGTCCAGATTTTAGAAAAATCAGAAAAACTGGCCGGATAGATCATAATTTTTTTTGGAAAATGGGGCTTTGTCTATTTTTTCTTTACTGGATTATTTTGTATAATGAAATTAAAAGAATAGCAACCAAGGGAAAGGGAGGGGAGAGTGTATGAAGAAAAAACCGTACCTTATTGCGGAGATTCTACTAAGAAGGGGCATGCCTGACTATGTCATAAAAGAAGTGACATCATTGGAAGAGTGCGAGCTGTTTCTTTTGAAGAGAAAATGGGGCCTATATGACCGGAAGACAGGTGCGTAAAGAATAAAAGTAAAAAGGGAACCATTTCAAGCCGGTCCCCATGCGTTTTTAAGGTTTTTGAAGCCGGTATCTATTGACTGGACGGCCTATGCTGCCATATTGTACGTCAAGCTGAAGGACTTCTTCGCCATTCAAGTATTCAAGATAGCGCCTTGCTGTAACTCTGGCGATTCCAATCCCATCAGCCACTTCTTCTGCAGATAGTGACCCAGGCTGGGTCTTAATGAACTTCGTCACTTGCTCAAGAGTCGCTCCATTCAATCCTTTGGGAACATCATATTTCGGACTCGCTACAGAATGTTTTTTATTTTGAAAGAGGATTCGGTCGAGTTGATTTTGAGAAATTTGATGGTCAGGTTCAACCTCCATCCGAAAAGCAAAATATTGCTCCAGCGTATGTTTTAGCCTATCAAATTTAAATGGCTTGATTAAATAGTCAAATGCCCCGTTCTGTATCATTTTTCTGATTGTTTTCTGATCATTTGCCGCTGAAATGATGATGACATCCACATCCATTTGCTCTTTTCTGATTTGATAAAGTGTATCAACCCCGTTTAAAGATGGCATGAAGATGTCCAAAATGACAAGGTCGGGTTTAGACTGCCTGATTTTTTCCAGACCTTCAAGCCCATTTGAAGCTGTATCAACGACTTTAAAGGCAGGCAGGCGCTCGATGAACTGTTTGTTGACCTCTTGGACCATTGGGTCATCTTCAATTAAAAGTACACGAATTTTGTTAGTCATTTTGGTTCTCCTCTATATCGTGCATCGGAAAAGAAAGAAAAAAGCTTGTTCCTTCGTCAGGGCGTGTCGTGAATTTCATTTCGCCGTTCGCTTTTTTTACAATTTGGTCTATTAGATAAAGACCAATTCCTGATCCTTCCGCACCTTTTGTTGTAAAACCATACTCGAATATATCTTTATGAATGTCCTTGGGAATGCCGGGTCCGTTATCCTCAAGCACGATTTGACAATGAAGTTCATCCTGGTAGATGGATAGATAAACCTGTTTTGTTTCCTCTGAACAATGCTTTAACGCTGCGAATGAGTTTTCGATCAGGTTTCCGATTATCAAAACAAAATCGTGATGATCCAAATCAGCGGGGAAGCGGTCCAATTTCGTGTGCTGGTCCATGATGAGCTTGATTCCGAGTTCCCTACCCAAGGAGATCTTACTTAATATAAGCCCCACTAAATTATCATCGTGAATGTGCTTCGTTAAAAACCTGGTCAATTCCTCTTGTTCTTCCGTAATCTGAAAAATGTAATGCAGCGCTTCGTCAAGATTGCCTAGCTGGATCAATCCTGCTATCGTATGAAGTTTGTTCATATGTTCATGGTTTTGAACGCGCAGAGCCTCAACGAATGCTTTGACACTAGTCAACTCTTCAGCTAGCTTCGTCACATCGGTGCGATCCTGGAAAATGGCCACGGCACCGATCGTTTTTTCCGCAATCTTTATCGGTACCCGGTTGCTTACAATATTCCTGTTTTGAACGGAGATCTCCTGATTAAAGATGGGAGATGTCCGGTCAAGCACTTCCGGGAGACGGGTATCGTGTATAATATCATTGATATTCTTGCCTATGACCGCACCATTGATATTGAAAATTTGCTTAGCCTTTTCATTGAAAATCGTGATGGTCTGATTATTATCTATGGCGATGACCCCTTCATGCATGGCATTAAAAGCAGCTGTCCTTTCAACCAACATCCTTGTAATTTCATGGGGTTCAAGTTGGAAGGTCTCTTTTTTTATCCTTTTTGCCATGAGCCATGAGCCGCATACCCCGAATAGAAGTGTAAGGACCAGGATAATCGCGATTTCGCCTTTCAAGTCCTTGATTAATTCCGGTATGGTAGGCAAGATATTCCCAACCAGTACGACGCCGATTTGTTCTCTATCTTTATCAAGGATCGGCACAAAGGCGCGGACGGAAATGCCAAGTTCGCCAGCCGCCTTTGAAAGATACTCGTGCTCAGCGAACGCAGCACTTTCATCACTGCTTTCCGAAGGGGTCCCCAATTGGCTGTACACCGGATGGGAATAACGTATATGCTGATTGTTGAGCACAACTATATAATCTGCTTGATGGATTTTCCTTAAGTTTTCAATAATCGGATTGAGCTGTGTCCATCCTTTGGGCTCACGGACCAATTTTTGTACTTCAGGGAGTTCGGCAATGGTATGGGCAGTTATCATGGATCGTTTGCCAATTTCATCTTCCCTGACCGAAACGATATTTCCGAATATAAAAATCCCGCCTATTAGTATCGAAAAAGCGACGATTACGAATGATAGCAGGGTGATTTTAATTTGAATGGGCATATGAAAGGATTTATCCATTGTTTTTCCTCCATTACTTCTATACTTTATAGTAACAGAATTTCTATCACTTTTCGCTATTTTTCGCGCATTGTATTACGACAGCAAAAAGCTGTGATAGAATAGTGATAATGTGAAGTGAGCGGTGAGGAGTTGTAGGAATGCGTGCATTATGGGGGTACTTCTTATTAATTGGCTTGGGGCTGTTGATAGCCGTGTATATATCGTTTCAATCGTTCTTTACAAGCTTCGGTTTCAATTTGCCGAAGGATGAGGAGCAGGTCGGGATGAAGGATCAAATCGTGATCAAGTTCAGTCATGTCGTTGCCGAAAATACACCTAAAGGTCTTGCTGCGAACCGATTTGCCCAACTTGTCGATGAATATACCGATCATCGTGTCAAAATTGAAGTTTATCCTAATCAATCATTATATAGTGATCATGAAGAAATCGAAGCATTACAAGAAAACAAGGTGCAGATGATTGCACCGACTACATCTAAAATTACGAGCATATCAAAGAAGTGGATGCTATTGGACCTCCCTTACGTTTTTCCAACGGACGCTGCCTTGCAGGAAGCGTTGAATGGGGAAGTGGGGGAAGAACTGCTAAAGCAGCTGAATACCATCGATATAGAGGGACTCGCATTTTGGTCGAATAACTATAAACAGATCACAAGCAGTAAACCGATACGGCATCCAAGTGATTTTGCAGGAAAGAATTTTAGAATCATGCCAAGTGCAGTCCTGGAAACTCAATTCAAGCATTTTGGGGCGACAACTGCTGAGCTGCAGTTTAATGAAACATATAAAAGCCTTGAAATTAAAGAAACGGACAGCCAGGAAAATACGATTTCGAATATTTATTCCAAGAAAATATATGAGGTGCAAAATTATTTAACGATCAGTGATCACGGTTATTTAGGGTATGTCGTCATGATAAACAAGCCGTTTTGGAACAAGCTCCCTTTGGATATTCAGCAGCAAATCCAAAGGGCGATGGATGATACAACGAAATGGCTATGGATCAAATCAAATGAATTGAATCAGGAGCAGCTTCGGGAAATCCAGCAAAAATCGAATATTGACATCTATACACTGTCAGATGAAGATAAGAAAGAATGGATGAATGAGATGACTGTCATTTATCCGGATTTCGAATCAACGATTGGAACCGAATTGATGACGAAAATGGAAAAGATCCGTGAGAAGCATTTAAAGGAATAACTAACGGAAGGGAATCCCATAGAAAGGGGTTCCCTTCTTCTTTATAGTTCCCGATAGAATTACTCGTCTTGATTTTGTAAAAAATCCATCATCTCTTCATAATCATATGTTTTTAAAACCAAACGATTTTCATCAAACACGATGAATACAGGTTCTTTCTTTAATTCAAGTTTTGGATATTGCTCATTCAATGACTTGTAAGATACTTCATTTGTAATTGGGCCCACATTGGTTATATTACACTCTTCTAGTAAATCAAATGTAATTTCTTTTCCAACGGCTTGGAGCGAATACTTATGACCCTCACTAAGCAAAAGATGCGGATGAATTCTAGCGAAATCATCTTTTTCATATTCTCCCTCTCTAAGCTTAAATTTGATTGGTTCATAAATTGTAATAATTAAAGCTTATCATAGGTTGCTTAAGAACAGGAGGCTATCAGCAATCGATTTACTTTGTCAAGAATCGAAACTCCAACTCAAATAAGGGCAGGTGTTTTTGCCGAAAGCTGACAAAAAGAAAAGAACTCTTTATAGTACCGATGTACAAAAAGAAGCGGATCCAATGGGATCCGCTTCTTTCTCGTCTATTGCAATGCAGTTTGCAGTGTCTTGATGTTCTTTTCCATTAAACTAAAGTAATCTTCGCCGGCTTCTATATCTTTATCCGTCAACACTGAAAGATTATGGAGCTCAAGTGATTTCGCTCCCATTTCCTTTTGGATGATTTCGGTTAGTTTAGAACTGATATTCTGCTCAAAAATGACGTAGTTCAAGTCTTCTTCTTCAGCCATGGTTACGATTTTTCCCAGTTCCTTTTGAGAAGGTTCGTTTGAAGACGTAAGTCCTGTCACGCCAATTTGTTCTAATCCGTAGCGTTCCTCCCAATAACCATATGCAGAATGGGAAACGATGATCTTATTGGTACGGCCTGACTCGATCGTCGTCGAGAATTTTTCATCAAGTGCTTCAAGCTTTTCGGAAAGCTCATTGAATTGGCTGTTGAAATATTCTTCCTGTTCCGGCATTTTTTTCGTTAATTCGTCCCTGATTGTTTTAGCCATGTCAATGGAATAGATGGGATCTAACCACAAATGCGGATTAACGTCCCCATGGTCATGACCGTCTTCTTCATGAGCATGTTCGTCTTCATCTTCATGAGCATGTTCCTCATCTTCATCGAGGTGAACCGTTTCCCCCACCGCAATTGTGCTGACGCCTTCTTTGCTTAGAATAGGTTCAGCCTTGGTTACAAAGCCTTCAAGATTATAGCCAATATAGAAAAACAGGTCTGATTCAGCCATTTTCACAATATCCTTTTGAGAGGGTTCGAATGAGTGTTCATCCGTTCCGGGAGGATAAACCGTCTCGACGTTTACGTACTCCCCGCCAATGGCCTCAGTGAAGTATTGTAAAGGATAAACCGTCGTATAAATATCCAAGGCATCCTTGGTTTCTTCTTTACTCGATTCTCCCTTCGAGTTGCCGCAGGCTGACAGAAATACCGCAGTAACAAGGAAAAGCGAGAGCAATGCTCGAATTTTCATATGAAATGCTCCTTTATAATTCGTATTGATTACGATTTGAATTTTATGTGGTAAAAACGAAATGATTACGATTTGACTTCTGTATGATACAAAAGATTGCAAAAGAAAGCAAGGGTTTTTTCTATTGGTCCTCACTTTTTTCTTTTTTTTCGGGAACAAGGTCAATGCCGCCTGGATGAAACGGATGACATTTAAGAATCCGGATGAGTGATAACCAGCTTCCTTTTATAGGTCCGAAACGATTGATCGCTTCCAAACCATAATGGGAACAAGTTGGATAAAAACGACAGGTGGGCGGTTTTAATGGAGAAAGAGCAACTTGGTAAAAACGGATGATTCCCATTAATATTTTTTTCAACACGATGCCTTCATCTCTTTTCGAGTAAATTGACTACCCTCAATTATAGCATATTTTCTAAATTTCCAATAAGGGTAAAAAAGGAATAAGCATATTGGTAATCCGATTGATATAATGAGAATTAATTTTAAAGGATGAAATATATTGTTATTCAAGGTAAAATAGAGATGACATACAATTAAGGAGTGAATTAAATGCCTTCAGTTGAAAGCTTTGAATTAGATCATAACGCTGTTAAAGCCCCATATGTTAGACATTGCGGTGTCCATAAGGTAGGAACAGACGGTGTTGTTAATAAATTTGATATCCGTTTTTGTCAGCCAAATAAACAAGCGATGAAGCCGGATACGATCCATACTCTGGAACACTTGCTTGCATTCAATATCCGTAAGCATTCCGAGCGCTTCGATCACTTTGATATCATCGACATTTCGCCAATGGGATGTCAAACAGGATATTACCTTGTGGTCAGCGGCGAGCCGACAGTGACGGAAATCATCGATGTTCTTGAAGATACTTTCAAGGATGCTGTTACAATTACTGAAATTCCTGCTGCAAACGAAAAACAATGCGGCCAAGCAAAATTGCATGATCTTGAAGGAGCTAAGAAATTAATGAATTTCTGGCTTGCACAAGATAAAGAAGATCTTCATAAAGTTTTCGGTTAATAAAAAAGTTCCTGTCCTTTGTGACAGGAACTTTTTTTATTTTTCGGGTTCTTCTTTTTTTCCCTCATCCTCTGGCAAAGGTTCGACCGGATCCACTGTATGCTTGTATCTATAACCTTTTCCGATTGTTAAGACCGATAATGCCAATACAATCAGAATCACAATAATGGAGATAACTAAAACCGTAATCATACTTTACAGCTCCTAACGTTCACAATTTAGATTCATTTTAGCATAAGAACCGAGTTAGATAATGTTTCAATTTTAGAATAGAGGGAATTATAAAGGTATAACCAACTTACGGAGGTAGATATTTATGGCTCAGAAAAAATTAGGAACTTTAGTGAATAAGGAAATTGCAAACTTCAGTGTTCTTTATACGAAAATTCATAATTACCACTGGTTCGTGAATGGACCGCACTTCTTTGAACTTCATCAAAAACTGGAAGAATTATACAAAGAAGTGACATCCAACTATGACGAATTGGCCGAAAGATTATTGGCCATTGGTGAAAAGCCGGTTGCTACCCTTAAAGAGTACATGGAATTAACGACGATCGAAGAAGCGACAGGAAATGAAAATACAGAAGATATGGTTCAAAGCGTCATCAGTGATTTTGAGAAGCTCTCCGAAGAGTTCCTGGAAATCATCGAAGTTGCCGAACAAGAAGATCCGGTTACGGCTGATATGCTGACAGGCATGAAGAAAAGCTTAAACAAACATGCTTGGATGCTGCGTGCGTATTTAGGACATTAAGATTTAGGAAAAGCCCTGCTTCGGTAGGGCTTTTTTTTTGGTTAAAACAATAAAAAAGGCATCCATCAAAAGAGGGACACCTGACATGGTATGTATTTAATGAATATTCCTAGGCGGAAAATGTGTAGGTTTCGTGTCGCTCATACTATTTTGAGCGAACTTCCCTTTTAACGTTTCAATAATGTAAAGGCCCATCAAATTGGTCAGTTCTTGATCATCCATCTCTTGAAGCAATTCGAAAATTTCCTTGCGGTCAAGCTGTTCCAGAACCGCAAAAGTAAGCATATCAATATCTTCTTCATCACCAGTCATCTTATCACGGTACATATTGTATAATTCTTCAATTAACTTCAAAACTTTCACCTCACATTTATTAGAAATCCGTTATCTCTTTATATGTAGGTTATCAAAAAAAACTCTGGGTGCATATAAAAATCTTAAGGGATGCTTGGGCTTATTATATGTTTTACCCTTTGAAAGATACTTTAATCTATTATTTAACATCTTTGTTCTTCTGTAAACAAAATTTTCCATTGTATGAAGTGGGGAAATACGTGAAAAATAAGCGTAGGATATATGGAAAGGGTGGATGGATGTGTCTGAAAACAGGAAAAAATATTACATTTGGCTTCCAAATGGGCAGATAACACAAGATAAGGAAAGTTCTCCATGGAATTTCGAGATCGAGGCGACAGATAATGAAATCATAAAATTACGTGAATTATTTGATTATAACTATTCAGTAGGGGAAGAAAATTTTTACCGGGCACATGTCCCATACCTTCAATATCATTTTGACCGTGAAAATGATAAACAGGATATAACACTCCAAAAAATTTATGAGATGATTTATGCCCTGGGTACTGAAGAAGGAAGAAGGCATATAGAAAGCATGGGGATTTTACAGGCAAAACCAACAGACGATGGCCTCGAATATTGAGGGGCCATCGTTTTTTGATGGGTTCTTGCTGGATAGTAGTTTTTTTTACCCATATAATGAATGAAGGGGCATAGCATTATTTCTTATACGGAGAGAAGGGGAAAAATGAAACGTTTTCTTGATATGAACGGATATAAAGTCGAATTCTCCGAGAATCCTGTCTTTGGAGAATCTTGGCATGTTTTTGTACTCAGCAGATATAAGGGCAGGTGGGTATTGACCAAACACAGAGAACGGGGATTGGAGTTCCCTGGAGGTAAACGGGAAGCAGGGGAATCGATTGAAGAAACAGCCATACGTGAAGTGTATGAAGAAACAGGAGGCTTGGTGGGCCAGCTGCAATTTTTGGGACAATATAAGGTACATCATCCAGTCAAGCCATTTGTTAAATCGATATACTATGCTGCATTGCGTGGGTTAGAAAAGAAACAAAATTACCTCGAAACGGACGGCCCGGTCTTTTTGGAAGCATTGCCGGATGTACTCGGTGAGGAGTTTAGCTTCATCATGAAAGATGAAATTGTACCGTTGAGCCTATCAAGATTGAGTGAAGGCAATTTGCTGAGAAACGATTGAATCGCCGGAATTCACGAGTAAACTAGAGGAATTCACGAGTAAATCGCCGAAACTCACGAGTAAAACATCCGAAACTCAACTAAATTCATTTTTTACCTCAAGCATGAATGAAAAACTGCCGAGGTTTATCGGCAGTTTGGTTAGTCTTTGATTAATTTTCTCTCGAGCAGTTCTACTAGTTGATACATGATTGTGGCAAATACGGCAATGATCATTAAGGAAAGCATTACGAGGGTGAAGTTGAAGACTTGAAAGCCATAAATGATTAGGTAGCCGAGTCCTTTGGCTGAAACAAGGAATTCCCCTACGATGACGCCGACCCAGGAGAGGCCGACATTCACTTTCAATGTTGAGATGATCGTTGGGAAGGAGGCGGGTAATATGGCTTCCCGAAAAGCTTGTGTTCTTGTGGCGCCAAAAGTTTGGAGCACCTTCAGGTAGTTCGGGTCCACTTCGCGAAATGCGGTGTAGACGACGATGGTGGTGATGATGATGGAGATGATCGCCCCCATCGAGATGATGGATGGAAAGCCAGGGCCGAATGCTACGATGATGATGGGGCCGAGTGCCACTTTCGGCATGGCATTTAAAATGACGAGATAGGGGTCAAGAGTTTTGGATAATCTTGGCGACCACCATAGCAGGGATGCCAGGATCGTTCCAAGCAGTGTCCCTATGATAAAGCCGAGAACTGTCTCGAATAGGGTCACTCCGGAATGGGATAGAAGTGTTCCATCACCCAATTTCTGTATGAAAAGATGCCACACTTTAGTTGGGGAGCTGAAGATGAGCGGGTCAATCACTTCCATTCTGGATAAAAGTTCCCAACTGCTGAAAAAAACGATGAAAATCAGGATCTGATAAAAGCGAATGAGCCTGTTTTCTTTTTTTAATGAGGTTTTATATTGGTTATGAAGCTGTTCAATATTCAAGGCTCTCAAGCTCCTTCCAGATCGTTTGGAATAGCGTCGGATACTGTGGATGGTTGCGTGCATGGAAAGGTGAGAGTTCCCGCAGTTCATCGGGCACCTTGAAGGTTTTGTGCACGCTTCCCGGGTTCGCAGAAAACAGATAGATGCGGTCACTCATTGCAATGGCTTCACCGATATCATGGGTGACGAGCACAGCTGTCTTTCCGAAGGATTTAAGAGTTTCAAAAACAAGGTCTTCCAGCTTCAACTTCGTTTGGTAATCAAGAGCCGAAAACGGTTCATCAAGCAAAAGGATTTTTGGGTCGACCGCCAGTGTCCGTGCCAGTGCAGCCCTTTGCCTCATTCCTCCAGAGAGTTCGCGCGGATATAATTTTCCGGTGCCTCCCAATCCAACGTCACTTAAAAGTTTCAGCGTTTTTATTCTCTCAATGCCTTCATCCTTTTTAATCAGTTTCAATCCTAATAATATATTTTCTTCAATTGTCTTCCATGGAAATAGATAATCCTGCTGCAGCATATAGCCGATTGAAAGGTCACTGTTGGCTTTCAGCGGTTTGTTTTCGAGCAGGATCTTTCCTGCAGTGGGCGGAAATAGCCCGGCGATGATGGAAAGTAGGGTGGTTTTTCCGCAGCCGCTCGGACCTAGAAAAGAGACGAATTCACCTTTTTCAATGTCGAGGGAAATGTCCGCTAGTGCGGTCGCTGCCGTCTGATTTGAAAAATAAGTATGGTGAATGTCTTGGATTTTTAAAAAGCTCAACTGACATCCTCCTTACCTTTAGCTATGCTATTTTGTAACTTCTTCAGCAAAATCTGTATTGACCAGCTCTTCATGGCTTATGCGTGAAGGCAGCTCGCCTGCTTCATCCATGATGTTTTGCAGATTGTTCCATTCTTCTTCATCAAGAATGGGGTCGGTGGCAAAGGATCCTTGTTCTTTGTAGCGGTTGATAACTGTTTCCATCGTCTCGATATTGGTATCTTCAAAATACGGCTGAATGACATCGGCAATTTCGGCAGCATCATTTTCCTGAACCCAATCCTGTGCTTTCTTCAATGCCCTCGTGAATTTTTCGACAGTCTCTTTGTCTTCTTTCAAATAGCTTTCCTTAGCCATATAAACTGTATAGGGAAGATGCCCGGACTCTGTGCCGAAAGACGCGACGATATAGCCTTTTCCTTCTTTTTCAAAAACACTGGCCGTTGGTTCGAACAGTTGAACAAAATCGCCGGTTCCTGAAGCGAAGGCAGTTGCGACGTTCGCAAAATCAATGTTCTGGATGAGGTTCAAATCTTTTTTCGGGTCTATGTTATGTTTTTTCAATACGAACTCGCCGGCCATTTGCGGCATCCCGCCTTTTCGCTGGCCTAGGAATGTAGAGTTTTTCAGCATATCCCAATTGAAGTTGTCAATTTTTTCACGTGAAACAAGAAACGTTCCATCCGTCTGTGTTAATTGAGCGAAGTTGATGACGGGGTCGTTCGAACCTTGTGCCTGAACGTAAATCGATGTTTCAGAGCCAACGAGAGCAATATCCGCCCCATCGGACAGAAGCGTGGTCATCGTCTTGTCGCCGCCTGCCGTCGTTTTCAAATCAATGCTGAGACCCTCATCTTTAAAAAATCCTTTTTCAATCGCTACATATTGAGGTGTATAGAAAAGGGAGCGGGTTACTTCGGCAACCCTGACCTTCGTTGTTTCCTGTTCCTTGTTGCCGCATGCTCCAAGCGGGACCACCAGCATGCACAGAAGTAAAAATACGACACCTGCTTTACACCATTTTTTCAAAATTCCTTCCTCCTTGATATATAGGTATTTTGCCTACATTATCGTATGAACTGAAGAAAAAAATGTGAATGCCTCGCAGGGGATAAAAACAAGCGGATGTTTTACAATAAGATTAATGAGAAAGGAGAGTGGAAATTGGAGAACGGAACAATTATTTCAAAACGGCGGTTTCCATCACCGCATCCACGAATCCATCTTTATTCAGTTACGTACATATCACAAGGCCTGAAGGTAAAGGGGTTGCTGGCTGAACCTGTTGATGGCGAAATACATGATGCCTTCTTATATTTACGCGGCGGTATTAAAAATGTCGGCAAGGTGAGGCCCGCTAGGATCGTGCAGTATGCCGTAGAAGGTTTCATCGTTTTTGCCCCTTTTTACCGTGGGAATCAAGGCGGAGAGGGAGATGAGGATTTTGGAGGCGAAGATCGATTCGATGCGATATCAGGATTCAATCTTCTTGAACAGCATCCCCGAGTGAATAAGGATCACATTCATATCCTTGGATTTTCCCGTGGGGGCATCATGGCGCTTTGGACGGGGATATACTGTAGGAATGCAGCGTCGATCGTCACATGGGGTGGAGTGTCGGATATGTTTTTAACATATGTCGAACGTGTCGATATGCGTCGGATGATGAAGCGGGTCATCGGCGGTACACCTAAAAAATGCCCCGATCAATATGAATACCGTACGCCATTGTTTGTGATTGAAGATTTGAATGTACCCGTACTGATCATTCATGGTGAAAAAGATGACAATGTCGCCATAGAACACGCGTACCGGTTGGAAAAAAGATTGAAAATGCATGACAAAGAGGTCGAAAGCTGGTATTTCCCTCAATTCACACATTACTTCCCACCGGCCGTGAACAGAAAAGTAGTCGAAGATTTAACATCTTGGATGAAAAGTAAAACCGAATAATGATAGAATGAAGTATATACTAAGTATATTGGCAAGGAGGAGATACACATGGGCATGCCTATGGAGCTAAATACCATGATCGTGACAAAAGGGAACGAAACCCGTGAAGAAGAAAACATTTTTCGGCTGTCGAAAGCTGGATACAGGTTATACCCTATCGATATTCCAATCGATGTCCGTAAAACCATTCAATCTGACTCAAGCGGAACAGCCGTTATCCAAAAAATTGAATGGACCAGTGAAAAGACCATCATTACGTACCAACTACTATCACTGAACTCAACTAACTAAATAGACAAGCGCTTGCCGGGAATCCTCTTCGCTGCAAGCGCTTTTTTTGATTGTGTGGCAGAATTCGACCAGATGTGCGAAAAATTCAGGCTGCACACCAACAATTCGACCATACACGCACAAAATTCGATTCACGCACCAACAATTCAACCGTAACCGCCCATAAATCGACCCACGCACCAACAAAATCGACCCACGCACCAATAGATTCGACCGTAACCGCATATAATACGACCCACGCACCAATAGATTCGACCGTAACCGCATATAATACGACCCACGCACCAATAGATTCGACCGTAACCGCATATAATTCGACCCACGCACCAATAGATTCGACCGTACACACTCATAAATCGACCCACGCACCAACAATTCGCCCGTACACGCCCATAAATCGACCCACGCACCAACAATTCGCCCGTACACGCCCATAATTCGATTCACGCATTAACAATTCAACCATACACGCCCATAAATCGATTCACGCATCAACAAAATCAACTGTAAACACTCATAAATCGACCCACGCATCAACAAAATCGACCATACACGCCCATAATTCGATTCACGCATCAACAATTCAACCGTAACCGCCCATAAATCGACCCACGCACCAACAATTCGCCCGTAACCGCCCATAAATCGACCCACGCATCAACAAAATCGACCGTAACCGCTCATAATTCGACCTCTGCACCAATAATCCAACCTACGGTGGTAAAATGGTGGAAAGCGCATGAGGTGGGGTGATTTGATGATTTTGGTGAGTGCTTGTTTGGCGGGGCTTGAGGTAAGATACAATGGTACACATAGCCTGGATGATGGAATTATGGAATTAATGAGGGAGAAAAAGGCTATAGCGGTTTGTCCTGAGTTGCTTGGCGGTTTTTCGACACCGAGGGAGCCTGCTGAGATAGTCGGCGGTGAAGGTGGCGATGTCCTTGATGGAAAAGCGAAGATCATCGAAAAGTAGGGCCGGGATGTAACGGAATTGTACATAAAGGGAGCGAATCTTACGTTATTGAAAGCCCAGGAGGTAGGGGCAACGTTAGTCGTTTTAAAAGAAAATAGTCCATCCTGTGGGAGTGCCACGATTTATAATGGGGAATTCAAGGGGGAGAAGAAGGTCGGGAATGGAGTGACCGCGGCTTTGCTTAGGCGGCATGGATTCACTGTCATTTCAGAGGAAGGGTTAATTGAAAAAGAGTAATGGCATTTTAGATAGTGCTTTTGAAAGAAGGGGAATACATGGAGGATATCAATCTCTATACTTTGTTATTTTTAGTACTTGCGGGTTTTATTGCCGCATTCATCGATTCCGTCGTGGGCGGGGGCGGTTTAATTTCCATTCCGGCTTTATTGTTCACGGGGATTTCGCCTTCAGCGGCACTTGCCACTAACAAGCTGGCGGGTACCATGGGATCTTTAACGAGTACGATTTCATTCATTCGGGCTGAAAAAGTGGATTTCAAATTCGTTATCAAGCTGTTTCCGATTACTGTGATTGGAGCGGCGTTAGGAGCATACGTTGTACATTTCGTTTCCGCAGAGATACTGAAACCCCTCATTTTGATTTTATTGATCGTTGTTGCGATTTATACGTTAGTAAAAAAGGATTGGGGTAAAGATGCAAAGTATAAAGGGCTGACAAGGAAGAAAACGATTCTTTTAATAGTCATAATATTTGCGATTGGTTTTTATGATGGTTTTCTAGGACCAGGCACAGGTTCCTTTTTATTATTTTCACTTTTGATCATTGGGTTTGATTTTGTCCGGGCTGCCGGGAATGCAAGAATATTGAATTTTGGAAGCAATATTGCCGCACTTATCATTTTCTTATCTATGGGGACCGTTAATTTTGCCTATGGAATTCCGATGGGTCTTGCAATGGTTGCAGGAGCACTGGTAGGAACGAACTTCGCAATTAAAAAAGGTGCTTCCTATGTACGTATATTATTTATTTGCGTCACGATTTTATTGATTGGAAAAAATGTCCTTAATTATTTTCATGTATTTTGATGCATCGTTTCCGTGAATGATTCTATTAAAAATGGCCGGGGATACAAATCGTATTTTCGGCCATTTTTACATTCATTTTGTGAAATTCAAGTCCCAGTGAATGCCGAATTTATCCTTGACCTTACCATACTTAGCTCCCCAAAAGGTATCTTGCAGTTCCATTAAGGATAATCCTTGTTCACACATAACCTCATATAAATGCTGGATTTCCGAGTCGCTTTCACATTCGAGGACCAATGCTACATTATTCCCGGCATCAAAGGGATTGCCTGGAAAAGTATCGGATACCATGATCAACATATCGCCTTTTTTGATTTTTGCATGCAGAACAAGTTCATTCGCTTCTTCAGGTGTTGGGAAATCAGCTTCACCGTAGGTTTGCATATCGGTAATCTCTGCTTGAAATACTTCTGCATAAAAGGCTAATGCGTCTTTTGCTTGTCCATCGAAGATTAAATAGGGGGTAACTTGATTTTTCATACTAATCCTCCTGTTTCATGTCATGACTATCAATTCGACAGGGAGATCTTATCCTCCTTTATATTCACGGGGGCTTAGCTGCATTTTCGATTGTGAGTCATGTTCATTTCCTCATCCAAAAAATTAAAATCAAATTTTCTTGTCAAAACAAGCTTCGCAGATGTAACTTCCTTTTTTTAATATGCTTTTTAATCTGGAGCGAATCCACCTTGTAATGAAAAAATCCTGCCGCTTACATGACAGGATTTTTTCATTACTATATTTTTCTTTCATAATGGAAGGGGGGACTTCATTCCGCAATGTTTCAATAGGATTTCAACTATGCGTTGTGAAGCGAATCCATCTCCATATGGGTTGGAGGCTGTCGCCATTTTTTTATAGGTTTCTTCATTTGTAAGTAAGTTTGTGGCTAATTCATAAATTCGTTCTTCCTCAATTCCAGCCAATAAAAGGGTACCAGCATCGATTCCTTCCGGACGTTCTGTTGTATCGCGTAACACAAGGACAGGAACACCAAGTGAGGGAGCTTCTTCTTGCACACCTCCGGAATCTGTCAATATTAGATGGGCATGCGCCGCAAAATTATGAAAATCAAGCACCTCAAGCGGCTCTATTAAGTGGAGTCTTTCCGTTTCACCAAAAATCCGGTAAGCAATTTCACGGACTACAGGGTTTTTATGAAGCGGGAAAACTACTTGGATATCCTTGTGATCTTCAAGCAGCCGTTTGACGGAACGGAATATTTCTTCCATTGGTTTTCCGATATTTTCTCGTCTGTGCGCTGTCATCAATAACATGCGATCCCCATTCAAACCAGAT
The DNA here is from genome assembly GCF_918698065.1 of Peribacillus sp. Bi134. Lineage (NCBI taxonomy): Bacteria > Bacillati > Bacillota > Bacilli > Caryophanales > Bacillaceae > Peribacillus > Peribacillus sp. Bi134. The sequence goes on along the minus strand of NZ_CAKKLN010000011.1, from coordinate 92,231 downwards.
AGAATCGGATGTTCATAATCTTTCCGTACTGTTGTTTTCAACGCATCGATTGCCGTATTTCCAGTAATATGAATACAATCACTCTTTTTATTTTCCAAAATTAGATTCTCTGCGGCCTGATTTGTTGGCGCAAAGTGCAAATCAGCCAGGACACCTGTCAGCTGCCTATTCATTTCTTCAGGATATGGAGAATACTTATTACCAGTCCGGAGACCAGCTTCAACGTGACCAATCTGTATCTTATTATAGAAAGCGGCCAAGCTTGCGATGAAAGTTGTTGTTGTATCCCCGTGTACGAGGACGATATCCGGTTTTATATCTTTCATGAGAGAACTCAATTTTTCAAGCCCTCGAGTTGTAATCTCTTCTAATGTTTGTCTATCCTTCATCATATCCAAATCGTGATCCGGCTTTATTTTAAAACATTGCAAGACTTGGTCGAGCATTTCCCTATGCTGGGCGGTGACCACCACGATGGTTTCTATTTCTTCTGGATGCTTTTTCAGTTCCAAAACGACTGGTGCCATTTTGATAGCCTCTGGTCTTGTACCAAATACGGTCATGACCTTAATACGTTGTTTAGGCATGCTCATTTCCTCCCCTTCTGAATGTCTCCCCCATTATAACGGGAAGTTCATGGGAAATATAAAAATGAAACAATAATTAACAGAATTTTTACAATATTAATGGGGACTTTATATTTCTTTAACCTCCAGTTAATATCTGGCATTTACAATATAAAGCAGGAAGTAAGCAAAGCAGAATAGAGGTGATAGGCGAATATGAAAAGTGTCCTGATGATCGTGCAAAACTTTTATCCGGAAATCGGAAGTGCGGGAAATAGAATGAAAAATATATATCTCCATTTGAAAAGAAACGGATTTGAGGTAACGGTCATCACATTGAAGCCGAGTTATCCTAATCAAAGTTTATATCAAGATACAAAGTTTTGGGATGAAGAAAGCATTGAAGAAGATGTCATCAGGATTAAACCGGACAAAGTGAAGAGGTATACAAGCAATATGGGGAAGCGGTTGCTTCATTATCTTGAAGCGATGTGGCTTTTCATTTATACAATCATCCGTCTCGAAAAAAAATATGATTACGTGTTTGCCACGACTCCGCCAATCTTCCCGACACTGGCGGCGTTGATCGCCAAGAAAAAGATGAAGGCGAAACTCATTACCGATGTCAGGGATCTATGGCCGGAATCGTTGATAGGAGTGGGAGTATTTAATAATAAGTGGGTTTTGAAAATCGCTTTCTTTCTGGAAAGGAAGCTATATCGGCTTTCAGATTTCATTATCATCAATAGTCCTGGTTTCAGGGATTATATCGTTGCAAAGGGAGTCAAGGAAGAGGCCATCCAATACATCCCCAATTCGCTTACTGCGGATGAGCTGACGTTAAAGAACTTGCTTACACCTGTATCGGAAAAGGTGATCAAGGTCGTTTATGCGGGGAATATCGGACTGGCCCAGGACTTGAAAAAGCTGATAGCCGTAGCTGAAAAGCTAAGGGAACATAAACAAATCGAGTTCTCGATGATTGGATATGGATATCGGATATCCGAAGTGGAGAAGGAGATAAGCTCTAGAGGGCTGACAAATATTAAGATGATTAATGCGATGAATCGAAGAGTGACTCTTCATGAAGTTTCAACGTCCCATATTGCCTATGTGAGCTTGGTTGAAAAAGAAGTCTTCAATAAGGTGCTGCCTGGTAAAATCATCGATTATATGTGTGTCGGAATACCCATTGTCGGTGATGTGGACGGCAGGGCCAAGAAGATGCTATCAGAGGCGAAATGCGGGTTGGTGGCAGAGAGCAGAAATGTTGATGAAATCTGTCAGCATATCTTGACCATGGCCTCAGATCCAGCCCTTCGTGAAGAACTGGGGGAAAACGGTCATCGGTATGCTAAACAACATTTTCAATGGTCTAAAAATATTAAAGGTCTCATCAATGTGATGGAAGCGTCAGGCTGAAAAATTCGGAAGTGGAGGACAACATGGCGAAGAATGTATGTATGTTCGTGTGGAATCACTTTACAAACGATGCAAGGGTTCTAAGAGAATGCACAGCACTTACTGAAGCGGGTTATGAAGTCGATTTAATTGCCATTCATAACTGGAAAATCGAGGGTTTGCCCAAAAAGGAGAAACACGAAAATGGTTTCACTGTCACTAGGGTGAATAATCGCTGGGATGCGCTTCATAGGATTCTCAGGATCGTAGGCAAATTGAAGAAAAAGAAGTTTGAAATCGTTCTATTGGCCTTATTGGTCTGGAATACGTTGTGGAACTTGAACTTGATCAACGGCTGGTTGGGATCGGCAATACTGTTCGGCTCATTTGCACTCCTTGCGATGGGCACCCTGATGATCACTAAAACGAAGCTGCCGACACTATTAACGAGGAGCTACATTTTTGGTCAAATGATCTATCATGGGCGGAAAAGGAAATATGATTTTTATCATTCAAATGACTTGAATACGCTCATGCAGGGAGCGATCAGCAGTAAATGGTTGAGAAGGAAAAAGCTGATTTATGACTCGCATGAAGTACAAACCAGCAGAACGGGATATAATAGCCGAATTTACGGGATGATGGAGAAATTCCTATTAATGTTCGTGGATGAAATGATTGCCGAAAACCATACGAGAGCTAAGTATAACGAAGACTTATATGGTCTGTATCCCAAGGTGGTCCATAACTACCCGATTCCAACCAATCCGGAGGAAAGTACGGCCGTGAATTTGCATGAGCTGCTCGATTTGCCAGAGAATGAACCGATTTTGCTATACCAAGGCGGCGTTCAAATGGGAAGAGGGTTAGAGCAATTGGTTGATGCTGTACCGATGATTGAGGGCGGGACGGTAGTTTTTATCGGAGATGGAAGAATCAAGGATGATTTAATGAAAAAAGTAAGCGACATGAATCTGGAACATCGTGTGAAGTTCTTACCGAAGGTTCCGGTCGACGAGCTGCTCCATTATACAAAAAATGCGTATTTAGGTTTTCAGATATTGAATAATGTCTGCTTTAATCACTACTCCGCTTCTTCAAATAAATTGTTTGAATACATGATGAGCGGTGTGCCTGTGGTTGCCTGCAGCTTTCCTGAAATTCAAAAGGTTGTCGATACGGAAAAAATCGGTGTATGTGTCGATTCACATGATCCAAAATCAATTGCCGAAGGCGTCAATTACTTATTGAAACATCCTGAAAAAAGGGCGGAAATGAGCAATAACTGCCTGAAGGCGCGGCAGAAATACAATTGGAAACAAGAGAAGGAAATCTTTATCGAAATCTATCAAACAGCCTAACAAATTTGAGTGTAGCAGAAAAATAGATAGGAGTGGTTTATATGAAACTTTGTACAATAGGACTTGGTTATATAGGACTTCCGACTTCTTTAATGTTTGCGAAACACGGTGTCGATGTTGTCGGCGTGGATATCCATCCTGAGATTATTTCCAATTTGAATAGCGGCAGGCTCCATATCGAAGAACCTGGATTGGAGGAGGTATTGCAAGAAGTGCTTAATTCCAATAAGTTCCGAGCTGCGTTAAGCCCGGAACAAGCGGATGTTTTCATTATCGCAGTTCCTACTCCAAATAAAAAGGACATGCATCAATCATGTGATTTAACTCATGTCATGGATGCAACCTCAAACATTCTTCCTTTTATCAAAAAAGGGAATGTCATCATTATTGAATCGACGATTGCGCCAAGAAGCATGGATGATCATATTAGACCGATGATCGAGAGGTCTGGACTTACAATCGGAAAAGACATTTTCCTAGTTCATTGTCCGGAACGTGTTTTACCTGGAAGGATTCTTGAAGAGTTGGTTCATAATAACCGTATCGTCGGGGGCATCACGGAAACATGCTCATATAAAGGAAGCCTTGTTTATAAAACCTTCGTTCAAGGAGAAATCATTCAGACGGATGCGAAAACGGCTGAAATGTCCAAACTGATGGAAAACACCTTCAGGGATGTCAATATCGCCCTTGCGAATGAGCTGACGAAAATCTGTTTCGAGCTGGATATCAATGTTTTGGATGTCATATCGATGGCAAACAAACACCCTCGTGTAAATATTCACCAACCAGGACCAGGAGTTGGCGGCCATTGTTTAGCGGTCGATCCGTATTTCGTCGTTGCAAAGGCACCAGAGCAAGCGAGAATCATTAAATTGGCCCGCGATACCAACGTATCGATGCCTTATTATATCGTTAATTCCGTAAGGATGATGCTAGAGGGGATCCGGAAGCCAAAAGTAGCTGTTTTCGGTCTTGCATACAAAGGCAATGTAGATGATATTCGTGAAAGTCCCGCCATTGATGTCGTCAATATCTTGATGGGGATGGAAAACATGGATGTATCCTTGCATGACCCTCATGTCCAATCTGGAAAGATGCCAGTCGTATCAGTGGAAGACGCTGTAAACGATGCCGACTTGATACTTGTCCTGACCGACCATGATGAATTTAAACAAATGGATTATGATAATCTATCAAATCTCATGAGAAATAAATTGATTTTGGATACACGCAATTGCATTGATGCAACTAAAACAGATGTCCCGGTGGCCAATCTGGGCAATATATATCAATACAAAACGATGTCCATGAAAAAAGCCAGGAATAAAGCGATCATCTAAAAACTTGGACAAACATCGATATGAAGAAAAGGACCAAGCGAGAGCTTGGTCCTTTCACGTTTCAGTTTAAATTCGCCCCATTTCCGCCAAGCCCCCGCCAAACAATCTGGCGGGGGCTTGGCTAGCCATATATTAGGCCGTTGCCGCCATTATTCGGCCTAAACCGTACTTATTGACCTAAGACGCCGTTATTGGACGTACAGGGCACATTATGCGGCCGTTCACCGCAGAAAATCGACCTACAGGGTACTATATCCGACCGTTGTCGCAGAAAATCGACCTACACGGCACTAAATTCGACCGTTCATCGAAGAAAATCGACCTACACGGCACTGTATTCGACCGTTGTCGCAGAAAATCGACCTACACGGCACTGTATTCGACCGTAGTCGCAGAAAATCGACCTACACGGCACTAAATTCGACCGTTCATCGAAGAAAATCGACCTACACGGCACTAAATTCGACCGTTCACCGCAGAAAATCGACCTACAGGGCACATTATTCGACCGTTGTCGCAGAAAATCGACCTAACACGGCACTAAATTCGACCGTCCACGAATTTATTCGATCTACACCTAACTATTCGGACTCCGAAGCATTTTTTTTTTAAGGTCCACGAATTATATCCGCTTCATTTCCGCCGACTGTCTGCCAAGACTCCTCGCTGATGTATCTAGCGGGGTTTTGGAGAGCGAGTGGCAGGAGTGTAGCAAATTTCTGAGGATTCCATTCAAAAAGTAAACAATGAATGAAGGATAACGAAGAAATGTTTTGAAATCATGGTTCGGGATGAGACATTTCTTGTCGACAAACTGAAAGGACCAAGCAAGAGCTTGGTCCTTTTGTGTACAATTTATTAAGCTGTCGGTCCGCCAAGTTCTTCGATTTCACTTGGAACGCTGCCGAATTTCTTGAAGTTAGCACGGAATTGTGCGGCAAGGTCCGTTGCTGCTTCTTTATAAGCGGCAGGATCTGCCCAAGTCTTGATTGGCTGAAGCACTTCATCAGGAACACCAGGAACATGAAGCGGGATATCCAAGCCGAAGATATCATCTTTGATCGTTTCGATGTTCGCTAATTCACCTTCAAGTGCCGCTTGTACCATTGCACGAGTGTAAGCAAGTTTCATACGGCTTCCAGTTCCGTATGCTCCGCCAGTCCATCCAGTGTTGACAAGGTATACCTTTGCATTGTGCTCGTCAATTTTATCACCAAGCATCTCAGCATAGCGTTGAGCTGGAAGAGGTAAGAATGGAGATCCGAAGCAAGTGGAGAATGTAGCTTCCGGTGAAGTTACGCCTCTTTCAGTACCAGCCAATTTACTAGTGTATCCGCTTAGGAAGTGGAACATTGCCTGTTCTTTGGAAAGCTTGCTGATTGGAGGCAGAACGCCTGAAGCATCAGCTGTTAAGAAAATGATTGTATTTGGATGTCCTGCAATACTTGGGTTCACGATGTTATCGATCGCTTGCATTTGGTAAGCAGCACGAGTGTTTTCAGTCAATGAACTGTCATCATAGTTCGCTTCACGTGTATCCGGATCAACAACAACATTTTCCAATACGGCACCGAAACGGATTGCATCGAAAATTTGTGGTTCTTTTTCACGTGAAAGATTGATCGTTTTCGCATAGCAGCCGCCTTCGATGTTGAATACGCCATTAGAAGACCAGCCGTGCTCGTCATCGCCAATCAGTTTACGGCTAGTGTCTGCTGATAAAGTTGTTTTGCCTGTACCGGACAGACCGAAGAATAAAGCGACGTCCCCTTCACGTCCTACGTTAGCAGAGCAATGCATTGGAAGGATTCCAGCCTCTGGAAGTAAGTAGTTCATGATCGAGAAGATCGATTTTTTCATTTCTCCTGCATATTCCGTTCCGCCGATCAGGATGGTACGGCGTTCAAATGAAACGATGATGAAAGTTTCGGAAGTGGTTCCGTCCACTTCTGGGTCTGCTTTGAAGTTAGGTGCAGAAAGGATTGTGAATTCAGCTTCGTGACCTCTTAGTTCCTCTTCATTTGGACGGATGAACAAAGTATGGGCGAAAAGGTTATGCCAAGCATATTCATTAACAACACGGATTGGAAGACGAGATGATTCGTCTGCACCAGCGAAACCTTTAAAAACAAAAATCTCTTCTTTTGCTTTTAGGTAGTCAACTACTTTATTATATAGTTTATTGAACACATCTTCGGAAATTGGCTGGTTCACTGAACCCCAATCGATTTTATCTTTAACGGATGCTTCTTCCACGATAAATTTATCTTTAGGTGAACGACCAGTATATTTGCCAGTTTCAGCTTTTACTGCGCCGGTTGATGTTAAAACGCCTTCATTTCTGCTTAATACTTTTTCGACCAATTGAGGAACTGAAAGTTGAGTTTGCACATTGTTTCCTGTTAATAACTGGTGTAACTCATTAGAAACATCTACAGAATTCATATATGAGGTACCTTCCTTTGTTTAAGTTTTTAGATTACAATTAGTATAACACATTCATTTAAATAGTCTATACTATTTCTTCTAATTTGTGATTATTTTCAGCTGGCCGCGTTAATCATTTTATTCCGGCAGGAACCGAGTCAGGATTATCACATATACTTTAATGAAGTCAATTTTATTTTAATAGGAAGTAAGTAAGCAATATATTTCCAATGGTGAAGTCGTTTTTCGTATGCTTAATACTTATTATTAATGGCAATTTCCAACATTTCTATTCGTATTTTGCATTGTAAACCCTTCTAAGACGCTGTATCAACACTTTTTTCAAAAGAAAGCCATACTGGGCGGAAATGTTCTTTTTAGAAAAGCATTGACAAATTCCAACTAGATACGATAATATCTTAAATTGTACGGATTCTCTTATCCCGAGTTGGTGGAGGGACAGGCCCTTTGAAACCCAGCAACCTGCCATATTGAACTTGACTCCAAGATCGATCGCCGAAAATAAAGCGAAGATCTTCAAGGAATAGTGGTGATGGTGCTAACCTGAGCAAGGTAAAAACCCTTGAACGATAAGAGTGAAAGGATAGAAGACAGAATTTTAAACCTTTCCTCATTTGCCAGGGAAGGTTTTTGTGTTTTTCATAAGTAATTCTGTGTCTATAGTTGAAACTAATGAGGGAAACGAGTTCCGTAAAAATCAGGCTTATGCCTACAACATACTAACTTCCAAGGAGGAAATATGATGTCAAAGAAACGTCTATTTACTTCTGAATCTGTTACAGAGGGCCATCCGGACAAAATTTGTGATCAGATTTCAGATTCCATTTTAGATGCTATCCTAGCTAAGGATGCAAATGCACGTGTTGCGTGTGAAACTAGTGTAACAACAGGCCTTGTACTTGTTGCTGGTGAAATTACAACGTCCGCTTACGTGGATATTCCGCGTATCGTTCGTGATACGATTAAAGGAATTGGCTACACACGTGCGAAATACGGTTTCGATGCTGAAACTTGTGCAGTGTTGAGTTCCATTGATGAGCAGTCTGCCGATATCGCAGCTGGAGTCGATAAAGCATTGGAAGCTCGTGAAGGAAACATGTCAGAGGAAGAAATCGATGCAATCGGTGCAGGGGACCAAGGTCTTATGTTCGGATTTGCTTGTAATGAAACAGAAGAGCTTATGCCGCTTCCGATTTCATTGGCGCATAAACTTTCATTCCGCCTGGCTCAAGTTCGTAAAGATGAAACTCTTGCTTACTTACGCCCTGATGGTAAAACACAGGTAACTGTGGAATATGATGAGAATAACCGTCCTGTACGTGTAGATACGATCGTTATCTCTACACAGCATGATGCTGAAATTACGCTTGAACAAATTCAAGCCGATCTAAAAGAACATGTGATCAAAGCGGTCGTTCCAGCTGAATTGATCGATGCTAAAACTAAATACTTCATCAACCCGACTGGCCGTTTCGTAATTGGCGGACCTCAAGGGGATGCGGGTCTTACTGGACGTAAAATCATCGTTGATACTTACGGCGGATACGCTCGTCACGGCGGCGGTGCATTCTCTGGTAAGGATGCTACTAAAGTTGACCGTTCTGCTGCATACGCTGCTCGTTATGTTGCGAAAAACATCGTGGCAGCCGGCCTTGCCGACAAAGCGGAAGTTCAATTGGCATACGCAATCGGTGTGGCAGAGCCTGTATCGATTTCAATTGATACGTTCGGAACTGGTACAGTTAGCGAAGAAGTCCTTGTTGACCTAGTTCGTGCTAACTTCGACCTTCGTCCAGCTGGCATCATCAAAATGCTTGACCTTCGTCGCCCGATCTACAAACAAACAGCTGCTTACGGACACTTTGGCCGTACAGATGTCGATCTTCCATGGGAACGCACGGACAAAGCAGAAACATTAAAAGCACAAGCGTAAATCATATAAAAAAGGTGTCCCGCAATTTGCGGGACACCTTTTTTTTGTGGATTAATTTTGCCGTCAGCGGGAATAATTCAAGAAATCCCAAAGAAATATAAAATACGTGCAAAACTCGTGAGTTAAAGTCGTTTACAAGTTTGTTTGGGTCATCAAATCGTGAGGTTGAAGCGTTACTCTAGAGTTTGTAGCAAGTACTCGAGAGTTTAGAGCGTATACTCGAGAGTTTAGAGCGTATACTCGAGAGTTTAGAGCGTATACTCGAGAGTTTAGAGCGTATACTCATGAGTTTAGAGCATATACTCATGAATTTAGAGCGTATACTCGTGAGTTTGGAGTAAATACTCGTGAATTTGTAGCAAATACTCGTGAGTTTGAGTACAATACTCGTAACTTTCAGTCAATTCACTTTATGCGTTCCGCCGTTTTATAGTATTGTCCTTTTTCGGCATATTCGCGAACGATGCGTTCCATATCCTGGCGATCTTCTTCGTTGATTTCGCGAATGACTTTAGCTGGCCGTCCGAATGCCAGCATGTTCGGTGGAATGACTTTACCTTGTGGAACGAGGCTGCCGGCACCGATGAAGGCTCCTTCGCCGATTTCAGCTTCATCAAGTATAATCGATCCCATGCCGATCAGAGCTCCTTTACGGATTTTACAGCTATGTAAAATGACCTGATGGCCAATGGTTACTTCATCCTCGATGATCAATGGATTATTTGGGCTTTGGTGCAGGACGCTGTTATCCTGTATACTGACTTTTTTCCCGATGATGGTTGGGGATACATCACCGCGAATGACGGAATTGAACCAAATTGATGTTTCGTCGCCAATTTTGACATCACCTGTCACGACAGCATTCTCAGCAATATAAGCGCTTTCGGCGATTTCAGGTTCTTTGCCTTTATACGGATAAATAATCATTTTCAATCATTTCCTTTCCGAAGTGAATGTTTTTATGTATTATTTTAATATACCGTATGCAAATACACTTGGCTATTTATAATAGCAATGTACAACTTGTTAGATTTCTTTTTTGTCGAAAATCACGAATATGGTTATAATTTATATATATTATTTTAACTATCATGGATCGTACACAACAAGTGAAAAGTGAAAGGGGGATTTCGAATGTGGAAATGGGAGACAGAAGGAGACGCAAAGGGCGTCATTGTCATCATTCATGGGGCAATGGAACATCACGGACGTTATAAGTGGGTAACACAAATGTGGCTTTCGGCTGGATACCATGTCGTCATGGGCGACCTTCCTGGGCAGGGTATGACAACTCGCGCCTACCGGGGACATATCGATTCCTTTGATGAGTATTTGGACGAAGTGAAAAGCTGGATAGAAGAGGCTTACGAATATTCGTTGCCGGTCTTTTTACTTGGACACAGCATGGGCGGTTTGATTTCGATACGCCTTCTTCAGGAAGAGGAATGGGACATTGCAGGGGTGATTCTTTCTTCTCCATGCTTGGGCCTCGTGACGAAGCCGCCGAAGTTCCTGACAACCATCTCGCATGGTTTGAATATCGTGATGCCTAAGTTCAGGGTTGAATCCGGATTGACACCTGAAATGGCGACGAGAAGTGCGGAAATCCGTGAATCCGATAGAAACGATACATTATATATCACAAAGGTTTCGGTTCGCTGGTATCGCGAGCTTGCACAGGCTATGAAGGATGCTTTTGAAGAAATTCCTGATTTCCAGGATGTGCCGCTTTTGGTCATGCAGGGCGGAGATGACCGAGTCGTGAACAAGAAGGCGGTTCGTGAGTGGTTTAATTATAACTTGGCCAGTGAAAAGCAATATAAGGAATGGCCAAAGCTATATCATGAAATCTTCAATGAACCAGAACGTGATGATGTATTTCAATATGCGCTGAGTTTTGTTGAGAACCGTTTAAAAATATTAGGGTATGTCGTTTGATCAGTACATACTTAAGGATAAATAAAAAACTGCCGAGGTTAGACCTTTGGCAGTTTTTTATTTGAATCAGCCTGCGTTTTTAATCAATTCGTTTGACTTGATCACCGGGGCCCAGTAAGTAACCGGGTACATAAATTGGTTCAAGTGTGTAAGTTCTTTTTTATTCGATAATGCGGTGGATAGAAGATAGATGGATTTGAAGGTTAAGTCATTGGCGAATAGGTCCAAAAGCGTCGCTTTCATATTCATGATCGCTTCATGGTTTTGAGTGGAAATCATTAAATCGAGTTGTGGCAGGAACCTATCAAAATGGTGATCGAATTGTTTGAGGTCCTCCATGGTTTTTTGGTTTTCTGTCAACGAGTTAAGCGAGCTGACAAACTCCCCGTATTGTTCACTTGAATCCCTTTTGATTTTTTCAGTTAATATATCCGTCAGTAATGAAGTAGGCAAATGTTCCATTTTCTGCACCCTCTTATCTATTTTCTATCATTATAATCATTATAGACGCAAAATTCAAAATGTTGTGATTGGTAATTCTGCTTCTGCGAGTTGGGATTGAAAAAACACCGTTCGTTCGAACGGTGTCAAAAGTCATCATCTTTTTTCAATCGCGACAATGAATGGCGGATTGTTTGATTGGTTGATGAACCCGTATTTCAGGATATGGGCTTTCTGTTGAGGGAAGTTCTGTACATAATCCATCAATGCATCCCGTTCTGCCAATCCCCCTGGATGACCATGGTAAATGACGAGGATGATGATGCCTTCAGGCGCCAGCAATTCGAATAGCTGTTCAATGGCTGATATCGTCGTATCGGCTTGGGTGATGATTGATTTGTCACCGCCAGGAAGGTAGCCCAGGTTGAATATGGCACCCGTGACCTTTCCGGAATGCTCTTTCCTGACGTATTTGCTCAAATGTTGATGCCCATCGTGAATGAGGGTGCAGCACTCTTGTAAATTCTCGGCCTTTAGTTTCGCCGCTGTGGTTTGAATTGCTTCTTTTTGAATATCAAAACTATAGACATGCCCGTTTTCACCTGTAAGTCCTGCAAGAAAGACCGTATCAAAACCGTTGCCCATCGTGCAATCAATGGTTATATCCCCGGGATGGACCGCTTTTTCCAGCAGAATCCTGGCGAATGGCAAAATTCGGTCAAGCTTCATGATTGTACCTCCGTATGATGATTTTTTCCCTGCCAGCTGTTACGGCGTTTCAATTCGGCATCAATGGCATTCAAGACATCCCATTTATTGACGCTCCACATTGGACCGATCATCAAATCGATCGGACCGTCACCCGTAATGCGGTGAATGATCATTTCTGGAGGGATTATTTCCAGCTGGTCGCATACCAGGCTGACATAATCGTCACGGTCAAGAAACTCGAGCAGGCCTTTTTCGTATTGTTTGACCATCGGTGTCCCTTTTAATAAATGAAGTAAATGGATCTTTATCCCCTGCACATCGAGTTTGGCAACTTCCCGGGCTGTTTCCAGCATCATGCCGTAATCTTCCTGAGGAAGGCCATTGATGATATGGGAGCATATGCGGATGCCGTGTTTCCGCAGTTTATCGACGCCTTCTTTGTAGCAATCGAAATCATGGGCACGGTTGATCATCGTCGCGGTCTTTTCATGGACCGTCTGGAGACCCAACTCCACCCAAAGGTAGGTCCGTTCGTTCAATTCGGCTAAATACTCGACTACATCATCTGGAAGGCAATCCGGACGTGTCGCAATGGAGAGCCCGACGACACCCTCCTGGGTCAATACACTTTCATATTTCTCGCGAAGTTCTTCCACTGGGGCATGCGTATTCGTGAACGCTTGGAAATAGGCCATATATTTTCCATCTTTCCATTTATGATGCATCCGTTCGCTGATCTTCTGAAACTGAACGTCGAGGGGTTCAACCCTGCTGCCCGCAAAGTCACCAGAGCCTGAGGCACTGCAGAAGGTACAGCCGCCATGCGCGACGGTGCCATCACGGTTCGGGCAGTCAAAACCGCCATCCAGGGCAACTTTAAAAACCTTATGTCCAAAATGTTCCCTCAGGTGATAATTCCATGTATGATATCGTTTGTTATCCGTTGCATATATAAACGGGTTTGCCTGATTCAAATCAGCAACCTCCTAAATAAATTAAATCGCAACATATATTATACAACATTCTCGCAGCTAGGTCTTTTTTTGAAAAATAAGCGTATACTGTATACTTGAGGGCTAAACATTTTGCTGCTATTTCCAGTATATCTTTGAATGACTATATCCAATCGGGAGCTGATGGACATGACCGGTCAAGTTGAAGAAGCGATTAATCAAATGAAAAAGAAATTAGCCGAAAATAATCAGGTGATCGAAGTAAATGAAGATGGATTCATATACAAAGCCACTTGCACCTTCAATTCACCTGCTTCGGATGAACAAATTCATTCCTTTGAAAAGAAAACCGGACTGCTTCTGCCCGAGGATTATAAGGAGTTTTTAAAAATAACCAATGGATGCCGTCTGTTCGATAATGTGGAATCGGGCGGGGAAAATGATTTATACAGCCTGGATGATATTATTAATTACACATATGAAAATTCCTATGAGGGATGCTATAAAGTGGCCTGCATTTATCAAGATAATATCGTCATTGATGGGGAAGCCGTCGCTAAAGGCGATAAAGAGTATTTAATGGTAAAAGGCCATATCGATGATTTTGAAGAAGGCGAGAAACTCCACATGGGTTTTGCCGAATGGATCGAGCAATTCATTTCCCATCAAGGTGAGAAGTTTTGGGATAAAGGTTGATTGCTCAAAAAAAATGATAATCCACCCGTTATTTGCTCAAACTAGACAAGATGATTCCGAATCATCCAAATGAGACGCGAAGGAGAGGGTTTGAAATGGCAACCAGACAATCCGTCGATCATTTTTTAGAGCAATGTGAAGGTGCTCTCCATTTTGCAGAGTTTGAATTTAACGAGGCTTCACGGCAGGAGCATTACGATGATGAACAATTTCAAAATTCGCAAAGGTATATCGAAGAGGCTTTGACGGACATGGAACGATTGTATGCCAGTTCGAATGACCAGCAACGAGAAATGCTTTCGCGGATGAAGCAGCAGTTGAATCAATTGAGGAATGAAATGACTTTACTGCGACATTAAATGGAAGCAAGGGAGCTATGAATGAATAGCTCCCTTTTTTGCACGAATTTTCCTGAATTCGCATATATAATGAAAAACCTGTCGATAATGTTTATGTACGGCTATTGCAATTATCGGTGAAATTGACTAGAATGAAATAAAATCAATATTCTCATAAAGACTATGATGAGGAATAGTAGCGGTTTAAACCAGTAAAGAGAGTTGACGGGTGGTGCAAGTCAACCTGGGACGGTCGCGAACTCGCCTTGGAGTCCCGGGTGTGAATTAATAAGTAATGCCTGGCGTTTTAATCCATGTTACGGATGTTTTAAGCTGGGCGGATTTTAGCTATCGCCAATGTGGGTGGTACCGCGGGAAGATATACATAATCCTCTCGTCCCTATTTTGGGATGAGGGGTTTTTTATTGTTTTTTATACGGAAATTAGGAGGAAATCATATGAGTTTTGACCATAGAAGCATAGAAACGAAATGGCAAAAGTATTGGGAAGGCAATAAGACATTCAAAACGGGTGAAGAAAGCGGCAAACGCAAATTCTACGCGCTGGATATGTTCCCATATCCTTCAGGGGCAGGTCTTCATGTGGGGCACCCGGAAGGTTATACGGCAAGCGATATCCTGGCACGGATGAAACGGGCGCAGGGGTATAATGTATTGCATCCGATCGGCTGGGACGCTTTTGGACTTCCGGCAGAGCAATATGCGATCGATACGGGAAATGATCCAGCCGAATTCACGGAGCACAACATCAACACGTTCCGCCGCCAAATCAAAGCCCTAGGTTTTTCTTATGACTGGGATCGTGAAATAAACACGACAGATCCCGACTATTACAAATGGACGCAATGGATTTTCTTGAAATTATATGAAAAGGGCCTTGCATATATTGATGAAGTTGCAGTTAACTGGTGTCCGGCACTTGGCACGGTATTGGCTAATGAAGAAGTCATCGATGGGAAAAGTGAGCGTGGGGGCCATCCGGTTGAGCGTCGCCCGATGAAACAGTGGATGCTTCGTATCACTGCGTATGCAGACCGCTTGATTGACGATCTGAACGATGTGGATTGGCCGGAAAACATCAAGGATATGCAGCGTAACTGGATTGGCCGTTCCGAGGGAGCGGAGGTTACTTTCAATATTGATGGCTTTGATGATACATTCACGGTGTTCACGACTCGTCCGGATACGTTATTTGGTGCAACATATGCCGTATTGGCACCTGAACATCCGTTTGTCGATAAAATTACCACGGCTGACCAAAGGGCAGCAGTTGAAGCTTACTTAGATGAAGTGAAACATAAAAGCGACTTAGAAAGAACAGACTTGGCCAAGGATAAATCAGGCGTGTTCACGGGGGCTTATGCCATTAACCCGGTAAACGGCGAAAAAATGCCGATCTGGATAGCCGATTACGTGTTGATCAGCTATGGAACGGGTGCGATCATGGCGGTTCCTGCCCATGATGAGCGTGATTATGAATTTGCAGTCAAGTTCGACTTGCCGATCAAGGAAGTCGTAGCTGGCGGAGATGTGACAAGTGAAGCATATACAGGCGATGGACTTCATGTGAATTCGGAATTCCTTGATGGATTGAATAAAGAAGAAGGCATTTCGACGATGATCAAATGGCTGGAAGAAAAAGAAATCGGTACGAAGAAAATAACATACCGTCTTCGCGACTGGTTATTCAGCCGTCAGCGTTACTGGGGTGAACCGATTCCGATCATCCATTGGGAAGACGGCACGATGTCTGCAGTGAAGGAAGAAGATCTTCCATTGATTTTACCGAAAGCTACGGACATTAAGCCTTCAGGTACAGGCGAATCACCACTTGCAAACATATCGGAATGGGTGAATGTAACGGATGAAAATGGACGAAAAGGGCGCCGTGAGACAAACACGATGCCACAGTGGGCAGGCAGCAGCTGGTACTTCCTTCGTTATATCGATCCGGACAACAAGGAAGCACTTGCAGATCCTGAAAAATTAAAAGAATGGATGCCGGTCGACATTTATATTGGCGGCGCTGAGCATGCGGTGCTTCACTTGCTTTACGCTCGTTTCTGGCATAAATTCTTGTATGATATCGGTGTCGTGCCAACGAAGGAGCCATTCCAAAACCTATTTAACCAAGGAATGATCCTTGGCGAGAATAATGAAAAAATGAGTAAATCAAAAGGGAATGTCGTGAACCCGGATGATATCGTTGAAAGCCATGGTGCCGATACACTTCGCATGTACGAAATGTTCATGGGGCCATTGGATGCTTCGATTGCCTGGTCCACAAACGGATTGGACGGTTCCCGCCGATTCCTTGACCGTATCTGGCGTTTATTAGTCAACGATGACGGTACGATCACAGATAAGATGACCGAAACGGATGACACGGGCAAGCTTGAAAAAGTCTATCATCAAACGGTTAAAAAAGTGACCGAGAACTATGAGGAATTGAAATTCAATACGGCGATATCACAATTGATGGTATTCATTAATGATGCTTATAAAGCGGATTCGCTTCCTAAAGTATATATCGAAGGCTTCGTAAAGCTGCTTGCACCAGTTGCACCTCACATTGCCGAGGAGCTTTGGTCTAAACTGGGCCATTCCGAGAGCATCACGTACGGTACATGGCCGGCGTTCGACGAAGCTAAGTTAGTGGATAACGAAGTCGAAATCGTCATCCAAATCAACGGAAAAGTCAAAGCGAAATTAATGGTGCCGACTGACACTACGAGAGAAAAACTGGAAGAAATCGCGATGGGTGATGATTCCATCAAAGAACAAATCGATGGGAAAACCATTCGTAAAGTGATTGCCGTACCAGGCAAATTAGTCAATATCGTCGCAAACTAAATAAAAATGATTGGAAGCTGTCCCGCATATTTTTCTGCTGGGACAGCTTTTTTTCGTGGCATTGGCTGACCATAGGAATTAGGTCATGTTAGGATTCTCACCGATTTAAATCTATTAGCGATCAATCTACCAATTAGGCTACTATCGTCATGAGAGGAACATCGGAACGCAAATATCTTGCTTAATTGGTTCATGCGAATCATTTTTCAGCTCTATGGCCAAATAAATTAAGCATTTGACATAAAAAAGGGAAAAAATTGGTTGATAAAATTTTACAGTGTGATAGTTTGGTATAGTACTGTTATTTTTTAACCAATTATTGGAGGGAAAACCGTGAAATTTAAGAATGTGAGTCGAATTACGGCGTGTGCACTTATTTTTGCACTGATATTCAGCTTGATGGTTCCGCTAAATTCTCAAGCTGCAGCTGCAACACCTATTGAAAATGTAAAAACGATTAAAAATGGGGACACTCTGGACGGAAAGTTTGAAAAACCGGATGTCCAATGGTACCAAATCAGCCCCACAACAGAAGAAGTACAAAAGTTCTCCCATATTGAGTTCGAAGTCAATTCGGACAAAATCTTGAATATCTCCGTTTATCAAGATAAAGAAAAAGCAGAAAAAGATGAGAGCAATTATATTGTCTCTTCTTATCCTGATGAAAAAGCCGTAGTCGATTTCCCATATGCTTGGGAAGGCACATATTATGTTAAAGTTGAATATTTCGGCGATACGGATGATGAGGGAAATCCCATCCCGGATGCGGAAAATGTAGCTGAATACTCCATCAATGCGCATTCAGTGACATTGCCGCCATCTGCCGGGGACGAAGGGGAGGAGCTGGAATCTTGCCCGGTTGAAGTGAGTGTAAACGATAAGAAAACGGGAGAATCCATGTTGAAAACACTCCGCGTTTTTAGAGATGAAGTTCTCACGAAGTCGTCTGAGGGACGTACCCTTTCCTCTTTATACTATAAAGCTTCGCCATTCCTGGCCCTTCATCTGGCTGGTAATAAAACGGCAAGGGAAGCCGTTTATAATCACTTAGTCGAGATTAAGCCCCTTATCGAGGATCTTAATGAAAATGGAGCAAGCAGTACGGCAGTCATTAGCAACAAGCAGCAAGAGGCGATTAAGGCCTTATTCAATAAATCGGCAGACGTCGCTCCGGCGGGATTGAAAAAGGATATGGACGCCATTGCAAAGAAAATCAATCTTGATAAACTTGCGGGTGAGAGAATCGTCGATATCGCAAGCAAAGCGGGAATCGAACTTCCTGCTTCGAAAAATGTAAAGAACAAATATATCGTCAAACTTAAACCAGGGAAGTCATTAAGCGCTGTCCAATCCAAAATAAGCGGAAAAGGATATGGAACATTATCGGCACCTAAGCAACAAGAGGTTCTGTATGATGATATGTATGTCGTCGAGTTAAAGAACCAAGCTAAAATGAGCACAGCAGCTCTTTCCGGTATCGAAAAACTTCCAGAAGTGGAATATATCGAAGCGGTAAAAACGTACAAAGCACTTTCTGCCGACATTCAATCACCGTATCAATGGTCTTTGAATAACGCCGGTGGGGAAGAAGGCATTAAGGGAGCGGACATCGATAACGAAAAACTGCAGAACCTTATTAAGAAACGCAATTTAAAAGATACGTTGGTAGCGGTTATCGACACAGGTGTCGATGATTCACTTGCGGATCTACAGAGTGTCGTTGAAATGGAGTCAGGTAAGAATTTCATCGATAAGAAAGAAAAAGCAATCGATGACAATGGCCATGGTACACATGTATCCGGAATCATCGCTGCCAAAGCAGATAACGGTTATTCCATGCAAGGAATCAATCCAGTAGCTAAAATCATGCCTGTGAAGGTCTTGGACTCTTCAGGATTTGGAGACAATGAGAAAATTGCACTAGGCATTAAATATGCCGTGGATCATGGTGCAAAGGTCATAAACCTTAGCTTGGGCGGAGAATATAGCAGGACGATTGAATATGCCTTGAAACATGCCGCTGCCAAGAATGTAATGGTTGTCGTGGCAAGCGGTAATGATGGGATGGAAGGTCTTTCTTATCCTGCATCATCAAAATACGCCATATCCGTCGGTGCAACCAATGCCCTTGATTTAGTATCCGATTATTCCAATTATGGATCGAAGTTGGACATGGTCGCACCAGGGACAGCCATCCCAAGCCTTGTGCCTAACGGGAATGTTACTTACATGGATGGTACATCAATGGCAGCTCCCCATGTTGCGGCAGCTACAGCCTTGTTATTATCCGGAAACCCTGGGTTGAAAGTGAATGAAGTAAGGGAAATCCTTCATGAGACATCGGAATATGTCGCTTTTGAAGAAGAAGATAATGTTGACCCTTATGAGGACTATGTACCGGAAGATGGCGAAATCATCATACCGGAAGAAGAACTTCCTGTCGGAAAAGATTTAGTATCAGGATACGGAAGATTGAATGCGTACAGTGCGCTTAGTGCAGTGGACTTGAATGCTAAAGTCAATCTTGTGATGGATACGCAAACAAAACTGACTGGTTCAGCTAAAAAAGGGTCAGTAATCGAAGTGAAAAGCGGAGGCAAAACGCTCGGTAAAGGAACGGCGTCAGCCAACGGAACGTTCAGCGTTACGATTCCGGTCCAAAAAGCTGCGCAGCTGCTTACTGTGAATATCTCTGATTCTTCCAAACTAGCAGTATCTTCAATCAAAATATTCGTGAATAAGGGTGCAACCCCTAACAAGCCAACTGTCAAAGCTTTAAGTGACAAAGATACGTATGTAACGGGTCAATCGCAAGCGGACATGAAAATCTCGATCAAAAATAGTGCCAAAAAAGTGATTGGTTCAGGTAACACGGACAGCAAAGGGAATTTCAAAGTGAAAATCAGCAAGCAAAAGGCCGGAACTAAACTTTCAGTCACGGCTACAGACTTAGCAAAGCGTGAAAGCAAGGCGGCAAGCGTCACGGTTCTTGATAAAACCGCCCCAGATGCACCGAAAGTGAATGAAGTAAGCGATAAAGCTACTTCAGTAACTGGTAAAGCGGAAATCGGTTCAACCGTTACCGTGAAGCACAGCAATAAAAACATCGGAACGGCAAAAGCTGATAGTAAGGGGAACTTCTCCATTAAAATCAGCAAGAAAAAAGCTGGCTCCGCATTATACGTCTCAGCAAAAGACAAAGCGGGCAATACAGGAAAAGCAGCAAAAGTAACGGTTAAAGATAAAACCGCTCCAGGTACACCGAAAGTGAATGAAGTAAACGATAAAGCAACAAAAGTAACTGGTAAAGCGGAAATCGGTTCAACCGTTACCGTGAAGTACAGCAATAAAAACATCGGAACGGCAAAAGCTGATAGTAAGGGGAACTTCTCCATCAAAATCAGCAAGAAAAAAGCTGGGTCCGCATTATATGTTTCAGCAAAAGACAAAGCGGGCAATACAGGAAAAGCAGCAAAAGTAACCGTAAAGAAAGCTAAATAGCAACAGGGGAAGGCCGTTTAACTTAAATGTTAAACGGCCTTTTTTTGTGTGGAAACGAATCAAAACACTGCTCCTCATCGGCGGTGTTTTTGCTATAAGCATGCCTTTTCCGAGCTGTGATGCTAGAAAATGATTTGTCATGTGCATTTTCTTCATGATGTCAGATTTGGCATGTCCCATTTTAATTATGAAACTTCACATACTCGCCGTTCATATATCATTAATCTGTTCAAAAATAAATTTCAGGAGAAAATATGATGAAAAAAAGAAAGGGAAGAGTAATAGCATTAGGTACTATTTTAGCTTGCTCAATCGGGTTAGGAACGCTTTCAGTTGAAGCTGGGAATGAGAATTCGGTATATTCCTTTAAGATTAAGAAAGAGCAAGACAACGAATATACACGTACAAAGTATCGCCAAACGACTACGGAACGGAATACATGGAAGGTGAGAATGTATCATTCACAAGAAGGTACGAATACTTATACCACGTATTGGCTGGAGAAAAGCACTGGGACGAATGTATCTCCTTCAGCGAAAGTGAAAGCCGGTAGCGGCGGTTTAAATAGTGGGCGCAATCATTATGTTAAAGGCAATGCAGGTGCCAATGCCACCGAGGTACGATTAACGGCAGAAAATAATAATTATAGCTCTAATACCTATTCCGTAGACGGATATTGGGATGAAGAGACAGGGAGAATATTACCTGGACAGTATAAAGAATCTTACACCACGGAATATAATAAATAAAAAATGGTGAATATGGTGAAGCCACCTTGGATGATTCTCTATTCATGGTGGCTTTCTAAAGGGAGACAAAATGAATAGTTATTATTATCGATTAACAAATAATAAAAAAACAAAGTTCATCGTGTTATGTATAATGGCAATTGTTATTATTGACATATTTATCTTGATCGGCAATGTTTCAGAGTCATGGATCATTCCCCATCTAGCCACTTTTTTAGCGGGAAGTTCATTAGGTCATATGATGCAAATACTACTTATTTGGTTTTTGCCTATTTTTCTATTAATCTTGTGTGCCGACAGCTATATCCAAGACTATAAAACAGGCTACCGTTATATCGTAGCGACCAAAAAAGGGCGATACTCTTATTATAAAACGATGTTATTGGGAAATATGTCATTTGCCTTTTTAGTGATGGTTGGTTGCTTGCTATTAAACATGATTATTGCATATTTTGTATTCATGAATGGTGAATTTGATACAGGGTTGACACCAGATTTATCCCCGGAAAATCTTTTATATACACTCGCCAACAAAATGCCTGCTGTCACCAATGTGGTTTATATCATCATTTTTGGGTTTTACACTAGTTTATGCGCAGGGATGGCGACTGTCCTTAGTTGGTGTTTCCCGGATATAAAGTATACGTATCCGTTAAGCTTTGTTATTTGGTTTTCACAAATTTTAGGACTGAATTATTCATTAGCAATGATCATCCAGCCTTTTAACGAAGTGACCTTAGAAGCTTTCATTTTGATTTCCTTTAGATCGACCATCCTTTTTTTAGCGATCATCATTATTGGGTTCATTTATAAGGTGAAAAGTGATGAAGTCTAATCAAAAAAAAGTATATGTATCACTGCTGCTTGTTCTTTTATTTGGATGTTTATGGATGACCTATAATATTCATTATTTAAAAATAAAGCAGCTAGACCCAGCGTATCAATTGATCAGTGATGTAAGTGCGAGTGTAGAAGGCTATCTCTCGGTTAAAAATTTATTGATCACATATATTGTTCCTTTGTTACTATTTTATCGTTTTTTTATTGAAGATGAGCATCCACACATTATCGTTCGCTTACAATCAAGAATCGACATGTATCGGAGACGGACCATCCAAGTTTTTATAAGTTCGTTTATCTTTGCGTTCATCATTTTATTGATTAATTTCGCAGCTGTTTTCATATTCGATAGATTTCACTTTATATCATCAAAATATTGGAACTTATCTCTTCTTAATTTAGCCCTATTGACGTGTATATATTTCTCGATTGGCCTGCTTTATTATTTCATTTTTGATTATTCCAATTCAATCATAGCGACGGCAGCAACCTTTTGTATCTGTTTTCTCTTATATGTGATGAAGAGTCAGCTGAATATTCATTGGGGTCCTGCCAGCTCCGCAAATGTTATCGATCCTATATTAAGCAGCGGAATTACAGGATATTATTCGCTAATCATGATTGGAAAAGAATTATTTCTATCTCTCGTGATGGTTTTACTTGGGCTTTTCGCAATCGAGAAAAAAGATTTCATGTTTGGTGTTTCTGATGACTAAACGAATCTTCTTAACGATGTTGATCGTCATTTTGTTACAAATTTTACTATTTGATTATTTCGATGGCTCTAAAGCCGATCTTACGGAATATATGATCGTTAGCGGAGTTCCGATCAGTAATAAGTTTGTTGTATTGGGAACATGGTATATGTTCTTTTCTGGATTGAGTTTTTTGTCGTTAGGTTATTTGCGGCAATATATTTCCGGTTATGGGGTCTACCTGATGATCAGGGAAAAAAGCAGGGTGAAACTTGGGTTTAGAAGAATCGGGAACTTAATGATCCTTATATCTGGATTATCTTTAATTCAATTTCTTATCTCGATCGTATTCGCTTTTATAAATAATGTCGATCAGACCTTTTTTTATCATGATTTGCCATCATTGATTTGTATAGCGGGTCTTTATATGATGTCCAATATTGTCCTGATTTTCATTCAAATGGCACTCGAACTTCATTTTACGGAGGAAGTATCTTTATTGCTGATAAATGTTTATGTGCTTTTTTCGGTTACATTAGGCGGAGTTCTATTATCTACACAAAAGCTGACGTGGATTTTATATTTTTTGCTTCCCAATTTCGGCATGTATGTAAGAAGTGATGTACTTGAAACTGGCGGAATATCAACAGTAAATGCTTATATCGTTTTAACCGTAATGACGATCATTTTAACTGTTTTAACCTATAGACGATTAAAGAAAATCGATTTAATTTAACGAGGTGCACAATGACAAAAATACGAATTAGCTCTTTACATAAAAAGATGAGGAAGAAGACACTTTTGCATGATATCAATTATGAGTTTAACGGCGGGAAAATTTATGGTTTGTATGGAAGAAATGGCTCTGGTAAAACGATGCTGCTTAGAGCGATTGCAGGATTAATCATGCCAAGCTCAGGAGAAATTGCCATAGACGAAAAAATCCTTCATAAAGATATTTCCTTTCCTGCTAATAGTAGTGTCATTATTGAAAACACTTCCCTACTGCACCAATTTGACGCTTATACAAATCTGAAAATATTAGCAAAAATCAGGAATATCGCCACTGATGAAGATATTAAACTGAATATAAAAAGAGTCGGCCTTGATCCGGAATCAAAAATGAAGGTTGGAAAATTTTCGTTAGGAATGAAGCAGCGTCTAAGCGTCGCCCAAGCGATATTTGAAAAACCGGACATTTTATTATTGGATGAACCGACAAATGCCATCGATGAAGAAGGTGTTACGCTAGTTTATCAGATCTTGAAGGAAGAAAAAGAGCGCGGCGCCCTCATTCTGTTGACAAGCCATCATAAACAGGACCTGGAGGAATTAGCCGATGAGTATGTAAAGATGGATAATGGAGGAATCGTCCTTGACTCTAAATAAAAGCATAGCCGCGTTAACTTTACTCGTATTGATAAGCGGATTCCTTATCTATAAAGTGTACATTGTTCCATCAGCGATGAGTGCCGCTAATAGAAATACGGAAAATAATGCTGCTTCCTATAAGGTGTTGGAATCACAAAACATCATTGTCGGGAGAGATATCGATCAGGGTTATTATGATATTAAAGCTCTCGATAATGAAGCTGTAGTTGCTGGCAATAAAATGCACAAAAATGCTGTACTGCATGCAGAGCCTTCATATATGAATGAAAATTTCTCGATTAAAGGGAAGATTGAATTCAAGCCTTCTGAATTTGAAAAAGTCGTGAAAAAAAATCAAAAAATCATCATGAAAGATCCTGGTCATTATGTGGTCGGTACAGAGATCCCAGCGGGGAATTATGTACTATCAAGAGCAAGCGATAAAATTGGAGTGTTTGTCGATATTAGACATGGAACAAAATCTGGAAGCTTGCAAACGATTCAATGGGATATCGACGAAAAAGTGAAAAAACCAATCGAGATCGAACTAAAAAAGGGCTATAACGTGTATATCAAAAAAACGGGAAAAGATGGATATATATCGAATGAAGGTGATTTGATATTGGAGGTAAATGATCAAGAAAGTAATTAAGGATATATTAAAGTATTTTCAGCTGAGTATAGATTGGAGGGATCGTCCTTGACTTTAAATAAAAGAATAGCCGCGATTAGTTTATTCATATTAGTAGGCGGATTCCTTATCTATAAAATGTACATTGTTCCATCAGCGATGAGTGCCGCTAATAGAAATACAGAAAATAATGCTGCCTCCTATAAGGTGTTGGAGTCACAAAACATCCTTGTCGGAAAGGATATCGATCAGGGCTATTATGATATTAAAGCCCTCGATAATGAAGCGGTAGTTGGTAGCGATAAAATGCACAAAAATGCTGTTTTACATGCAGAGCCATATCATATGAATGTGACATTCTCGATTAAAGGGAAGATTGAATTCAAGCCTTCTGAATTTAAAAAAACAGTGAAAAAAAATCAACAAATCATCATGAAAGATCCTGGTCATTATGTGGTCGGTACAGAAATCCCAGCGGGGAATTATGTACTATCAAGGACAACCGATAAAATCCGAGTATTTGTCGATATAAAAGATGAAACGGAAACCGAAAGCTTGCAAACGATTCAATGGGATATCGACGAAAAAGTGAAAAAGCCAATCGTGATCGAACTGAAAAAGGGCTATAACGTATATATCGATAAAACGGGAAAAGATGGTTATATATCGAATGAAGGTGATCTAATATTGGAGAGAAATAATGAGGACTGAGGAATTTAAGGGGATTTAATACCAGCTTAATTGAGTGATAAGTTTTCTTAGATTCAAATTCCATGATCGCTTCCTAAAATATTAATATTTATTGCCTACCGAAATGATAAGGAATCAAGCTCAAAAGCGGATTCCTTATTTCAAATGTATATACCTAGGGCGGGATTTTCGAGGGTCATTATATCCGCCGGTTATTTGATGTCCGAGAGAGCTCGCGATGACTACTGCTGCAAAGAGGAGGATGATTTTCTTCAAATTAATGATCTTCTTTCCGTTTTATTATTTTTAAAGATTACACCCAAATTCCTCTTCCTTCAACCCCTTTTTTAAATGTAGAAAAATTTACATCCATCCTATAACTTGGACTTACTCATCTATCAAATGAGCAAAATCAGTCATCCAATGGTTTTTTCATCATCAACCATTAGATGACAACCCTTTTTTGATTCTTCAAACGCCTCATTTACTTTCTCGAATTCATAGAGTTTAACGTTCACTTTTGCAATAGTATCGTGCTAAAACAAACTTGTCCCTGCATTTGTCAGCTCATTTAGTGAATTCACTTCTCAGGAGGTAGACTACATCGTATTCCTTCAACTCGTCCATATGTCCTTCCATATCACCATAAAAATCAGTGGAAAGTGAACGTATGCCTTCATTTCCGCTTGAGTAACATATACTCGCCAATGCAAGCTTGTTTATGCTGTTTATTTTGAGTTTGCCAGCACTGCCCCATACGCTGGAATCCATTTCATCAATGGCTTCAGGATAAGTAAACGTATCCGTACCATCATCGTTTTGAATGCTGACGGTGAACATCGATCGTTTTTGATCAGCATCCGTTTTGGATGTGGTGAAGATGATTGTCCCATTCTTTTCAACCCCAGTTGTCATACGGCCTTTTTCCTCTTCGACAAGTTTGCCAAATTCATATTTTTCGACCCAGACGGACATCTCCTTGTATGTATCATCCACACTGAAATCGATAAGAAAGGAATGTTCACTTGAATTCTCCAGGATGGCCTTTTCCCTTGCTGTCAGCTCAGGTACTGAAAGGATATTCTCGGATTTTGGCTCATCGGCCTTACAGGCAACTAAAGAAAATGAGAGCAGGGATAGGATGATGGATAAATAGATCTTTTTCATGATTATCACCTCTTGAATACTGAGGACCTAATTAAATCCAATTCTTATATATTATAACATTATATTGAAAAACGGAATCGGAACGCGGCAAAAAAGGCGAGCGATCGGTATGCTTGCCTTTTTTGCATTTAGAAAGGTTGGGAAAGAGCCTTATTGGCAACATCGACGTCATTTTGAAGCAATTGGTTCAAGTCGTAAGCAGGATAGAGGTTTCTTTCATATAGGTAGTTAAATATCTTGGCATGGGTATCGATGGCTCCATTTAAATGTCTCTTAAATACCTTTCGAAGGGAAGGGGTGGCTGTTTCCGTAATCGCCAGTGCGTAATCTTTGATCGATGATTTGGCAAAGCCCAGCAATTCCCCGGCAGCAGCTGCCGATGCGTCATCTCTTGATACATCGTCATCCCGGTGCGCTTTAGGCGTCAATGGGTAAAATTGCAGCAGCTCCATGATGTTTTGGGTAAGGGTATCGATCGTTTGCTTATAAATCGTTTTTAGAATTGGGTCTTTTATTTTTGGGTAAGCTTTTTTAAATTTCATAAGGGCATTGGACTGAGCGGCAACCAACTCATGAAGCTCGAGTGTTTCATGCCAAGCAAGATGTGGATAGGTGGGTTGCATTTAAATTCCTCCTGAACGAATAATCTTGATACATTATTCGTTCAGTGGGCTATAGGCAAGTTGTCTAGAAATATTTATGGGAAGAACTGGTCCCATCTACGATTACCATTAACCGTTTAGAAGGCCATATTTTATTGATATTGCTCGAGAACAGAGAAGAACTTTTTGGCAAATTGGTAAAAAAGTTTTTCTGATGGAGCCAAGTCCCTGTTTTTAGGAGTGATGATGCCGACAGTCCGTTTGACTTCGGGTGTATCGATCGGGATCTTGACAGTCAGTCTTGGAATGACTTCATAAAAAGTACTGTCAGGGAGCAGACTGACTCCGATTCCGGCAGAAACGAGCCCTTTTATGGAATCCATGTCTTCACCTTCCGAGGCGATATTCGGTGCGAAACCGGCTGCTTTGCACGCCTCGAGTGCAATAGTGTGAAAGATGTATCCTTTGGGAAACAAGACGAAGGGATCATTTCTTAAATCACTTAGGCGCAGACTCTTTCTTTCAGCCAAAGGGTGAGTGATGGGAAGTAAAGCCGATATGTTTTCCGTGAACAGGATATGACCTTCAATATCTGGATCGTTTGTCGGAATCGGCCCAAGAAAGGCTAATCCGATTTCGCGATTTTTGACAGCTTCCTTTAAAGAGGAATAAGATCCCTGTCTTAAGTGGAAGCCGATATTTGGCTGCTCATCTTTAAAAGCGGAAATGACGGTAGGAAGTAAATGGGTGGAAAGGCTGGTCGGGAACCCGATTTTAATGCTTCCGTGTTCAGGGTCCAAAAACTCCTCAATTTGATATTTAGCATATTCAATCGCCTGTATCGCCGTTTTGGCATGGATTAAGAAAATTTTACCAATTGGAGTTAATTGGATATTCCGGCCGATTTTCTCGAATAACAGAACGCCAAGTTCATCTTCCAATCTGGATATTTGCCGGCTGATTGCAGATTGTGCGATATGCAGGTGCTCTGCGGCTTCTGAGACGTGTTCTCTCTCGGCGACTTCAACAAAATAACGTAATTGTCGTAGTTCCATTTATTCATCCTCCTGCCATTCATCTCAAATTGAGATGGATTCTACTAGAATTATATATTGTTTATATCGATTTGAAAACCTAGAATAAATGTAAGTGACATAACGGTGTAAGAATACGATGGGGGCGATTAATATGACATACAATCAAATACCAAAAGCACAAGGGCTCTACCATCCTGAATTTGAACATGATGCATGTGGGATCGGTTTATATGCTCATTTAAAAGGGCTTGCTACACATGACATCGTCAAACAAGGACTGAATATGCTGTGCCAATTAGATCATCGCGGCGGACAAGGCAGCGATCCGCTTACAGGAGATGGCGCAGGATTAATGGTACAGATTCCTGATGAATATTTCAGGCTGGCATGCCCGGAAATGAATTTGCCGGCAAAAGGACGCTATGGTGTAGGCATGCTCTTTTTCTCTAACAATGATGATGAACGGAATGAAATCGAAGCTCGTTTGAATGCATTTATCGAACAAGAAGGCCAAACGTTATTAGGCTGGAGAACGGTTCCTGTTGATGCAACGAAAATCGGAGAGGTCGGCAAGGAGACATGTCCGACGATTCGCCAAGTATTCATCGGGGCAAGCGAAGGGATGACTGATGATTTAGCTTTTGAGCGTAAATTGTTCATTATCAGAAAACAAGCTGAAAACTGGGCTCGTGAACGCGGCAATCGTTTTTATTTTGCCAGCCTTTCAAGTGCTACGATCGTATACAAAGGATTGTTGACGCCTGAGCAGGTGGATGCTTTTTATCTTGACCTTCAACAGGAGTCCTTCGTTTCGGCTTTCGCTTTAGTGCATTCCCGCTTCAGCACGAATACATTTCCTAGTTGGGAACGGGCACATCCAAACCGTTACCTGATCCATAATGGCGAAATCAATACGCTTAGAGGTAATGTGAATTGGATGAAAGCTCGTGAGCAGCAGTTTGTTTCGGAAGCATTCGGGGATGACCTGCAAAAGGTGCTGCCTATTCTTGATATAGACGGCAGTGATTCCTCGATTCTTGATAATGCACTTGAATTCTTCGTGCTTGCCGGGCGTAAACCGGCACATGCGGCGATGATGCTGATCCCTGAACCGTGGACGGAAAATCCGCATATGACGAAGGAAAAGAAGGCATTTTACGAATATCATAGCATGCTCATGGAGCCATGGGATGGGCCGACGGCCATATCCTTTACGAATGGCAAGCAAATCGGTGCCATCCTGGATCGAAATGGTTTAAGGCCTGCAAGGTATTATGTGACAAAAGATGATTACATCATTTTCTCCTCTGAAGTCGGCGTGATCGATGTGGAGCCGGAGAATGTATTATATAAAGATCGTTTAAGCCCAGGCAGAATGCTTTTAATAGATTTAGAGGAAGGCCGTATTGTTTCCGATGAAGAGATCAAGTCGGAAATGGCTCAGGAAAACCCATACCAGCAATGGTTGGACGAACAGCTTGTACAATTAAGTGACGAAGAACCTGTGCTCGAAGGGGAGCCATTGAGTGATTTGTTATTCAGGCAAAAAGCGTTTGGATACACGTATGAAGATGTCCAAAAATATTTACTGCCGGTCATTAACGAAGGCAAAGATCCACTGGGCAGCATGGGGAATGACATTCCGTTAGCGGTCTTATCAGATCGCCCGCAATCGCTATTCAACTATTTCAAGCAATCCTTTGCACAGGTAACCAACCCGCCAATCGATTCGCTTCGTGAACAGATCGTCACGTCAACGATGACATTCCTCGGTGCGGAAGGAGATTTGTTGAAACCGGATGAAACGAACAGCCGCCGCATTCAATTGGATTCACCTGTTTTGACGCCAGGTCAAATGCAGCAGTTGAAAGGAAACGCCTATCCTGAATTCAGGAGCAAAGTCATTCACACTTTATTTTCAGAAGATTTAGAGAGTGAACTTGATCGCATCTGTCGTGAAGCGGAACAAGCAATCGCTGATGGAGTAAGCCTTTTGATTTTATCTGACAAGGATATGAGCAAGGAAAAGGCTGCGATACCTTCCCTGCTGGCTGCGAGCGCCCTTCATCAGGAGCTGATCCGTCATGGGAACCGTACAAAAGTGAGCATTATCGTTGAATCCGGGGAAGCGAGGGAAGTCCATCATTATGCGTCCCTGATCGGGTATGGAGTGGATGCGATTTACCCGTACCTTGCTTATGAAACATATAAGCAGGCCGTATTGGAAGGCAGTTTGGCCATCAGCTACGAAGAAACGGTGAGGAAATATGTACGCTCGTTGACGGAAGGCATCGTAAAAGTAATGTCGAAAATGGGGATTTCAACGATTCAAAGTTATCGCGGAGCGCAAATTTTCGAAGCGGTCGGAATCGGTGCTGATGTGATTGAACGCTATTTCAGCGGTACGGCATCGCAGCTTAGTGGGATCGATTTGGAAACGATCGCAGATGAAGCGTTGATTCGTCATAGAAAAGCTGCAGCTGATTCCCTTGACCAAACACTTGAAAGCGGAAGTGATTTTCAATGGAGAAAAACAGGGGAACATCATGCTTTCAATCCGAAAACGATCCATACACTGCAATGGGCCTGCCGGAAAGGCGATTATAATTTATTTAAGCAATATTCAAACTTGGCAAATGAAGAGAGACTCGGTTTTTTACGGAATTTATTCTCGTTCGACCAAAAACGCCAAAGCATTTCTATAGATGAAGTTGAATCCGTGGAATCCATCGTCAGCCGATTCAAAACGGGCGCGATGTCATTCGGTTCATTGAGTCAGGAAGCACATGAAACATTAGCGATTGCGATGAACCGTTTAGGCGGAAAAAGCAATAGCGGTGAAGGCGGGGAGCACCCTAGCCGTTACCAACTGGATGAAAACGGCGATGACCGCCGCAGCGGAATTAAACAAATTGCGTCCGGTCGTTTTGGAGTGAAAAGCCATTACCTTGTTAATGCCGATGAACTTCAAATCAAAATGGCGCAAGGTGCAAAGCCGGGTGAAGGCGGCCAGCTGCCTGGAAACAAAGTATACCCTTGGGTCGCAGA
This sequence comes from Peribacillus sp. Bi134, assembly GCF_918698065.1. Lineage (NCBI taxonomy): Bacteria > Bacillati > Bacillota > Bacilli > Caryophanales > Bacillaceae > Peribacillus > Peribacillus sp. Bi134. Next base: position 60,898 of record NZ_CAKKLN010000011.1, on the reverse strand, counting down.
GGTCCGTGGTTCCACACCGGGCGTCGGCCTTATTTCACCGCCTCCGCATCATGATATCTATTCGATTGAAGATCTGGCACAACTGATACATGATTTAAAAAATGCGAACCGTGATGCCAGAATCAGCGTCAAGCTTGTGTCAAAAGCAGGAGTAGGCACGATTGCAGCCGGTGTGGCCAAAGGAGCCGCAGATGTCATCGTTATCAGCGGGTATGATGGCGGTACGGGCGCATCACCAAAAACGAGTATCAAACATACTGGTCTTCCTTGGGAGCTGGGCCTTGCCGAAGCACACCAAACATTGATGCTGAATGGCCTGCGCAGCCGTGTAGTCCTTGAAACGGATGGAAAATTAATGACGGGACGCGATGTGGTCATGGCAGCTATCCTTGGAGCGGAAGAATTCGGCTTCGCTACAGCACCGCTTGTGGTCCTTGGCTGTGTCATGATGCGTGCTTGCCATTTGGATACATGTCCTGTCGGGGTAGCTACTCAAAACCCTGAGCTTCGCAGCAAATTCACTGGAGATCCCGATCATGTCGTGAATTTCATGCGCTTCATCGCTGAGGAAGTCCGGGAAACGATGGCTGAGCTTGGTTTTAGAACATTGGAAGAAATGGTCGGCCGCACTGATGTTTTACAAGTGAGCGAGCGGGCGCAAAACCATTGGAAAGCGAAGCATCTGGACTTGACGACACTTCTTTTCCAACCGGAGGGGATTCGTACGTATCAACTTCCTCAAAACCATAAAATAGAAGAATCCTTGGATATCCGTGAGATTTTACCTGTTGTGGAGCCTGCTTTAAATGACCAAACCCAGGTGGATGTCAGCTTCCCGATTACCAACGTGAACCGTGTGGTCGGAACGATTGTCGGCAGTGAAGTATCCAAACGCTACGGTGAGGAAGGGTTGCCTGAAGATACGATCACACTTCGTTTTACGGGATCGGCGGGCCAGAGCTTCGGAGCGTTCATTCCAAAAGGGATGTCGATGTATTTGACAGGTGATGTCAATGACTATGTTGGGAAAGGCTTATCTGGCGGGAAGATCATTGTCACGGCACCTTCTGGCAATCAGATCGAGGCCGGGGACAATGTAATTGCCGGAAATATCGCCTTATATGGTGCAACAAGCGGCGAGGCCTACATTAATGGCCGTGCAGGGGAACGATTTGCCGTACGGAACAGTGGAGTCAATGTCGTCGTTGAAGGAATTGGAGACCATGGCTGTGAGTATATGACAGGCGGACGCGTGGTCATCCTGGGCGACGTCGGCAAAAACTTTGCGGCAGGCATGTCAGGCGGCATCGCTTATGTACTTGCTGATGATGCAGAAGAATTCAAGGCATTATGCAATGGTGAAATGATAGAATTCGAGACGCTTGATAATATGGATGATGCCAACGAGGTAAAAGAAATGCTTTACAGCCACTTTCATTATACAGAAAGTGCCAAAGCATCGTATGTACTGGAGAACTGGGAGGATTTCGCTAAGAAATTCGTAAAAGTCATTCCGAAAGATTACAAACGGATGATCAAAAGCATCAATGAGCAGAAGCGTGCAGGGCTGACGGATGAAGAAGCGATCATGAGTGCATTTCAAGCAAATGCCGTTCAAGATAAAAAAATCACTAAACAAGCTGTGATGCAGTAAGGAAGGGGAGAGAAAGATGGGAAAAGCAACAGGATTTATGGATTATCCGCGAGAAAAACCAAAAGACCGGAATCCTCTCACTCGTTTAAACGACTGGAGAGAGTATACAGCTCCTTTCTCTGATGAAAAGTTAAGTACACAGGGAGCGCGGTGTATGGACTGCGCCACCCCTTTCTGCCATATGGGCATGGAATTGAACCGAGTCACAACGGGCTGTCCGATTCATAATCTGATTCCGGAGTGGAATGATTTGGTGTATCGCGGCAGATGGAAAGAAGCATTGGACCGTTTATCGAAAACGAATAATTTCCCTGAATTCACCGGGCGCGTCTGCCCGGCCCCTTGTGAAGGGTCTTGTACGGTAGCGATAAGCGATCCTGCCGTTACCATCAAGAACATTGAACGGACCATCATCGATAAAGGATTTGAAAATGGCTGGATCACGCCTCGCATCCCTGAAAGCAGGACCGGCAAGAAAATTGCCATCATCGGTTCAGGGCCGGCAGGATTGGCGAGTGCCGACCAGTTGAATCAAGCAGGTCATTCGGTCACGGTTTATGAGCGTTCAGACCGTGCAGGCGGGCTGTTGACATACGGCATCCCGAACATGAAGCTTGAAAAAGATGTCGTTGCACGCCGGATCAAATTATTGACCCAGGAAGGCATTGATTTCATTACCAATACAGAAGTAGGCAAAGATATAACAGCTGAAGAACTGCAAGATCAGTATGATGCAGTCATCCTTTGCACAGGTGCCCAAAAGCAGCGTGACCTGAAAATTGAAGGACGTGAAGCAACAGGCATTCACCTTGCAATGGATTACTTGACGACTTCGACTAAAAGCCTGCTGGACTCCAATTTTGAAGACGGCAAGTTTTTAGACACTAAGGGGAAGGACGTCATCGTCATCGGCGGCGGGGATACAGGAGCTGACTGTGTCGCGACTGCCCTTCGCCAGGAATGTAAGAGCGTCGTACAATTCGGGAAGCATCCAATCCTTCCGACAGCCCGTACATCTGATAATATGTGGCCAGCCTACCCGAATGTGTTTTCCCTTGATTATGCATATGAGGAAGCGGAAGCGAAATTCGGTGCAGATCCGCGTCAATATTCAATCCAAACAAAAAAAATCGTAGCCGATGAAAATGGCAACGTTAAAGAACTGCACACAATCTCAATGGAAAAAATCAAAGGCGATGACGGAATGTACATTTTCCGGGAAGTACCAGGAACTGAAAGAGTATGGCCTGCACAATTCGTTTTCATCGCAATCGGATTTGAAGGAACGGAAATGCCGCTATTAACTCAATTTGGCGTAGAAACAGTGCATCAAAAAATTGATGCCATTTATGGCGATTACAGAACGAATGTCGAAGGAGTTTTCGCTGCCGGAGATGCAAGGAGAGGGCAAAGCCTCATCGTTTGGGCCATCAATGAAGGCCGTGAAGTAGCGCGGGAAGTGGACCGCTACTTGATGGGCGCATCGGTATTGCCTTAATTTCAAAAAAAGAAGTGCCATTATGGCGCTTCTTTTTTTGTGTGGTGGGAAAAATGTGCTTACGAGTAAAAGCGCCGAATTCACGAGTAAAACGCCGGAACTCACGAGTAAAAGCACCGATTTCACGAGTGAAGCGCCGAAACTCACGAGTAAATGCCCTGATTTCACGAGTAAAGCGCCGAAACTCACATGTAAAGCACAAAACCCAAAGAGTAACTAACCCAAAAATTTTCAATAATGTACGGAAACAACACGCTTAGGAGATTCCTAAGCGTGTTGTGTATTATTATTTCAAACTAGGTGGCAAGTATTGTTCACAGATGATGATATCATCGTCTTTTAGGACATAAGGATGTGTTTCCAACAATATGGTTTTAAGGTAGTCTGGCATCCTGTCACCTTTGTACGCACAAATTAATGGAAACGACAGTAGATTTACAGCTTCATCTACTGTTCTCTCAAATTCCTCTATGATGTGCAGCGGCTCTTCCAGGGTTGCCCATTCCACATGTGCCCATGATCGGAAAGAGATTTTATTTTCCACATAGGGCTGTACCATTTTATTAAAGTATTCTTCGATTGCAGGAGGATGATAACTGCCGCTTGAACAATAGAAATCGAAGTTGTTCACAAAGTGAAGGAGCTCCATTTGATCTTTTGTTAACCGAGTGCTCAGCTCTTTATGAATAATGGGGTAAATACGGTCATTTTCAACAAGAATGACGTAATCTCCCGCCATGATGCCATCTTGAATATAACTTAAAACTTGTTTAATGTAATCTTCCATTTCATTATAGGAATACAGCACATGAACATTTTTTTGGTCTTCGAACAACTGATTCATTTTGCTTTTCAATATATCATTCCTTCTTTCATGTATCGCTTCCATTATACTAGAGTTCCATAGGCAGGACAAAATGAGAATTTTTTAACAAGGACAAAAAGCAATCCTTCGCCATTGAAGGATTGCTTTTCAGTATTATTTCAGCCGCTCGATGAGGTCGGTCATTTTATCCAAATTGCTTATGTTCTGGTTGCATTTCATACTGTCCAGGCAAATGTAATTCCCTTTTTTAATGAATGTACCTTGGACGGTTCCTTTTGTTTCAGACATGAACATCCCTACTTCTTCAAAGCGGCTGCATATGGCACAGATCCCTTTTTTGTTGGCAGGTTTAATGGTTCCATGCAATCCGGTGAGTTTATGATGATGGGGGGCAATGATAAATTTCTTTCCGGATCCGACATCATCCCATCCTAGGTATGAGATCTCTCTCAAATCGATGTTTTCCAACAAAGGGGTTTTTAATTTCTTTGCTTTAGGAAATAGTTTTTTTATCGTTTTTTCGGTTACTTCTTTAAATGGGATCACAAATGGCTTCACCTGTAAGAGAAAGGCTTCGGCTTGTGCGGGATCTTTGATGGTATCCACTGGGTCCAGCAGTTGTTTTTGCTCTTCGTTCAAGTCACTGAATAAGCTTAATACTCTTTCTTTGGCGACTGTTTTCAGGGTGTTGATCACATCCTTATCGTTGGCAGTCGCGTGTCCATTTATGAGAATTTGTGTTTGGGATTTTATGAAGTTATACTGCTCGCTCCTGATAAAAGGTTCCATTTTCTTCACTCCTGTTTCTGCAAGTGTTACCGTTTCTCTTTACTTTACATAAATTGCATCTGCTTTAAAAGGGGGAAAACGGCTAAGAAACATACTCTGCATACAAATAGCACTGATATCATTATCAGTGCTACCCGTGTAATCCTTATTTAGAATATACGATTTTCTTGATGGTTTCCGCGGAGAGAAAATGTTCCTCTGCTAATTGATGGATGGTATGCCCGTCCTTGAATGCATATTTTATAGTGGCATTCCGGTCATCGATCAATTCCCTTGATCCCGAACGGGTTCCCCATTTGTGATGGGCCTTTTCGGGTTTAGGGATATATATGGTTTCACCTTGCACATACTTTTGAATTTCAACGATCAGCTTTTCAGGTAAAACGGCCGTCGCTTTTACATATTTCATTTCTGCCAGCCCCTTATTCTTTATTAGAATGAAATAAGGTGCAAAGCCGAATATTAGAAATGATAAGGCGGGCGATTAAGATTAGCTTAATTCAACCCCATGCAAAGTATCGCCTCCAATACTAGGCTTTGCATGAGACGCTGCAGAAGGTGGCATTAACATTCTTATTGCCATCTTTACACCTCCCCTTTGTGTTTCCGAAGAACACGTATTGTTCTTATTATAAAATATATAAGGGTGGTTGCCAAACTTTTTCCAATGTTAAAGCAGAATCGGCGGGCTGATTGTTTGATAATGCTCTGAGTCCATGAAATAATTTTAATGGAAACCAAACTAACCATTATGGGAGCTGACCTTTATGAAAGTATTCGTAGTTGGGGCAAACGGGCAGATCGGTAAACAGCTTGTAGATTTATTAAAAGATAGCCGGGATCATAGTGTACGGGCGATGGTTCGCAAAGAAGAGCAAAGTAAGCATTTAGAGAGAAGTGGAATTGAATCTGCGGTCGTCAGTTTAACTGGATCAGTGGATGAGATTGCGAATGCGGCAAAAGGCTGTGATGCCGTCGTGTTTACAGCAGGGTCCGGAGGAAGCACCGGTGCTGATCAAACGCTGTTGATTGATCTGGATGGTGCAGTTAAAACGATTGAAGCGGCAGAAAGCTTGGGAATCGACCGATTCATTATGGTGAGTGCTTTTCAGGCCAATAATCGCGAAAACTGGAATGAAGCGATCAAACCGTATTATGTGGCAAAGCACTATGCGGATAGGGCATTGTTACAAAGCGATTTAAATTATACGATCATTCGGCCTGGCGGTCTGGTGAATGAACCGGGAACGGGAAAAGTGACAGCCGCCGAGGAATTGGAAAGAGGTTCGATTGCCCGTGAAGATGTGGCTCGAACGATTCTTGCGTCATTGACTGAAGAAAATACCTACAAGCGTTCTTTTGATTTAATCTCTGGCGATATTGCAATCGCGGAAGCATTGAAGAAAATTTAACGAAAAAAAGGAGGCAGAGCCACTCAGGGGGAGTGGGCTCTGCTTATTTAATTCCTTCAATATGCTTGATGACCTTCGCTGGGTTTCCACCGACAACAACGCCTTCAGGAACATCCTTTGTTACGACGGCCCCTGAAGCGACGACGGAATGACTCCCTATTGTAACGCCGGGATTGATGATGGCCCTTCCGCCAATCCATACATGATCCCCTATCGTAACCGGCTTTCCGTATTCCACTCCAGAACTGCGTTCAAAGGGATCCAGCGGATGTGTGGCTGTATAGATATGCACTCCGGGAGCCAACATGCAGTCCCTGCCAATTTTCACTTCACAAACATCCAAAATGACACAATCGAAATTAGCATAAAAGTTTTCCCCGACAGAAATGTTGTATCCATAGTCACAACGGAAAGTGGGTTCAATATATACATTTAGCCCAGTGGAACCTAAAAGCTGTTTCAGCAGTGCAGTTCGTTCGTCCCCTTCGCTTTCCGTTGTCTGATTGTATAACCGGGTCAACTTTCTGGCATTTTCCCTATCTGTGATTAATTCCGGATCAGCGGCCATGTAAGGTTTCCCGCTCACCATCTTTTCTTTTTCAGTATTCATGTTTACCTCCTATATTCTTGTTTTTTTATAGTTTGGTTAAATATTAAAACATTTTTCCTGCAAAATAAATTGCGGTACTTTTTACTCAAATTTTCTGTTGAATCTAAATGCCTCTCTCGTTTTCTTGGAAAGAAGTAAGAAAAGAAAGATTTTTCCGAATAATGAATGAAATAGCTTTGACAAACGTTCCGCCGAATTTTATAGTAAGAAGAGTTATGGATGATTCATAGTTTCATGAAGGTCCATTTTAACAGATAAGTAGAATGGTTCGAAGTTCATGTCACTTTTTACCGGAAATTGATGGACAACTTTTCTTCGTTAAGATAATCAAATCAATGGAGGGCTCTATATGTCACAGAAAGCACCGCTATCTTTTGTCATTGTAACAGGATTAATGCTTTTTGCTTTATTTTTTGGAGCAGGAAACTTAATTTTCCCTGCCATGCTCGGTCAATCCGCGGGGACCAATTTGTGGTCGGCCAGTTTAGGGTTCATCATTACTGGTGTTGGATTGCCATTCATTACAATATTGGCATTTGGTTTTTCGGGGAAAAATGATGTTCAATCGCTTGCAAGCAGGGCACACCCGTTATTCGGTATCATTTTCACAGTCGTTCTTTATTTATCTTTGGGACCGCTTTTCGCGCTTCCAAGAACGGGGAGTGTGTCCTACGAAATAGGGATTAAACCTTTCCTATCTAATGATGTCGGTTTTTTACCATTGCTGATATTCACGATCATATACTTTGGAATTGCCTGTTTGTTATCCATCAATCCATCAAAAATGCTCGATATCGTCGGGAAAATATTAACACCTTTATTATTGATTTTCATCGGGATTCTCATTGTGGTCGCCATTATTAACCCAATGGGTGAAATCCAGTCACCAGCGGCTGATTATTCAGATAATTCTTTCTTCAAGGGGTTTAAAGAAGGATATTTGACCATGGATACGCTGGCCGGATTTGCATTTGGGATCATCGTCATCAACGCGATCAAAGATAGAGGGATAACATCAAGAAAAGAAGTGTTAGGCTTCTGTTTGAAAGCCGGCTTAATTGCTGCCACCTTGTTGGTGATCGTTTATGCGTCCATAACTTATGTCGGGGCAACAAGTGTGGAAAAACTCGGTCAACTGGGTAATGGCGGAGACGTTTTGGCTCAAGCCTCGAATCATTTTTTCGGACCGGCTGGTGCCGTGTTGTTAGGGTTGATTGTGATCGCTGCTTGCCTGACGACAAGCATCGGTTTGATAACGGCTTGTGCTACGTATTTCAATAAAATACTGCCTGCTGTATCGTATAAATCATATGTCGTCATCTTCTCCGTTTTCAGTGCGGCTGTTGCCAATGTAGGTTTGACAAAGCTCATTTCCATTACAGTGCCTGTGTTAACGGCGCTTTATCCCGTGGCGATCGTTTTGATTGTCCTAACGTTCTTCCATTCCTTATTCAAAGGGAAATCGGAGGTATATTTAGGAAGCTTATTATTAACGGCCATCATCAGCATAATGGATGGAATAGTGGCATCAGGCATTAAACTAGATGCCGTTTCGGACCTTTTCACTCAATACCTTCCACTATATAGTGTAGGGGTGGGATGGGTGATTCCTGCCATCATCGGCGGTGTATTGGGCTATATGGTATACCTATTGAAAGGCGACCCTAAGGAAGCCTATTAAGGGATATCATTCTCTAACATCGAATCTTGAAAGGAGCTGTCTTGCTGACAACTCCTTAGTTTGTCTACAAAAGTGAGTTCGGAATGGTCTTACCCCGCCCCTATTTTGATGAGGCTGGGCATCCGCGGAAAGGGAGCGGATTTCAGAAATCAGGCAGGAACGTATTTTACATAAAAAACTGCAGCGAACTAGTTCTATGGTTTTTTATTGTTTTATGAAACTCTTATTGGATTGAAGAAATCTGTGACACGCAATTTGCTTTGATGAGTCTTGGTATCGGAGTAAGGGAGCGGATTTCAGAATGAAAAACTGCAGGGGAAACTCGTTTTATTCCGAGTTTATCCACAGTTTGGGAGCTGTCTTGATGACAGCTCCTTTTCTTAGTGTTTGTTTTTAATGGGAAAGAGCCTTAAAATGTTCAGAAAGGGGTGTAGGAACATAATGATCAATCGACTACCAATAGAAATAGCAAATATATTACAAGCAAGCAAAAAGAATCCTTCTCAGTTTGAGGAATTGATCAGGAGCGGCGGATATCTGCCTCCCGAGATGGAGTTGATGGTGGATGCCATCACGGCCTTGAGCATGGGAAAGAATATCCTTTTGAAGGGTCCGACAGGGGCTGGAAAGACAAAGTTTGCCGAGACATTATCGAACTTATTCAACCAGCCGATGTTCAGCGTCAACTGCTCAGTCGACTTGGATGCAGAAAGCTTATTGGGCTTCAAGACGCTGGCTTACAAAGAGGAAAAACAAGTGATAGAATTCGTACCTGGACCAGTGACCAATTCGATGAATCACGGTCACTTCCTATATATAGATGAAATCAACATGGCAAAACCGGAAACTCTGCCGCTTATCAATGGCGTGCTTGATTACAGAAGGACGATAACGAATCCGTTCACGAATGAAGTCATAACGGCAAAAGAAGGCTTTAATGTGATTGCTGCAATCAACGAAGGGTATGTCGGAACAGTGCCGCTGAATGAAGCGCTAAAAAATAGGTTTGTCGTCATTGAAGTTCCTTATATCGAAGGGGAGCAGTTAAAGCAATTGATAGAAACCAATACAAAGCTGGAGGACCCAAAAAGTATTGATTTGTTCGTTAAACTGTCGAGTGATTTGATAAATGCCGTGAATCAAGGGAAGGTGGCTGAAGATGCGGCATCGATCAGGGCTTTGCTTGATGCTTGCGATCTGAGTGTGTTGATCCCGGCGAAACGGGCGATTCTTCGTTCCATTGTGGATAAGTTGGACGAGGAACGGGAGCGTGAGTTCGTGAAGAACTTGGCTGACACATTATTCTAACTAGGAGAATGCCTCATGAAGTATATCCGGTTCAATGATTCAATAATAGATACGGCTCTTTTTTTACAGCTTCAGGATCTCTCGACTGTTTTATCCGGCATTCCTGAGCTGGAATTCGAATACAATTATGGCTCCTTCATTGATCTGATCGAGAATAAGGTCACAGCTAGCCATTTTTGGGAAAATGGCAATAAGGAAGTGAAGGAAGCGGGATTGAAAACGGACGTGCTCCTTAGAACGATAGGCACGCTGCATCATACGACAATCCAGAGCATGAAGGAGTACCAGGACAGCGTCGGGGAAAGTTCACTTCCGAAGTTTGCAGCCCAATTATTCGCTTTGCTGGAAGATTTGCGATTGGAAGAATTGGTGAAGAAAGAAAGGCCAGGCACGAAAAAATGGTTTTCGGTAAGGGGGGCTTACCTTAAACAATATTTCGAAAGCCAATTGGCGACGAATGTCACAAGAAGTTTTGCACTGGATGAATTATACTGCCTCATATATTTACTGCTTCAATCTGACAGGCCGGATCCGATTTTTCCAAGAGCCAATGAAAGGCAGCTGGAAGAACTGGAGAAGCTCAAACCGTTCATCCATTCGGTCTTTGAAGCCACTAAAACCAGTGATATCACAAGGATTTGCGAGCAAATCGTTTTCCGTGTCAATGATGGATACGAGGATACGATGAATGAATATTTCATTTTCCCCATTGCAAGTGTGGAAAAGTATAAAGCAAATACCTTATTTGATGAACTGACTAGAAATGAGGAACTGTTGAACGATGATACAGATGATGCAGACGAAGAAAAAAGTGAGTTCATTGATGAAAAATTTTCGACTTGGCATCGGGAGAACAAGAACGGCGAGAGTAATTCGACGTTTCTCCAATTTGAATTGGAGCAGGGAACGAAAACAAGCCTGATGGGCGGAGGTGCCCGGGAAGCGGAAGATGCCGACCAAGCACTGGCTTCGATCCAGGGTTCATCAGGTGAAAGTCAACAAAAGGAATACAATCAGCAAGAAACGCTGGAGAAGAAACAAACCAATATGGGCAAAAGCGGTGAACATCCATTTGGTGAAGAAAATAAAGACGTGGTTCAGGTAATCAAGGAAGCAAAAGTACCAACACTTACGGAAGAGAAGCGCTACCGTGAGTTTGTTGCGGATATCGAACCGTTTAAGAGAAAACTCTCCAGTACAATTGAAAAAACACTGGAAAATAAAAAGAACGCACCTAGAAAAGATTTGGTTTTTGGCCGTTTATCAAAGAAATTACTGCCGCTTGTATTTGAAGAGAATCCTCGGGTTTTTTATAAAAAGAACCAGGATTCAAATGAAATGGATGCCGTATTCACATTGCTTATCGATTGCTCGGCATCCATGCATAACAAAATGGATGAAACGAAAAGAGGGGTGGTCCTGTTTCATGAAGTACTGAAGAAATTAAGGATCCCCCACTCGATAGTAGGCTTTTGGGAAGATGCAAATGAAGTGAGAGAAGGATATCAGCCAAACTACTTCCATGTGATTCAATCCCATTCTGATTCTCTTTATCTAAACTCAGGAGCTAAAATCATGCAGCTTGAACCTGAGGAAGATAACCGGGACGGATACAGTATCAGGGTTGCCGCAATGGAATTGGAAAAAAGACGCGAAAAAAACCGTTTCCTGCTCGTGTTTTCCGATGGTGAGCCGGCAGCTGCCGATTATGATCAAAATGGCATTGTCGATACACATCTTGCTGTTTCGGAAGCCAGAAAAAAAGGCATCGAAGTCATCGGCCTGTTTTTAGCCGATGGAGGCATCGATGAAAGTGAAGAGATGACGATGAAAAACATCTATGGCAAAGAACGCCTAATGATTCCGAGTGTAGCTGAATTGCCAGAGCAATTTACACCGCTGTTAAAAAAATTGCTGCTGAAGACCATTTGAGAAATCGGGTTTCCCCTGAAAAGCAAGATTAGAACGGAAATAGGAATCCGATTAGAATAAAGGAATAAAACACAGTAAGATTCAATGGGATCTTACTGTGTTTTTTGTTTTCATGTCAGTTATTTGCATTAAGTGAATATATTGGTGGAGACTTGAAAAGACAACGAATGCGATTTCTTTTGACGGGATTGGGGTAAACCATAGATGAGGAAGTGATCATGTTGATGAATTTACTTTTTATGCTGCTTTATTTTATAATCATTGTTCTTGTTATTGAAATATCGGTCACCTTGATGAAATTGACTGGATTAAAAAGCACAGTGGCAAGATTTCAGGTTATTTCCATGCTGACGGGCACTGGTTTTACAACTGACGAGTCAAAATCCATTATCGATCACCCCGTTCGAAGGAAAATAAGCATGTTCTTAATTTTATTTGGTGCATTCTCGCTTGCTGTCATCATTTCATCGATCAGTACATTGCTTACAGATGATTTACGCTTGATGGAGTTAAGCATCATTATTGGAATACTGCTGGTTTTAACCGTTTTAGTGAAAGTTCCATTCCTGAATAATAGATTATCGAATAAGATGAAAAGTGAAATGTACAATCATTATGAATTATGGGAACACCCGATAGAAGAGGTCCTATTTTTAGAAGATGAAGACGTGGTCATGGAGATCGATATTTATGAGGACTCGGAGTTCATCGACGTCAAAGCCTATGATGTCATATCACATGGAGCCGACATCAATATTTTATTTATTGAAAGCGGAGAAGTGAAAATCAGAAAAAAGCTATATGAGTATAAAATCAAATTAGGGGATAACCTCTTTTTATATGGAAATAAAAAAGAGATAGAAGAAACATTCTCAAAAGAAATCGAAGAGATGAAGAAAAAAAGTGCATCAGACTGAAAAGATCCCAGCCTATATTAAGGCTGGGATCTTTTGAAGATTGTCTTCATTAATGTTTTTTATTCGGTAATTTCTGAGCGGGATTCCCATTACCTTGACGGCGCATATTGCCTTCTTCCTTTTTTTGCTGCTCTTGAATGCTTTCAACAAACTCCTTTGAACTTTTCATGGAATGTACCTCCTTCGTTATTTTCTTTTTTACTATAACCAGAAGAGGTAGAATTCATGAGGGATCTGAATACCTTGCAAAAAGCAAATGTAGTAATATATGGACTTAAGATGGTAACTTTGTTCCACAAGTGAGTTGATAAGAATGTGGATCAATCGTCTTAAATATCGTTATCTATGTTAGAATACATTACATTAGAATATTTTGAATATTGACAAAAATAGGGTCGATATCTATAATAATCAATAATAATATCCATGAATAAACGTTTATTGGAGTTTTGCCTATGGAAAGGACAATGACTGTCCGAGATTTATGTGAGTTGCATACTCTTTTACAGGACAGTGATATTCAAATTCTTGAAAACCTATCAACGAATTTATCGTTGATAGCCAATTTGAATAAAGCGAATGTGTTTATTGATTGTCCGGTGCGTGAAGGGAAGCATGCCATTGTCGTGGCAGAGGCATGCGGGCATTCCGTGAATTCTGTTTACGATCATCCGGTTGTCGGAAAATTTGCCTATGAGGCTTTTGAACCGGCCGTATTTTATGTATTGCGTACCGGAAAGGACATGTTCGTGAATCGGGCATTGACTCAAGAGGGAGCAATGGTCCAGCAAAGTGTCGTTCCAATCAAGGGGGAATGCAATCGGGTCATCGCCGTTTTGATCATGGAAAAGGTGATAGATGAAGAACCTGAAACTTCAAATCAGTTTGATAGGCAAGATCAGCAGAATTCCTTAGTTCCTGAATTTATCGAGGAGTCCATTTTCCTGATTAATAATCAAAATCGACTTGTCTATACGAATCCTTCTGCCATTAACCTAGTATCGGAAATATGCATGACGGAATGTGTCTTAGGTGAATCCATTTTCGAATATTTTCCTGGCTTTGCCGATGTTCTTGCTTCAAAAGAGGACATTTTAATGAAGGAAATGAACATTGGTAAAAAGATTTTCCAAATAAAGAAATTCCATTTGGGCAATAAGAATTCCAATGAAACGTTCATCATCATTCGGGACCTGACTGAACTGCGGGATAAAGAGAGAGAGCTGATTAGCAAATCAGTAGCCATTCGTGAAATTCATCATAGGGTGAAGAATAATTTGCAGACAGTGGCCAGTTTACTTCGGCTGCAAATGAGGATAGGGGCCCCTGAAGAAATCAAGCCTCATTTATTGGTCAGTCTGAACCGGGTGTTAAGCATCTCGTCGGTTTATGAAATTATTTTGGCAAGCAGTGAGGTCGAACATGTGGATCTGCTGGAGCTTATTAGGAAAATAGGCGATATGATTGTTCATACGGAGGGTCATGCCCGTCAATGCCTAAGCATTGAATATAATGGTGAGCTTCATTCCATTGATTCCGACATTGGCATATCTGTCGCGCTGGTGGTGAATGAGCTCATCCATAATTGTGTGAAGCATGCTTTCAAGGAAGGTTCGGAAGGGAAGATTACCGTATGCTTGCAAAAGGATGATCCTGTATTGGAAATTCAAGTAAGAGATGATGGCATCGGGTATACACCTGCTATGAAACCTTCTTTGGGGCTGGATATCATCCGAATGACGGTGGAAAACGATTTGGATGGGGAGTTTTCGATTCATCGGATTAAAGAAGGTACCCTGGCTTCTGTAAGATTTCCATACAAGAGGTAGGTGGGAGAAGTGGTCAAGAGGATTTTGGTCGTGGAGGATGAATCGATACTTCTGCTTGATATAACGATCATGCTCAAGGATGCAGGCTTCGATGTGGTTGGACATGCACGTAATGGCGAGAAGGCAATTGAATTGGCACATGCACTACAGCCGGATCTGGTTTTGATGGATATCAAAATGCCTAAAATGAATGGGCTCAAGGCTAGCGATGTGATATCCAATACCTTTCAGATTCCAGTCCTGCTTTTAACCGCATTCAGTCAGCGTGAATATATCGATGAGGCGAAGCGGGCGAATATCGTAGGTTATCTTGTAAAGCCAATTACGGAGGCGAATCTGATTCCGGCAGTGGAGATAGCTTTGCTGCAAGCAGCCAATACAAAGAAGTATCAGGAACGAAATGCTCAATTGGATGAAACTCTCACAAATCGTAAAGTCATTGAAAAGGCAAAAGGTATCATCATGAAAAGGAAGAATGTAACGGAAGAAGTCGCTTACAATAAGCTGAGAAGGCTAAGCATGGATAAGCAGCTTTCCATGGAGACGGTGGCACGACGAATCATTGCAAATGATCAAAAACAAGTAAATAGATGAAGCAATGGCGCTTTGATGGACCAAATTGGTTGTAGGCAGGCATTTCTGCCGGGTAACCTAAGTTTGGGCTATAAGAGGCGTCTTTTTTATACCCTTTTTTTAAAAGTCGATAGGCCAAATCAAATCGGAATTCAGGGGGAATATGTATGGAGATGGTAGGTAAATTCGTTATTTATATCATTATGGTGTGTGCCGTTGTCGGTGCTATTGCATCGATTAAAGACAGTGAGCAAGGCTTGGGGAAACAGTTCATGGAAGGTTTGCATACCGTTGGCCATATATTTATCCCGGCAGCTGGAATCATGGCCTCGATCCCTTATTTATCATGGTTCATCAATACAGTATGCGGCCCGGTTTTCGCTGCGATCGGTGCAGATCCCGCCCTCGCCGCAACAACGATTTTGGCGACGGATATGGGGGGCTACCAATTAGCGGCCGAGCTGAAGGAATCGTATGAAGGCTGGATCATGGCGATGATTGTCGGTTTTATGTCTGGGGCAACGATTGTATTCTCAATTCCAATGGGGCTTGCGTTGCTGGAGAAGCGTGATCATAAATACATGGCACTTGGTGTCATGTCAGGAATCCTGACGATTCCCATTGGCGCTTTTATCTCAAGCGTGCTGGTGGTGGCAACGAATTCGAAAATCCGCGAAGTGATTTCCACGAATGCGGATTCTACATACGAATTCGCGTTGAGCTATTTGAAAATTGCCCTGAATCTTTCCCCTCTTCTTATTTTTGTGGTCTTGCTCGCGTTAGGCCTTTATTTCCTACCGGATTTGATGATCAAAGGTTTCATGTGGTTTGGAAAAATATTGGACGCCGCGATTAAACTAGTACTCGTGTTTTCGATCGTTGAAATTTTCACGGGATTGTTTTCCAAAGTATTTGGTGCTTGGGGTTTCCATCCGATCATGGCCGATAAGGCAGACCAGTTCCGTGCCCTGGAAACGGCGGGGTATATCGGGATAATGCTGGCAGGTGCATTTCCAATGATTTACCTGATTCAAAAATATGCAGGCAAGCCTTTGGAAGCGATGGGAGGGAAAATTGGGTTGAGTAAAGCTGGGAGTGCAGGGATATTAGCCACGGTAGCCAATATATTAGCAATGTTCAAGCTTGTTAAAGATATGCCGCCGAAGGATAAGGTCATAAACATCTCCTTCGCTGTGTGTGCGGCCTTCCTATTGGGCGATCATTTATCATTCACAGCCAACTTTCAGCCCTCCTTAATATTACCGATCATTGTCGGTAAGCTATCTGCCGGAGCGATTGGAATCGGTCTTGCTTACTGGCTGTCCGTTCCGAAAGCTTTGGAATTAGAAGAAAAGGATCGTGCAGCAGGAGTTATCGGCATTAATGAATATAAAACGAAAAACGAAGAAGAAAACAGCAATGAAATCCAAGTGGTGTAAAACTGGGGTGTGATTTTAATGAATGAACAGGTGGAACGAATCATCAGTGCAGGAATTGATATTGGCACCAGTACGACGAAACTTATTATCAGCGAGCTCTCGCTTAGGAATGTGGCGGGTGGCGGACAGGTGCCAAAAATCGAAATTACCGATAAGGAAATTCTGTATCGAAGTCCCATTTTCAGGACCCCGCTTTTATCCGAGACGGTAATTGACATACCTGCTGTTCAAAGAATGGTGGAAAGTGAATACCAAAAAGCAGGAATCACGATTGAAAACATACAAACAGGGGCTGTCATCATCACTGGGGAAACGGCAACCAAACAAAATGCAGAAGAAATGGTGTACCGGTTATCTAAAGCGGCGGGGGAATTCCTTGTAGCGGCAGCCGGTCCGGATTTGGAGGGAATCATTGCCGCCAAGGGATCCGGTGCCTATCAACATTCCATCAAGACAAGAAAGACTGTAGCGAACATAGACATTGGCGGGGGGACCGCGAATATTGCCGTATACCATTCAGGCATGCTTTGCGGAACCTGCACACTGCATATAGGAGGCCGTTTGGTGGAGTGGGACGGAGCGAAGGTGAAGGTTGCTCCTTCAATAGGAAAATGGCTGAAATCAAAAGGGCACTCTCCTTTGAATGGTGAAGGGTCAATCATCGCAAATGAAATGGCGAAGGTGCTTTCGAGGTTTTTGGCTGGCTCCTTCACAAAAGAAGATGAACTTCTATTAGTTGGGAAGGGGCCATCTTGGACAGAACGAATAGAAGTGTTGATGTTCTCGGGCGGTGTCAGTGATTGCATTTATCATGTAGAACGGGAGGACAAAAGCTTCCGGGATATCGGCATGATGCTTGCGGCCTCTATCAAGGAAAGTGAAGAATTGGCCGCATGGGAGTGGGAACAGCCCGTTGAAACGGTTCGGGCGACTGTACTTGGAGCAGGCGCACATACAACTGAAATCAGCGGAGCAACCATCGAGGTGAATGATTCTCATCTGCCAGTTCGTAATATTCCAGTCTATCGGGTCGATTTTCATGGCGGGCTTGATGATGTAACCGCGAAAATGGCACAAGCTGTTCAGGATGCGATCACAATATACGACGCCTTGCAGGAGGGGCTGAATTTTGCCTTTTATTTAACGAATTTACCTTATCAATCATTTCGGGACATTCACCGGCTCGCAGTCGCTTTCACCGAGGCACTGAAGCAAAAACCGAATCGGCAGCAGCCTCTGATCGTTGTCATGGATAGTGATTATGGGAAGGCACTTGGTCAAACCATTCTAGCAAACCAACCGGATCTGCCGGTCATCTGCATTGATCAGACAGAAGTGGAACATGGTGATTATTTGGATATAGGAAGGCTGCTTCGGACAGGAGTCGTTCCGGTTGTAGTAAAAACGCTAACCTTTCACAGTTAGGAAAAGGAGGATTATACGATGAAATTATCCACTCAATACTTTGGGGAAATCCATCAATTCAAATCGTTGAAAGAAGTCCTGGCCAAAGCGAATGAAGAGAAATCAGGAGATAGACTTGCGGGAATTGCAGCAGATTCTGTCCAAGAACGGATTGCGGCGAAAGCGGTGCTTAGCGAATTGACTTTGGCGGACATTAGGAACTATCCCCTGCTCTCCCCGGAAGAGGATGAGGTGTCGCGGATCATAGATGGTCTCATCAATGGAACCATCTATCAATCTGTGAAGAATTGGAGCGTTGCCGAGCTGCGAGAATATATTTTGAGTGACGACACGACCGGCGAGGATTTAAAGCGATTAAGCAGGGGATTGAATAGTGAAATGATTGCATCGGCAGCCAAATTGATGTCGAACCTCGACCTGATCCATGCAGCCAATAAAATCGAAGTGCTCACCAAGAATAATAGCACGATCGGATACAAAGGAACGCTTGCTTCGCGCCTTCAGCCTAACCACCCGACTGACAATGTGGATGGCATGCTGGCTTCTTTAAAAGAAGGCCTCTCCTATGGAATCGGGGATGCACTCATTGGAATCAACCCTGTAGATGATTCGGTCGAAAGCGTAAAGCGGCTGCTTCATGCGACACAGGATGTCATCCAGAAATGGAACATTCCGACCCAAAATTGTGTGCTTGCGCATGTGACCACGCAAATGAAGGCCGTACAGCAAGGTGCGCCTGCTGATATGATCTTTCAAAGCATAGCCGGAACGGAAACGGCCAATCGCTCTTTTGGAATTAACGTACAATTGCTCGAAGAAGCTAATGAGATAGCGAAGGCCTATGGGACCGGCACAGGCCCGCAGCATCTTTATTTTGAAACGGGGCAAGGCTCCGAGTTATCGGCTGAAGCGCATTTCGGAATCGATCAGGTGACGCTTGAAGCCAGGAACTATGGATTTGCCCGCTATTTTGATCCGTACATTGTCAATACGGTCGTCGGATTCATCGGACCTGAATATCTATATAACAGCAAGCAGGTCATCCGAGCCGGGTTAGAAGACCATTTCATGGGAAAAATGCATGGACTGCCGATGGGTGTGGATATTTGCTATACGAATCATATGAAGGCTGATCAAAATGATATCGAGGACTTGGGTGTACTTTTAACGGCTGCTGGTGTGAATTTCATCATCGCAACTCCGATGGGGGATGACTGCATGTTAAACTATCAGTCTTTGAGTTACCACGATATAGCGACTTTGAGGCAAACGATGGATAAGCGGCCTGCCCCATTATATGAAGCTTGGCTGGAGAAGATGGAGATTATGGAGAATGGAAAATTAACGAAGCGTGCCGGTGATCCAACTATATTTAACCATTAGGAGTGGATGAAATGGGAATGAATCATAAGGAAGATTTGGATGCCTTGATAGCGAAAACCCCAGCACGGATAGGTGTAGGCAGGTCAGGCACCCGGCCGAAAACGGATTCTTGGCTGAAATTTCGTTTTGACCATGCGGCTGCCGTCGATGCTGTATATGGTGAAGTCAGTGATATTCTTTTGAAGCGCTTGGATTTATTCAAGGTGAAAACGAAGGCCGATGATAAGGAAGTCTATTTACGGCGTCCGGATTATGGCAGGAAGCTTTCGGATGAAGCAAAGCGGGTGTTAGAAGCCAAATGCATAAAGGCCCCAACGGTTCAAATCATCATTTCCGATGGCTTAAGTGCCAAGGCGATCGAAGAAAATGTGGAGGACGTCTATTTATCTTTCAAACAATCTTTGGCAGTGGCAGGTCTGGATACAGGTACACCTTTTTATATTGAAAAGGGCCGGGTTGCCGTGATGGATGATATCGGTGAAATCCTTGGACCTGAAGTCATTGTCCTGTTGATCGGTGAACGGCCTGGTCTGGTCAGTGCTGAATCATTGAGCGCTTATATATGCTATAAACCACGTTTGGGCACCATTGAAGCGGAGAGGATGGTCATTTCCAACATCCATAAAGGAGGGATTCCTCCTGTTGAAGCTGGGGCACATCTTGGCACGGTCATTCAAAAGATCCTCAAATACCAAGCGAGCGGCATGTCCCTCGTGAAGAAGGAACATGAAGAAGAAAAGCGTGAAAAACTCGGTTGACAAAATAAAATGGAGAAGCGAATTACTCCACTCAGTTTGTCGGCAAAAGGGGGTTCGGGATGGTCTCATTCCGGATGATGATTAAGACTAGGACGTTGATTTCCTCTCCAGGCACTCGCTTTTCGCGGGCGGTCCGGCAGCCTCCTCGACGCTTCGCGCCTGCGGGGTCTCCCTTGGCCACGCTTGTCCGCAGGAGTCTCGTACCTTCCGTTCCAATCAAATGAGACGTTTTTTAAAATGAAAACTGCAGGATGGTCTATTCCGAACCAAGCTGGTATCCTTGATGTTTTTTTTACTGTAATCCTTATTGGATTGAAGAAATTTGCGACACTCCTGCCGAAAAGCTGGCTAGCCGAGATGCGTCGAGGAGACTTGGCAGACAGGGAGCAGATTCTGAAAACGACTGACGTCTTTTAAATAAAAACTGCAGGCATACCCGATCTATTCGAATTTGCCTGCAGTCTGGGGGGGAGCGAATCGCTCCTCTATTTACTTGTCCCTAAATTCCATAATCCAAACGGGTTGTAGAAGGGATGTTCTTCTTCATATCTAAAGTCCTGAAGGCCCGTCAATATAAAGTCTGGTGCATCTTGCTGAATGCTAAACGTTTCGCCATTCTTAAAGAGAGGCCGTTCACCTACATGGTAATAATTAAATGTGTTAAGCAGAGCAGCCGCCTCTTTCGGACTCATTGTGTTAAGTGTCACGGCATCCGGAAGACCAAAGGCTTTCATTCCGAATGAACAATAATAGTCTTCCTCTCCGATGATCGTGACAAAATGGGCATATACCGAGAGAATATCCGGGCTATGATGAAGATGCTGCCAATCTTCCTTTGAATGGGCAATTCCAGCGGTTTCTATTTTCACTGCCATTCCGCCTGCCTTTAGGATCGCTGCCCCGGCATCGATCAAATCGATAACAGTTCCGGTATCGGATACATCGGCTATTATATAAACGGTAAAGGTATGGTCATTGATTTCCTCTAATGCATTCTCTGAAAAGGCGTCTTTACTGGCGTAAGAAAAGCTCTCTTTTAAAGTGGGTTCATAATCATGGACCTCCGCCTGAAACGTAATGTTCTTATCACTGTTATGAAAAACATTCCCGGCTAACAGATACCCTTCGCTTTGGGAAGCGACCGTTTGAATCAATTCTGTCCGGTCCTTCCATTTACCGGGTATCCCGATGATGATTTGGTTGTCCTTCATGGATCATCTCTCCTTTCCGATCACTTCATACTATACCACTGCTGATGTTTTCCATAGTATTTCATAAAAAATAGTGCCAAGCACCGATAAATGCCAGTGAGGGATGTGCAGGACTTTTTCAAAATTATACAATTGATGTATAATATAATCTAGTAAACGTATAGCCTATCTTCAAAGGAATTCCCCCTTTGTGGGTTTTCTCCTAGGGCCGTATCTTAATAATCTATTCATATATATCAATGATGAAAGAGAGTGGAATATAATGGGTCGTAAGTGGAATAACATTAAAGAAAAAAAAGCGTCAAAAGATGCTAATACTAGTCGGATTTATGCTAAATTCGGACGGGAAATATATGTAGTGGCAAAACAAGGTGAACCAGATCCAGAATCCAATCAGGCATTAAGGGTCGTACTTGAGCGTGCGAAAACGTACAATGTCCCAAGAGCGATCATTGACCGTGCGATTGAAAAAGCCAAAGGCGGTTCGGAAGAAAACTATGACGAACTCCGTTATGAAGGATTCGGTCCAAATGGTTCAATGGTCATCGTGGATGCATTGACAAACAACGTGAACCGGACGGCATCTGATGTACGTGCCGCATTTGGGAAAAATGGCGGGAATATGGGTGTCAGCGGATCTGTTGCTTATATGTTCGATGCAACGGCTGTCATCGGGATTGAAGGTAAAACGGCTGATGATGTTCTTGAACTGTTAATGGAAGCGGATGTTGATGTACGTGACATCATTGAAGAAGAAGAAAGTGTCATCGTTTATGCCGAGCCTGAACAATTCCATGCTGTACAACAAGCATTCAAGGATGCAGGAATCAGCGATTTTACAGTGGCAGAGCTGACGATGCTTGCACAAAATGACCTAACCCTTCCAGAAGATGCACAAGCACAGTTCGAAAAAATGATTGATGCATTGGAAGATTTGGAAGATGTTCAACAAGTTTATCATAATGTAGATCTTGGTGAATGAAATAATAAGCAGACCTTTGCTATATGATCAAAGGCCTGCTTTATTTTATTTGAAAGAAAAGAGCCTGTTCCGAATCACGAAACAGGCTCTTTTCTTTTGATTATTCACTTATGGTAATTCCGGTAAGTTCACGATCCTTCTTTACCTTTTCCAATTCCGAGATTGTGACCAGTTGAAAGCCTTGGTCATGCAGTTGTTTGATGATTTTTCCTGCAGCCTGGGCGCTAGTTTGGTAGATATCATGCATTAATATGATTCTGCCATCTTTGGCTTTACTCATCACCTTATTTACGATTTTCTTTTCATTGCGTTCTTTCCAATCTTCGGGATCGACATCCCAAAGTGTGACTTTCATATCCTCCATGTATTCACGGACATTATTGTTAATCGCTCCATATGGGGGACGGACGAGATTTGGCTCAGCACCTGTAGCTTTTTCTACAGCGTCTTGGGTCTTTTCGATTTGATCTTCGATTTTGTTCTTGCTTAAGCGTGTCAGCTGCGGATGATCCCATGAATGGTTGCCGATCTCATTTCCTTGCTGCAGCATTTTTTGAAGAACTTCCGGATAGTGCTGAACGCGGCTTCCAAGCACGAAAAACGTCGCGTGACCATCATACTTTTTCAGGTTCTCAAGAATGGACATGGTATGACTTGGATGCGGCCCGTCATCGAACGTCAAGGCAATGACCTTTTTTGAAGGGTCGATCCATTCATTTTGCACGGGCAGTTTGGCAACGATATGTTTCGGCTGCCATTCCTTTACACGATCCTCATTCAAATCTTGACTTTGATATGAATCTAGCAAACTATCTTTAAAAAGTTCCTTCTTGATGGCTATTGTATGGGTCTTGGTTGAATCATCAGTCTTAACGTAGAATACAAGCGTATTTTTCAAGACTGAAAAAGAATTGAAGTTGGCTGCCTTCAGTTTGTTTTCCTTTTTAATGAGACTGTTTGAAATGCCTTCTTCTTCCTTCTCCGTTAACTCTTCAAAAACAATATCGGATAAAACGGATAAATAATCAGTATCCGTGGCAAAGATGTCTTCCATGGAGAGCTTTTGCTGAGATGGAATATCATAAGTGAAGATCTGGGTTCCAGACTGCTTCTTTCCTTCCACTTGCTCATATTTATCGAAGGAAATCGTAATGGTCTGTTTGCTGAAATGGAGGATCGTATAGGTGAGGTTAAGCTCGGAAGCTTTTCCGTCGGATGCTTTCCATTTCTTTTCATAATCCTTAATTTCTTTCTTTATGTAGGCTTCTAGCTGCTTGTCGATATTTTCTAAATTCAGAACGGGCCTGCTGGCTGAATATCCGCCTTTCGTATTATCTTTCACATACGTTTGAATATCCGCTTCTGGGTAATTCTTATCGGTTGTATAGGCCGAAACGGTTCTTTTCTTATCAAAAGCAAGGCTTTTGATGGCTAACCCCAATGTTCCCACAGCAGCTGTTAGACAAAATAGAAAAATAAAGACTTTTTTATAATTTAATTTCCTCATGATGCACTCCACCTCGATAATCATTCTACTATATAGACGCGCCAAAAGCCTTAAAAGTTTGTAAAAAATTTCATTTTTTTATATTTATATATTTCCTTGCTCATTTTCAAACTTTTATGGCTCCACCAACGTCTATTCTATGTACCTAGGATACGGAATTTAAATGTAAGGAGCTCTATCATGCAATGAAAAATCTAGATATGAATCAATTAATCGCGGCCCGGATAACCGAACGGCAAGATAATTTGTACAGACTTGCTTTTTACTATGTCAAAAACCAAGATGATGCCCTTGATATCGTGCAGGAATCAATCAGGAAAGCGCTAGCCTCCAGCAGTAAAATTAAAGACGCTGCTTCTATAGATAGTTGGTTATATAAGATCATCGTCCGAACGGCACTGGATGTTTTGCGGAAGGAAAAGAAACTGACCGTCGCCGATGACGAAACAATAGAATACTTGCGCCGTGGTGAGGAGGATCACTATCCTGACCTCGATTTGCAAATGGCCCTGGAAGGACTTTCAGTCAAGTACAAAACGGTAGTCGTCCTCCGTTTCTTTGAGGACCTGAAGCTGGACGAAATAGCGGAAGTTCTGGAAGAGAACGTAAGCACGATTAAAACGAGATTATATAAAGCGCTGCAACTATTGCGGATCAACATGACTGAACGGGAGGAAACGAAAAGATGGAAAAAAAATTAAAAGATCTGCGGGAAGAATATCTTAAAATACCGATACCAAAGGAATTGAATGATGTCGTTCAAGCAGCCTTGAATGAAAAGCCAAGGAAGAAGCCGAGGGTTGGCAGGAATATCCTCGTGTCAGCGGCTGCCGCGCTTCTGATCGTGACAGCTTCCGTAAACATCAGTCCGGCAGCGGCGAAAGCCATGAGTGATATTCCGATAGTCGATAAGGTCATCAAAGTGATTACTTTCGTCGAATGGAAAGAAGAAGCGAATAATTCCTCGGCAGTAATCAAAACGCCTGCTATATCCGGTCTGGAGAATAAAAAGCTCGAAAATAGCTTGAATGATAAATATTTAGCGGAAAGCAAGCAGCTTTATAAGGAATTCACGGACTCCATGTCAAACCTGAAGGAAGGGGAAAAGGGCAATATCTCGGTGGAAAGCGGATATGTGATATTGACGGATAATGAAACGATATTATCTGTACAGCGTTATACGGATACGATTCAGGCCTCCAGTTCCACGGAAAGTCAATTCGATACAGTCGACAAAAAAAACGAAGTGCTATTAACTTTAAATAGCTTATTTAAAGATAATCGTTATCTTCAGGTGATCAGCGAAAACATCAAGGAACAGATGAAGCGGCAAATGGCTGAGGATCCGGAAAAGATATATTGGATCGAAGAAGATGACCTTACTGCGTTTAAAGGCATCGATGAAAACCAAAACTTTTATATTAACGAAGATGGCAAGCTAGTCATTGCCTTTAACAGCTACGAAGCTGCGCCGGGATATATGGGGGCCGTCGAGTTCATCATCCCGACAAAGGTGCTGTCAGACCTTCTTGTTGGCGATCAATATATCCATTAAAATGGCCTATTATAATGCTTATGACGGGCGGAAGGTTTTTAAAACGGCACAATACCCATCGAAAAAGACGAACCAACGTTACTTGATTACAGTAACCTTGGTTCGTCTCTTTTTTGTTCGAATTTCATCTGATCCAGTTCCAGTCTCATTTTTTCCGTCTCCATAAGGAAGTTTTCATGTTTAAGTTTTTCAAGTTCCAATTCAACTTGTAGCATCTTGTGTTTGTTTTTTGACTGTTTTTCGAAATGGCTTGTCAGTATGGCGATTATAGGAATGGAAAAAATCATCACGACGGTTATGATCCCGAACATTATGGAGCCTCCTCGTTTTTATATCTATTATACGGTGAATATAACGGTAATGGTTTGATTATTCAAAATTTGCCATTTTGATTCTCATTAATATGTGCATGGCTACCAAAGTAATACCATTAGTGAAGTTAGGGTAATATATCATTGATGGCCGCTTTCTATTAGATTATATGGACTGTTTTTTAGTACAAAATCCGGACTTTGGCTTGCATGGTGGAAGGGCACTTCTATTTATTTAGAAATTAATTATTTAAATATACTAAATATTTGTTTACAATAGAGAAAATTAAATGTTATTATACAATAATAAAAGGAGGGCTAGGTATGGCAACGATAAATAAACAGAAAATTGTGGATAGTGTACCTCAAAAAGGTTTTTTTGGAAACCCTAAAGGACTTTTCACCCTTTTCTTTACTGAGTTCTGGGAGCGTTTCTCCTACTATGGCATGAGGGCCATTCTTGTTTACTATATGTATTACGAAGTTTCTAAAGGGGGACTTGGCCTTGATGAAACCACAGCCCTTTCCCTTGTATCCATCTACGGATCTTTAGTATATATGTCAGGAATAATTGGCGGCTGGCTCGCCGATAGGATTTTCGGGACTTCAAAAGCCGTATTATACGGTGGTATCTTGATCATGCTCGGGCATATTGTCCTTGCTGTACCAGGCAATCTCTCCATGTTCTTTGTTTCCATGGTACTCATTGTTCTGGGTACTGGTTTATTAAAACCGAATGTTTCCAGCATTGTCGGCGAAATTTACGCAGAAAATGATGAACGCCGGGATTCCGGTTTCAGTATATTCTATATGGGTATCAACATGGGTGCATTCCTTTCACCACTCATTGTTGGATCAGTCATGAACTACAGCTTCCACCTTGGGTTTGGCATAGCCGCAATTGGTATGTTAATTGGACTCATCGTCTTTGTTGCAACAAAGAAAAAGAACCTGGGCTTGGCTGGAACTTTTCCTGCTAACCCATTATCACAGAATGAAAAGAAAAAAGTATTCACTAAATTGGGTATAGCTGCACTTATCATAGCTGCCATCATTGGCATCACGGCTTCTGCAGGCATCTTAACGATTGAAACCTTTATTAATCTTGTAGGTATTCTAGGAATCGTTATTCCGACCCTTTATTTCATTTTCATGTATCGCAGCCCGAAAACGACTTCTGTTGAACGTTCACGCTTGCTTGCCTATATTCCTTTGTTCATAGCAGCTGTCATGTTCTGGGCGATTCAAGAGCAAGGTGCAACAATATTGGCAAACTATGCAGATAAACGGACACAGTTGAATTTTGCTGGAATAGAAATAAACCCGGCATGGTTCCAATCTTTGAACCCTTTGTTCATCATAACCCTTGCACCAGTATTCGCATGGTTATGGATTAAACTAGGAAAGCGTCAGCCGACCATTCCTCAAAAGTTCTCAATCGGTTTACTGTTCGCCGGTTTATCATTCCTGGTGATCCTGCTTCCTGTTTATTTCGGTGGATCAGACGCATTAGTCAATCCGCTATGGCTTGTACTTAGTTATTTCCTTGTAGTACTTGGAGAACTTTGTTTATCTCCTGTAGGACTCTCAGCTACTACAAAATTGGCTCCGGCCGCATTCTCGGCACAAACGATGAGCCTGTGGTTCCTGGCAAGTGCAGCAGCACAAGCACTGAACGCACAAATCGTCAGATTCTACACACCTCAAACCGAAATGGCTTATTTTGGAGTGATCGGTGTTGCCTCAATGGTCCTTGGACTTGTCCTGATGGCCTTATCACCAAAGATTCAAGGCTACATGAAAGGCATTCGCTAACACTTAGCCGGCAGTAAGGGAAAGATGATCTCAGATTAAATGGGATCATCTTTTTTATTCGTCCTTGAAATGTGATCGATTTTTTTCACGGTTATGATTCAATCCTTTAAATTCTTTTTAATATGATTCATAGTGAACACTAAGCTTGGGAAGGGCCCGATATCCGTGATAAAGAAAATACAATATCCTAAAATGAAATAAAACGAAATATGATACTGTTGCCAGGTAAAAATAAGCGAATATGAAAAAAAGAGCATCCTTTATAGGATTGCTCTTTTTTCCGGTTGTAAGAACCTTTATTGGGTCAAACGCGTCCTTTCACCATTGGTTTTCTTATTGGTTTTATTCTTTTTAGTCATTACAATGGTTCTTTTCTTTAGTTAAGTTCAGCCTTTTCCAGCTTGGAATCCTGGGTATTTGGTCATTCCGCCATCAGCATATAAGGTCATTCCCGTTACGTAGCTAGATTCGGAGGAAGCTAGCCAAGCGGCACAAGCCGCAATTTGTTCCGGTTTTCCGATATATCCCATCGGTATCAGGTCGATGACTTCTTGCTTAGCTTTTGGGTCATTGAATTTTTCGGCATTGATGGGTGTGTCGATTGCCCCAGGTGAAATATTATTAATGCGAATCCCTTTAGGAGCATATTCAAGTGCAAGGGTTTCTGTCATCATCTTCACTCCGCCCTTACTTGCTGCATAGTGGACAAAATGAGGCCAAGGGATCCGGTCATGAACGGAAGACATGTTAATGATATTCCCCTTTATGCCATGATCGAGCATATAACTGATTGCTTCCCTGCTTGCCAGGAACATTCCGGTTAGATTTACATCGATGACTTTCTGCCAATCTTCAAGAGTCAATTTTTCGCTAGGCACTTCATTTTCAATACCAGCATTGTTGATCATGATGTCGATTGTGCCAAAGGTGTCCACAGCGAATGAAAGCAATTTCTTCACATCCGCCTCCTTTGAAACGTCGCCTTGAATGGCTGCGGCTTTCCCGCCTGCCGCTTCAATCGTTTTGATGATTTCCTTATGGTCGCCATTTTCAGTGTGATAATTTAATACGACATGTGCTTTTTCTTTACCGAACCTTTCGGCCATGGCTTTTCCTAACCCTTTTGCCGCCCCAGTGATCACTACCACTTTTTTCTCTAAATCGTCATACATCATTTATCGCTCCTTTGACTATTCTTTTGTAAAGCCGATCATGATGCCGCCAGCAATTACGAGTACACACCCGGTGATGACGAAGACCATTTGCTTTTTGGATTTTTTCTCGCCTAAAA
Organism: Peribacillus sp. Bi134; assembly: GCF_918698065.1. Lineage (NCBI taxonomy): Bacteria > Bacillati > Bacillota > Bacilli > Caryophanales > Bacillaceae > Peribacillus > Peribacillus sp. Bi134. The sequence continues at coordinate 32,192 of NZ_CAKKLN010000011.1, read as the reverse complement.
GAAAGATGCCGCCTAAAGTGGAAATGACGATTCCCATTTGGGAAAATGAGAATGCGATTGCAACGCCCACTTTTGGATTGGCGAGCAGGAGGCCGATATTACCGACTGCCCACATCATTCCGGTTAGAATATTTCTTCCGGCATATTTATTAAACGGTTTATGTTTGATGGATAGGAGCAGGGCAGCCAGGAACATGCCAATTGCTTGCGGCAGGATCGCCGACCATCCGTCAACCTCATTCCATCTGACGACAATGACATATGTAACATAACCCACCGTTGAAATGGCAAGATAAAAAACCCCTTTTTTCATGCTTCCGGCTTTTTTGTTATCACCATCGCCGTAGCTCGTCAGCAAGACACCTGTAATCAAACAGATTATTGCAATAATGCCGATGATGATTGTCATCCTGTCATTCCATTCCCTGAAAATGATAACTGCAAAAAATGTATTTCCTAGAATTTGCAGCCCTGTTGAGATTGGAACGGTTTTCGATACCCCGATTTCCTTGACGCTGTTGAATTGAAATAACTGCCCGAATGCCCAGCCTATCCCGGAAATGATACCGACAATCCACACTGTACTGCTCCATTCCGGAGGATTGATGAAAGACATCATGATGGCGAACAGTAATGAACCGATTGTAATGCCAAGTGTTTGATTATAAGAGTTGCCTCCGAGTTTTTCGGAAACAAGCACTAAGCTGCCCCATGTCAATGCAGGGAGTAGCGCAAAGAGAAAACCTTCCACAAATTTCATCTCCTAAACTAGAAAACAATGTTTTAATGAATATAAAATAGTTAGTTAGTAAGCTATTGAATGTATTTAGAGTTTTCCCTTTACACGGGAAAGAAAACATGGTTTTAATTTACCAATTTGGAATTTTATTTTTCAGGGTGGAAACAATGAAAAAATAAGGGGTTTATGGTACTTTTAACTTAAAAACAGTTAGGAGAAATAGTATGACGACACTGAATGAATGGTTTGAAAAGGGGATTCCCGCTAAAGAATTTGTATCTTCGATGAAAGTTCATAAAGAAAACTTACAATCGATTCAGGAGGGTTTTTCCGTTTCTGCAGAGGACCAAGGTTTTTTCGATGAATTAAAGACGAAGGAACTTCGAGCCATTGTCATTACTGAAGACTGGTGCGGAGACGCAATGATGAACATTCCAATACTGCTGAATATAGCTGAAGAGGCAAATATTGAAACTCGGATGGTTTTACGAGACCAAAATCTTGAACTGATGGATCAATATTTAACGAATGGAACAGCGCGTTCAATTCCCATTTTTATATTCATTGATAAGAATGGTGAAGAAAAAGCTGTTTGGGGACCACGTGCACCAAAGGTACAAGAGTATGTAATGGAGTTAAGGTCAGACCTGCCGGCCAAGGATGATGAACGTTTCGAGGCAGCGCAAAAAGCAGTCATCAAGAAGATAACTGCGGCTTTTGCTGAAGAAAAACACCTGTGGGACGAAGTGTACAGCAGTATCAAGGAAGCATTGGGAACCTGCTGACAGCGGGGATATCCTTTTTAACCTTGGAGTTTCTTCCATAATGAAGGGCTGTTTCAAAACGGAGACTGCAACCATTTTGGTTGGTGAATCTATAGTATTCATGGTTCTTTTAGTCCAAGGTTTGAGAACAGCCTTTTCATTTACTTATGATTCCGGAATGATTGTAACGCCGATTGTTCGAATAGGAGAGTCTTGTTTAGCACTTTGATTCGTAGCGTTGTAGTATTTTACCATTAAATCGTTCAATTCATTTTGAAAGTTAATAAAGCTTTCATCATCAAGCTTTAGTTCTAAAAGGGAAAAGGTTGAACCATCTTCAGCACAATCTCTTTCTTCTAATTTAGTAAGATAGTTTTGATATTGAGTCATAAGGGATAATTGATAATAAGAAAAGTAGTTCACCTTTTTCTCATTAGAATATTTTTTCCATTCTTCCCCGCTAAGTCGCGCTTCTTCTTCATTTAAAACATAGTATTTTTCGGAAACGGATCTCACTTTTTTCTCTTTTACAATTCGGATGACCCCTGAATCAAATAGAACCTGTATATGTCTATATAATGTTGCTTGGGGTACATCTTTAATGATTTTTAACATTTCTAATGGTGTTAAACCATTTTCCCTGTTTCTCATTAAAGCTTGGGTAATCTTCATTCTTACAGGATGCATTAAAATTTCGGCTTTATTAATCATCTTATTCTCCTCACATTGGAAATGAAATTTCAATTGTAATGTCTTCATGCAATAAAGCTTAATAAATATCATATATTATCTAACATGATAATATTATCATTATAAATAACAATAAAACCTCAAACAATATTTTATCAAGAAAAAAATAGGTGAAAAATACCAATTTAAATGTTATCATTACTGATAATGATAATAAAATTTGTTATTAAGGAGTGGTATATATGAAATTGCATTATGGATGGAACGAATTGAAAGATATTGATTTCATGCCTATTCTGCCGATTATTTTACCGGTAATTGCTATTGGGATGATTTTAATCCTTATTGCATTAATTGATTTATACAGAAATCGAAAGATGCGGAAAAATGTTTTATTGTGGACACTCATCATTATTTTTGCAAATACTATCGGTCCAATTCTGTACTTCGTTATTGGTAGAAAGGACAGTGACAGAATATGAAATTAGAGATTAAAAATGTTACAAAAAAATTCAAAGAAAAAACAGCGGTCAATAATTTTTCAATGAAACTGCAATCTGGGGAATGTGTTGGATTGATTGGGCCCAATGGGGCTGGTAAGTCGACACTAATAAAAGTCATTGCAGATATTATTGATCCAACTAGGGGAGAAGTATTGCTTGATGGTAAGGAAATTTCAAAAATGAAAAAGGAAATAGGTTACTTACCACAATATCCCAACTTCTTTCAATGGATGACTGCCAAAGAAACCCTTACATTCATGGGGCAGCTCTCGGGTATCAAGAGGGAAGAATTATTAAGCGGCATTCCAGAGATATTGATGAAAGTGGGGTTGAGCGGGGAAGAGAATTCAAAGGTGCGGACTTTTTCAGGCGGAATGAAACAAAGGCTTGGAATTGCACAGGCGCTGTTACATAAACCAGCTTTGATTGTCATGGATGAACCGGTTTCGGCATTAGATCCGATCGGCCGGAGAGAAGTGTTAAATATCATAAAAGAGATAAAGAAAGATACGACCATTTTATTATCGACGCATATATTAAGCGATGCAGAAGAGATATGTGAGAGGTTTGTCATTATAAAAAGTGGTGAAAAAATTGAGGATACTACAATGTCTGAATTATTAACCAGGAATAGCGGAAATAAAATCAATGTCGACATAACCTCAAGAAGTCAAAAATGGATTGAACATGTTAAAAGCTTGAACTTTGTCAAAGGTGTAGAGGTGATGGGAAATAAATTGAAGATAGAAGTGGAAAATATTGATTCAAACAAGAATATGTTACTTGCGAATGCTCTGGAGCATAATGTTGATCTTATAAGGTTCGAAATAGATAACGATACATTGGAAGAGATTTTCTTAAAATTGGTGGTGGAAAGATGAGTGATTTTGCCGTTTTAGCTAAAAAGGAATTTGTTCAGATGGTACGTGAATATAAAGTGATTTGGCTGCCGCTTGTATTTATATTTTTAGGAATAACTCAACCAGTCGTAAGTTATTATTTACCTTCAATATTAGAGGCACTGGGCGGGACCCAAGGAATCACCATTGATCCAAGCATGGCAGCCCAAAAAGGCGGCGAAGTTCTTGCCAGTACCTTAGGGTCTCAATTTGATCAGCTAGGGGTCATGATCATCATCGTTTCCATGATGGGAGTCGTACAATCCGATAAAGCAAATGGTATGCTGGCTTTCATTCTTACAAGGCCCGTGACGGTTGGATCATATATAAGCGGGAAAATCATTTCCAATTATCTGTTTGTTGCCTTCAGTGTAGCATTGGGATATTTGGTTTCATATCTGTATGCAGTTTTTTTGTTTACGAGTGTTGATTTTGCGGATTTAATAGTGGCTTTGCTGTTCTATCTGCTGTGGATCCTATTTATCGTTTCATTCACGACGATGATCAGTACCATTTTTAATAGTCAGGGTATTATTGCATTAATTTCGATAGTATTTCTCCTCGGCTGTAGAATCATAGTTGGATTAAGTCCCGTAATGGACAATGTGAATCCAGCAAGCATGAGTAAACATGCCATGGAAGTACTGATTTTAGGCACAGTCAATTCACAAGCGATTTGGGGTGCATTAGCGGCACTTGAGTTGACGGCAGTAGCGATATTGGTAACGAACATATGGATTTCAAAAAAGAAATTCAATAACGAATAAGTTGGGTATGAAGGAAAAATATATCGACGAAATCTACAGTTATACCTCAGAAAATAGGAATATATCGACGGACTTCCACAGTTATATCGATGATTGAAATGAAAAAGGACTGATTTTTTACTCAGTCCTTTTTCAATGTAAAGTCCACACAAATCGGCGCAAATCGATTAAATGAGAAACATCGCGACAATTGTAGTCACTGCTAAACCAATGGTTACCGGAAGCAGATTCCGGCGGGCAAGTTCAAAGGGACTGACGTTACATATGGCAGCTGCAGGTATCAGTGCCCATGGAATCAGGGTACCTCCGCCAACCCAAATCGCGGTTATTTGCCCGAGTGCAGTCAAGGTGGCGGTTCCGCCACCGATTGCCGTGCCAAAAAGTTTGGCGACAGATCCCGCTAAAGAAATGCCTGAGAAGCCCGATCCATCCAAGCCAGTGATGGCACCGATGCCCGTTAATGTGACGGCGGCTATTTCTTTCGTTAAAGGAACGGAGGCTGCCAAGGCGGCACCAAGGTCATTGACGATGCCGAGGGATGTTTTTGGTAAGTAGTCACCGATGATCTGATTGAATCCAGAATCACCTAGATAGAAGAATGCGGCGATCGGAATGACGGGTCCGAATACTTTAAAGCCAAATTGAAAACCCTGAATCAAATAGGCCGTTGATTTTTCAAGACCTTGTTGTTTATGTGCGACAAGGGATAAAATCAGCAAAATGAAAACGGCAGTACCCCCAACCAATGCCGTTGCATCTCCGCCTTGCAACTTCAAAATCGACAATGCCACAACATCCAACAGAAAGGCAATCGGAATGAAAATGGCAAAAAACCTCTTTTGTCTCAATGTAAGCAAATCTTCATTCATTGTCTGATCTTGGACGATCCCCTCATTATCCGCCGCATTGATTTTTCCCAGCTTCATATCCCGCTTTAAAAGGATAAACGCGGAGAGGGTGGTGACGACCCCCATTGTAATGACAAGTGGGATGCTCGCAGCGATGACATCACCGACTGGTATGGAAGCCGCATCGCCCGTTAGTTTAGGGGCAGCCTGAATGATGAAATCCCCTGATAATGCTATTCCGTGACCAAATAGGTTCATCGCCATCGCTACACCAAGAGCAGGTAAACCAGCCCGTAAAGCAACAGGGAGCAGAACAGCCCCAAGTAAGGCAACGGCAGGTGATGGCCAGAAAAACCAGGATATCATCATCATGACGATTCCGATTACCCAAAAGGCAAGTGTAGGATTTTTAATGAATTTCGCAAACGGTGCAATCATGACATCATTAATGCCCGACTTCGTTAAAACCGTGCTCATGGCAACGATGATTGAAATGATTAATATCGTGGACATTAATTCCGTGATTGCGAAAATGAAGCTGTTGAATATCCCGCTTATGGAAGAGGCTAAACTGCCTGTAGCCACTAAAGCCAAAAGGAAAATACCAATTATGCAGATGAGGGTAGTATCACGACGTTTTACCATAAACCCGATTATCAATGCAATGAATACAACATAAATCCAATGGAGTGCCGTTAATTCCATCTCCATGATCCGTCCCCCTCATAAATGTGCCTAGTTACAGATTATGAGGGAGGTACGGGGTGGTGAGTTGTTTCATAAATTTAAAGGCTTATCTTCTTTATTTTCAACAATACTTCAAGTATTCTTAACTTGAATAGCAACTACTGTAAATGAGGGATAAGCCGTGAAGCAAATATATAGTGATGTCATACAATTTCGGGGTACACATTATGAGTTTGGATACATGCAAGGGGAGGAATTAAAAGATTCACTAACGGTAAAAAATCGTGAAGATCAGTGGAAGATCAGGCAGCCTCGGTTTACGGTTGAAGAAGAAGAGGTCAAGAAAGCCATTACACAATTCGCCCCTGGAGTTTGGGAAGAATTACTGGGGTTGCAAGAAGCGCTGAAATGGCCAATTGACCGCGTGCTGCAAGAGTTTGGTGGATACCGTTTGGATTATGTTCGTTCGGGCTGTTCCATCATGACAGGCGATGATTATCTCATTCGCAATTATGATTACCACCCAAAGACCTATGAAGGACGCTATGTCTTATTCCAGCCAACCGATCAAGGGTATTCAAGCATCGGCCCGAGTCAGCGAGGGACTGGTCGAATGGATGGAATGAATGAAAAAGGTTTGGTGATAGGCTATAACTTCATGAATCGCAAGAACCCTGGAGATGGTTTCATCTGTTGCATGATTGGCAGACTGATTGTTGAATCTTGTGCGAACGTTCAGGAAGCGGTCGCGATGTTGAAGGAAATCCCGCATCGTCATTCTTTCACTTACGTCGTCTATGATAAAAGCGGAAGTACCTATATCGTTGAAACCTCCCCGAGAAATGTAGAGGTGCGCACGTCAAATGCCTGTACAAATCACTTTGAAATCATGAAAAATGAAAACCGTAACCATCTTATCGATTCAAAACGCCGATTGGAGATCATCCAAGATCAGGAGGGAAGACTTTCATCTGCCTACGATGCTTATAGGTTGTTTAATGATACCAATCAAGGTGTCTTCTCGGATTTATATAGCAGCTGGGCAGGAACGATTCATACATCCGCTTATTTACCTAAGGAGATGAAAGCTTGGATTGCCTTGGGAGGGAACCAGGAGCCGACTTCAATAGATTTTGCAAAATGGCTCGAAGGGGAAGATGTTGAGTTAAAACGAATCAACGGTGTAATTGATACGGATATTCCCTTCGTGCATATGGATGAGGGAGCGAATTGGTTTCGAAATTGAACGTCTTTAAGTAAATTTGAACCTTGTTGTTAACAGGCCCAATCCTTGGATTGGGCTTTTGTTGTTCTATTTTTAGGCAAACCTGGTACTATTTATTAGTGGATGGCACAGTAATATAATATGATGAAGTAACAGATTTTGGATTGGGGACAAGAAGCTGGATTTGTGTGCCGTACTTGTACAATGAATAAGGGGATGAGCGAATGTTTTCGACAGCTATTGGTTGGTTTCGGTTTATTACAATAATTGAGGGAATCTCATATGTTTTATTGCTTGCCATTGGTATGCCCATTAAGTACATATTGGATATTGGGGAAGCAACACTCATTTTAGGCAGCATCCATGGTTTCTTATTTGTTGTATTTGGACTTTTATTACTTTATGTGAGCATCATATCAAAATGGTCCTTTTTAAAAATGGCGATGATTTTCATCGTTTCATTCATTCCATTTGGTAATTTTGTAATCGATCGCAGGCTTCTGAAGCAAAGTTAAATACTTTTACTTTCAAAAAATCCATAAAAAAACGTCTTCCTATTTAAATGGCAGGCGTTTTTTTTATGGATTTAAGCTTGCTGTAAGGTTGGCACAAAGATGCTGTAAGAATGGGCATGTAAAGTATAAGTATCAACAATACTGAAGAGGTGAAACAAATGGGACCATTATTAAAAGTGGAAAATATAAAAAAAACATATGGTAAATCAAGCGCTGCCTTCACAGCGTTGGAAAATATATCTTTTGAGATTCATGAAGGGGAGTTTGTAGGAATCATGGGACCTTCTGGAGCGGGGAAATCGACGTTGCTCAATATGTTGGCAACCATTGATTCGCCGACTGAAGGGAAAATTTTCATGAATGATACGAGCATTCACGATATGAAAGGGGTAGACTTAACGGATTTCAGACGTGATAATCTTGGTTTCATCTTCCAGGATTACAATTTGCTTGACTCATTGACTGTTAAGGAAAATATATTATTACCACTGGCGATTGCAAAAATTCCAGCGGAAGAAATTACTAACTTGGTGAATCGTATTGCTAAAGTATTTGGGATTGAAAGCTTATTAGCTAAATATCCATACCAAATCTCCGGCGGGCAAAAGCAAAGGACAGCTGCAGCCAGGGCACTTGTGACAGAGCCTGCATTGATCCTGGCAGATGAGCCCACAGGTGCACTTGATTCAAAATCAGCAACAGGTCTGCTGGAAAGCTTAAGTGAACTAAATGAAAATAATAATTCCACCATCATGTTGGTGACACATGATGCATATGCCGCAAGCTTCTGCCGGCGGATCATTTTCATCAAGGATGGTACGCTTTCAACAGAAATATATCGTCGTGGCCAATCACGTAAAGCTTTCTTCCAAGAAATTATGGATGTCCTTGCAACAATTGGAGGTGAGGTAGATGACGTTATTTAGTCTGGCGAGGAAGAATATTGCTCGAAACCTCTCCCAATATTTTTTATATATCGCATCCATGGTATTTAGCATTATCATCTATTTTACATTTGTAACATTAAAATATAGTGACACAGTTGCAGAACAAACGGCTTCATCACAGAAATTGGATTCATTAATGAGTGGTGCGGCGGTCATCCTGATTTTCTTCGTTGCCATTTTTATTGCCTATTCCAATTCATTCTTCATGAAAAAACGTAAAAAAGAAGTGGCATTATATGCATTGCTTGGCGTACGTAATCGTCAGATCGGTTTTATGCTCTTCTTTGAAAACCTATTGCTAGGCTTGGTTTCATTGGTTGTGGGGATTTTACTTGGATTTCTTTGTTCAAAAGGGTTCATGACGATTTTGATCTATTTAATGGGCTATGATGTCATAGCACCATTTACATTTTCGGAATCTGCTGCTTTGAACACCTCAATCGTATTTCTGATTATTTTCTTGGTGACATCATTCCAGGGCTATCGGTTGATTTATCAATTTAAACTAATCGATCTCTTCCATGCAACGAAAAAAGGGGAAGCGGCTCCGAAGCCATCGATGATTGTAGCCATTCTGGGAATTTTTCTGATTGTCATGGGTTATTGGTTGGCGATGCAAGATCTATTTACTTCTAAAGTATGGGAAAAAGTCGGCTTTTTGATGACGGCACTCATCATTTTGACAACTGTTATTGCCGGTACGTTTTTATTGTTTCATAGCGTGACAGGCTATGTGTTAGCGGTGATTAAGAAAAATGAAAAATGGCTATGGAAAGGCCTGCATCTGATGACGATCTCGCAGCTGCTATATCGTATTCGGGGTAATGCACGGACATTGACCGTAATTGCAGTGTTAAGTGCTACAACGGTAACGGCTGGCGGTGCGGTTTATGGCCTTTATTATAACGCGAATGACCAAGTTATGACCGTTGATCCGAACACCTTCATGTATCAGCAAACGGATGCAAAAAGCGATCAGCAAGTCAGCGCTATATTGCCAGATACAAAGTATGATGAAAATGTCGAAGCACTATCTGTCACATTTAATACAAAAGAACTTAGCGAGGGATCAGCATTCGATAGCTCTGATAAAAGGATTTACACGATAATCGATGAAAGAACATATAACAAATTAGCAGAAGTACAAGGTAAGGATGCATTGCTTGTGAATAATGGCAAAGCAGTCATTTTAGATATTGGATATGACAAAAGATTTTCACCTGAATACAGGGACAAGACGATCAGGACAGAAAACAACACGGCAATCACATTCCAAAGCTTTAAAACACAAACAGTTTTAAATGCCAAAACAGCAGGCATTGCAGTGGTTGTATCGAATGATCAATTTAAATCATTGCAAAAAGAAGGGGAAGCCCTAAACTATCGTGTTATCGGAGTTGATCAAGCTTCCACTGATTTATCGGGGGAAATTGCAAAACAATTGCCTGAAGAAGCGCTATTTTCCAGTGCCCCTCAAGATTTTCAAACAAGCATTGAAGGTGTAGGCTCATTGCTCTTTATCGGAAGTTTCCTTGGTCTTGTTTTTTTAGCGGCAACAGGCAGTATCATTTACTTTAAAGTTCTAACGGAAGCTGAGGAAGATAAATCACAATACAATATGCTCCATAAGATGGGCGTTGACGCAAAAGAAATGCGGAAGTCCATTGCATCACAAGTGTTTGTAATCTTTTTCGTTCCACTGGCAGTGGGGTTATTACACAGTGCGGTTGCTTTAAAAGCCTTCTCGGGCTTATTGATGATGGACCTGGAAAAACCTGTGTTGATCTGGATGATCGCCTATACGGTCATTTACGGTCTGTATTATATCTTAACGGTAGCTTCCTATAATCGTATTATCACACAAAATAATAAAACAGAAGGATGATCGAGATGAAGAAATTTATTATGGTAGTTGGCATTTTGTTTATATTGGGAGCGGCAGGTGTCTTCGCACTTACTAAAATGGACTTTAACCGCATGAATGCCGATAATTATTATTTGCAAATTACAGAGGATGGGGTACAACATGAAACCAAACTGGATGATGGTTCAGTGATGACTTACTATTCTTATAAACTGGACGCCAAAAATGCAGATGGTGAAACGATACCACTTGAATTCACGGCACAAAAAAATCTTCGAAAAGACGCTTACTTAAAGATGTACGTGAAAAATGGTGATGAGGTTTCGTCATATGATGAAGTGAAATTTGAGGATATTCCAAAAAAAGCACGAACAAAATAAATGAAAGAAGGGCTGTCTGTAAATTATGGACAGCCCTTTAAATAATTATAAAAGTATCGTAATTGTGGTTCCCTTATTTTCAACGCTAGTCAAATCAAGTTTACCTTTATGAGCCAGAATAATGTCCCTTGCAATGGCCATTCCTAAACCGGTCCCATGTGTACTGGCAGTATTCGTACCTCGATAGTAGCGTTCAAAAACCTGTTCCAAGTCTTTGTCGGGAATACCGCGGCCATTATCAGCAATGGTAATTTTGGTATGAAGTTCCGATTGTGGACCAATATCATCAATTTGTATTTTCACGACGACATTTTCATCATTATGTACGAGCGCATTGTAGATAAAGTTAAAAATCGCCCGTTTCAGTAATTTTTTATCCACTTTACGTGTTGCTTTATCCACATTTGCCACAAACTCAACCTGTTTATCACCAAATTGTGAATCATTTAAAAGCTCGATCGTCATTTCTCTTATAAACCCAACGATATCAACAACTTCAAATTGCAAAGGAAGTCGTTGGTTGCGCAAACGCATCGTTAAATTGAGGTCATCCAATAAATCTTTCATATATACGGACTGTCTATTAATAATGGATGTAAACTCATACAATTCCTGTGGTGTTAATTCAGTGGCATTATCTTTCATCAATTCTGTATATCCATGGATGGAAGCAAGAGGCGTCTTCATGTCATGAGAAACATTGCTAATCCATTCCTCACGCATTTGGTCGAGTTGATCACGTTCCTTTTCATACTGATCCAACTTTATAGATAGTTCATTCATATTGTGAAATACATCTTCATAAACGCCTTTTGGTATACTCATCTTTTTGAAACGTCTTTCGCGAAGCTGCTGTATTCCTTCTATTAAAGTGTTAAGTGGTGTCGTTAATCTTTTACCAAATAATAGTCCAATGACTAGGGCGATAATAATATCCACGGTTAAAAACAGTAAAAGTATGATGTTGATGTACTTTAAAATGTGAACATAATTATAGGACATTACATATCGGCCTATTCCTCGATCTTTAACCCCTACAAAATAGCTGAAATCATGAGCTTCGCCGACGAAAACAGTCGTCTCTGCATCAATTTCTTTATACTTATACATTTGGACGATTTCAACAGGAGAATATACGGTTTGCAATTTTTGAGGTGTGTAATAGGCAGAAACTTGTTCACCCTTATCATTCAAAAATTGTATCCAGGCGTTATTGTTCCGCAGTTTTTCCAGCCCATCTTCATTTACCATTGGTTTGTCATCTATCAGTTCTACATATTGTGAAAAAGATCGGCTAAAGTTTTCCGCAGATTCCTCTTCCGTGTCGAAATGAACAAAGAGTAAGCATAAAAGTAAAATTGTATTTACTATCCCTACGATTACAACAATTGTCACAACGGATCCTAAAAAGCGCCGTGTCAATTTCCACTTCATCTTGTTTCACCCTTGGTTTGTAATTTATAACCAAGTCCTTTAACGGTTATTAAAAAAGAAGGGTTTGAAGGATCTGCCTCGATTTTTTCGCGTAAACGGCGAATATGAACCATAACTGTATTATCAGAGCCAAAGTAATCATCGCCCCATACATGTTCAAATAAAGTTTCTTTGCTCAAAATCTGATTTGGGTGATGCATAAAACAGCTCATCAGTCCGATTTCTTTAGCTGTGAGCTCTAGCGTTTTGTCATCCTTTTTCACTTCATTTTCATTTGCACTAAGCTCAAAAGGACCAACTTGAAATTTTTTCGGAGCAGCTTTTTCCTCTGAAAAGCCCGCACGCCTCAGCTGCGCCTTTACCCGATATGCCACTTCCTTCGGACTGAATGGCTTGGTAATATAATCATCCCCGCCAATCGCCAACCCTAAAAGCTTATCAATTTCCTCATCCTTTGCCGACAAAAATAAAATGGGCACATTCGACACTTCCCGAATTTGCTTGCATAAATCATAGCCTTCACCATCAGGCAGCATAATATCTAGCAAGACTAGTGATGGATTGAACTCCTGAAACTTTGCCCACCCATCCGCAATTGTCCCCGCCGTAACAATATTCGGCATACCTTCTTTATGTAAAACCGTCTCCATGAGACGTGCCAAATCTTCTTCATCGTCAATAATTAAAATCCACTGATCATTAGACATTCTTTTACCTCCTAAACATCAATCATACCCTACAGTATAGAGTACCCTTTAACAAAAAATAAGGGGAGGGAAAGTTTTTTAACGAACCCATCCATTATTTTCACGAAAGTGCGATTACATGAAAAATTTATGTTCAGATCAGGAATCCTGTTATCTGTTCTGTATTTAGTTAAGGTGGTTTGGGTAAGAAGATCGTGCTTCATACTGATTTGGTAAAGGTTGTATGATAAACTGTTTAAAGTATTGTTAGGAAGATTATGCTAAGTAATATGATTCAGGAATTCATTGCTTATGCAGCGAATGTGGAAGAGTAAAAGGAGAAAAAAATAATGGAAACAAAAAAAGTGTTACCCGTTCTTTTTTTAGTGATGTTTTTAGTCATGGTCGGATTTGGGATCATTATTCCCATCATTCCGTTTCTTGCAGAAAAGGTTGGTGGCAGTCCTACTGAGCTTGGACTTTTAATGGCTGTTTATTCATTAATGCAATTATTTTTTGCCCCGGTGTGGGGACGTATATCTGACCGGATAGGACGTAAGCCTGTCATGATAATCGGGATTGCTGGCTTGGCTCTTTCGTTTTTTATCACGGCCTCGGCAGATTCCTTATGGGTATTATTTGTAGCAAGGATTATTGGCGGGATATTGTCATCGGCAAACATGCCAACCGCAATGGCGTATGTGGCTGACATCACGACGCCGGAAGATCGCGGAAAAGGGATGGGGATCATCGGGGCCGCTACTGGGCTTGGTTTCATCTTTGGTCCGGCGATTGGAGGGGTATTCTCCAAATCAAGTTTGAATTTACCTTTTTACATTGCTGGAATTACCTCTTTGATTACTTTATTCTTAGTGATTGCGATACTGAAGGAATCACATACAGTTGAAAAGAGGGCCCAGCAGTCAAAAAATAAAGAATCAATGTGGAAAGCCTTTAGAGGGCCACTTAAAACCATGTTCTTTCTGCAATTGATCGTCACTCTTTCTATGGCAGGACTAGAAACGACTTTTGCTTATTTTGCAGCCAAAAAGGCTGATATAAGTCTTGTCCAATTAGGCTATATCTTTATGATCATGGGAGTTGGCAGTGCAATCGTTCAAGGTGGATTAGTGGGTAGGATGACAAAGAAATATGGAGAAGGAGCAGTCATCCGAATGGGAATCATCATCTCGGCAGCTGGGTTCATACTCATCCTGTTTTCTTCCGGCTTTTGGACATCGGCGATCTTCCTGACGATTTTCGGAGTGGGAAATGGGTTCATCCGTCCGGCAATTTCGGCGTTACTGACCAAAAGTTCCATGACGGGCCATGGCAGTGTCACTGGACTGTTATCTTCCTTCGACTCGTTCGGCAGGATTGCAGGTCCTCCGATCGGCGGTTGGTTATTTTCAATTTCGATTGATTTACCATTTATATCGGGAGCGATCCTTTCCGTTTTTGCTTTGCTTCTTTTTCAGTTATACCATGCACGGACACAGACTAGACAGGTCCCAGCATCTCATTAATTTGATGGTGGGCAAAAAAACCCCATTTCAAAAAATGGGGGGGCTGCGAGCGGTGCTTTAATAGCACCGTTTTTTTATTGAATCAGATTGAGGAATTTACGTGTGCGCGCTTCTTTAGGGTTTGTGAAGATTTGCTCGGGTGTTCCCCGCTCCATTATTTTTCCTTCATCCATGAAAATGACTTCGTCGGCGACTTCACGGGCGAAACGCATTTCATGGGTTACCACGATCATTGTCATGCCTTCTTCTTTCGCCAGGTCTTTCATGACCTGTAACACGTCTCCAACTAGTTCGGGATCTAAAGCGGAAGTGGGTTCATCGAATAGCATGACCTTTGGCTCCATGGCCAGGGCCCTTGCAATTCCGACTCGTTGCTGCTGTCCGCCGGACAATTGAAACGGATAAAAATCGATTTTCTCACCTAAGCCGACTTTTGTAAGCAGGGCAGCAGCCGTTTCCTTTGCTTGATGTTTGGCTATGTTTTTTACAATGATGGGTCCTTCCATTACATTTTCCAATGCTGTTTTGTGGGGGAAGAGGTTATAGCTTTGGAAAACCATCCCTGTTAAACTGCGAAAAGATGTAATTGAATTTTTTTTAACGGATTTTTTGAAGTCCATTATGGTTTCATCAATTTCAATCGTCCCGTCCGTGGGTACCTCAAGGAGATTCAAACACCGAAGAAAGGTTGTTTTACCTGAACCCGAAGGACCGATCAATACAATGACTTTACCTTGCTCCACTTCCAAATCGATGCCCTTTAATACTTCAAGGTCACCAAACGATTTATGAAGATTCTTAATGTTGATCATTTTAAAATCTCCTTTAACTACTGCGGTTCTTATTTTGCTACATAACGATTAAGTCTGTCCTCTAAACTTCCTTGAATGAAAGATAGTATGGTACACAAAATCCAATATAAAGCAGCTGCTTCTATGTAAAGTAGTAGAAATTCATAGTTTTTTGCAGCGATTTCTTGAGCTTTACGGAACAATTCCGTTACCAGAATGAGTGAGGCAAGCGATGTATCCTTTAAAAGGCTAATGAACGTATTGGATAATGGGGGAATGGATACCCGCGCAGCTTGAGGCAAAATGATGCGCTTTAAAGCTTGGGTATATGTCATCCCGATTGAATAGCCTGCTTCCCATTGCCCTTTTGGTATGGATAAAATGGCTGCTCGGATAATTTCTGAAGCGTATGCTCCCACATTTAAAGAGAATCCTATAATGGCCGATATGAAAGGATTGATTGTTACACCTAAATTTGGAAGTCCATAGAAAATGATAAATAATTGCACAAGTAAAGGTGTCCCGCGGATGATTGACACATATACACGCGCAATTATTTGAAGAATCCTTATGGAAGATAATCTTGCCAATGCTGTGAGTACAGCAAGAATAAGGCCGAGAACGAATGTGATCAATGTTAGTGGAATCGTATATTGAATAGCTCCCTCTATCATAGGATAGAGGGAGGTTTGAGCGATGGAAACAAGCTGGTTCATACGCTCGGGGTCGGTGAAAATATTACTTAGGAGAAACATCTTCACCAAACCATTTATCCGAGATTTTCGCGTACGTGCCGTCGTCTTTCATTGCTTTAAGTGCTTTGTTTACTTCTTCCACTAATTTGCCACTGTCTTTTCTGAACATTAAACCACTTGCAACTCCGCTTTCTTCCTCATCAGCCACTCTGATAGGTGCATCCGGGTGTTGCTTTTTATAATCAAGGTACGATAATTTGTCATTGATCGTGGCATCTACACGTTTAGAACCAATAAGCTGTACGGATTGAGAAAATCCTTCAATACCTGTAACTTCAGCACCATGAGATTTGGCTAAGTCATTGTAGTTACTCGTTAAAGATTGTGCAGAGGTCTTG
Source organism: Peribacillus sp. Bi134 (assembly GCF_918698065.1). Classification (NCBI taxonomy): domain Bacteria; kingdom Bacillati; phylum Bacillota; class Bacilli; order Caryophanales; family Bacillaceae; genus Peribacillus; species Peribacillus sp. Bi134. Next base: position 15,834 of record NZ_CAKKLN010000011.1, on the reverse strand, counting down.
CCTTTTAAATCATCGAAGGATTTAATATCCGTATTATCTTTGTGTACCAGTAATACGGCCCCTGATTGAATATATGGGTCAGAGAAATCGTATTTCTTTTGACGGTCTTCATCGATGCCCACTTGGTTTGCGATCATATCAAAACGTTTTGCATCCAAGCCTGCAAACATGCCGTCCCATTGTGTTTCCTTGAATTCAGCTTTCACTCCAAGGCGTTTTGCCACTTCTTTAGCAATTTCAACATCAAACCCCGTTAGTTTATCTGAATCATCGTGGAATGTGAAAGGAGGATATGTACCTTCTGTTCCAACAGTTAATACGCCATCTTTTTTGACTTTATCATATAGACTTTCTTGTGAAGAAGATTTATTGTCGGTATCGTTTGCCTCATTTTTTGTATCGGTACCACAAGCGGTAAGTACAACCGTGAAAGCTAACAATAGCGATAAAAGTGCAACCATTTTTTTCATTTGGGTAAACCTCCTAGTAATCTGATAGGGATTGATACTCTGTGATACTATACAAGAAAAGGAAAAAAGTCAATGAAAATAACTTATATCATTAGTGTTAATGAAACTTGGTGAATTATACGGTTTTTCACGCATTAAAGTGAAAATAAAAGTAAAAGAAAGGTGTATCGTCAACCAGGGAAGGAGCTGAACCGATATCCATTCTAAGGAGACAAAAAGCCCCTTATCCACGTCAACTATTAGCTAAGCGGAGAGGGGCTTTTTGGACTGTCCAGAACTATTTCAGGATTCTTTTTAACTTAACGTTTTTTATGATTTTTATCCTCTACACTAACGAAGATAGGGTTCGAATAGAACCAAAGGTCTTTATAGTTACGTTTGTTTATTTCTGAAAAGCGTTTTTCGTTATCCTCGATTTCAGTCTTTGCATCGATCAGCGGTTCACCGTCCATCGTTTCTCCAGAGACATTTTCCCCGAGATTCGTGCCGCGCAAACGGAAATATTGATCCTTATTTGCTCTGAACTTGTAAGTGATGGTATGAAAACCATCGCGATCGGTTTTCCAGTCTTTACTTGTAAAGCGTTTAACCACTTTTGTCGTATCATTGGTGGCTTTATTATAAGCAGGTGTTCCAGGTACTGCTTTCCCGGTTACTTCCCCGGAAATTAGATCCACGTGATCCACCTTGACCTGGTCCCCGTTATTGTTCTTTTGGGGGCTTTTAAATCGGATGGTGATCTTGACCATCTGTCCTTCCTTAACTTTAAGATCCCCGCCCATATCTGCCTTGTTGTTTCCGTTTTTAGCTTGGAAATCAAGGGCGTCGATCAAGTCACCAAAAACGGAGAAGGATTTCCCTGATTGCATGCCATCAAGGACGGATTGCATCGATGAACCATTTACCCATGTATAATTCTTGGAATATTCACCTGGCCAGTAGCCGCTTGAGTAAAGGCGGTTTTCACTGATTTCAAAATGGGAGTCTGAATTGGAAAAGTTCCAGAACTTACGACCTTCCCCAAGAAGGGCATCCCAAGCACCTCCTACCTTAGCGAGCATGTGATCGGAACCGCCGTAGGTCCTGTTTTCCGGTGTTGTCAGATTTAAACCGCCTCTATCCGGCTCCATCTGGTTACCTGGCATACCTTCGAACCCGAACATGACATCCGGGGCTATATTGTTGAAGTCGCGAAAATCAGATATGTTGTACACCCTTTTTCTTGATGGGTGGTTCAATATGGCATAACTTGTATTCTTATAATTTTTCTCGAGCCATGCCAATGCTGTTCGAGCATCCTTGGATGTCTTATTGGCTCTTTGATCCTGTGCTTTCCAGACGGCTACATCATCAGGATCAAACATCTTTTCATCCTGGTTGGTGAACAGATATTCGAACTGATTGCCAGCTTTCAGACTTTTCGGTGAGCCCGGCTTGTCTCCCAAAATTCCTATGCCGACATGCTCGTATGTGGGCATATCCCATTCGAAGCCTGAAAAGATGACTTTACTTTTAAATTTGCCCTCTTTTTGCAATTGCTCCATTTTCGGGGTTTGATATTGTATGATTCCCTGAGATAGCGGTATCGGCCCGCCTGTAATCAAATTTCCCTCAGCATCCCTTGAAGACATCCTCAAGTGGTCGGAAATTCCCATCCAATCCATACCATACTTATCAAATGCGTTATTTAGCAAGCTCTCAAGGCTCTGTGAGCCCTCGGCATCATCGGACTGAGTGGTATGGGCATGATATTCCCCCTTCATCCATCTGCCTCCCGGATTTGTCTGAGTGTCTGCTGAATCATTTGCAGCAACCGCGACCGGAAGACCCTGAAATAGGATGGCTATGCTTAGAACCGTTCCTGTGAAAGCCCTGAACTTATTAATCATCTTTCGGACACCCTCCATATATTGAAATAATGTTGAACAAGCTAATTTTATTGTGAAAATATTAAGAGCCCGTTTGGGGGGAGTATGGATTTTGTAAATTAAATGGCCGGGTTGCTTCCATAATATGTTACGGGAAGCTGACAGCGGTTTGGAAGAAGAAGAAAGAAGGGGAGGGCATGAAACAAAAAAGGCTGTAGAGAAAATTTTCTTTCTCTACAGCCTGCGACAATTATATTATTTAGCTTCGAGTAGATTGATATGATCCACAGTTTGATCTTCACCGACAATGAATTGCAGTTCATAGTTCCCTGTCTTGTAAATGTAGTTGTCTTCATTCGTACTGGAAATATGGCGTATTTCGTCAGCACTGCCGAGTTGTTTTCCTAAAACTTTAGGAGTGATGCTTCCTAGATTATGGTCCCGTTCTACATTTGTCCCAAAATATCGGATTTGTGAGATGGTTTTGTCATCGTTATAGGCAAATGCAAATCCTGGATGCCCCATTTCTGCATGGTAATAGTCAAAAGTTTCATCTGTGTTACCTGGCTCAGGGGGAGGACCAAATGTGTCATATACTTCTTTTTGGGTGTTTTCATCAATTTTCAAACCCAAGGCAGTATAAGGCATTTCCCCTGAAAAAGCTTTGTTGTAGATTTCGTGTAAGGTGGTAAGAGCGTGTTCCTTAGCTATGCCAGAAGCGGAATCCATTGTGGATGCAGCCCCAACCGGTTCTGTTGGAAACGATGCACCTGCCCCTAAAAGGGAGCCGGTTAGAATAACGGCGCTAACCATTCTGGCCGCTGGTTTTTTAGATAACATTTCTTATCCCTCCTATACCATTACTTTTCCACAATTTTCTTACATGAAACATTTTCTTGATGATCAATGATTGTAACACCTGGAAATACACATGACAGTCAAACTTAGAGCCACTTGTTGAACAATTGATTGAGAAAGTTGGAAAACCGGAAGCCTTTGCCGCAGATGCAGCTCATATGTTCCCTGATGCTCCACGATAATCAAACAATCCAGTCTATTTTAAAACAATAAAGTACAGGGGAATTTAAAACTAAGTTAATTGGAGCAAGTGCCTGGAGTGAAAATCAATGTCCAAATTGTACAAGCAATAAAAAAACTGTAGGCAAACACGATTTTCATCGAGTTTGCCTACAGTCTGGGTGCTTCACCGTGATGAATTACCCTATGAAAATGATGCAGTTAATCCCAAACGCTAATTCTAGGAACTCCAGCAGTTCTTAAGTAGTCCAATAATTGACCAGTATGTACAGACTCATGATAAGCGATCCTTAGCAACATATCTCCTAAATCCCTGATATACCCAATATCGGAGCGGTCAATTTTAATAGTGGATAAGTCGTCCTCGCTGAAGGATAGGATTGTTTCCAAAAAGTCACGCCTGTAAGGTTCCGCAAAGTTTAATTCGGCTTCGACAGAGATAAGCGGCTGTTTTTCAAATGGTGATTCATAAACGGGTAAGCTGCCTTGATTTTTAATGGATAAATGGTAGTAATGCTCACTATCAAGGACATGTCTAACCATTTCTAAACAGCTCATTGCCTTGTCGTCTGGCTTCCAATGTAGTGTGCCTTTAGGTATTGAAGTCCATAGTTTAATGTTTCTTCTTCTAACCTCTTCCAGATTCAAGATGATAAGTTCTATCGATTTCATAAAGATCCCCCTTTTTGCAGGTATACATTCACTATACACGAATGGATGGTGAAAATAATGGGATTCATTTGAAAAAATAGAAAATTCAATGAACTACTTGAGGTAGCGAATTTTTTACTATTATTTATGAGAGTACAGGGAAAATGCCCATGAGTTCGTGCAGAATTTACAGGCGGTTTCATTAGTTTTGTATGGAGGAACACATGCTTCATATTTAATCCATGTTTTCACAATCTATCTTCTTAATTACGCAAAGCTGGGGCAGGAGGCCCTTGTTATAAAAAGGATTGAATTAGAATGTCATCTTGATAAGTTAAAATTGGTTTAAAGCCAAAGTCTTTAAATTTCTGCAATGCTTCAGGGTTATTTCTGTTTACCAAACCGGACACTGCAAGGATTCCTTTTTCTCTCGCATGAGCCACTAATTTCGGTAAAAGGGATTGCAGAATTCCCTTTCCTCTATATTTCTTGTCAAGGACTACATAATTAACATGAGCGAATTTATATAAATAAAGATTATAACAAAGAAATCCCATTATTTTACCTTTATCATTACAAATTACAAGTACCTTATGGGACTTTTGCAAAATTTCATGCACTGTATCAGACGAAACCCGAAAATTACTTATTGTAATATCCGTTAAAGTCTTGATATCTTTTTTAGGTTTCCAGTCTCGAAAATACATCATAACTTCTCCTTTTTCTCTATTAAACCAAAAAGCGGAGATCATATTATTGTTTATTAATATGGAAACCCTTTAGAATATTCCAAAGGGTTTCCATGTTAATCTCAAAAAAGAAATCTCTTAATCTTTTCTGAATTTCTTGATTGAAATAGGTTCCTTGATTGAAGTACCTCCATTATTGTTTAATAAATCTTTTAAGATTCTTCTCAAGGCAGTCCTAACACTGCTATTTCCATTTTCTGAATTGCCATTACCTGAACCGCCAGTTGTGGAACCAGCATTATCGGATTCACCAGTTCTTCTTAGTTTTTTGTTTGACACTGCAATCATCCCTTTGTTTAATAAATTTTCACATTACTAATTTATGTGTATTATTCCTTTGTGCTTGGACAAGTACACCATTTGTTGAACACGTTTACGTTATGTAGTGGTGATACCAGTCGATGTAATAATATGGTATAATTGTGAAGTAATTCACAATAAGGGCTGAACTGGTTATCATTGGACCTATTCACTCATAAAAGAAAGCGGGTTGGATATATGCTAAAGAAAGTGGTTCTAGCTGGCGGGACTGGTTTTGTCGGTCAATACTTTGAAAAGCATTTCAGGAATTTGGGGTATGAGGTAAGGATCATCTCCAGGCAAACCCCGCATACTGGCTGGGAAGATATAGAAGGAATAAGGGAAACGATCGATAATTCGGATATGTTAATAAACCTAGCAGGAAAAACGGTCAATTGCCGCTACAATGCCAAGAATAAGAAAGAAATATTGGATTCACGAACCGATACGACTGAAGTGCTAGGTAAGGCGATTGAACAATGTGAAAATCCTCCTTCATTATGGATAAACTCGAGTACTGCAACGATATACAGGCATGCTGAGGATAAACCAATGACAGAGGGGGATGGTGTAATCGGTTCAGGCTTTTCCGTAGATGTGGCGAAAGCGTGGGAGCGCTCATTTTTCGATTTCCGATTACCCAAGACGAGACAAATTGCTTTACGGATCGCCATTGTATTGGGAGATGGGGGAGTGATGACCCCATATAGGAATTTGGTTAAATTTGGTCTGGGGGGCCATCAAGGATCAGGAAATCAGAAATTCAGTTGGATACATTTAGAAGATTTATTTAACATTGTCCTTTTTCTGAGAAAGAATCAGGATTTGAGCGGGGTGTTTAATTGTTCATCTCCGAATCCAGTTACAAATCGTGAATTGATGGCTCATTTGAGAAAGCTCATGAATATTAGGATTGGACTGCCCTGTCCAACACCCATGCTTGAAATGGGGGCTTTCTTTATGGGTACCGAAACAGAATTGATATTAAAAAGCCGGTGGGTCATACCTGAGAGATTGGAAAAGGCGGGGTATGCATTTAAATTCCCTCATCTTGATGAGGCTCTGGAACAGATACTGATGAATTCTTAAAGTACTCGAGATTGATTGCTATAATGATAGATATAAATCATTAATGGAGGGGAATTGTAGAATGAATATGACTCCATCTGAAAAAGTCGGAAGATTCACAACAGGGATATTTTCAGAGTTGGCGGAACGCAAGCAGGATGCAATGAAACGTGGGCTGGATGTTATCGATTTGAGTGTAGGAAGTCCGGATTTACCACCGCCTGATTTCGTAGTGGATACGCTTGTGAAGTATGCGCAGGATCCGAGTTCCTATGGGTATACGTTAAAAGGTACGCCTGAATTCCATGAGGCAGTCGGTTATTTTTATCGGAAGCGTTATGGGGTGGAGCTGGATGCAGAAAGGGAAGTCCTCCAACTGATGGGATCGCAGGATGGCCTTGCACACTTGGCAACGGCGATGATAAACCCTGGAGATTATGTGTTGGTGCCAGATCCGGGATATCCAATTTATGAAGCGAGTGTAGAGCTTGCCGGCGGAATCATTTATCCGATGCCGCTTACTGCCGAAAATGGATTCCTGCCGCAGCTCAACGGAATTCCGGAAGAAATATTGAAAAAGACCAAAATGATGATCATCAGTTATCCAGGAAATCCTGTCACCGCCCTTGCTGATGAAGCTTTCTTTGCGGAAGTCATATCGTTTGCGAAAAAGAACGAGATCATGGTGGTTCACGATTTTGCTTATTCCGAATTGATTTTTGATGATCATCCGCAAATTAGTTTTATGTCCATTCCTGGTGCCAAGGAAGTGGGGATCGAGTTTAACTCACTTTCCAAAACTTTTAACATGGCCGGCTGCCGCATTGGGTATGCGGTGGGTAATCAAGAGGTGCTGAACATCCTGGGAACGTTGAAATCACACATCGATTATGGAGTTTTTTATCCTATCCAAAAAGCTGCCGTGATGGCACTGACTTCCAATCTTTCGCTGCTGTCCGAACAGGTTAAGGAATATGAGTCCCGACGTAATGCATTGATATCAGGTCTTGCTAGAGGGGGGTGGCATGTGCCGAAAACCTCAGCTACCATGTTTATTTGGGCCAGAATTCCTGCTGGCTGGAAATCACGTGATTTTTCCTATGCATTGATTGAAAAAGCAGGGGTCACGGTCGTTCCAGGCGATGCTTTTGGGAAGCAGGGTGAAGGGTATGTTCGGATGGCCTTGGTCCAGCCGGCCGAAAGATTGACAGAAGCTGCAAAACGGATCGGATTGTTTTTGGAGGGGAAAATTGGAGTTTGAGATCAAGCGTTCAATATAATCAGGTTATAAATTGCCTCAGCAGTATAAACGGTTTTGGCTGGCAGAGGACTTGCCGCCAGTATCATTTCCGGGGGAGATTGAGAGAAAAGGTAAGCGGACGGTGACTTCCAAATTACCTATAGAGGCAGAAGCTTATTTAAGTAAAGGAAGGAATCAACTGGCACGCAAAGGAGTATATAGAGCTTGAGAAAGTTGTTACTTACTTGTTAAAGTGAGGCGCTCTATCGTTTTTTAAAACTATTTGATAGTTTAAGAGAAGGTCCATCCACTGATGGGCTTTTTCATGTTAATGGGAAACTAGAGAGATAGATTATTTATGGAATTTCCGAACGTAAAAAGGACAAGCCGCATAATATATAGTAAGTCTGCAACTATTTCGGACTTAATATGATAGAGAGGGGGAAAAGCAATGATCAACTGGAAAGTGCGTTTTAAGAATCCAACGTTTATATTCACGGTACTCCTTCCTGGGCTTTTATTATTGGCGCAGATGGTTGCCGCGTTCATAAACAATTTCATTACCCCTATAGGCTTTACCATTACTGATGATGCATTGAACGGGGCTTTAGGCATCATTAACTTCATAGCGCTTACATTCTTTGGGGTCGGCGGTGTGGTCGATCATACTACTAAAGGTCTAAGCGATAGTGAGAATGCACGACAATACGATGAGCCTAAGTAATGGGCACTATTCTTTCATCTATTGAAGAGTAGAATATACCAGATAACACCGTAACTTGCTACACAACGGCGTTATCTGTTTATTTGTTTTTTTTTGCAGAAATGATGATCACACCAATTAAAATGATTTTGGTCTGAAAACCGAAATGCAGCATACATTTAAAATTGTGGTTCATTTTCAGTTTGGGGAGGAAAAAGGATGAGTTATAGTTTACCAGTTTCAAAATGGCTTGCAGCCATAGTTTTGATCGGAGCATTATTGATGGCATTCATATTCAATCCGGCTAATGCTTCAGCCTCTATCAATTATGGCGATGAAGTTGCCGCTTTGGCAAAGAAGCAGGTGGGAAGCAATTATAAATATGGGGGGACGACCCCAAAAGGGTTTGATGCTAGCGGTCTAACCCAGTATGTATATAAAAATGCCGCGACAGAAATGAAGATTCCAAGAACGAGTGCGGAACAGTATAAAATCGGAAAGGCCGTTAAGCAAAAAGATTTAAAAGCGGGAGATTTGGTCTTCTATGCGACAGGTAAGAAAGGGCAGGTTTCTTTTGTAGGAATCTATTATGGAAATGGTACATTTATCGGGACCACCACCAAAGGGGTCAAGGTCGTCAAAATGAGTGATAAGTATTGGAAAGAAAAATATATAGGGGCAAAGCGAGTCATTAAGTAACATCTGATGTTCATATGAAAAAAGTCCAGCAATAAAAAGAGCATCGTAAAACCGATGCTCTTTTTGCTAGTCATTTCCGGGTTCATTCAATGATGATATCCGTTAAAACAACATTCCCATTACGAACCTTTACGACGGCGACTGAAGGATTGGTCAATGCTTCCTTCTCCATTTCCTTTGCCTTTTCTTCGGATGCGAAATAATTGTCCAAACCGTATCTGATCTGAATGGTTTCAGCATTGTGCAGGTCATATGGGATTTCCAATTTCCCTTTAAGGTAAACGCCTTTGCCGGGTTTTTCTTTCGTTACGTAATCGACAACGTAAAGTCCATCCTTATTTTGTTTTAAACGTACATATACCTTTTTAAAATCCCCCATATTTCTTGTATGGAACTCGGTTTTAATCGAGTCATCGACCTGTGATGGCTTAACGGATTCAATTTCGTATTTCAAAGCCACATAGCTTCCCCTAAACAAGTCAGTCGGGTCGACCGGGGCTGTTTTGATCTTGATTACATCTCCTGTCATTGTTGTCCAGACCGGAGGAAACGCCAAGACTAACAGAATCAAGACTGGAATGGAAAATACGATAAGTGGCCGGAATAATGGATTATTCATTGAGCTCCCCTCCTTTTTTTCGTTGATTTTCGAAGAAGAAGCCAAAACCGATAAGCATGATTCCGCCGATGATGAATGTAAGTGATTTTGGCAGGAAGTCAAAAGAATAGATGTAATATCTGAAGATCAGTACACATATTATCACGATGCTGGTCAAACTGCCTTTTAGAATGAGATAAAGCAGAAAAACGAAATAAGCTAAAGGGAACCAGATTGAAAAATCAAAGGTAAGGAAGAGTGCAGTAATACCATGTAAGATATGCCCTTGTATGTGGGTGATGTTTTGTAATTTGGCTCTTACCGGAATATAGGCAAGCACGATTCCCAGAACAAACAGAATGGAAAGGACAATCGTATTCGAATTTTCAAACTCCAGCTTAGGCACGAATTCCATAAGAAATAAGGCAATTGTATTGATGGCTAAAGCGTTAATGAAAAAGGTCAGATATTTAGGGTAATCGAATTTCTTTAACAGAATGTATAAAGCCGGCAGAAATACAAGAATGGCAAGCGGATAAGCTGTTTCATCAACGAATATACTTCCGTTAATATAAATGAAAAGCAGGAAAGATGTAAAAAGGAGAACGAAGACATCCTTCAAATAGTATCCAATGAATACCGTACCGATCGCCCATAATAAAAAGGAACTGTTGAAGTTGATGCTGATATTAAACATCTGCTCAATTAGAAAAATCCCTGAACCAAAGATCAGAATACCTGCATAATGCAGACTTCGTGACGTTTTGGGAAAGCGTACCTGCACCTTCACGCCAGCAAAGTTCACTCCGATTAGGCATGCAATGATAAGCAGGAATTTAACCGCTTTACTTAAATAAATCCAGTTGCTGGCTACGAAGGTCAATACGCCTAAACCTAAAAGAAGTGCCCCAATGGATAATAAAATAGTGATGAAGCTCAAATTACCTTTTACGTCATAGGAATCTAACATCCTCACTTTCTCTTGCTGGGAGATGACTCCTTCCTTTTCAAGGTAATTAAATTCATGTTCAAGAAACTCGAATTGCTTTTTCGTTATTTCTTTGTTGGCCAAAGTAACTCCTCCTTCCACATTTTACTATTATACATCGTATTCTCTTGCCGCTTTGAATATAATGCTAATTTTCTTCTACCCTTATTGGAACGCATGTAGTACCAAAAAAATATTATTTATAGTACCTTGCAATGAACAGTACCGTGTGGTAAATTATTTACATAAGATGTATTGTTCGGTGTTCAGTACTGTTTATTGAACTATACTGAAGGACTCTTGGAAGGAGTGATGGTGCTATGAATGTGCAATTTAAGAAAGGTGTTCTGGAGCTGTGTGTCCTGGTCTTATTGGATAAGCAGGATCGTTATGGATATGAACTTGTACAGAAGATTTCGGATCAAATTGAAATATCGGAAGGGTCGGTATATCCACTTTTACGACGATTGACGAAGGAAGAGTATTTTACGACATATTTACAAGAATCAACAGAAGGGCCTCCGCGCAAGTATTATACTTTAACCGACAAAGGCCGGAGATACCTTCAAGAGCTGTTGACGGAATGGAATGAATTTTCCAATGGGGTCAATCAATTAATCAAGGAAGGTGTGAACCAATGAATAAAGAACAATTTTTAAAACAATTGAATGCCTCTTTAACCAGACTTTCCTTAGAGGAACGGGAAGATATCCTTCAAGATTACGAAGAGTATTTCGAAATTGGAATGGAAGAAGGGAAGTCAGAGCAGGAAATCTCCAAATCTCTTGGGAATCCTAAACAGATTTCCAAGGAACTGATGGCATCCTATCGTCTTGGTCAGGTCGAGCAAACTACTTCAGCAGGTAATGTAATGCGGGCAGTTTGGGCAGTCATTGGTTTGGGATTCTTTAATTTAGTGATCGTTTTGGGACCATTTATAGCATTGATCGGAGTTGTCATTGCAGGATGGGCTTCGGCGATAGCGTTCATTCTAGCTCCGTTTGGCGTTCTTTTTAACCTTGCGATAGGTAACTTTCAATTATTCGATCTTTTCTTCGCATTGGGATTATGCGGGATTGGCATTTTCATTGCCATGGGAATGTTTGTCGCTACTAGTGCTTTAACTAAAGGATTCATTCGCTATTTAAAATTTAACGCTTCTCTTGTGAAAGGCGGTTTGAAAAATGATTAATGTGAAAAAATTATCGATCATTGCACTTGTATTGTTATTGATCGGAGTAATAGGATGTCTGTTTACGTTTTCCCAAGTGACGGATAAGGAAACGACTACAGAGGAAAAAACGATTTCGGAAATCGTAACGGACATTCAGATCGACACTGACAATGCAGCTGTAGAGATCGTTCCAACCAAGGATAAGGAGACAAGGATAGAGTCGGTTTCAAAAGGGATGGATGTTTCCAAGTTGGATTTCACCGCAGATGTGGAAGGGAAGAAGCTTTCGGTACAATTAAAAGATCGACGTACCTTTAGCTTTGGTTTTCATATTCAATCCTTACATTTAAAGGTGTATGTGCCTGATGAATCTTATAAATCCTTTGCCGTCGAATCCGATAATGGAAAATTGCAAATATCAGGATTGAAAAGTGAAGATCTAAATGTGAGGTCTCAAAATGGCCGGGTAGAATTAAATGATATAATAACCGAAAAAGTTGAAGTGAAATCTGCTAATGGAAAAGTAGAGCTTAATAATGTGGAGGGAAAACTGGTTGGGTCATCGAATAACGGTAAAATCACATTGGTCACGAAAGACTTGGATAGGGAGATCGATTTCGAAAGTAATAATGGTAAAATCATGATCCAAACGGAGAATGAACCGACAAATACAACTTTCGATGTTCATGTTGACAATGGGAGAGTGGATATCCTTGGTAAGTATGAGGGAGATACTGTCATTGGCAAAGGTGAAAACTTAGTGAAATTGGAAACGAATAATGGAAAAATCGAGATAACGAAATAGTCATGAAGCATGAAAAAGCCGATTCAATTGGAATCGGCTTTTTTCAATTATGCGGCCATTGCTAGAAGCTTTCCCATTTACTTAAGGAGATAAGGAAAAACATTTAAAGTTTTTCCTTTAGATGTTTTGGAATTATAATATATAAAGGATAATTATGTTAAAAGTAATGAGTATAAGTCCGCCATCAAATCTAAGGAAAGATTTTAATGAAAATGACTTCAAAAGTATGGGGGCTGTGGAATGAAATTCAATAAATTGTCATTGGATATATTTAAACGTACGATCTTCACTCGCAAGAAAAGGGAAAAGGACTATCGGAAGAAAGGATTCGAAGTGCAAAAAAAGGTTTTTAATATAGTGGAAAGTACTAAGGATATTATCTACTGCTACGAAACAAACCCAAGTTCCAAGTTCAGGTATCTAAGTCCATCCATCAATACACTTTTAGGTCATGGCGTCTTGGAAGAAGCATACAATGACCCTTCCTCCCCTTTCGGAAGGATTCATCCTGATGACTTTGAAATCCTAAATGAAAAGATATATGGTGGGATTGATTATACTAAGCCGGTCATTCAACGTTGGAAAAATATCGAGGGGGATTTTTTGTGGTTCGAGGAATATGCTACACCTATATATGAAAAAGATGAATTGGTAGCCGTTCAAGGAATCATTCGCAATATCGATGAAAGAGTGAGATTCATACAGGATATTGAGTATCAAATGTCCCATGACCCATTAACGAATATCCATAATCGACAGTTTTTTGATAATATATTTGCCAAATCCAATCTGGATTTTGATACTCCGGTTGCCATGATTTTGTGTGATTTAGATGAGCTGAAATATATGAATGATACGCATGGCCATAAGAAAGGGGATGAATTGATTAAAGAAGCGGCAAATCTATTGAAACGGATATTCTCTGACATCGCTGTTTTAGCGAGAGTGGGAGGAGATGAGTTTGCCATTCTGCTAATTGATAGAAGCAAGCAAGAAGTGGAATCTCTTTGTGAATTATTAATGGAAGAAATCCTTTTGCAAAACGATCTAAAAAAAGGCCCTCACATCAGTATGTCATTTGGGCATGCTTACCGTTCGAATTCAAAAGGAAATATGGATAGTTTATTCATGGAAGCGGATCAAAAAATGTTTCAAGATAAACGGCGAAGAAAAGAACAGAAACTTGTTCGGACCGGTAGATGAAAGATATAGGGGGAGTCCAGTGTCATACTGGGCTTTTATTTATATATATATATTTAGGTACCCGAAATAAATCATTCGCTTATTTTAACCAATTTTAGTAAACTGGCAATGACTATAATAATTAGAAGGTGAAGGGATATGAGGGAAACCTTAGTGGATGAACGGGTAAGAGGGACTGATAAAATCTGGACACGTGATTTCATCATGATCTGTTTGGCAAATATGTGCATCTTCATGGGTTTTCAAATGACGATGCCGACCCTCCCGCTGTTTGTGGAACAGCTTGGCGGTGACGATCGCCTGGTGGGGGCTGTCCTTGGAATCTTCACTTTTTCGGCCTTGCTCGTTCGGCCGATTGCCGGCAGATTATTGGAGACGAAGGGAAGGCGCATGGTTTTTCTTGCCGGTTTAGCCATTTTTGCATTGTCAGTGGGTTCCTTCGGTTTTATGGGAAGCATCGGCTTGTTATTCATGATGCGGATTGTACAGGGCGTCGGCTGGGGATTTTCTTCAACGGCTTCAGGAACGATTGCTTCCGATATAATCCCTGCGAAACGGCGTGGTGAGGGGATGGGGTATTACGGATTATCGGGTAACTTAGCGCTGGCATTCGGGCCATCATTGGGTCTTTTTCTAGTTACGGTCCTTCCGTTTCAAGAGTTATTTTTGATCTGTTCATTATTGGGATTTTTCGCCATTGTTACAGCATCACTTATTCGGTATCAAAAAGTGGAAAGTGATCCTTCCGCGGCTGTCAGAGCCAAAAGGTTTGATATATATGAAAAAAGTGCCCTTCAGCCATCATTGCTCATTTTCTTCATTTCCGTTACGTTCGGTGGAATTGCAACCTTCCTTCCCCTGTATACAGCGGAAAAAGGTGTGGATGGAATTCAGTGGTATTTTTTAGTATATGCAATGGCCCTCATGGTCACGAGATTATTTGCGGGTCGATTATATGACCGAAGGGGACATCGAGCCATATTCGTGCCTTCAACAGTACTCATCATGGCTGGGATGCTCCTGCTTGCATGGATGCCGAGTGAAGCGGTCCTTTACATTGCGGCAGTGCTTTATGGATTTGGATTCGGCTCTGTCCAGCCGGCGCTGCAGGCATGGTCGATTGAAAAGACGGCACCAAATCGGAAGGCGATGGCGAATGCCACATACTTTTCATTTTTCGATCTTGGAGTGGGCATAGGTGCCATCGTGTTCGGGCAGATTGGCTTCCTCTTCGGATATAGGAGCATCTATATCACTGCAGCCGCCTCGATTTTCATTTCAATGATCGTTTATTTATGCATTATCAGGAGCGAGGATAAAGTAAAATCAATATAATAGAAACGTTGGATGGCTTCAATGGAAGTCATTCTTTTTTTTGAGTCAGTAGGAACACCCTTGGTGCATTATCCTAAATATTTTAAAAATGGAAAAACTTTGTTATTATCGAAAAGAGATTATACATAAGATGATAGAAGGTCTATTTGAAGGAAGGGGAAGCTTGGAATGAATGACTCTTCAAACGAAGAAATGACATTAGAAAGAAGGAAGCGTATTTTCCAAGAAGAGCTGGATGTTTTATGGGAAAGGCGGCTCATCCCTAAATCAGAATATATCCGGATTAGCAGGGCATACAATCGGCATTTCCAATTAGCCCTCCATAAACAAAAGCGCTTAGAGCAAGAAAAGAAGAAATCCACCCATGGAACTGAAACGGTAATCGGTGAAAGTGCCGATAAGAGGATTCAGGATAGCCTGATCGAAGAATCTTCATTGCAATTTCAGGAATCCAGTGGATTGAACGAATCGATAATGAAAGATGAGAAGGCCGGGTATGCTCACATTGAATCCGGTTTAGAGGAGAGCCTTGAACCTGTCAAGGAGATCACTGATAGGAAACCGGTTATTCAAAAGCAGGCCATCAAGCGGGAGAAACCGGTAAAACCGGCAAGGCCGAAGAAAACACCTGAGCAAATCAGGGAACGGAATATTTCTGTCATCCTGCTCACTGGGGTCATATTGCTTCTGTTTGGCGGGTTGATTTTAGCAACCACTTCATGGGGGGATCTGAATGCGGTCCTGAAAGTTCTCTTCATTGGAATGGTATCCGTCATTTTTGCAGGGATGGCCTTCATCGCTTCGAAACTGAAAATTGAACAGACCTCTTTTGCATTCTTGACGCTAGCGGGTTTATTCATTCCGATTACGATTTTATCAGCTTCATATTATCGGATTTTTGGAGAGTACCTTTCACTTAATGGTGGGGGGCGGGGGCTTTTGGGG
>NZ_CAKKLN010000010.1:0-192237 GCF_918698065.1 Peribacillus sp. Bi134 | reverse complement strand
GTCATGGTTATGGTCAAGGGGATGGTCACGGTGGCGGTCATGGCGGTGGTCAATGGGACGGACACGGTGGCGGTCATGGCGGCGGTCAATGGGACGGACACGGTGGCGGTCATGGCGGCGGTCAATGGGACGGACACGGTGGCGGTCATTGGGAACACGGACAATGGATTCCACGCTGTAGGAGAGTATGGGTTCCCGGATTTGGTTGGACTTGGATTTGTAGATGGTAAAAAAAAGACAGCTTATGGCTGTCTCTTTTTTTGCTTTTTCTTCGTTTTGTCCATTAACTCCAATTACCAGTAGGCTTGTTTTCCTACTCCCCATCTGATTTTCAAATTCCTTCAAACTACATCTCTTCATATTATTGATTTCTATCGATTGAAAACCTTGATTTAACAAGTTAAACAACCCATTAGGACTTATTACCTAATGGGTTTTGTGGAAATAAGACTTTTTTACTCATCCTTAATAAGTTACAGAGAAGATAAGCAAACTATACCATATTGCAGCTGTACGGAATCTACCTTGGCTTACTAAGCTACAAATTAATCCAGGTAGTAAAAAGGATAAATGTATATCGCTTAATCAAAATGTAACGGGGTGATGTTTATGAGAATGAAAAAAGCATTAATAGGTCTCTCACTCTTATGTATGATTGTTCCTGGTATTGCCAAATCGGCTGATTCCGTTGCTGAAAATAATCGAAGCAATATCGTGGCAAATTGGAAATTCACAAAACAACATGTTAAAAGCGGTTCAATCGATAAAGGTAATTTAATTATAGAAGATACAAGCAAACATGGAAATGATTTAGAGTTAGTGACGATAGGGGATCCTGCCTCGCCTGAATTAAAAGATATGATTCAATGGTCCGAAGAAGATTATCATGATCAAGAAAAAGTGGATAGCTTGGAGTTCGCTAATTACGAAAACGCCCCTTCAGGAAGATATTTTAAAACCAAAAAGGGTTCCCCTATCAATTCGGAGGAATTCGATAAGGGGTTTACCATCGAAGCGGTGTTCAAGTTACCAAGCGATTCCAAGAATGCCATGGGGCTTTTTTCTAGACAAGGACAGGCAGCAGATCTTAATAAAATGGAAGGCGAGAAGAAAATCCTTTCTGCTTTAACTGTGTCCAGTGATCAAAAAATCCATTGGACAAGCCATCCATCTAATTTAAATTATAATGTAAGCAATTGGTCTCGTTCATTAAATGCTGATGAATGGTACCATTTGGCGGTTGTTAATGATGGTGACACGACGACTCTGACTTTGAATGGCGTCAGCGATTACGGAAAATCGGAAAAAGTAATCGGTATTGCAGCAGTTAAAGGGAAAGGCTGGAACATCGGAGCATCTGAGTGGGGAAATAAGTTTAATGCACTATTCAAAGGGAATATCCAGCAAATACGAATTGCCAATAAGGCTTTAACTGAAAAAGAATGGCTTGTACAGGATGCCCGTGACGATGAACCATTCGAAGGATCAAACAAAGCTTTACCCTTTCTAACGAATAAAAAGAATTATAATTTTCTATTTGTCCCGGATACCCAGAAATATTCAAGCCAAAATCCAGAGATTTTCAATAGCCAAATGAACTGGATTTCCAATAACACTAAGAAGAACAATATCATCATGAATACATTTGTTGGGGACATTGTCGATAGTGATTCAGAAAAACAATGGCAGAATTCCCTCGGAGCCATTTCCCATTTGGATAAAAAGGAAATTCCATATTTGATGGCGGCTGGGAATCATGACTATGCGGACGGCGATCCTTTCTTAACGCATTATGGGCCGCAGCGTTTTTTGAATAAAAAATACTATAAGGGGTCGTCTCACTCTGGGTATAGTTCATATGCAATCACTAAGGCAGGAAGTTATGAATATCTAATCTTGATAGTGGATATGAAAAATTTGCATAAGGATCTGGAATGGTCAAAAAAAGTTCTAGACCAGCATAAAGATAAACCGACAATCCTCGTCTCGCATGATATTATATTCCCGAAGATTAAGGATGATAAAACCATTGCCGTCGAATCTTCTAATGGCCGGGTGATTTGGGATGAACTCGTAAAGGACCATAATCAAGTATTCATGACGGTTAATGGACATTATTATGGGATAGCACATCGGGTAAAACAAAACTCAGCAGGAAATGATGTCATTCAAATGCTGGTCAATTACCAAACGAATTATCGAGGGGGTAATGGCTGGCTAAGACTTGTAGAATTTGATGAAAAGAAAAATGTATTGTTATTCCGGACCTATTCGCCATTTGTCGACGAAATGTCAAAAAAAGAAAAATCCTATATCGATTATAAATTTTTAACAGGTGAAAATAATTCATTTAAATTAGATTGGGACTTTAAAAAAAGATTTAATTTCAAGGCGGAAAAATCCAATTCCCCAGGTGTATCTGATTGACCTCATCAACCTGGGTGAATTCCTTTTTTGGGTGCCTTCCCTTTGTGTTTAGTCATACATCCTCCATGATGATTCAAGAATGCTGCGATTATACTAGTCTGTTTAAGGATCTTTCATGCTGCTTTTTTCATCACCGATTTATACTTTCCGAACCCATTAACGACAAGAACCCCAAATATAGCAATAGCGCCGCCAATGACTGAAAGGGTACTAGGGACCTCCTGCAGCCAAACCCAAGCGACAAAAATGGCAATTACAGGCTCAATGTATAACAGACTGGATACGGAACTGGCTTTTCCTAATGATAGTGCAACTGCCCAAGTTACGTAACCGATGGCCGCAGGGAAAACACCAACAAAAACCGCTGATAAATGACCTTCCATCGTTGCATGTTGAATTTCTTGAAATAGCCCAGGAAAAAATATAAAAAAGGGAATTGTACCAATCCATGTGAAATATGCTGTCAATTCAATCGGATTATAACGGCTGAACAGTGGCTTTTGGAAAACAAAAAACACTGCAGAAGCAATAGCCGACATCAGCACTAAAAAGGCTCCTTCAGAAATATTCAGGGAAGGGCCTGCAGTACCTAAAGTTATTAAGGTGATTCCTGTGAACCCTATTCCTAAACCGATCCATCCGAATAGGCCGAGGCGTTCTTTTAAGACGAAAGCAGCAATGATCGCTATGAAGACAGGTGCTGAACCAATCAGCATTCCAGCCGTTCCCGCCGAAACAGTTTGTTCCCCGAATGTCACCCCAATATGGTAAATACTAATTCCAATAAATGCAAGGATCGATATCCTCAACAAATCCGCTTTTTTCGGGAGTCGAAATTTCACCCCAGGCCATAGAGCATAAAGGACAAAAATCCCTGATGCTATAAGATAACGAACAAGTACCAAATGGCCAGCTGAATACCCACCATGCAAGCTTGCACGAATAGCGGCGAATGTAGATCCCCAAATAATAACTGTAATTGATGCCAATATAAATGCCTTAGTGTTCAAAATCTATTCCTCCCATGACCATTCACTATAAACTGAAGGTATCATGGATACGGGAGAACTTCAATAAATTTTCTATCTCACTGTGAAGTGGAACAGTAAAATAACGAATTTAAGTACATTCTGAGTTGTAACCATCGCTGAAGAAATTCTATTCCATTTGGGATTGGATTTGAGAACTTTGTTTAAAGATGGATCAGGTTTAAAAAGCATACTAAACCAAAGGTGCTTCGTATAGGAAGCACCTTTGGTTTAGACTGGAGAGAAACTCGATATTAAGATTGCCTATATTTTTTTGAGTGAGTGTAAAATATGAACGTTAATTTCCACTCCAGGCACTCGCTTTCCGCGGGCGGTCCGGGAGCCTCCTCGGCGCTCTTGCGCCTGTGGGGTCTCCCTTGGACGCGCTTTTCCCGCAGGAGTCTCGTACCTTCCGTTCCAATCAACTTTGTTTATAAATTCAAATGGAAACCCTTTTGTCTACAAACTTGTTTACAATTACCTTTTCCAAATTTAAGCTTACTTGAAATATTGGCTTGAGGCTTTTACACTGTAACCGTTTTGTGCTGTAATACTGAAAAATAACGTTTAAAGTGTAAATTTAATTAACTATTTTCTGGTTTCCAAGAAGAAAAGCGTCTTTCAATAATGCCTAATAATGAAGTAAGAATGATTCCCGTTATCGTAATGACTAACACTCCAACAAACATACGATCTGTTTGTAGATTTTGACCATTGCTTGTCAATTGATATCCGATACCAGCTGTCGAAGCGAATAATTCACCTACAACTACAGCAATTAATCCTTGGCCTATACCTAAGCGAATACCGTTTAAAAGGAATGGTACCGTCGAAGGCAAAGCAATTGTTTTAAAGATCTGAAATTCACTTGCATTAAATGTTCTTGCTGCTTTTATTAAGTTTTGATCTAATGTTAACATAGCTTTTTGTGCGCTCATCACTATTGGAAAGAAGGCCATCAAAAATACTATAACAATTTTTGATGCTGGTCCTATTCCAAATGCAATTATGATCACTGGTAAAAGTGCGACTTTAGGTGTTACATATAATCCTGAAATGAAAGGGTTAACTACTGCATTAAAGTTAGAATTCCAGCCAGATAACA
Organism: Peribacillus sp. Bi134; assembly: GCF_918698065.1. Lineage (NCBI taxonomy): Bacteria > Bacillati > Bacillota > Bacilli > Caryophanales > Bacillaceae > Peribacillus > Peribacillus sp. Bi134. Next base: position 187,677 of record NZ_CAKKLN010000010.1, on the reverse strand, counting down.
CACCAAGTGGTATTCCAATCAGTATTGCTAAAACAAAGCCTGAAACAAATTCGTAACCACTCACTTTCATATTTTCCCAAAAAGATACTTCTTGGACCATTAAAACTGCCGCTTGTGCAATTTCAACTGGTGAGCTAATGAACAATGGATTTATCCATTCGTTTTGAGAGGCAACTTCCCAAAGCAACAGGAATATTAAAACAGATGCAACACTGATAAAAAATGATTTTTTTTCTTTTTTTATTTTCTTCGCCTTTTTTATCTTGTGCTTTGTTTGTGTAAGTTGGATCGTACTCTTCGCCATTTTATTCTCCTTTCACTATATTATTTTTCTTTATTATCGAAGCCTTGTTTTGAAGACTCCTGCTCAATAATGGACCATATATGGTCTACAAACTCTAAAAATTCCGGGCTGCGCTTCACATGAAGATCTCTCGGTCTAGGTATATCAACATCAACAACCTCCACTACACGTCCTGGTCTTGCTCCAAAAACAAAAACTCTATCAGCTAAAAATACTGCTTCATCAATTTGGTGTGTAATAAAAAGACTTGTCTTTTTTGTCTCATCCCATATTCTAAGTAACTCACCTTGCATAAACTCCCTGGTTTGTGCGTCCAATGCCGAAAATGGTTCATCCAGTAATATTAAGGACGGGTTTACCGTTAATGCTCGAGCCAAGTTTACCCTTTGCTGCATCCCCCCTGATAATTCGTGGGGATAATGATTTTCATAACCTTTTAAACCGACCATTTCAATAAATTCCTTCGCCTCTTTCTTTTTCTCTGCCGTTATTTGCTTTAACAGTTCAACTCCATAGAGAACATTTTCCAATACTGTTCTCCAAGGTAACAGACTCGGGTTTTGAAAAACCATTGCCCTGTCCTTACCGGGACCATCAATTTTTTGCTGATCTAATAGAATTTCTCCCTTACTTGGCTTAAGTAATCCAACTACAGTATTTAAAAAAGTGGTTTTTCCACAGCCGCTCGGCCCAACTATACATATAAATTCACCATCTTTGATATTCAAGTTTATATTCTGCAGAGCAATCACTTCTGCACCAGTTTTATTGTTTACGTAAGTAACATCCAAAAAACGAGTAGACAATTTGAAATTTTCCAGTTGTGCATTTTCCATCTTACCTATCATCTCCTTTCTATCTAATTATTTTTTAAATGCTTCTTCTATATAACTATTTGTCCAAATAACATCTTCAGTAGTATCCTGTTTAGTAGAAACGCCTGACAACTTGCCGAATTCAACTAATGGATCCTGGGCATTATCCCAAGCTTCTTGATTCATTTCCCCATAGCCTTTAAAAGTGTTTTTCAATCCGATTAGTGATTCCTCTAGGATATCAACATCAATTCCATCAAAATAAGATACGATTGATTCGGCTGCCTCTCTTGGATTATTACGTGTGAATTCCATACCTTTCCCTATTGCCCGAACTACTTTCAAAGATGTTTCCTGATTTTTTTCTAAATATTCCTTTTTAGCAAAAACAGCTTCCCAGACCATATTCCCATACATTGGCTCTTCACTTGTATTGATTACGATCTCACCAACATCTTTACTTTCCGCCTGTAAACCCATTGGAGGCGATGCTATACCACCATCAACAATCCCCTCCTGCATACCGCCAATCTTCGATCCATCTCCTGCCAATTTGACAGTTTTAAGCGAATCGGGGTCAACACCATGCATTTGCATTAAATAGCGGGTGTATACGTCTCCAGAATCACCGACAAGATTTGTACCAATAGTTGCGCCATTCAATGAAGCCACTCTATCTTCAAATGATGAGTCTTTAGAAACATTCTTTTTCTTTTGATATTGTTTAGAAAGAGTAATTTGATAGGTTAGCGCTGAATTTAAAGATTGAATCGCCATTAATTCTTCACCTTTATCAAGAGGAGTAAACATACTTCGAGGACCCGAGACCGCAAACTGAGCTTCACCTGATAATACAGAAGCAATTACTTGTGCTCCTCCACCACCAGATACAATCTCTGCTTCAATTCCTTCTTTTTCAAAAAAACCTTGCTCGATGGCTACATACAATGGGGCAACTGACAATAACCGTGCAGGTTCCGTAAAAGTAAGCTTTACCGCTTTTCCTCCGGAACTTCCTTCTGTAGTTGTTTCGTCACTTGGACCGCATGCAGAAATTATTAACACCAAACAAATCAGAACGAACGCCAATTTTATCTTAAACATATTACTTACCTCCCTAAATCAAATATTTTTTACACTTAATTCACTATCTAACTATATTCCCCCTCTATTAATGTTTTGTATACAAAACATTATTTCATATACATATCAATTCTAAATCAGCTGTCCCATTTGGGTCAAATGTAATTTTGGAAAATTTAGATAATTCAGTGGATTACTGCACAAAAAAACACTCTTTTAGAATAATGAGTGTCCTTTAACTCTTAAGATACAATTTTCTTCTTCCGTAAAAATAACTCTTTTGTTCCATCCTTCAAATAAAGGAAAAAGACTTATTCTCAATCCATTAATGCTTCACCAAATTTAAACGTTTGCAATAAAAAAAGTGAAATCACTACTAAGAATATGTTTTTGTTAAGGTTAGCCCATTATAAACATAATCCCACATTGAATCATCATTAGGACCATCACTGGGTACTTGCACTGTACAAATGCCTTTGATTCCCCAGTCGATTTCAGTAACACCTTTTACCTCCGCTAGTGGATCAAGGAAGAGGATATTAAATTTCCCCGGTATCATTTCGGACAAGACGGATTGCAATTCAACTGCACCGTGAACCGAAACTGCCCCCCATCTAACAAATAAGACGGATTTGCTATTTGAAATTATTTCAATAAACTTATTTATTCGGTAATTAAGTTTTTCTTTGTAAGCAGGGTAAAGATGAGTCCAATCTTGATTAGGTATTATTGGGAAATCATGGACTGAAATAATATTATAATAGGTATCTTGGATAAAATACGCGTCTTGCTGCTTACCGCCTTCATCAGAAAAAACCGCATCTCCATCATCAAGATAAGAAGCGATGCCATCTACCTGCTTCATATTGTTTAAGTCCATAAATCCGACAAATCTGTTCTTCAATAATCTGCTTACATCCGGGAGTGAGTTAGATACAACCCAATCAAGAGGAAACGAAAACCGCCTCAAATTATGCACCCTTAAATTAAGAGAAGGTCCACACCAACTGCCTAGGCTAATGATTACATCATAAGATCCTTTTATATCTTGTAATTTCAATTCAGTCATCCTCTCTACTAATTTCCCTATTTCATCAAATCGTTTTGGTAGTTAACTAATTTTAATTCCAGTCTTTTTCACTTTGTTCCGGAATTATATAGACAATCCAGCCATAACGAATTTTCAGCTCTTCAGCCATTAGGCGGTTTCTTTATCAGGAAATGTACCTGTTACTAAGCGGAAACGGGCGTTAATTATTTTTTCTTTCAATGCTTGTACCTCCTTTTTTATATCTTATGAAGCTTCCTGGAAATCTGTATAGTACTTAATAGATTACTAACAGCCCTTTTTATGTTTCTGAAAAATAAAAGAAGCCCTACTTGGATAAAGTGGACCGTTGGGATCTTAAAGAAATATCGGGAATGCAAACAATATTAATGGAGAAGACTGCCTAACCTAAATACTGCCCCCTTTCCACCTTTTATCGTAGGGTCAATAACCTTTTTCGTAATAGTGCTGAAATCATGAATCTACCGAATAACACTAGTGTAGCGATATTGCATTTCAACCCGCTTTTCAGCTTTTGAATTCAACCAAGTTTTACCTACCCAAAAAACTTCATGTCTTAAAGTTTCACGCATTTTCCTAGCCAAGCTTGTAATTCCTACTTTTCATATATTTCAAGAGGCAAATCATCCGGATCACAAAAAAAAGTAAACCTTTTTCCTGTTAACTCATCAACACGGATAGGTTCGACTAAAATATTTTCTCTTTCTAACTCTTCAATAGCTTGATTAATATCTTCCACTTCAAAGGCAAGATGCCTAGGCCCTCTTGCTTCAGGATAACTTGGGCGATTGGGGCTATAAGGAAAAGAGACAATTCCAGCTGATATTCCCCTCCGACCATTAGATCCAATTTATAGGACTTCCTTTCTGCCCGATAGTTATGAAATTTCCCTTAACTGTAGCCAGCATCAGTAGATTGAAACACCCTTTTCAGAAACCCACCCATTGCTTCAGGTAAAAACTTCAGCAGCAGACTTAAAATATTAGTGGATAAGGGTGCAGTAAATATAGTTACACTGCTGGCATGACTTGGGGTAGCGGCATGACCTTAAACGAGAAGCTATGAAACTCAAAAGAGTATTTCAATAGGTGGTGAATCAAATTTTCCGAGTTATTACTTTCTTCTCATTGAAAAATATCTCAATTTATGTCAATTGAAACCAAATTTCGAGTTTGTTATCTTAGTTAATGAACCGGTTCATGACTATATTCTGTATGAATATTAGTCACAATAAAAGGAGAGATGAAACCATGACACAAGAACGTAAATCAACAAGCGCAGTGGAGCAGTATGCTAATCTCATCCCCATGAGCGAAATTGCTTCGAACGCAGATCAATTATTTCCTTTTCCAATCTTTAATAGTTTACGACAAAATACTCCTGTAAGGTACGATGAGGCTCGAAGCTGCTGGGATGTGTTTCGATATGAGGACGTACATTATATTCTAAAAAATCCAAAACTGTTTTCATCGGAACGAGGGTCTGGAACTCTTCAAGGAAGCATTTTGACAATGGACCCTCCTAGACACACGAAAATGAGAAACTTAGTGAACAAGGCATTCACTCCTAAAGCAGTGAAGGATTTAAAAAATAAAATCGAAGAGGTGACACATTACCTTCTCGATCAAGTTAATGAGAAGGGGACTATGGATCTCGTTCATAACCTTGCTGGTCCGTTGCCTGTCATAATAATTGCCGAATTATTGGGGGTCCCTGCTAAGGATCGGGATCTTTTTAAAACCTATTCTGATGTTCTCGTGGCAGGCGCCAAAGATAATTCAAATGAAGCCTTCCAAAGAATGGCACAAAAACGTAAGGAAGGAAGTGGGTTTCTTAAAGAATATTTCAAAAAAATAATTTTAGAGAGAAAAGTTAATCCTGAAGAAGATTTAATTTCGCTATTATTAGCAGCAAAAATTGATGGGGAAAAATTAACAGAAGAAGAGGTACTATCTTTCTGTGTTTTATTATTAGTTGCGGGAAATGAAACAACAACTAATTTGATTACAAATGCCGTACGCTATATGACAGAAGATAAAAACATTCAAGAACAAGCTAGGACAAACCTGCCTTTAATACCAAAATTGGTAGAAGAAACACTACGCTTTTATCCTCCAATACAGGCAATTGGCCGTGTTGCAAAGGAACATGTCAAAGTTGGGGGCAAAACAATCCAAAAGGGGGAACAAGTAATTTGCTGGGTCGCTTCGGCAAACCGGGATGAACAAAAGTTTGCAGAACCTAATCGGTTTACGTTAGAAAGGAAATTAAACCCTCATTTGAGTTTCGGGTTTGGTATTCATTTTTGTTTAGGTGCCCCGCTTGCACGTCTAGAAGCAGAAGTAGCTCTCGTGACACTATTAAGTACATTTGCAAAATTGGAAGGTGTAAAAGGGACTGAGCTGGAGGCGATTCCAAGTCCGTTCGTTTTTGGAGTGAAAAGACTTCCTTTAAAATTCACAAGATAATGAGCCTTGCTGCCTAAGAATATATAGATTAAGTAATACAAAAACCTATCAATAACAAAAAATGAAGTTTTTATAACCTAGTGACCTTTTAAAATTGAATATTTGGAAAGCATTTGTTGGAGAAGATGTTAAATCCTATATTTATCCAGTTATTAGAAATCACACTGTACTAGGTTGATAAAACCTTAATATATAATACGGAATTATGACCTAAAAAATACAGAAACAAAAATGGAAATCGAGTTTGTCTACATTTTTTTTGGCTTGTACAAATTTGAACCTTGATTTCCACTTCAGGCACTCGCTTTCCGCGGGCGGTCCGGGAGCCTCCTCGGCGCACTTGCGCCTGTGGGGTCTCCCTTGGACTCGCTATTCCCGCAGGAGTCTCGTACCTTCCGTTCCAATCAACTATGTTTAAAATTTTAGATGGAACTCCTTTTGCCTACAGTCTTTTTTGTTTTAAAATAGAACTATTAAAACTTGAGGTGATGAGGATGCTTTCGAAACATCATTCTATTCAGCGAGCAACTTGAAATGACTACTTTAGATCAACTGGTGCCGGCGAATCATTTGGTTCGTAAAATTGAGGCTTCCGAAAACCAAAAACAATTGATATTGCCAGAGGTATTAAGAGAAACATCAAAGCTAGTTGCGTTTTTTTAGTCATAAGCGTCCCATCTTAGAGTATGTATTTTACAAATAACAGCATTGTTTCTGGAAATAATCCACATTAACGGTCATTCAAAAATCTTACATGTAATAAAATCTCAAAATAAATAACCTATCTATTAAGAGTAATCTTAACTTATGAGACGAAAAAAATGAGATAATCCAAAATTCCAATGCAAATTTTCCATCCTATTTAAGAATGACTAATTCCCTTCTTTATACTAAAAAGACGGCTCTCAATTTGAGTGCCGCCCCCTTTTCTTTAATTAAACTGTCCCAACTCTAATATGCATTATTCTGCTTTGAATGTTTTCTTCACTTTGTCGCTTTCATTCATTCCAGGGCGTGTCACTGTTACATAAACAGAACCTGAGCCCTTACCTAACTGCTTAACCGTAATGGTTGCAGAGGAAGAAGAGGATGTTTTACTAGATAGATACTTCCCGGAGGATGAATAGAGTTTTACAACATCGCTTTTTTTTAATCCCTTGACTATTACTGTATCTGACTTACCCTTATTATTCTTAATCGTAATGTTGGAAGCGCTTGGCTTAGGTGTCTTCGGTTCTGCTTTAAACGATACTTTTACTCTAGAACTCTCAAGCATTCCACTTCGGGTGTTTGACACATAGATAAAACCGGCATTCTTTCCTAATTGTTTGATGCTAAAAGTTGTAGAGGAACCTGAAACTGGTTTAGATGTAGCAAATAGCTTTCCTTTCGAATCGAACAACTTCACTACATCGCCTTTAGTCAAGGCACTTACTTTCACGCTATCCGATTTGCCTACATAATTTGTTATTTGTACCGACTTACTGCTAATAGACGGCGTTTGAACTTTTACAGCCAGTTGGTATTTATAATTAGTAGTGTTTGAATAATAATCACTCACCGATATATAGTACCGCCCTGCAGGAAGGGAATACCTCTTCGATTCTATACCCTTTGCAAACTGGTCATCCTTCGTATTAAAGGACCCCACTTCATCACCGTTTGAATTATAGAGGCTCATATACCAACTAACAGATGGCTTCCTTCCCATCTCTAGTGATACACTTGATGGTTTTGATAGGTAAAACGTAAAATAATCAGTGTCATTGTTATCTTGGAGATTCCCATAATAGTTTTTGCCCAACCCAATACTGTTTGCCTGCTGGGCGTTGTTATTGAATTCTTTTTCATAGGTAGTTGACTTTGCAAACTTCACGGTAAAGGCATAGGGCTGGTAAGTTGAACCCCAATTGTCTTCAATATGGATTAAGTAATCTCCTTTAGGTAGCCCGACCGTCCGTTCCGTCGGTTTTGTGACGTTCGAAGAATCTTCTGTCGTCAACTCACTAAGCACTTCACCCTCTAAATTTAAAATACTCGCATTCCATCCGTTACCAGATTTTTGACTCATATTGAGAGTGACAGCTCCACTTTCAGGAAGGGTGAATCTATAATAATCCTCATCATTATAATTTTGTATCTCACCCACGTAAGGTGTATTTAATTTAATTTTATTTGCTGCACTTGAACTATCGTTGAATTCGTATTCCACATTTGCGTTTTCTGCAAAATTAACAGCAAAATAATAGGTTTCGTTAATAGAATTCCAATCATCCTCAATATGTACGTAATAAGTACCAGCTGGCAATCCTACTTTCCTTGCCGTCACACCCATGGCTTTATTGCTGTCATCTGTTGTTCCACCTGTAAACTCATTTCCATTACCATCTAGGATTTCAAAATCCCATGAATATCCCGAATAGTTATTCATGTTAAAGGTAACTTGACCCGGTTTTGTCAGCGTGAATTTCCAATAATCTTCATAATCTCCATCTCCATTAAGGATTGCATGATTAACAGCATTTACATTAATGGGCTTTGCTGCTTGCAGGGTATCCTGTCCAACGTTTGCTGAAACCTTCAAGGCGCCGCTAACCAAGATGAGACATAGTACCCCCAAAAAAGCACTTGCTGCCATTAAATATTTTTTCATTGTTAAATTCCTCCTATGACATTTTTACTAGAATATTATTCTACCATGTTTCACAAATAATCTTCCCAATTTTTTTATCTTTTGGAATTTTTTTAGCTAGATGTCAGTCGTTCTTAAGCTGTTAATTCCTCAACGTAAATAGCAGTTGAGACAAAAAGAAGAAATTTCACTAATTGATATTCTTATTTGTATATTTGTGATTATAAACAAATAAAAAAAGACCACATATTGTGGTCTCTCTATACCTTATTTAAACAAATGTACCTGTTATTTAAGATGTCACTAAGCTAAATTTTGCTTACGGAATCCATATCTATATAAACCTAGAAAGAAAGGATACATTATGGATAGCGTGAAAGCTGTAACGAAAATAATTCCACCTAATCCAAGTTCCGGATCATTAATTACATCCAACATTATATAGGCAAGCCCCTCAATTACAGTTATTATAAATACGAATTTCCAGAATAACTTTGACAACAACTGCTTCTTATATACATAACCGAATAATCCAATTGTGGAGATAACGCTAATAACCGTATCCGTAATTTCTACCACCGGACCATGAACCGTTTCTACAAACATTGAAGCTATCTCTATAGCTAAAATTAGCCAAAAGTAAATTTTCCAGAGCATTATTTACACTTCCCTACTCATTAAAATGATTCTCTCAATTTTTCCATTTCTAGTATATCAAACCAATCTAGTAAAATGGGCTTATTTTTAAAATAATCCTTTTGAAGCGCATCCAATACAAAATACGCTCATTACTCCTAAAATACCTAGAATTAATTGGGTGTTTATATTTGCAACAAAAAAAGCCCTCTAAAGTGGACCTCGAAAAAACCTACTCTTATGTAAATCTCTCGGAAATTGCTTCATTGAGCAGATCTTGTTGGACGAGCTTTATAAACTTATTTCGCTGTTCTTCAATCACCACGAGCAACTCTTCCCCCGTCTTATATTTGTGGTCTTAACTCATTTTGTATAGAACTAAAGTACCGTTAGTCAAAGGTTTTCTGAAAGGTTTTAACTAACTATTTCAATATCACTCTGATTTCCAACCGAGCCATTAAGGCTCTAGTTAAGAAATACACAAAGGCATTTAAGTCCAATAAATCGATGTCGCCACACAATCTGAGGCATACCTAGGGGTCGAACTTAATGGAGCATCCATTTGCTAATGACTCAACTTGGTCATACTTCAACCACAACCGCTGCGCTATATACAATCCCTGAGCAGGAGAAGTCTAAAAAGGCCGCAAAACAGCTGGGAGAGAGAAGAACCAATTATCGTGAAAAGGATTAAAAAAGGAGAAGATTTTTAGTCTTCGCCTTTTTAGTTTGAGAGCACATAACAATGCCAAGAATAGTACTCCCTTATAAAGACACCTACCATTCTACATATTGGGATAAATTAAGATGTCCTAACGAGTATTATTATGACCTTACTAAATTAAGTTATTTAATTAGGCCCTCCCATGGAAAGTAATCTATATTCATCTTGTAGTTCTACCATTACGACTGTTTTACTTTACACTTCAACATACTTGGTTTATTTTTTCTCAGTAAATAACAGGGATTTAATCCGAATCCAGGGACGCTCATTCTCCCATTCTACTTTAACTGGGACACGAAAGGTCTTTTCCAATAATGATTCGGTTAATACGTCCCTTTTTTCTCCTTTATCCATAACGTTCCCCGAATTGATTAACATAGCATGGGTTATAGATGGTACAATTTCTTCAATATGGTGTGTAACATATAAAATGGTTGGGCCGTTCGGTGCAGCTGTCATTTCTTCAATAGATGTTAACAGCTCTTCTTTAGAGTAAATATCCAGTCCATTGCAAGGCTCATCTAAGATTAATAATTGCGGTGAAGACATGAGGGCCCTTGCAATCATTACTTTTCTTTTTTCACCTTGAGAGAGTGTGTGGATAAATTGGTTAGACAGAAGTTTGATTCTGAATTGGTCAAGTAATGCTTTTGCTTTCTTTACATCATCCTCTGTAATTTCCTCATATAATCCAATTGAAGTAAATTTTCCACTTAAAACTACTTCCAGTGCTGTATCATTTGGGCGCGACTGGTATTCCTGATCTAATGAGGAACTGACCCAGCCGATGGATTTCCGCAGTTCAGGAATATTCGTTTTTCCAAAAAGATTTCCCAAAACAGACACTTCACCACTATTTGGCCATTGATAACCTGTAATCATTTTTAAAAGAGATGTTTTTCCTGATCCATTTAGTCCTAGAAGAGCCCAATGTTCCCCTTTTTGGACCTCCCATGAAACCCCATTCAATAACAGCTTTCCATTTCGTTTCCAAGTAATGTTTTTAAGTGAAATGATGCTTTTCGTTGGACTCACTTTTTCTCCTCCTTAAGTATTAAATCCTTTTACAGACGTTTTTCCCCATGTACAATATTTTTTTAAATGTTTCCATGTTCCGTTGCTACGTTAATAGACGTTAACCAATGTCCCCTAGCAATCTTTTCTCTATTTTTTTAGTTGATTCCCTTCACCCAAGGGGGCAAAATCAGAAGAATAAATCCACTACAAACATCAACGTCATATTAATATTACCTTTTAATTTAGTATCTAAATATCTTAGTTTAAAAGTAGTGATCTAATATTATCCCATCCATAAACACATTCGTTGAGTTTCTTGCCAGAAATGTTAACCTCAATGTTGTCAATTTTTTTACTCCCAAGAACCTCATAAAAAAGACGAGATTCTCTTCCAATATTATCAAATTAACAGGATAAAAAGTTGTGAATTCAGAAAAGGAATATCCCTCTTCTTAGGAGGCGTGATCCGGGTAAACGAGTTATCCAACTTAAGGCTACGAGTCTAGTGAGACGATTGAATTTCTTAAATAACATGCAAGTTGAACTTTTAAAATGTCTTCTGGATTTGAAAAGGAAATTTGAAGCTTTTCTTCGATCCTTTTTAGCCTTTGATATAAAGTATTAACATGGATATGCAAAATTTTGGCTGTTTGTGTAGCTTGACGGTCGTTCTCCATATAGGCAAGCAGGGTTTGTTCTAAATCCAAAGTACCGTCTTTATCAGATTGGAGGGGATTAAAAATTTCATTTACAAAAGAGTTCAAGTCATCAATGGGTTGGTGAATAAAAAGATGATTTATGCCAATATCCTGATAGTTCACGATATTTTTAAGCTGCCTCGAGATCAGAAAAGAAAGGGCTTTATCCGCTTCGGAGTAACTTTTTGCTATATTCTCCATACTTGGATAGCAGGTACCCATCCCTATTTTCAGGGATTCTTCATGCACATTATTCCAGTTGGTATGAATAAGCGCTAGTCTCTTTTTTACATAATCTTGATCTGCAAAGTTATTAAATTGGCATATCAACGTCACTTTATTTCCATAACCAAAAACGAGTGAAACAAATATTCCTAAATGCCTTTTAATTTGGGCAATTAGTTTGTGCATTTGCATATTAACAAAATGGAAATCTGCATGAGGATGTAGATGAATTACGATCGCCATATAATAGGGATGCTGATTAATTCTAAGCTCAATGGCCTTCTTTCGTATCAGATTATATTCTCGGTTCTGAATAAAATCATTGAATAGATCATTTGTTTTTTGATAAAAAGAATCCACTAATGTTTGTTTTCTGATAATCTCTAATGCAATTACTGAGCTTGCCTGTTCAATAATCATTTTGTTTAAAGGAAAAAGGTCATCTTCCTCCATTTCTACGGCCATTATTCCAATTGGAACATCAATAGCAATAATGGGGTGAATATACAATGACTGACTAGTATAAGACTCAGTAAAAAAAGATTGAGTTGGTATTTTTGTATTTATTTTTATCAGCTCTGAAGGAAGCTCCACCTTCCATGGGGTAGGACTTGAATATAATTGATCATCTGTTAAGTCTACTATCATTAATGGATGGTTTATCATCTTTTTTATTTCATTTGCGATTTTTTGTAACCCTTTACTTTGAAGTGACAGTTTTATTAAAGAATTGTGTATGGTATCTCGTTGAATTAAAAGGTCATTTTGCTTTTTTAGATTTTGGTATAGCTTCGAATTTCTTAAAACGATAGAAACCTGATCGGAAAAACTTTCTAACAGTTGTTGATCATCTTTCGTTAAAAGAGGATAAGCACCATTTTGGTAGACGATCAAAACACATAAAGTACTCTCCTCAACCTTTATTGGCACTGAAATAATGGATTGTAAATCATCAAATTGAACAGAGTTATACAAATGAAAAAGATTACCTGGTGAAATATTAGAGGATTCTGATTGAATTCCCTCTATATTTGTAAGAATAAAAGATTTATTATCTTTAAAGGTTTTTCCGATAATTCCCTCCCCAACCCTCATTCTCATTTTTCCAATTTCTTCATTAGGACCGCCTGTCCATGCTTTAGGAAAAAGCACGTCTAAGCTTGGTTCGTATATCCATAAAACTCCCATATTAGCTACAGGTATAACAGATAAGGCATTTTCTAATATTTTTTTTAACAAATCATCTAAATCTTCGTGTACGGATATATCACGGATGCTCTCCATCATTTTGTTCCTAATATATTTTTCTCTATCTAGCATTACTTGCAAGTAATGTAAATCGATTATCGTTTTAAGTTTTTGCTTGCTTTCGATTTTTAATACGGATGATTTGCTGAGCCTGAGGACAATGGTTGTATGATTGACATAATGATAGTAAATATCGGTGTAATTTTCATGGGTGCGAATTTTTTCATTGTAAAATCTTTCTGGTATGGGTGTTTCTTTGTCAAAATGATGAGATAAAACAAGTGAAAAATCTAATCCATTTAGGCTTTGCCACAGCTGAAAATGGGAAAAGCAGCAGTCACCCACTAAAAATTGTTTGATTTTCATCAATGTTTCCACTTTATACAACCTCCATAGGAATATGTAGACCTCCACATAGTTTATGTAATTATTATATAGAGTCAAACATTGTTTGAATAGTTAGAATTTTTTATAATTATACAGAATTCAACTAATTTCGCTAGGAGGAATTATATGGTATCTAAATTGTCGCACTGGAAGTATGTCATTATCATCTTGCTATTTTTAGGATGGTCAATTGGAAACTTTGATCGATTTTTTATGAATTATGCGATTTTAGGTATTTCAGAGGATCTACATTTAAGTGCCTCCCAGACTGGAATTGTTTTAAGCAGCTTTTTTGCGGGTTATGCCTTAATGCAAATTCCCGGTGGGTGGCTCGCAGATCGGTTTGGTTTCCGAAAAATCATTATCATTGCTGTTTTTGCTTGGTCCGTCTTCACGATTTTGTCAGGAATGGCGTGGTCCTTCATGTCCTTAATCCTCATTCGATTTCTTTTTGGACTTGGGGAAGGCAGCTTTTTTCCATCTGCGTCAAAAGGTATTGCGAGTTGGTTTCCACAAAATGAACGTAGCCGTGCCATGTCCTTTATGCTCACTTCTGGGACAATTATGGGAGTAATAACACCAATAATAGGTACCCAGTCCATGCAAAGTATCGGTTGGAGAACAATCTTTTATATTGCGGGTGCCATTGGTATTATATTTGCCTTCCTCTATGTATTTTTTATAAAAGAGCGTAAAGATTCAACTGTAGGAAAAAGTGAAAACCCTTCAAAAAATAAAGCACCCTTAAGAGAAGTCTTAAAAACTCCGATTATCTGGAATTTGTTCATTGCCTATTTTGCCATTTATGCAGTGCAATGGGGATTAATGGCGTGGATGCCAACTTATTTAGTAGCGGAACGCCATCTCGACTTAACATCAGTCGGGTATATTTCAGCTATTCCAGCGTTTGCAGGAATTATTGCAATGATTGTAAGCGGCTATATTTTGGATAAATTACCTGAAGGGAAAGATAAGGTAATTGCAGCTGTATTTGCAGTATTAACGGCGGTTTTTCTATATTTAATGGCATATGCACCAAATATAGCAATGTTTGCTGTCTATCAAAGTGTTGTTACTGTATTCATGTCGTTTAATATTATTCTGATCATCTCAGCTCCATTAAAAATGCTGTCTGAAGAGGTTGTAGGTACTGCAAATGGGTTCATTAATACCGGAGCCCAATTCGCTGGGGTTCTTACTCCGATGTTAATAGGATTTTTAGTCGATGCTTTTGACGGTTCTTATACAGTTGCTTTTATTATGCTGATTATGTTTGCTCTATTGTGTGCGGGATCTTTATTTTTAATTCGCACTAAGAAAGAGGTTCCTTCTTTCAAAAATAATGCAATTTAGGAGATGGAAAAATTGACTACTCTATCAGAAAAAATTACAAATTTAATAGATAATAAACGCACCTTGTTTACACAGCTAAGTGATCAAATATGGGAGTTTGCAGAAACCAGATTTGAGGAATTCCGTTCAGCTGATTTGCTTAGCGAAGCAATGGAAAAGGAAGGGTTTACCGTAAAAAAGGGAATAGCTAGTCTTGAAACAGGTTTTGTTGCCTCATATGGATCTGGTCATCCGGTCATTGCGATACTCGGGGAATATGATGCCTTGGCAGGGCTAAGTCAACAGGCACGCAGCAGTACATTCGAGCCCATTAATAAAAATGGAAATGGCCATGGCTGTGGACATAATTTGCTGGGAGTAGGTTCCTTAGCGGCAGCTATTGCGGTTAAGGATTATTTGATGGAAAATAAGCTTGGTGGAACAGTACAATATTTTGGCTGTCCAGCAGAAGAAAGTGGATACGGGAAAACTTTTATGGCAAGAGACGGTCTTTTTAAAGATGTTGATGCTGCCTTCTCATGGCATCCTTCAACAATGAATGCTGTCATGAACTCCACTGCCAATGCGGTCATCCATGCGCACTTTAAATTTAAAGGGAGAAGTGCCCATGCCGCTGCATCACCACATTTAGGAAGAAGTGCCTTAGATGCAGTCGAACTTATGAATGTTGGAGTCAATTATTTGAGAGAACACATGATTGATGAAGCTCGGATTCATTATGCTGTAACCAATACAGGAGGATTGGCTCCAAACGTTGTTCAGGCTGAGGCGGAAGTGACATACTTAATCCGTGCACCGAAACCAGATCAAGTAAAAGAGCTTTATGACAGAGTAGTTAACTGTTCCCGCGGTGCGGCACTTATGACGCAAACGAAGGTTGATTTCGACATTCAAGGTTCCTGCCATAATTTAATCCCTAATATGACCCTTGAAAAAGTGATGCACCAATATATGCAGGAAATAGGAGCTCCTCATGCTAATGAACAGGATATAGACTATGCAAAAACAATCTATGAATCGTTGACTGACGAGGAGAAGCGTACGGCAGCTTTACAAGTTGGAAAACAAGGAGCCTCTCAATTAGCAGAACGGCCTATTGCCGACTTTATCGTTCCTTTTTCTGAAAAAGAAACATTTATGGGGGGATCTACAGATGTTGCCGATGTTAGCTGGAATGTTCCAACCGCACAATGTGTTACTTCCACCTGGGCGTTTGGAACACCATTTCATACTTGGCAGGCTGTCGCACAAGGTAAAGAAAGCTACGCCCATGATGCCATGTTATTAGCTGGAAAAGCAATGGCATGTACTGCTATTTCGGCTCTTGAAAACCCAGAATTACTTGATAATGCTAAAAAAGAGTTAGCTGAAAGACTCGACGGGGAAACATATACATCCCTAATTCCAAAAGACCTTACCCCTCCGAAAAATAAACAAAAGGGTATCAAACAAAAATTGTTTAATTGATAATTTGATCAATGAAAAATAAAAATATCATTTAGATGCATTACGGGAACCATAAGTAAAGGTGTTGCTTGTAAAAATAAATAAGCCTACTCGAGAGTGATCTCGAATAGGCTTATTCCAAATAATATTAAATGACTATAATAATGCTTTCCCACTATTCCCCCCTTTTAAAATATTAAAACAAGAAGTATAGATAACATTTCTTGTTTTAATCCAACTTACTTAGAATTTAATAATGGGTAACTGTGTAGCCTTTGTTATCTCCACCGTAAAATATTGTGCAATCTGGTTCATTTAATTGTGCACCCGTTTTTAATCGTTCAACAAAATCGGTTTAGCTAATGCCATGCTCCAACAGGATCAACATCTTCTATGTTTGCCTCGAAATCTGTATCAATCTTTTCAAGAGGACGGTCAGAACGATTTACTAGTAAAGCACTTGGTCAAACACCCCAATCCTCTATACTTTGTACTTTATTAAATATAGTCATGGAATGCCTACATGGATAAAGGACCGAGATGTAAAGTTAATAGCTAAAGAATATAATAAAAGGAATGGAAAGAAACTTAAATTTATTTAACCTATTTAAATCTAAAGAATTTTCATAAAAATATGTAGTCTTCACACACATAATTTGAAATTTATCGAATTTGCATAAGATAAATTATAGGAAGTTGTAAATATATAAAATTCATTCTCTCAAAAAGACAAGTAATCTTGTTGTAGTGAGGTGGAATAAAAAATAATTTTACATTTTCTTGAATCAATTTCTTTTATTGTAATGTATAATTGGCGAAACTCCATTTACGGTTTTCCAGGACTCCGTAGACATAAAAAAACTCTAGGTGTATCTTAGAGGTTTTTCTAATTAGTATCTCATTTCCACTAGTATTCTTATATTTTGAGACAAAAAAGAATTTTATACTAATTGATATTCTTCTTAATATACATCTTCTGTTGATGGTGTATCTGCTTTATCTATAGTGATATCTATTGCATCCACTTCTTCTTTAGTCATTGGTTCAGCAGCCTCAGTTTTAGTTTTCACTTTTTCAATCTCTTTGCCATGTTTCTCCACTTCATCTAAGGGACCTTCTCGTCCTTCATAAAAAAAAGCTTGTTCAAATCGACCGAGGTAAGCCGAGAAAATGGTTCCCTATGCATCCAGCTTATGCGAAAACCAACATTCCAGCGAGAGAATTAAAACTTACTCCCTTTGATGTGAAGTATGTGTTGAAATATGAATAATAAAAATTAACCAGTGAGTCTTGCTATCGCATAAACCACCTCAAGATGTAGTGGATGACTGCCTGGCAAAGATACGAACATTTTTGGCATAGTTGGAAGTTTTTAGTTGATTGAAACATACATTCGTTCTAAAATAAATGTATGATGTTCCCCTTCCTCCTTGGATGGGGTGCCGATCTCGGAAAAGATCGGGTTTGTGTTTATGTTTACGTTGGAAAAAGGATCCCTCGCCATGGCATGTGGATCCCTTTTTTGTGCAAGAATCTAAGGTTGTGATTCTTGATGTAAAGGAGAATAAAAATGGATAACGAAAAGTTCGACCCAAAACTAGCAGCAAAAGCAATGAAGGAAGGATTTAAAGAAGGGTTTACAGTAAAAAGAATTACAAGAGGTTTTGTAAAAGGAGCCATAAAAGGATTGGAACCAATTGTCCCAGGAGTAACGGTGGCAACATTAATATTATTAGGCATAGAGGAAGATGAATAAGGTGCTTTTTTGGTTTTAGGATTTTATTATATCGATTTATTGTTTAGATTATGCGGTTTAATATGCGTTAAATTCGATCACGCGGTTTAATAGATAGAACATAACAACAGGGGGAAAATGACGACATGGCATGGGATTTTAACCTTCGATTGATAGCCGCCTTGGAAAACAATTCAAAGGGAAACGAAAGTATTATCACTCTTGAGGAATAAATGGCTCAGTATAGTTAACTGAGCCATTTTAATATCCATTTTTGGTGGGTTGTTGAACTAACACCCGTTAGTTCAACAATCTTTCTGCTTTTTGGAACAGATAAGTATAAACAATACAAAGTACATTACCACCAAGCCAATTTTCTTGAAATTTCATTCAGCGATATGTTTACCAGTAAGTTCAAAGCAAAGATTATCACCGATTTCACAATCACAAAATACCGTTTCGCCGAGATTATTTTCCCCTTCGCCTGTATCCATGCACTTAAAGCAAAAATACTCTGCTGGAAAATAATCCGGTTGTGTCTCGTATAAAATGGATTCAATCGAAACTTCCTTTTTAATCAAAGAATACTTTTTATTGAATAATTTTATCATTTGTTCTTCTGTAAGATTTCTTTTCTCCATTTCATCGAAAATCGCCTGATCATAAAGTGCATAAAATTCGAGCAACGCATGTTGATCATTCACAGCTTTCACAAATTCTTCAGAAATTTTAATGCGATCATCATCATCCCGATTTAGCGGTGGATCAAATTGAAGAATTTTGGCACGTTCCAACATGAGTATATCTAGAGATTTCTCCAAATAGAAAAATTCGATTCGTTCGCATTCCTTTTTAAATGTATCAAAATAATGGTGTGCTGAGGACAAACGACCAAAAAACCCGACCTTATTCCATGTCTTCCCAACATAAATAACTTCGTTACTATCATTATATGCCACATAAACGCCGTGTTTATCTTTTGGGAAATATCTCCTATTCATCCAATCGATGGACGGTCCTATTTCATATTCAATCTGATAAGGTGTACCGTCCAATTCAAATGAAAATTTAGCTTTTTCCATGTTTGACCTTCCTCTTTTAATTTATCTGGTAATAAACGAAAACGTATTTTAACTAAACTGCCTGTTAGTTCAATGAAGTATTCCACACCAAAGGTCGTTAATCCTTCCTGGCCCCCTACCATAGGTATGTATTTAGCAATGCAATTAGCGTTTAAAACTACATCACATTTAAACCTTTGTTAGTAGCGTGTAAAAATGGATTTAATTTCTATGCGATTATTTCCTAAAGAGCAAGAAATCCCTATATATCAACAAAATTCAGAGGGCTAAATAGTATGCTTTTAACCCTCTAAAAGTGTTGCTATTTTATTTTTTCTCCCTGAGTGGATATTGCGCAGTGATTTAACATGTTCCTTAATAATAATCCGGAATTATATCTTCAATTTGTAGAGCCAGTGAATTTTAACTCCAGATAGTCAAGTACCTCTGAAAGAAACCCTGCTGATAAATCATGTAGCCCTATTGCCTCACCAGAATTGCCTGGCCTTACAGCAAATGCCCCTACTGAAGGGAGAACTTCTTCAAACTCTCTCCAAATCCGATTTTGGTTACCCGGGTAAAGAATATAAGCACCTTGAGTTCGTTTAATGGCGTCTTTATATGCATGCATTTTAAGCAAATCTGCCCGTTTATAAACTTCCTGCCTTTGTTTATTACGTTCCTCTTCTAAGTTTTCATCTTCTTCCCAAATATACCCTCAATAGAATCCGCACGGTATTTGGCATCAAAATGAAGATGGACAATAGCCCCACTTTCTTCAGCTTCTCCCACATTCAAATTATTGGACCAAATACTCAAAGTATAATCTGGCCTCATTTGCCTTGTCCAAGATCCCACAAGGTTTCTGTTATTTGTAGCGCTAAATGTCCTATTGTATGTAAATTGAATTTTAAAAGCTACATCGTTTTTCTTTTATGTCCCATTAACAACTAATTGCTTCCCCGATTTTAGTTTTAAATACATACCATTCTCATGCATCTCAATTAGACTATATACAGGTAATTTTTCTAATTTAAATTTGGACGCAATAAGATCGAGAAGATGAAAAAAAAGCCAATATTCATAAAGCAATGGCAAATTCCGCTTTCCTGGTCCGAAAAACTCATCTCTGGCTTCCCATATAAGATTAGCTCCCAAATTAAACTTAAGCCAAGTTCTTAGGACTTCTCTATAACCTGCTTTATTTTGTAATACTGGATTTCCTATTGGCAGGATTTTGAGAACTGATGAGCACGACGTGCACCCTTAAGACCGTATTTTTTACGTTCTTTTATTTATATATTAAATATGAAGAAACTAGAAATAAAATGAATTACTGAAATCCTGATTTATCGGGCTTTTTTTCTTTTTAATGAAAATTATAAAAATATTGTTATATAAGTTATGTGGTCAGAATGTGGACGAAAAATAATCCACTTTTTCAACTAACGCACCTGTTACTTTAAGTAGAGTTCTTCACAATGTCTATATATTTCTTTTAACTTTTTCTTATTGATATCACAATAAGAAATACTCCTACTATCCCTAACAATATAGCTATCGTCATTGGGAATGTTCCCACTTCTCTTAAAGCTTCCCCAAAAAAACTGTACCGAGTGTCCGACCGACCCGTTAGTTCATTAAAAAACACTCATTTTTTTGCTGGTTATTAAGTGATTTATAAAAGTACATTAGCCCTATTGCTGCTGCTGAATGAAATGATTTAATTGTAATCAGTATCAATGAACCATCAAACAATTCCATCAGTCAGTCCCTTGTCACTTTTCTAGGGACTATCCAATGGTATTCCTAAAAACATCTGCGCGTTCGGCTAAATACAGGTACTCCATTGGTGACGATTTTCGAATGAGCGAGTTTTGAACGTATCCTTTCCTTAACTCAACCGCTACAGAAACGCCACCACTTATTAGCGGAAGAGCTGGATGGACAG
Source organism: Peribacillus sp. Bi134 (assembly GCF_918698065.1). Classification (NCBI taxonomy): domain Bacteria; kingdom Bacillati; phylum Bacillota; class Bacilli; order Caryophanales; family Bacillaceae; genus Peribacillus; species Peribacillus sp. Bi134. Next base: position 166,825 of record NZ_CAKKLN010000010.1, on the reverse strand, counting down.
TAGCGCCTATATGCTCCAACAAATTTACCATAGCTTCTCCGCCGGCTACGAATAAAGCAAATGACTTAAGCGCATTGACGATATAAGAACTATCTAATTTCTGCTTTAAGTCCTCCAGAGCAACGATAATTTCCTTTGTTTTTAGCTCTAATGCGTCCTTTATATTTGTCCTATTTGCTTCCTTTACAATCTCACTTACGTATTGTTCCAACAGAATCTCCAACTTATAAAGTGCATGCTTGTTTACATCGCAAAATTCCAAGATCTTTTCTAATGGCACATCTACATTAGGGACAGCAAGTTTTTCAAAAAACTGCATTCTAATTGCACCAGTCAATTCTACTTCGGATTTACTATGCTTGTTAAGAAGATATTCATGTAGTGCAAGGTGGCTTGTAGCAGCAAAATATGTATTTCCAGTCTTTTCTGATTTTGAATCTGCAAATGCTTCTGCTAACATGCACATGTATTTCAATGCTATCTGTTTTTCCACTAACACTTTTTTGTCTCTATCCACTATCTTTACAAAACGTCTCCTCACCAATTCATCCAAAATGTCTCCGTAAAAGAATTTTGAAAAATGTAGTCTTACAGATTCTCGCTCCTTCAATCTGTTGCCAGCTCTAGCTAACTCTTCATCCTCCTCCCACATTGACTGTTCATACTCTGTAAAGAGTTCTAACGTTTTATGATCTATATTATCAAAGCGCATATCGACACTTTCTATTGAGGCTGGTATATAAATAGAGTTGTCCATTAATGTTATGAAGTCTTTTATTCCGAGTAGCCTTTCTAACTCATCATATGCCATTGTATCGTTTGGCGTAATCGTTGAGAACTTTTGTCCATACAAAATCATTTGGTAGATCCATTGTTTTGGCGGCGCAATGCTTGGATAGTAAATTGGTATCCTCACTCCTATTTCCCCTCCCTTATAAGTGAATATTTAAAACCTTCTGTAAATATACCATATTATTCCTATATATATGTACAAAAAATATAATATCCAATGCCACACACCAGCGATACAATTGATAGTTCTCTCAGATTAGACACTTACAAATATAAGTCAGTAGCCTCATTCTTTCGTGCGTTATTTGGGATTTATAAAAGTTTAATTACACTACACTTAGATTAACTGGACTTCTGGGGTTTATTACTGGATAACTTTGAATTTTTTATACAGGATTAAGTGAAAAGATACTAAAGAACAGAATTATTATTGATTTCAGTCTTTCTCTAGATAATAAATTCATCCTCAAATGAAAAAACTAAACATAAGGCTCCATTACTAGTCCTACACTTAGCCATCTCCTTACCATTCAACTTGTCAACATCTTTTCGGGTTGTATTCCAGATGTTTATGTAGCTGAAGTAAGTAGAAAAAAACTGGAAGAAGTCATAGCTAAATTTGAACTGGCGAAAAAAAATTATCGTTATTACTCCAGGTCAGCTTTTTTACATTTTTCCGTAACTTTCAAATGCTTCCAAAAAAACTAAAAAAAGCGTTCCTTGTAAGGAAGCTTTTTATTTTGGTAAAATAACAGGTAACAGTAACCTTTTGGTCAACTTGCTATTCGGGTCGCTACTCCCGGTCTTCCCTAACCATGCGGGTTGCTCCCTGCGCCACCATGGTTTCAGAAGAAATACAAAAAATTTGTTCGAAAAGCCGGATATCTCAATCAAAAAATACAAAGTTGTTATCTTCATTGACTCATGCTTTGGGCATCAATGCCCTATTCATGGAAATATGCCAAAGACAAATCTAGAATACTGGTAGAAAAAACTTAAACGGAATCAGGATAGAGATAAGGTGGTAGATGACTATTACAGAAAGAATGGGTGGCATTTAAAAAGGGTTTGGGAACACGAAGTTAAAAATGACTTAGATAATGTTATAGAAGATTTAACGAAATTTATAAGACAGGCTCAATAACTAAAATAATTACACTATATAAACACCCATGGAGTCCTCTAACATTGATTTTAGAGGGATGCGCAGGTTAATTTTTGACAATAAAACAGAAAAAGACCCCGAAAGGTCTTAGACTGTTGCTCTTAATAGTTCATTTTCTTCTGCTTCTTCAACATTATAGACAGTATCGAGTGCAGCAATGAAATTCTCTAATACGTCTAATGACTGGAACACTTACAGCATTACCTGCTTGCTTATAAATATGAGAGTTAGCCATACCCTCTGGGATGCGATAATTATCATCAACAGGGAATCCCTGAAAACGAAGAGCCTCTTTAGGAGTTAGTTTTCTAAATCCCCAATCGTCAATAATTAATGGGACATTATGCCCTCCCGTGCCCATGTTCGCTGTCAAAGTAGGACATACATTACTTTAATTTTCTCTTACATATACACGTCTTAACTGATAGACAGTATCTCTTCGTGTCATTGCTTTTTGTAACATTGTAAAGTATTGGCTAGTAGCCGTGTAATATAAAGCAAGATCTTACTTTTCCTGACGTTCTAGGATTTTATATGGTTCTAGTTGGTGGAATCTGCTCAGGAAAGCGGAAATTGTTTAAAACCTCTTCATCCCTGAATCCAACAATGAAAATCCTCTCGCGTTTTTGGGTAATATTTCCATATTATATTGTATTCATTACTTTACTATCTATATGATATCCACTCTCTCTCATCATCTGTTCGATTACTCGGAATGTATTTCCGTTATCGTGGCCTTTTAAGTTTTTAACATTTTCTAAAAAGATTGCTCTTGGCTCTTTAGCACGTATAAAACGAATAACCTCGAAGAATAAAGTCCCACGCGGATCAATAGCCTCTGTATGTCCTCCGCACTCTGGACAAACTGCTCCATTAATATATGCGTCATACTATGTTCGTGTTCGCAATCATGACATTTATACTTCATTCCGTGTTTGTTTCCTGCAACGTAGAAAGCAACACAAGGCCAACTTGCCGTGATAATATCTACATCTGGCATTTCATTTGCATTCACATCACGAACATCTGCCTCGATTAATGTATGATTATTGATAAAAAAGCTTTTATTTAAAAACATTTAATCATTACCCGAGTACACTGAAATTCAAATTAACAATTATTTCATCAAGAGAGTAAGATGTTTTTTGCGTAAATTTTAAAAGGTCATCCCAAAATGGCCAACCACTGTCAAACTTATTTAACTCACTTATAAAACCTTCGTCGTCTTCAAAAGCTTCACTAATAAAACCGTATCGATGCAGAATAATAAGATGGTTTCTATACTCTTCAAAACCCAATCTTGTAATACTTTTAACTTCGTCTAAAGGAGTAACAGTACAAATACGTTTATCAATTGACCTTTCAATCATGATTACAAAAATTTTACGTGTATCTGGAGTAAGTTTTTTCAATTTCTTTACCCATTGGTTCACTTCATCTAAACTTTCTAATAACTCTTCTTCACTACTCCCCCAATCTAGCACTTCATTTATTCTCAAAAGTTTAATAGGTGAATGACTAATTTGAAAAGCAGTTAAGTCTTCAACAGATTGTTCTAGTTTTGAGACAATATCCGCAAATTTATTTTCATGTGCTTGTTTCATTGCTTTTAACCTTTCAACTGGGTATACACCCACATTGTCAGTTACTTTATGGTGTTCGTAACACATCAACATTAGGTTACTGAATTGCCTTCTGTCATCATTTGTCATATCTGAATTGAACCTTTCACCACCAGGCATTGCAGCTTCAATATGGCAAACCTGTCCAATAAAATTACCATCATTATCAATCATTCTTGCAAAACACCCAGGGAAAGCACATTGATTTCCAGACTTTAAAAATAATTCACGTAATGTATTAGGTGTTGGTGTAAGTCTTATTACTTCTTCTTCTGGCATGATTATCTCCTTTAAATAATATAACATTTTTGAAAACCTCGAAAATTTCATTCCTCTATCTTATAAAAAGATAGAACATTTTTTAATTCTTTACTAATCCCCCATTTTTGTAACAGTTTGAACCGTTTCGTGTAAAGAGTTTGGATTAATTCTTTTTTATCATCATTTGTTCCGTGGTGTATTTTCCGATGGCAATTCGGACAAAGACAAACAACGTTACCATCAACATCAATTGAATTTTGAAACTCATTCTGGTACTTCATTGGTATTAAGTGATGGGCTTCCATATATGGTGTATCGGTAGATTTTGATATAAATGTAATATGTCCATTATCAATTTCACATTTAAAATCTGCTTTTTTTAAGACTCTCTTAGCAACAACGGGGTCTCTTTTCCAAACTTTTTGCCCCCTTATTGTTGTTGGTTTCTTTATTGGCTGAAGGTCAGGGGTTACATCTACCTCAATATTACTAAAACCTTTTTCCACAATTGCAGTTTGATAGATATTATCCTCTAGTTCTTCATCTGAAATAACATAATCATTATTTAAATAGTAAATTAAATCATCGATACTTTTAAACCCTTTAAGTTTCCTCTCAAGCTTTTCTTTTTTAACCAAACCAAATCCAAACGGGTTGTTATTTACTCCGTAGTCAAAAAAATGAATTAAACTTCCGTTTATCAATCTTAATCTTGATTAGGTCTTTAATGAAGAATATATATTCCCACGTTTCTCCATCCTTGTTAGTGCCCCAAATTTCTTTTGCTAACAATTGATAGGTTTAGGTGTTTTACAAAGTATTTTAGCGTAATACAGGAACTCACCTCGAGAATAAGCTAATATACTATCTCCTTCATTAAGATTATTCCAGTTACGTAAATTACTAGGGCCAGGTTTTGCACCCCACATACGTACATTTTTGTCTGAAATATTTAGTTTAAGTTTCTCTATTGTTTCCGGCTCTAATAAATTTAATGAATCTTTTATTGGATACGGTTTTAGTATAGTTTTATTAAAATTTTTATAGGCGGTAGGTTCACTTGCAGTAAAAAAATAAAGCATTCATTTTCTCTCCAGACTATAATTCATTGTATTTTTTGTTTGAACCAAACGATTTATTGATTGGATACTTAAGGAGTAAATAAATATATCTGCTAACTCATCTTATATGTTTTCTAATTTATTCTTTATTGCCTCATCGCTGCTATTCCACTGGAAATTCTCTGGTGATTTGCTTGCTTCAAGTGTTAAAGAAATAGCTAGGTCCTTTGGGTTATGAAATTGTTTCCAGTTCCTATCATCCCGAAATTTTATTATTTTTCAATTAAATTATCCATTTTTAACAGTCGTTTGTATATAATTACCAAATTAGATTATACCATAAAAGATTACTTTCCTTAGTCATCATTACATTCCTTCGTATACTACTCATCTAAATAAAACCCACATGGAAGAGAATACTATGAAAAACTAAAAAAACTTTTTAATTGAATATTTTAAATACTCATTGTATATTATAATTAAGAACATACATTCTCATTCAAAGGGGGTTATTTTATGCAGAAGAATCCTGGAAAAGATTATTTGGACAAAATTGCTGCGGAAAACTACTTAAAAGGTTATGCACATGGTTATAAAGAAGGACATGATGAAGGTTATCTAAAAGGCGTTACTCATACTATAGAACAAATAAAAAGAGAAGCACATGAATTGTTTAAAAAAGATGGCAAAAATTAAGGCATGAATTATTTGAAACATCTAAAGTCAAAATATCCGAATATTTAGCTTAAGGACTGACTAAAGTTCAATTTATTCTACCGGACTTTAGGCTTTTTATTTAAGGTTTATAATAAATGTACAAGGTATGGTCTATATTAATAAACTAGGTATACATCTAGTATTATAAATCACTATCCAAATAATCTTTTAATAGCTTCCTCATCCGCTTTGATGGTATATAAAGATTGATTGCATCCCCTTTGCGAATTCGACTTCTCCATATCCCACTGAATCAGTTCAGACAAGGCGTATAAATCCTGATCCGCTGTTACACCACGTGACTTAAAGAATTTGTACTTGTACGGACCATAAAACGATTTATTGTATAGGCTAATGATTCTTTATCTTGATAGGTTGTAGCACGGGCATTATGTGATACAAATCCTAGCCCTTCCCCTTCAATTTTGACCTATCCTCTTTAAAAGAAGTCCACATATTCAAGGCTGCTGGTGTTTTAGCATTATTTCTAAAATACGTATAAAGGTTCATCTTCATTTTCTCCACCAATTAAACCTTTCCTAATCTTTTCATACCAAGAGTAAGATAAGCTATTTTCGTCATCAATATTATTCAGCTTCCCTTCATAAATATTAATTAGTGACTTCATTAACTGTTTATCGTAAGGTGATTTATTAGAGTGATTTACTAAGTAGTAGGTACCACCTTGTTTCTGAACTGCATAATATTCGTAATCCAATTCGTATAAATCATAGTAGTACTTCTGTTCTTGTGATTCAAAAAGATAAGTTAGAACATATACTTCTTTAAAAGCCTGAAATACAGCCACTGGAAAAAGTCCCAAATAAAATTGTATTTTCGAAAAGAATAAGATTTCAGTTTTAGATAAAATCTTTAACTTATCGTATCTTGTATTTTGATAATCGATCGTTCCAATGGACAATACCAGTTCTTTCGTCTAGCAATATCATTTCATTTCGGCTTAGTAGCTGTAAATCATCTTTCTATTGCCTTTACTTCTTCTGTTATATCTTCTGTTCCGTTCACAATTACTTCTTCAATTAACGTTTTACGATACCCTGTTTCTCGTTTTAAGCTATGTATATACTGGTGGGTAACGTTTGGAATATCAGTTTTATTACCTTCCTCTAGCAACTAGCCCCGTTCCTTCAATAATTCGATGCACTTCCAGGTTAAACTGCAGACTATCAACTCCTTTTTATTGTTTTATCTTTATTATGAAACATACGTTTGTTTTTTAGCAAAATAAAAAGGCCAAATTATTATTTCCGTGCCTTGTTCTCTGTAGTATGGTTATTCTGTTAAAGCTGATCTGCATGATGACAGTCAGCCGAAATGAATTAATATCAAACTTTTTATTTCCTTGTTGTCTGAACGTTTTCTCCTTTTTCAATATTACAAATTGACCTTTTTATATAAGACTGGAGATTTCTATAGTAACTTGTAGCCATTAATGGTCTATTTCTTTCTTCTTCATCTACTTTTTCTAAAAAATAATATACTAAATTTAGTTTTTCCGCAGAATCAATAGAAGAATCTTTACCTAATTCCTCAATGTAATCATATGTTTGTCTGGCTGGTTCTTTGTCTGCAAGACCTGCACTAAATCCATTTGTGTAACTGGGAGCAAATGGATATTTTAACTAATTTTTCAAAGTGTTAAAAGCCCTTCTATACTCCTTTTCAACATCAATCAAAATATTGCACCCTTCTCTTCTATACAGTTAGCGTAATAACATTAACTTATAGTACCTGTTTTAGGGCTATAAGGGTCTTTTATCCCTAACCTATCAACTTCACCTCCAAGACATAAAAAAATCTTTCTCACAGTTTTTTCTGGATAAAAACACTTTCTATCATCATATCTAATTATTACTTGCTTGCAATAAAAATTGCATTCAAATCCTGTGATTTGTCATCGTACTTATTTTTACTTAAAGACGTTCTTGAGAGGACTGAAAACGTTGTATTGACGTTTTATTCCAAGTTAGTCATTTGAATGTAGTTTCGAGTCATACTCATATCTGAATGACCTAGTATTCTTTGCAAACTTAAAGGGTCTCCTCCATTTGATATTCTTCAATAGTCCGAGGAGCTAAACCCTCAGATTGTTTGAACCACATGAACCAATCGAACATTTCTGACATAGTGAAAGTCTCGGTAACCAGTTTCTAACTGGACTAATTCTTCCATGTTTTCTTACACCTTTATGCATACAAACAACCTCCAAATATAGTTATTTGAAGGCTCTGAACACACACAGTTACATCTTTTCGGTTTCAAACAGACTCGTTCAAAATGAGCAAAAGACTGTGGAGGTGAGAAATTATGTATTTGATTGAAAAGTCAGTAATGGCGGGGCTGCATGGGAATCGAACCCACCAAACCTGGCACGCAGGGCTCAAGCGGTTTGAAGACTGTGGAGGACACCAGTGGTCAAATCAGCTTCAAATTTTCCAGTAATATCAAGGGGGCTCGGCAGTCTCTTAATAGTTTTTTAGACCGTTTTCTCTCAACCTCTACAGTCTCCATTTTAGAATAAATATTTACTTCCTACAATTTATAATATTATCCAATTTCATTGTTCTTCGCTTAATTTTACGAAGCCAACTTTTCAACTTCGTAATATTCATTAATAGGAAAAATAAAAGAGCCTATATAAGGCTCTTTCATCAATCTTTTGTTCAATATCGATAAATCCACAATATTTATATCCAATAGTACCAAATTTATGGAGATATCCTTATATATCCGAGTTCAAGTTTTGGATCTCATGACTAAATTCATAATTTAAGGCAAGTCATCTATTATATTATCAACAAGTAAATCTAGGGTAACTTCATCATTAAACTGAGTTACATAAATATCATCTTCTATAGCAGCACTACTCAGTCCTGAAGGAATAACCAAAGTAACTCCCGGAGCTTGTTTATTTGTTTTAAACCATTTTTCAAAATCTTTGAGATATCCCATGACTTTATACAAACTTTGTCTAAAGTATTGAGAATTAACATCCGTATATTTTACTTCTACAAAATTAACCCATTTACTTCCATCTTCCCCTTGCCAATATAGCGATATATCCGGAAGCCGTGACTTTAATGGGATACCCAATTGGTCTAAAAGATTCTTATACAATGTTTTATTAATGAATGGAGGTAAATTGTATAGAGAAATTGTAAATACTCCATTAGGTAGCTCCCATGATACTAAATAATTTGCCTCTGCCGAAAAAAGACCAAATTTCCTTTTTACACCATGAAACTTTATACTGAATTTCTTTAAAAGCTTTATTACCACAGCCATTTCCATCAAATCTTCTTCTTTACTTCTTTCAAGTAAAGCCTGGGTAAAGCTCTCTTCTAGTACTTGATAATCCGACTGCAATATAATTACATCGTAAAATAGGTACAACTCATATAGTTTAATATAGAAATCATCACGACTATTGCCAACAATATCAAGAAGCCTTTGGTCTATATTAGAAGGTGAATCTATTTCTTTTATCTGTTTTAATGCCATAGTTTTTTGTATCTCAAAGAGTCCATATTCTATATAATTCTTAAAAAGAATATAATCCCACTCTGACTTGTCTTCCAAATTTTTAATCACTTGAGTATTGATCTGTTTAAACAACTCATTAACTGATTTAAGAAGGTAAACTAATAATCGATTTTGCGGTATATCAAAAGTTTTATTTCTAGTCTTGGTAACATATAATGGGAAATTAGAATTCCCCTGTGACATTCTTAAAGTAATTGTTTTTCCCCAATTAATTGGTCCTTTTATAACCCCTGAGGTAACTTCCTCATTTAAATAGGTAGTCCTCGCTAACCTTTGTCTTATATCTGACAAATTATTAATAAAATTTTTAACCCTTGGATTAATTAAAAATTGGGTTCTAAATAAGTTAGGTATAAGGCTTGGATCAATTTCTGTAAAATCAAATGACCTAGCTACATTTATACCAACAATAATCTTGCTACTTGGATATGTATTAAGTAAAAGAAAATCATTAATTTCTTGTACTAATTCTTCTCTACTTATCATCTTAGACACCATTTTTAATTTGTTTCTTTATCAGGATCGTATGAAGTTTCTTCTTCATGAACTATCTCTATCTCTTTTGAAGCTTCCTCTATTTTGGGAATATCATCTTTTAATGAGTCATTTTCACTTTCCATTTTAGGCAACTTTAGTAGACCAAATTCTAGTCTCTCGTCATTTAAAGGATACATTGGAATAGCGTCATTGATGATATTACCAATTTCCTTCTTGATTGTTCTCGAAAGACCTTCAAACTGTGGAAATAAGAATAACTCAATTGCTTCTCTAAGATGTTCAGCCGTTTGTGCGGCAGGGTCTTGATTTCTGTTAATGATATATTTAGCCATATCTAAGAATACCGAAGGACCAATTTCTCTATGTTTAGATATCTTAAATAATTTAGAAAATCCTGTGTCCAAATTACAGTTTGGAACTAGAGTTGAGATGATATTTTTTAATTCACTTTCCCGAGGGATAGGTATCCTAATAATAGCAAAACGTCTCATAAAAGCATAAGAAATCTCATATAAAGATAATTTATCAAAGTCATTCATTGTGCCAATTAACCTCCATAGCGGGTGCATATAAAAGGTATCCGCTGTAGAGGTTTTTGTGCCTGGTTTGATCTTTAAATTGTCACCTTTTTGTGTTTTAAAAGGTAGGACAACTTCATGCTGGCTAAATACAGAAAAGAATGGTCCTAATGCTTTATCTATGTCTGCACGATTAATTTCATCAATTATTAACCATTCTCGCCGATTAATGGCTCTAGTAATGATTCCTTCACTGAATTCCAAACTGCCTCTTCCATTCACATTGGGCATGTAACCACCAACTGTGTCAAATGTACTCCAATCCGAAGTTGCAGTAGTAAACATTCCTGTTCCTAAAGAAAAAAGCTTAAAGTAAGCAGCTTTACAAATAGCTTGAGCTACCGTTGTCTTTCCTGTCCCAGGTGCCCCAACAAGGATTATATTCTTTCCTGAATTTATTGCTGCACATATTTGTAATAGAATATGTACAGGAATATCAAAAGACAGGTTTTTTTGTATGTCCTTTTCAGTTATCTCCAATTTAGGAGGTGCAATCAACTTAAATAACTTTTTCTTCCCTCCATCGACCGACCAAACCATTAAGAGTAAGCCTCCATCATTTTTTTAAGTTCTAACAGATCAGTCTGACTAAGCACATCACTGCCGAGTAATGTATTTATATTTATACCTGTTGAAATTGAATTTACCTTTTTTAGACGGAGTTTTGTACTTGAAGAGCTGTCGTCATTGTATATAGAAGTCACTTCCCAAACCGAGTTGATTTCGTAGTTATTGTCTTTAGATAAAACTACTACTGTTTGTCCGAGTTCAACTTCCAAGATAGTCTCAACGACCGCAGTATCATCTTGCCCTATAAAGCTATCTACAATGACAAATCCTATTTTATCTTCGGTAGAGGTAGTAGAGTGTTTCCCTTCTATTACCTCATCTATCGTTACGCCTTGTGGTATAAGTTGGACTATTTCCTGTAGTTCTACTTCCTTAATCTCATCGAATCCCTTAAAAAAGTCTGCTTCAGGGGAATCCCCTTGTTTACACAACACCGTTGGGGTGAAATTATGTCCATCAAATTCAACCATTATGGCTGTTTTTAATTCAGGATATTGTTTATCTATGATATTTTTATAAAGTGTATCCTTTGAAACAGAATTATCATAAATAAATACAACATGCTGAACTTTATGTTTGAACTGTTCCACAATCCTATTTGCTATCTGCTTTGATTCTTTTACATGGCACGCTTTACCCGAAGAGCCGAAGTATTGATCAAACCACTCAGTTACTTTTATTCCCTTGCGGCTATTTTGTGGTTGAGCATTAACAACATACTCAAGTGAACTGATAAAGTCATTTAAAATTTCTTCAGGCATTAACTAACCTAACCTCCATCCAATCCTTATGTTTTTGAAGTAATTCTATAAAATTTGGCGGAAAGTTTAGATTTCCTTCCCTTGCACGTTTAATAAAACCGTTTGTAGCTCTAATCGATAAAGGCTTAGGCTCAAACTCCAAAAATTCATCTAAGCCTATTTGAAATCCAGTAAAGGGCTTGTCAGAAACATTTGAAGCATACCTCCCATTTCCCATAGACCAACCTGCATTATGCCAACCTCTATTATTTGCTAATGGAATGTCAGAACTTTCATCATAGTTCCTAGGATTTTTTATCTTATTTCCTAACCACTCAATTACATCTACAGTCACAGCATTTCCAATTAGTTTCCACCTTATAGATTTCCGAACCACCTCCTCAGCTGGGCATGTCCAATCAGGCTCAAAACCTTGCAGACGTTCTGCGTCTCGTATATCCGGTGTCACCGCTCTCCCATCTGGAAATAAAATAGCAGGTGGTGAGGGAATACCGATCGTTGAACCTGCTTTAAGGGGAGGTACTGAGTTACCTGCAAATCCAACAGAATACTTTCCCTCAGTCCAATAAAAGCCAATAGGTATTTCCGGGGCTTGGCTAAAGAGATTATAATTTGAGTATACTTCGGAGTAATCATCACTTAGTAATACATTTCTTGGGTCGTTATTTAACGATGCGACAATATATACCCTTTTTCTCCTTTGAGGTAAGAAAGAAGAGGAGTCAATAACTCTGTAAGCCCAGTTATACCCTAATTCTTCAAGGGAGGTCATAATTGTGTTCATAGCAAAACCAGAATTTAATTTCAACATAAATGGAACGTTTTCAATAATTACCCACTCTGTGGGCCGGCTTCTTAAGATTCTAAAAACTTCGTTAACTAAGCCTGATTGTTCCCCATCAATTCCTTCTTTTAGACCTACTGAACTTAAATTTTGACATGGAAAGCCTGCACTCAAAACATCAATATTCCCAGGTAACCTATCAATATCTCTTACATCTTCAACAATTTCTTTATCGGGAAATCGAACATTTAATACTTGTCTAGCCCCCTCATCTATCTCACACATTAGTGATGTATTAAAGCCTGCTCTTTCAAAGCCAAGTTCAAACCCACCTATTCCTGAAAATAAGCCAGCTACTACTAGCGATTTCTGATCCATGTTGTTTTGGTTGTTATTCTGATTCATAATCTAAAATCTCCTTATTTCTTAAGTAATTCTAATGAAATGATATAGGAAAGTTTCATTGGCACAGCATTTCCTATAATAGTTGCTAACGCCGAGCGAGTTTTAATAGGAGAGAAGTCAAAAAAATCTGGAAAAAATTGAACCCTAGCTGCCTCATGTGCAGTTAGTGTACGCCTATCAGATGGATGGACATATCTGCCCATACACATACTATAAAATCCACTGGTAATAGTTTGAGATGGGTTATCCCAATTCAATCTCCCATATATACTTTTATAGGAATGCTTCTTATCTCTATGGCAGGGAGGGCGTTCTTCGTTGGGTAATTCATATAAATTATTTTCAAATAGATAATCTATTCTTCTACGATTATCTTTAGAAGGTGTAGAAACCTTATCTACAATTGAATTACTCTTTATACCCATTAAGTCTTCAAAAGCCCATTTAATATTTCTCTCATCCAAACTATACCGTTTTTCAATTGATTCTACATTAATATCTAAGGACGCCACTTTTGACGCAATAAGCACAAGTCGTTTTCTACTTTGAGGTACACCAATTTTGGCTAAATTAATTATCCCCATGTTTACATTGTACCCAAGCTGTGATAGATAATCTGCTACAGTTTGTACAACCCTATTTTTATCATGAATTGCCCCAACAACATTCTCAATGATTATGTGAGTAGGGGAAAATAATTCTGCAGCTCTAGCCATATACAAGTAAAGACCGTTTTTGGGATCATTTCTTCTTGTTGAATTGTTTAAGTCAGAATGACCTTGGCAAGGTGGTCCCCCAACCAAAAAATCAACCTTTCCAATTTGATTAATCAATAATTTTTCCCGTTCTGTTACTTTACTACCTAATTCAGAACTCATTAATTCTCCAATATCTGCGTTCACAGCAAAACTCTCTTTAAAGTTATGTTTATAGCACTCATAAGCGTTTTTATCGAAATCAATAGCTAATGGAACTCTAAACCCATATCCTAAAGTTCTACAAGCTTCCTTAATTCCTAATGATAACCCACCACATCCAGAAAATAAGTCTACTACATTAATAACCCTATTACTTCTAGGTAATGGCTCATTTTCCTTCTTTCTAAGAAAATTATAATCATTTCCAGAAACTTCACGCATTTTTAAATCTATTATTTCTTGTTCTGATGTATCTATATTTGTATCTATATTATTAAAAATACTCAGCTGTTCTATCATAATTCGCTCCTAACAAATCAAATCTTCTTCAAAAATATCACCTTATCGGTCTATAAAGTATACTATAAAAAGAAATCCTAATAAACAAATCTGGCTTCCTAATAATAAGTACCAATAATTCCAACAAAAAAGCCCTACTCCTTTTAAGCGGGCTTTTACTCAAGACTTTATTTAATTAAAAGGTTAGTGTGTTCTGCTTTCCATTCTTTTCTTGATCGCTTAACTGCCTCTTCGTCATCATCACTCTCAGCGAACCCCACTATTGCTTCATCTTCATCTTGAATATAATAAGAATAGGCTTCAAAAAGACCACCTTCTTTTCGATAAACATCGCTTCTGAACGTTCCCCCTACTCTATCCCTAGTTTTAACATAGAAGAAATTTTCGGTAATTTTTTGCTTCTCCATTATTTCACTCTCCCTTCTGCCTAAATATAGACTTGCGCTAATTTAAAAGCAAAAGACGAAATGTGAAATTTTAATCGCTCAAGGTGTAGCAAAACTGCAGTTTTTAATGACAAACAGACTAATTTTTGTTAGAATGCTACACCTATAATGAGCGAAAAGTTAAATTGGTAGATTTTTCCTTGTTTGACCCTAAACTAGGGGAAACCCCTACACTATTCCTCATATTCAACTTCTTTATCTTTAAATTCAATATTACTAAAATCACTTCATTTTTATGCTATGAATTAATAATTGTTTTAGTTGGTTAATTGAAAACCACGGTCTTTTACGGTGTAACATACCGTGACAATTAGAACATACAAGGGCTATATCTTCAACTAGTGTAAGTTCAGTTTCGCCCATATCTGAAACAGGTTTCGTATGATGTTCCTCTATGTCCCTCTATATACCCATCCCCTATTTCTCCGTAATGATCTTTTAAATAAAATCCGCATGCCTCACAAAAAACTTGCCATGCTTTTGAAGAAAACGTTCTTTTGCTAGTTTTATTACTTCGGGATTACGCTCTCTAACTAAATGCTGCTTTAAGACCTTCTTTCCTTCGGGAAATTATTTGGAGGTTGAAGGAAACGTTCTCTACAGTCTCGTCTACAGTCCTGCCAGTAGATAGGTGTGAGACTGTTAAAGAATATGTAAAAACCTTGATCAAGTTAAAATTGCTAGAACCCTTGATAGACTTGAAATTTTGGCGGGACTGCGCGGGAATCGAACCCACCAGACCTGACACGCAGGTCTCAAGCAGTTTTGAAGACTGTGGAGGACACCAATTGTCAAATCAGCTTCTTAATTTTTAGTAATATCAAGGGGTCTCGACAGTCTCTTGATAGTGATTTAGGCCATTTCCCCTAAACCTCTACAGTCTCAATGTGGCAATATAAAAACACCTAGAAGAAGGTGCTAAATTTTAGTATGATTTTTCAACGAAAACACCCATTAGTTTAATAGAGGAGTATACTGCTTTTTATGTCACTAATCGACAACAGCTACCCCGACGACTTTATCGAATGCCACCCTTTCAAATTCCCCGGTTTATCTTCCACGCGTAGCTGCTTCGTGAATGGATCGACGAAATGCGCCTTACTCGTTATTACCTGATGCTGAGATTTGCTTTACAGCGGAATTAACTTTTGTTTTATGGATAATGGTTCATTTGTTTTAATATAGAAGCTTTTAGAAACACACCATTTTACGTGATATCCTATCCTATTGTATATCTCGTAAATCTACATCTCGGACTTTGAGTTATTACAAAAAAACTAAGTTCCGATAATATATAGTTATTTGAATGAAGCCAATAACTCCTTTCCTCAATCAAAATCACTTTAGTAGTGATGATAATTTTTGCTCTACCCACTTACTCATACTGATTCCTTCTTCTTCAGCTAACTCTGCCATACTTTCTAATAGATCAATAGGTAATTCCAAACTAGTTTTTCGATAGGAACTTCGAAAAATTAGGTGACCCTCTTCATGGTAGATGTCTCCTTTTATTGAAAATGGCAGGATATCCTCTGCAAAGAAACCCTTTGTAGTTAATGGTCTTTCCCCTGCACGGATGAAGAACAGGATCGTGTGATCCTGTTCCCTCAATCGTATGTTTTCCATTCCCCACGTTTCATATAAATAGTCCAGGAATGGATAAAGGACAACAGCATCCTTCGGAATTTCTAGCTGTACATAGCCATTATACTCCAAAGTGGATTGATGAATGGGATAGACCGGCTTTAACTGATACTCCCTTATCCCTTCTTCAAATGGCAACCATTTTTGAATATTGGCTAAGTAAAAAAACCATTCATGGTCCTTGTTCCGTATAACACGTGCTTCAGGAACCTTGCTTGAATGAAATTTCTGAAATAAGACAATATCGTGACTAGGATAATAATACTCAAATCGTTTTGGGCGTTGAGATTCAGATGGTTTCAGTAATCCGGTGGCTTCCTCATATGCTGTTTCTGATATGACATAAATCGTCCTCTCATCACCATAAGGGACAGCCTTAGCTTTATTGAAACATCTTGGATATACTTATAAACACTTTGTACTGATAACCCCAATTTCTTTGCCACATCATTGGGACTCATACCAGTAGGTAAAGATTGCTTTTCATACACTAATCGATCCTATTCCGCTTTTTCATAACGGGCCTCTTTATGGAATCGATGTGGGTCCAAATTTTAATAATTTTCTTCTGCTTTCCGTAATGGTAGACAGTTGCCTTGGATACTCCTAATAAATCAGCCACTTCTTTTTGTGTATACCATTCCACTTCATCCCCCTCCCATCCTTCTTGATTATCCGTTACTGTTATGGGAACATCCCGTTGGTTCCCATTCGTCAAATAAGACTGCTTCCGCCTGGCCAAATTTTACACGTATTGGAGAAGACGTGGGTGTTCAATCACTTCCAAAATCACGCCTTCTTTTTTTTCAAATTGTTTAAAGAAGTGAAAACTCTCTGGGTCTTCTTCTTCCGTACATGTTTGGAGAACATAAACCGTTTCCCCCATTTCATAAGATGCAGTCTGCGTGACTTTTTCATAGTTTAGTTTATTCATTATTTGTCTATTCACCCTTTATCTTTTATTGCTATATTATTATAATTTTTGAATCTAATTATATACTAATTATGTGTGACCTAAATAAAGATAGGATTTATTTAGGACCTCATACCTTTAGGGATGCTTTTTCCATCATTTCTCACTTAATTGGAGTGGATGTCTATCAGATTATGAAGAGTCTGGGCCATGAGCAGCTTTCCACTTCAGAGATATATTTGGAGAAAGTTTTTGAAAAAGAACGCCATGCGATTCATTTGTGGTTTGGGGAGTATATATAGAAGAATATCTTCATATTCAGAGGGGTTTTTGTGATTTTTGGCGCACTCTTAAAAGATCCAGTTTCTAAAATGGTTTAAAGATTTAAGAAATGAAAAATAGTCCAGATTTAATAAAAGATAATTCCACACCTACATCTAATTCATGTATGTTTACTTTTTTTATAAAGAAAGAAAAAAATAAAAGAGGGAGAACAAATCATCTGGATGACTTGTTCTCCCTCTTTTTTAGAATCCCTTAGGTAGGCAGGACGAAGGAATGATAGGGCCTGGGAGGGAAAGCCACCAGGGGCGGCGTTGGAAAATGTTCATAACAAGTTAAAAAATGGAGTTCTAATATTTAGTTTAAAAAACTCGAATTCAAATATTTAATTCTTCTCCCCGAACTCTTTTCCTGCTGATTTTTTATCCTTTATTTTAAAAGAAATGAGGAAGCTAATTAATGAAAGTACAGCGATAACAATAAATGAGATTTGCGCGCCATACATATCAGGATGTACTATCTCGGGACGCTGCTGAGCATTTTCGGTAGCTGTTGTCATTACAGTAACAAGTATTGCTGTACCTACAGATGCGGCAATCATTTTCATCGTATTATCCATTGCTGCACCATGGGCAATTAACCGTTTAGGCAGCTGGTTTAAGGCGGCAGTTGAAACAGGCATCATAACCATGGCTAATCCGAACATCCGTATACTGTACATTACCATTATAAATGTAAAACTTGTCGAAGGACCAACATCCATAAAAGTAAAGGAGGAAGCGGTTATGAGGAGTAATCCGCCAATAACCAGCCACCTGGCTCCAATCCGGTCAAAAATACGTCCAATGAACGGGGACATTATTCCGGTAATAAGTGCTCCTGGAAGTATGGCTAATCCAGCTTCAAACGCAGTAAATCCTCGCATGTTTTGCATAAATAGCGGGATGAGCGTTTCGGCACCTATCAGACCCATAAAGGTAATGGCACCAATAATAATGGCAAGCGGGAATAATGAATACGTGAACACACGGAACTCCAACATTGGATGCTTCAATCGCAATTGCCTTTTGATAAACCAAACAAGTGAAATTGTTCCAATGCCTAGGGATATAATGGTACTCTCGTCTGTCCATCCATAATTACCAGCAGCTGTAAATCCATACAATAATCCACCGAAACCTACGGAAGATAAAACAATCGAAAGCACATCCACTTTTGGCCGTGTAACTTCTGTTACATTTTTTAGAGCGAAGAACGCAACTATAATATCAATAATAGCAATTGGAAGAATGATAAAGAATAACACCCTCCATGAGTAGGTCTCCGTAACCCAGCCAGATAAAGCCGGACCAATAGCCGGCGCGAAGGAAATGACCAGACCGACCAGTCCCATGGCTGCACCCCGTTTATGAACAGGGAAAATCATTAAGAAGACTGTTTGCATTAACGGGAGCATAATTCCGGCTCCGCTCGACTGAATCATCCGCCCTAGCAGCAGCATTCCAAAATTTGGAGCTAGCCCCGCTACCAATGTACCAATAGCAAAAATCCCCATCGCGGAAAGGAAAAGCTGTCTGGTGGTAAAGCGCTCCAGTAAAAACGCGCTAACAGGGATCATGATCCCATTAACCAGCATAAAAACTGTTGTTAGCCACTGTGCACTATTTGCCGTAACATTCATCTCCTCCATTACAGGAGGAATGGCGGTAATCATTAATGTTTGATTCAAGATCGCAATGAATGTACCCGCAAGCAAAAGAGCAACAATTGTTGTCTGTTTACGATTTGTTGAACTCAATTATGGTCCCCCTTTACGATTTGGAAAAAAACATACTTTTGTAGATTACACGAATCCACATCAGATTTCCAGTAATTTGCTGTTAAAAATAAAAACAATAAAGTCGGCATTAAATAATTACTTTCCCTACAAAAAATAGGGGATCTCCTTTGAAGAACAGGCTGCAAATGATGTCAGTTTTGGCCTATTTAAAGGGTTGCTGTTGAGCCAGACACGTTAGCACCTTCAAAAGTCACTCCCTTTTAAGAGCAGATCAAATAGCGGCAGCAGACATCAAAACAATCTTATCAAGTGATCGACTTTTATTGCATAAAAAGCGCGCTTAACTGGCTATAATCACCATTGCAATTACGTTGCGATATTTGCTTAACGTACATTTCCGCGTTTTGATACCGTAGTCCCTATGATCTAAAAGCGAATGATACTTTTTTAATTTTGTTCAGCAATTTGGCCATTATCTACAGTATGTTTTTCCGCCATATTCATAGTTTTTTATAAATAAAATAGAAGAAAGTCGTCAAATTCAAAGTAGTTTTGCTGTATTATGGACTCTATTGAATGGCGCTCTCTTAAAAGATCCATAAATGGTTTAAAAATTAAAGATATGAAAAATAGTCCAGATTTAAACCTATACTAGTGAATATAATTGAGAAATTACCCCCTTGCAGATACGATAACCCTAGAATTTCCCGTTAATTTAACTCTCCTATTTAATTCGTTTAAGAGCTCAATATTTTCTTTATCCCTCCTGCAAATAAAAAGCACCCAATTTAATGGATGCTTAGATTTCCTTTCTTTCGTAATCTTATTTCAAATTTATCACTGAAAAATTCATTTGCATTAAAAATAGTACTAATGTCTGAAATATCACCTATGTTCACAATTAAGGCTTCATCAACTTCTTGATCTGTGAGAACTATGCGATATTCATATTGATTTTCAAAGTATTTATCTTTCCAAAAATAAATATCAGTCCCTTGATTTTTATAAGAGCTCATCCTAGCTGAGGAATTGATGTTATAATCATCATATTTTACCAACCCCCCTCTGTAAGCATAACCTTTTTCATTGAGTGTTCTAGTAATTCTGTCAATAAATTGCGATGGGGTAACAAAAATTAAGCTATCTCCGAACTCCCTGATCATTTTATCGATTTGTTCATTAGGTAAATCAAATTTGGTATAGTAATATTTTTCATCCTCCTTAACCACTTTTAACATATCGCCGACAATTGCAAACATACAATATAATGGTCTTTTTTTATTTATATTTTTTCTGAAATTCATTTTTTTAGTCCGCCCCGACATTATTAATTCATTGGTATCTTGAGTAAAGAAATTCATTGTTAATTCCGTAAAAACATGAGCTGCTTCAAATTTGTCTCCTACACCTTTTTCACCTGAAGCACTTTCTATATCAATATACTTTTTGAAATTATTCATATATAAATCTCCAGACAAAAAACTTTCCACAAAAGGTGTGAACTTTATAAATCCAAAAACTTGACCTTTAAATCCAACGTCTGATATTTTCATACTCTTCATTCCCTCCTATTTGACTACTAAATTCGACAAAAGGGACTATTAAGGAACGTTTACTGTTAGTGAACATGTAAGAATGTATGCCTAGTTTACAAAGAATATACTTCATTAAAAAACGCTTATCCAAAGGATAGACAGTCTTTCTTCTATACAGTCTTCTTTTTAACCTCTCCTGATTTCATAATCTCTCCCCAATAAAAAAAGCACCCAATTTAACTGATGCCCTCATTTTATCTCGTTCATTTCATCAATAAAATCCTTGTAGAAACGACTCAAAATGTAATGTTCTTGACACCTGGGCTTTACCCTTTCCCATTTCATTCTTATTTCTAGTTAGCCTAAAAACACTTCTCCTGCTTCCAAATTAAAACCACAGTTAACCGTTTAAAAAAGTTATGTTAAAAAACGTTCACTAAAAGCAAAGACCATTAATTTCCTTC
Source organism: Peribacillus sp. Bi134 (assembly GCF_918698065.1). Classification (NCBI taxonomy): domain Bacteria; kingdom Bacillati; phylum Bacillota; class Bacilli; order Caryophanales; family Bacillaceae; genus Peribacillus; species Peribacillus sp. Bi134. The sequence goes on along the minus strand of NZ_CAKKLN010000010.1, from coordinate 145,766 downwards.
GAGTGAGGATTAACTAGCATCTAAATAATTTATAGATGAATTTTATGATTTTGGGCAGTCTTCACATGTTGGTGAAGTTATCCTTGTTTCATATGCATTGCTTTAATGCCACGTTATCATTCAGCATATATGCTCCGAAAAAATACGAAATAAACACTATCCACTTTTATTGTAGGGTCCAATATCCTTTTTCAAATTTAATTAAAGCAGGAATCGTGAATTACCGAATATCATTACGGCAGGGTACTGTATAATAGAAAAATAAGTTTACATGTTTTAAATGCCAATTACATAGCATTCAGCTTATTTAAACTAAAACTTAGCTACATATCGTTAGAAAGGTTGGTAATTATTGTGAGTATAAATCCAAATATGGTGGAGATAGCCTCCCTCCTAGGAGAAACGTCACGTGCAACAATACTTGCAAGTTTACTGGATGGGCGTTTTCATACTGCAGGTGAATTAGCATTGATGGCTGTAATAACACCTCAAACCGCCAGCTTTCACCTTTCTAAATTAGTGGAAGGTAACCTTGTTAAAGTTGAAAAACACGGACGACATCGTTACTATCAGCTAGCAAATGGAGAAATTGCGCACATTTTAGAATCGTTTCTTGCCATTTCCCCACCTCCTCAAGTTCGGTCGTTAAAACAATCAAGCCAAGTTAAAATGCTTCAGGAAGCCAGAACTTGCTATGATCATTTGGCAGGAAAACTAGGAGTCCAATTAACTGAATCGATGTTGAAGGCCGGATATTTGAAAAAAGAAGAGAGAGAGTTTACAGTTACACCCAAAGGAGATCATTTTTTTTCTGAATTCGGCATCGATTTACTTGATTTAAGAAGAAAACGCCGTTCATTTTCCCACTCATGTTTAGACTGGAGTGAACGTCACCATCATCTTGGCGGAGCTTTAGGAAATGGGCTCCTTACACATTTTTTTGATTTAGGCTGGATAGTCCGTGTTCCATCTATTCGCGCAGTAAAAGTAACACCTAAAGGGAAAGAAGGATTTAAGACGTTTTTTGTATAGAGGTATAATTTAATAATCCCTCATGGTGAAAAAGAAAAGGGCTCTTTTCTTTTTCACCATGAGGGATTTTCTGTCTTTAGCAGCTTAGAACAATCAATACGATTACTATAAAGCTCTTTTAATAAATTTATTTTCCTTTTGGAAATTGCTATTTACAAGATAGATGCCAATGATGATAAACAGTCCGCCAATTAAGAGTGAAGTGTATATCTGTTCACCTAATAGTGCCCACCCTGATAAAACACCGAAGAAAGGTGCCAAAAATAAAAAGGCACTTGTTTTTCCTGGATCACTCTTTTGTAAAAGGTAATACCAAACAGCAAATTGAACGATCGATGACATGATACTTAACCATAATAAAATGAACAACGAATTGCCTTTCATTATGAAAAATGGTTTTTCAAGAATAAAGCTGCCTAGTAAAAGCAGTAAACCCCCAAAAAGCATCTGATAGGCAGATAATACCCATGTATCGGAAATCGCTCCCCATTTTTTCGCCAATAAAGTGGAAATGGCCCAGAAAACAGAAGAAAGAATACCGAAAAGAATACCGACCTTAAATTCAAGTTGCGCTCCCATCGTTATAATTACTCCGACTAATCCTAATAAAACACCAATCCATTGATATAGTTTATAGCGTGTTTGTGAAAAGATCGTACCGAAAACAACAACAAGCAACGGGTTCGTGAATGTAAGAATGGAGGATTCACTTGCTGTAATCGTGCGTAAACTCAGGAAAATGCACCCCATTACTCCGGCTGTTTGAAAAGTGCCGATAATGAGCATTTTTATCCAATCCCCTTTAGAGTTTGGATGCGGTCTTTTTAAAAAGATTACGATCATCGCCATTATGAGTCCGGCAAGTGTGAAGCGTAATGCTGCTAATAATAATGGAGATGAATAAGATAGACCAATTTTAACTACTGCAAAAGAAGAACCCATTAAAAATGTCGTTAAAAGTATCAACACTGTAAATTTGTAAACATTCATTTTTTTATCTCCTGACATATTTAAATGACCAATCTACAGATAGTATAGCCGGTGATTATTTCAGCTCTCATCGAAATATGGAATACAAGTGGATCAAACTTAATGGTATCGACATATCATAGGGAATCTTCATAGTTTAATTGATATAAGTAACCTCTTTAAATCATCGTATTCATCTTTTAAATCAACTTAAAAAATAGAGGTAACCTCATCCTACTTTTCATATATTTCTAGAGGCAAATCATCCGGATCACAAAAAAAAGTAAACCATTTTCCTGTTAACTCATCAACACGGATAGGTTCGACTGGAATGTTTTCGTTTTCTAAATCTTCAATCGCTTGATTAATATCTTCCACTTCAAAAGCAAGATGTCTAAGCCCTCTAGCTTCAGGATAACTAGGACGATGGGGGCTATCAGGAAATGAGAATAATTCCAGCTGATATTCCCCTCCGACGATAAGATCCAATTTATACGATTTCCTTTCTGACCGATATGTTTCCTTCTCAATATCACACCCTAAAATATTTACATAGAAGTTCTTTGACTTTTCATAATCGGAACAAATTATTGCTACATGATGTATTTTTTTTACCTTCATTTGAGTCCTCCCTAAGAACATTGATTATTTTTATAAACTAATTTTACCAAAGTTATACATTAATAAAAACTTAGATTTCAGTGCCTCCTTCGGACTCCACTAGTACATCCATTTTCCTTTCACCGGATATAGGTCTTAACACTACTCCAAATAGATTAATTGCAGCACATAGAAAAATTGTATATTTTAATCATGAAAAATACCCTGGCCTTACTGTATGAATATATTGATAATATCGTATGAAAAAAAGCCCTGTTAACTGAATTCAGTAACATCAGGCTTTTCAAGATAGTAGCTGGCAGACTTATTTCACTCTCTATATACCATTTCGAACAAACTTTTTTAAATCCTAACGCCCACTTTTGCCTTCATTTATAGCAATCTATTTTACAGCTGGAATTGTTTGTGGATTTTCTGATATGGAATTTTCCTTACCCGATTTCAAGGTCATAAAAGCGATAAAACAAACGACTCCGAATGAAACCAATAACCAAACAGCTCCATTAAACGATCCATCGAAAGCGTCTATGACAAAACCGATCGTTAAAGGAGCGATAAAGCCAGCCACTTGCATCCCTAAATTGACCACTCCCACTGCAGAACCTCCGATTGCTTCCGGTAAATACTTTAGCGGCAGACTAAAAATGATAGTGGATAAGGCTGCGGAAAATATAGGTATAATGGATTGATAGATGATAACTCCCGTTACCGTTTCTGCATGAAACATGAGATACACGAATAATGCTAGACCTAATCCACTAAAGCCCCCTATCCATTTTTCCCGACCAACTTTCACTTTATCCAGTACATAACCGGCGATAATATAGAAAGCCACAGACGCTATTGCAGGGATCATCTGTAAAAGACCCATGGAGATTAAATTCAGGCCACGTTCCTGCACCAAGTAAGTCGGCATCCATGACATCACTCCCCAGCTGACGAAACCATATGCAAACGAGGCAGCCATCAAACTAAGGACCAAGGGGGTTTTAAACAGCTTAATAAAAGAACCTTTGACAGGAACTTCCGTTAAGGAATCTACTTCTCGCGGGCCCTGACTCCCTACTCTTGGTTTTAATAAGAACAAATATAGCAACCCAATCGTAAACCCGAAAATCCCAATAATGCCAAACATCATCCTCCATCCGATACTAACAAGCAGAGTGGCTGCTAGAATGGGTGAAATGACACCTGCAACAGTGAGTGCGGAAAGAAACAAAGACATTGCCCGGGATCGCTTTTCTTCCGCAATGGACACTGCTATCATTTTGGCCCCAGCAGGAAAGAAACTTCCTTCCCCCAATCCGAACATAAAACGAATGACCAGCAACGAAACAAAAGACCATGCCAATCCTGTCAGACTGGTAAAAATGGTAAAACTAAAGACAGAGACAATCAGAACGATTCTAGCGCCGAAACGATCGGCCATCCAGCCGCCGGGGATCTGCATTATCGCATATCCTAAAAAGAAGACGCTTAATATCAGACCTGTGGAGGATGCGCTCAATTGGAGGTCATCGGATATATGGACAATCCCGTAATTAATGACAAAGCGATCCAGTGCCGAGAACAAATTACCTGCAAAAAGTAATAACAAAATCATTTTTGGATTTTGACCGAATGCTAATTTGTTCACTAGCATAGCCCCCTAGTTTAGCTTTAATTTTCATCGCGATTCTTTAAACTCTAAGGAAACAGGATCATGGAGTATCTAATGTCGAGGATGCGGGTTCAAAGATAATCGGTGCTCTTAAGTCAAACATATAGGATTTCCTTTTTTGATTATACGCAGTAAATTTCCGGTAAGAAATTAAGTAGTCTTTACCTTTTCTTGTCCATATACTGGGTTTCCATCTATGAAGGTGGCCAGAATTGCTATGTCCTTAATTTCTTCTGGATGAACAGCTGTAGGGTCAGTCTCGAGAATGGTAAAGTCTGCTTGTTTTCCAATTTCTATGCTGCCTGATCGTGACTCATCAAAATTTAGTTTTGCGCCAAAAATAGTCATCGACTTTAAAGCTGTTTCTACATCAATGCGCTGTTCTGGGCCTAAAACATGACCTTCTCTCGTTATTCTATTAACTGCAGCCCATACTGAAAATAGGGGTGAGATTGGGGTAATTGGACAATCGGAATGCAGGGTGAACAATAAATTGTGTGCAACAGCTTCAGCTAACGGACTTATACGTCTTCCACGCTCCGGACCCAGGAAAATTTGTTTATGCCTGTCTCCCCAATAATATACATGATTGATGAAGAAGGATCCGGCTATATCAAGTTCCCTCATCTTCATGATGTCCTCGGTGGTCGCAGTTTGGACATGTTCGATTCTATGGCGATGCCCTGTACGAGGGCTATTGGATAAAGCATATTCATATGCCGCTAATATCGAGCCGATCGCACGATCCCCGTTTCCATGCGTTGTGATCCTAAATCCTCGTCTGTGCAGGTCTAAGACTTCTTCATTAAATGCTTCCTGCTGATGAATGAGATCTCCGTATACATCTTGATTTTGATAATATGGAAGACGTAAAGCTCCTGTTAATCCTTGGATGGAGCCGTCCTGAAACATTTTTGCGCTATCTAATTTAACCCGTCCCCCAGACCTTTCCCTGAGTTCCAGGTCCAATTGAGCTGGAGAATAACCCCCGAATGGCTCTCCTTCACGAAGCTGCTGATGCATGATCATCAGTCTCGTTCGCATCGGATTAATTTTTTGTTCAGCCGCTTTAAGATGAACCTCTAAATCTTCCAAATTATTAAATCCAACTGCAGCATCTGTATTCGTGGTAATTCCTTGAGCGACATAATCTTTTGAAGCCTTTCCTATCATGTCAACCTGTTGCCCAATTGTCATTTGCGGTATGTGATTATTTATTGGTGCCATTGCCGCTGGTTCATAAATTACCCCATTAAGTCTTCCGTTCTCATCCCGTCCATAATGTCCGCCCTGGGGATCAGAAACATCATCAGTTAAACCTGCGAATTGCAAGGCAAGCGAATTTACTGCGGATAAGTGCCCTGAAGTGTGTGTGATGACTACAGGGTTATTTGGCGAAACCTTATCTAAATCAATCCGAGTAACATGGCGCTTTTCATACAAAAGCGTATCATCATAGCCATATCCCTTTACCCATTCGCCATCGGGAGTGTCTTTTGCTTTTGCACCAATCACCTCTAAAATATCTTTTATGGATTGATTGGGCGGTGTACCGCAGTTCACCTGTCCCATCGTTAATCCATACATTAAAATATGGTTATGAGTATCGATAAAGCCTGGAATTAGGGTGGATCCCTTTAAATCTACAACATCAGTACTTGCTGTAATCTCCACTGCACTTTTAGGTGGCTCACACTCATCCCAAATCCCGACAATTTTCCCATCTGCTACAGCAATTGACCTAGCCCGGCGATTCCTGTTATCTAGAGTCAGCACATTTGCATTTTTAAATAAAAGATCGATTTTTATCATAAAATAAAGTCCCTCCCTTTTTTTGGTTTTAAATCCACTTCATTTCGTCATAGTACTAACTTGGCAAACTGACAGATAGAAATACTGAATAGATAGGGCAAATACTTACAAGTCAATCAGGAGTAAAATGACACATCCTTTCTAGAATGAAACAATAGATTTACCCCATTTTACTAGTGGTGTTAACATCACGTCGTCCGAACCAGTATAAAAGGCATAGTTACATTAAAACATTTAAATTTATAATTTTCAATATTTTCTAAAAATAACAATAAATATAAGTCGATAGATTATTATGTAACTAAAAGGTAGGGTTTCGGAATGTATCACTATATCTACATTTTAAATCCTTATACATTTATATGTAAAAAAAAGCCCTCCAGTATGATTTGGGTGTATGAACACCACTCATCTTACAGAAGAAGCTCTATTGATTGGCACCTCAAACCTAATTTGACTGATTAAGAGACCGAGCGAATAATCCTTAAAATTTATACTGCGGTATATCCGCCGTCCACAATAAGACTTGTGCCTGTAACAAATGATGCATCGTCACTTGCGAGGAAGAGAACGGCTTTCGCCACTTCTTCCGCCCTGCCTAAACGGCCGATTGGATGTAAATCGATCAAACCTTGTCTTATTTCACCTTGTGCTTCGGCAATAAGTGGTGTATCTATATATCCAGGGCAAACTGCATTGACACGAATGCCATCTTTCGCATAGGTCGAACCTAACGTTTGTGTTAACAGTTTGACCCCGCCTTTCGCAGCAGAATAGGCTGTTACCCCCGGTTTCCCTGCATGGCTATGGATGGAGCCTGTATTGACAATGGCGCCGCCAGTAGATTGTTTTTGCATTTGCTCTATCGCATATTTATCGGATAGGAAGACACCGGATAAATTAATATCAATCGTTTTTTGCCATTGCTCGTAGCTTAACTCATGAATGTTTCCGTCTCTTGCAATTCCTGCGTTTGCGAACATGATATCCAGTTTTCCATATTTATTAACCGTCTCTTCGATCATATTCTTTACGTCATTTTCATTCGTCACGTCAGTTTTAACAAAAAGAGTATCATACCCTTTTCCATTTAACTCTTCTGACACAGCCTGTCCATGATCAGCAAAATCGGCAATGACCACCTTTGCTCCTTCTTCTGCAAATAATTGAGCCGTGCTTGCTCCAATCCCGCTTGCTCCCCCTGTTACGATTGCCACTTTATTTTCTAATCTCATCTCTAAACACTCCTTAGTTTTTAGTTTCTAATATCCGTTAGAAAAGTAGTTTTTTTAGCGTGCAGTCGCTCCGCCATCTATCACAAATTCAGTACCCGTCGTATAGGAAGATTCGTCCGAGGCAATGAAAAGCACTGTATTCGCCACATTTTTGACGCTGCCCAGATGTCCCAACGGGAATTCTTTACCCAATTCATCTTTTATACTGCCAGTTTGTTCAGATGCATAGTCCGCCATCCCGGTATCGATATATCCTGGATGAATCGAGTTTACACGGACCCCTTTGGAAGCATACTCGATGGCAGCATCTTTAGTCATTGTCCGGACCGCTCCCTTGCTTGCACCGTATAAAACATGACCAGGGGCGCCAATCAAGCCTGCAATGGAAGAAGCGTTAATGACTGAACCTTTATTTTGTTTCGCCATCAGTGGCATAATATGTTTCATTCCCAAGAATACGCCGGTCACGTTAATCGACATGAGACGATTCCATTCCTCCAGTTCTTTCTCCGCAACCGGTTTAATGATATAAATACCCGCATTGTTGAACAGAACATCCACCTTATCAAAAGTATTAATCGTTTCCTTTGCAACCCTTTTCCAATCTTCTTCATTGCTGACATCATGACGGATGAATAGCGCCTCTCCGCCAATTGCCTGAATGTCTTTCACAGCTTGGTCACCTGATTCCTGGTTTATATCAGTGATGACGATTTTTGCTCCCTCCCTAGCAAATAACAAAGCTGTTTCTTTCCCTATTCCTGTACCCCCGCCTGTAATGATGGCCACTTTGTTTTCAAGTCTCATCATATTACCCCTTTTCTTATTTACTACGCAACAGATTCCTTGAGCACCAGAGATCTCCATCCATAGAGGTTCTCCCTAGACAAGTAAATAAAGCTAACTTTAACAATTGTCCACCACTTTAAATGGAATGCCGCTAAAAAAAGCTTCATTGTCTGTCTATGCCTTTATTTTACTCCTCGCAATTTGAAATACTATCCTATAATATGCCGTATAATAATAGGGTAAGTATCCCCCTTATATAGGGGTATTTTGTTTAAGGAGAAGAGACTCGTATGACCCAGCCCGCTAATGCTTATGAAGAGATATCGTTTCAGCAATTCATATTATTCATAAAAAGTCATAACAAACAGATTGAAGACAATATCAATATTTATTTGAATCTAGAGCCCCTTATATTAGAAAATGAACGTAAGATGATTCAAACATTACTGGAATCATTTCTACTATTTTTATCCGCTCCAAACATCGAAGACATAAATGAAACATACGATAAGTATTTGGAAACATGGCTTCAATCACAGTTGCCCATTTTAAATGTGAACCATTTCAGCATGTTCCGATTGATCTTTGAAAAGTCCATCGTTACCTTAATGGCCAACCTGAAACATGCCAATACCATTTCCATTCTAATGTTTTTATTATCCATTTTCTCTCACCTCATCCATAGCTATAACAAATGGATGGATGTCGAACCCATGCAACTTTCAAAAACCCACGAAGAAAATGCTGAACTTAAAAGACTGCAACTATTGGATCAATTAGATGAGCTTCTAATTAACTCATCAGGAATTAAGGATTTTGCTCATATCCTAAAAAAATGTGAAGAGTTCTTTCACTATAAAAGATGTGTTTTTTATGCTTATATTCCTTGGTCCAATCAATTTTATGGCACCATTGGATTGGAGCTGCCTAAGGTTCAAAGCATGAGAGGACAACTCAGCTTGAAGCAATCCTTTGTTTTAAATTCAAAAAAGCCTGTATTTTTAAAGAATCCCAATCATTATATTAAAAAGGAACATATAACGTTGTTTAATCTTTCAACTGTCATATTTGTGCCGATTGTTCATGACCAGCAAGTTTTCGGCTGGCTGACCTTTGATCAATTAGGCGAGGAATTCGATTATTCAAAAGATGAACTGACATTACTTGAACAGGTCGGAAAACGGTTAGGCTTATATTTATCAAGAAAGGATGATGAGGTATCCATTTATACCGATCAACAATTGACGGAACGGGAATCCGTGATTTTAAATTTGCTGGCGGAGGGGTATAACAATAAAAAGATGGCCGAATTATTGCAATTAAGCGAGCATACTATAAGGGATTATGTAAGCAGTTTAATGACAAAGTTTAAAGCCAAGAACCGTACACAAGTCGTAGTCTATGGATTTCGATTAGGTCTATTAAAGTAAAATCGAGTTACCTTTAATCGTTATGTAAGTCAAAATAAATCCTTACATAGTTAGTTGTTGTTGAATATATCATTTACATTAGCTGCCATATCATAATCATTGGAATTTGAAGAAAGATTCTGTCATGGCAGCCTGCAATCCACTTTTGAAGGATCAATTCATGTACTCATATTTATAATCGCCTGTATTTTTAATAGCAACTTCCACCTGAATATTACGAATGGATTCTTCATTAAGGCTAAAATCCTCTTTAGAAACTTCTTTCCATTTTTTTATATCCTTTCTGTAGATAACTGCTTCTAAATTATAGATGTCTATATTTTTATCAAATGCGTATTTGTAGGTATCCCTGATTTCTTTCTCTAATGCTCCCTGTATTTTTTCTTTAAGGTGGGTTAATGAAATGTTTTCTTCCATATCCGTTACGACACCTTCTACTTCTATTGAAATATCGAATTCGACTGCATCATTTACATAGATAGGCTTTATATTGAATTTTGGCCTCATTAGAGATATTTGAACATTTTTGTTTTTGTTGATTTTTATTCCAATTGGGGACCTTACCGTTGATTTTGTTAACCATCTCATCCCCCCAAGATGTTTATTTGCTATCTCCCCCTTTAGCTGATTATTTTTAATAAAATAGGACCCTGATAGTTTTACGGTGTTCTGTGCTTTTTCTTTTGCTTTCCATACCTCATTTTTTAATGAAATCTTCGGTAGTTTTATTGTCATCCCTGTTTCATAATTTTGCGTATAAAATCTTTGGATCCTGATGGGTTCGACAAAGGATCTTAATTTATAAATATCCTTCGGATTGAAAATGCTTGTTTGCACTGAAGAGCCGAATAAACTATTGACAAAGAGGATCTTTTCTAATGAATCATCCGTTCCATATAACCAAGTTGTTTCCCTAATTTGCTGAAATCTTAAAATGGGGTCGTTTACGTTGTCCAATCCATGTTTTAGTAAGCTTTCGGAGAAAATGATCAATTTAACATGAGCCCAATAAATATACTGGTTTGACCTTTTATAAATGTCATTCATGGCCTCAATCATTGTTTTCCCGCGTCCCTCGGCGACCCAAACAGGTGTTGGTTTTGGTTCCAAGCCTTCTTGTTTAGCCACACCGGCAAAAGACGTCACCTGCACATAAATGACATACTGCCCATTCTGATAATCTATTCCCATTGCACTTATATATTGAATATCCTGAATATCCTTGGTATCCCAGCAGCCACTTAAAAGAGCAAGGCTCATTACGAATAGTATAAATCTAAGGATCATTTTCATTAGCGATTTCCTTTTGTTCTGTCCTTAGTTTTCAGCATTTCGGCTCGTTTCTTTCTAAAGAGATACGGCTTCACAAAGACACCGCCCCCTAGAAGATCTTTCAAGGATAGTGGTGATATAGGCGCTAAGTAAGGTAAACCATAAATCTGCAGCCTTGATAAATAAAGGACAATAGAGAATACACCGAGAAAGAATCCGAATAATCCTAAAACAGAAGAGAGAAATAATACAAAAAACCTGGCCATGCTTACAATTCCACCTAAAGATTGATTGATTAATGTATAGGTGGCTACCGCAGTGGTACCTGCCACCACCAGCATCGTCGGGGATGTAATCCCTCCTCTAATTGCCGCATCCCCTATAATTAATCCACCCACAACGGCCAGTGATTGACCGATTGCTTTTGGGAGTGTGATCCCTGCCTCTCGAAACAACTCAAATAAACCCAAAATCAAGAAGGCCTCTTGTTGAGGTGATATAGGCAACCCAAATCTAGATACGGTTATCGTCGCCAAAAATGGGAAGGGGAGCTGGTCTAATTGAAATGATATTAGTGCTATATAAAAACCTGGCAGGAATATTGATATCACCAGTCCGAAAATGCGAAAGAAATATTCGAAATTTGTATAGTAAGATGGAGTATGACGATCTTCCGCGGCTTTTAACAATAATGTAATATTGCCTGGTCCAATTAAGGCAGTTGGTGACCCATCCACTAAAATGGCAAAGCGCCCATTATTTAAACTGGCTACAGCATAATCCGGCCTCCCTGTATAATCAAATAACGGGATCAGGTTGAACTTACTGTCTGATAAAAATTCTTCAAGTTCAGTAGTTCCCAACAAGATATCTGTGTTTATTGAGGAGATTTTCCTTTTTACTTTTTCAATGGTTTCTGGATTTACAACATCCTTCACATATAATAAATTGATTTTTGTCTTGCTCCTTTTGCCAATAGTAAATGCTTGATTTTCGAGTGATGCAGTTTTATATCTTTTTCTGATCAACCCTAAATTAACAGAGATATCTTCGATAAATCCATCACGTGGACCTCGGATGGAAATTTCACTACTTGTTTCTTCGGGACTTCGATTCGGGATGCTTGGTAGGGAAAACATAAATAATAATTCCAATTCTTCAAATAGCATCAGGACCATCCCGGAAAATACGTTTTCCTCCACATCTTCTTTTATAGTGGAGGAAGGGAAAACCCTACTGATTTTAAATTCGTCTTGAGGATCCTCTATAACATCTTCTTCCTTCAGTTTAGAATTTATGAATACACTACCTTCAAGCCGTGCTACTGATTCCCACAACTTTTTGACATCGACCAACACCTCTGAATAAATCAAAGTGCAAATAAGGGGCGGATCGGTTTTCCCTTCAGATGTAATGGTATGCTTTTTGAATTTTACATCCGAGCTCATTCCGAATAATTCATTGAAATACTCCGTCTTTAGTTGGATCTCCGAAGAACTCCCCTTATTTGACTTGTTCAATAGAGGCTCCATTCTTTTTCACCCTTTCTTTCAAAAAAATGACCATGTTAATAAAAAAGGTTATAACCAAAATGCTAATCACACTCAATTTAAAATAATATCGTTCCGTAAAATTCCTGTATGCTGGAATGTCGATTGGTATACAAAGCGCAATGATTAAGGAGACTGATATAGCAAGCAATACAATATTTTTTATTTTCTTTGATTTAATTTGAAACAGTTCCCCCATTAGGAATATCGATAACGATACACGGATAAATGCACCTGAAAGCCATTGGTATATTGATAAAAAATCCAGCCGGTTCAAATACTTACCCATGGTTAGTAACCGCCATTGAGCGTATGCAGGATTGCTGATTTTTGCAGCCTGTACCGGACCAAACTCTGTAATGGAGCCTATTATGGGTCCCATACTGATAAACAAAAGAAATAAACCTAAAAAAAGTAAACTCCTGAACTTTATTTCTGTCTTTACAAACTGTTGAATCAAAACGAGAAGAAATATCTCTGTAAAACCTCCTCCTAGTATTACGACCCCGTCCCAAACAGGTGTAATTCCATTTTCAAAAATAGGGAAAAGCAAGGAGTAATCCTTATACTGTATATTTGCCGTCATAATCATAAATCCAAGTGCCACAACAAGGGGTAAAACCAATCCCCCGGCAATGGCTATTGTTTTGATTCCAGCCTCGGCAGCAATAAAACATAGGATGATGAAGGGTATGAATAATATATATTCTGGCGTTTGAATCATATAAGTACTGTTTACCCAGGAAAATGTGCTATATAAAGTGACAAATAAGTTTAATGAAATATATAAGAAAAGAAGGATTTTTATGGTCCAGGCGGCGAGCGGGTGACTGTGAGTATGAAGCCAACCAATGATATGCTGTTGCTTTGTTTTATTTATGATCCAATAAACCATGGGAAGCCATAAAAGAAAAAGCATCCCGGTGACTAAATTACTGATCCATGAATCTCTTCCTGATGCCCCAAGCAGTGAAGGCAAAACGATAACATGGTTCATCAACCCAATAGATAGAATCAGCACCATTGTCGCTTGAAAAGTAGATATACTTTTTATCATGTGACACTTCCCCTCTCTTTTAATATGAGGAGGCATTTTTGTTTTTATTCATACGGTGCATCAATTCTTTAATGGACAGATAGGTATTTGAACGTCCCCTCCTGTCAATAAGCTCCGCTGAATCAACTGCCATTTATCATCGGCTTTGCGATGAGTAATTTTAGAAGCATTTTTTGTTTACAGGTCAGAAAAGTTTTGTACGGTCTCATCGAACGCACTACAGGCACCAGCTGTTTTTAAGCTGGTGCCTGTTGGCGTTTATCCCTTATACTGTATCCTCCGAGTATGAATGATACTTTAAGCGGCTTTATAGGTTTTCATTGATAGTTTTTTCTATACTGCTGCTTTCTGCTTGATCCTCTTTAATCCATTTAATGAGAGATATCGATGCCATCGCCATAATTAAGATGAGTGGAACGGAGGTAATGACTACTACTGATTGAAGAGCATGCAGTCCTTCACCAAACATCATGGAAAACGCTAAAGTTCTATGACCAAAGCCCAAAATATTTTGTGCCATCCAGGCTGGCTCTTGATCTAATGACAACTTTTTTTGATGCTGCGCTTGCTACTGTGAATGACGAAGAGTGTGTAGCTGAAAGAAAAATAAGGGTGATAATGATTATGGCAAACAAGGCAATACTGCAGCCGGGAAGACTCTGGTAAATGGCAGCAATGGCAAAAAAGCACCTCCAATTGTTAGAATGTTGTCTAACAATTGGAGATGCAGTTCAAATTTGAAGTCGGTCTAAAATTCTTATTTGGCAAACATAGCGTTAACAAAAAATAACCCCAAGGAGCTCATTTATTAAAATAAGGGAATTTAATGAACTATTTCAACTCTTTTTGATTCTAATAACATTAGTCATTTTGCTTATCGTTTTTCACTGTTTTTCCAGATAAAAACCATCCGCCTATTGCAATAAGAAGCATGACTGACCAAAAGAATATATTCCAAATCGGTCCTTCAACAAAATCATGAGAAATAATGTGCACGGCTGGATGCGCAAGGGTGTGCATCAATAACTTTACCCCTACCCATCCAACGATCAACATGGCTGCCGTTTCGAGGCTAGGCCGCTCCGTCAGTATCTTAACGAAGTATCCTGCAGCAAACCTTATGACGATTAAACCTGCAATTGCTCCTAATAAAATAACAATGAATTTAGCCCCATCCATACCTCCTATATCACCCATCGGTGTATCTGGCAAGGCAATGACAAGAGCGACTGCAGCTAAAATGGAATCAATAGCAAAAGCAATATCAGCTAATGCAATTTGCGCAACGGTCATACGGTAGCTTTTCCCTTTTTTTTCTTTGTCACCGTGGTCCCTTTTTAGTAAATGCTTTAATGAAATGAAAATCAAATATGCAGCCCCAATTGCTTGAACTTGCCAAACATGGAAAAGGTACGAAATGATGAAGATTGCACCAATCCTAAATATAAAAGCCAAAAGCAACCCAATATTAATCGCTTTTTTTTGCTGTTCTTGTGGTAAATGCTTTGACATGATGGCTAAAACCAATGCATTATCAGCAGATAATAAACCTTCTAAAAAAATTAGAATGATTAATACCCAGCCATATTCCAATAATAACGATAGTTCCATGATACCCCCCTAAAAGCATGTATAAGAATGCGTATATGACTTCAAACCCAACAACACTTTCTCCTCCAATATTGTCCCATCTTATCTACTTCCTTATTCAAACCTTCCGTCCCGTTAGCCCTGTTTGAACGAAGCAACTCACCTATTGATAGTAGCATCCATTAGCTCTATATTATATTCTTTTTTGCTTAGCCAAAGTTCACATTGGCATTTTTATCTTCACACTTCGGCAATCACCAAATCAAAACCTATTCAGCCATTAAATGATATTTCTGTAAAATGTCCCTTGTGATTTCCCTAGCTTCTGCCGATGTACCGGAGATATTCGTTACAAAAACATAGTCACTTCCCTTTGTTTCAAATAAAACCCACATACCAGCCAATGTTTGTCCCCTGCCCTGTTTTTCCGTAAAGTGTATAGCTGTCCCCTTCAGTCTGGATCATCATCCTTTTAACGGTTTTCATGACATCCTTATCAAAAGGAAGATTCTCTCCATATAAATTTGCCATGAAATCCACTTGTTCAATAGGAGAAATTTTGAGTGAGCTGCTTAGCCAAAACTGATCTATCCCTCCACTAATATCTTGGTTGCCATAAGAAATCTTATGAATCCATTCCTCCATTCGACTCTCTCCAATGTCACGGGCCATTGCTTGATAATACCAAACAACGGAGTTCCTTAAACCAGACCCAAGCGTATGATCCTTGTTCCATATCTCAATTTCCCTTTTCACGCCATCCCAATATTTAATGTCATATTCATCCTCGACGGCACCGACCTGCAATCCGATAAGTGCATTGGGCACCTTAAAAGTCGATTGCGGCGCAAATCTTTGTTCGGCCCGTTCATTATTATAGATAAAAGTCTTACCTTTTTTCACTTCACGTAATATAAAAGTACCTTCACGCTCAGCAAAAAATTCATCGACGTCGAGCTTCTTAATATTGAGTTTATCTTTGGCGGCATTGGCTCCACTTGGCTGCTGAACGCATGTAAATATAGCGGAGGCGCCAATAAGTATTAAAAAGGCTGCCAGAAGCCTGCGTTTTTTCAAATTCATCACCTCAAAAAAATATTTACAATCCTATCCATTCTATCAGATAAACTCAATATTTTTAAGATTAAGAATTCTCATTTTTACATGCTTAATTTTAAAAAAAGTCACGGCAGATAAATGGAAAGTTAAACATCATTGCGCTTTTTATGATTTAGTTGCAATATTAATCAAATGAATAAAATTAAGGCTTTTCCCAAATAATAGGTAGACTAATTAAGGGAGGGATTTATATGGATGCTAAACGTGTAAAACAGATTCTTTCTTCTTCATCTGACATTGAGGTGAGATATAATGGCACTTCAGTATGGATTGATAATTTAAATGAAGATGGAAGAACGGCTACAGTACATCTAAGAGGCCCATTAGAGGAAAGATCAGACGTAGCAATTGACGAACTTAAAGAAATATAATATTCATTTAAAAACTGAGCTCCTCTCGTAATGAGAAGAGCCTTTACTTATTTCAACCTTAATTTTTGACCGATATAAATTTTGTCGGGGTCTTTAATTCCGTTAAGACTAACAAGAGATTTTACTGTTGTTTTATATTTTTTTGCAATGAAGCTAAGTGTGTCGCCTTTTGTTACAGTATAAGTTGTGGTTGTCTCAGTTTTCAATGCACGGGAGTTGTGCGTCCTAAAAGTATTTATTGTATTTGTAAAATCCCTATAGGCTATATTCAAATCCACCTTTGTGCTGATCCCACTTACCTTACCTGAATCAGAATGCTGCCATATATCTGTGCTTCGTCCCAACGTGCTGTTGTATCTGGCAATCCACAAAGCGTATTTCGTCAACCTTGATTCATCTAAAGTATTTTCGAGAAAGTATTTACCAGTATACAGCATAGCCGTGTATCCAGCTTCTTCAATAGCCTCCAAAAACGCGATTGCTGCATCTGTCAGCGTTTTTTTCTTTGCCTTTTTTTTATTTTCTTCAAGATCAAGAACAACAGGATAATTTAAAGCAAAAGAGCTGATAGAATCTAAAAAATAAGCAGCCTCAGCCTTTGCTTCTGCAATAGTTGCAAACTTCGCATAGTGATATGCCCCGACTTTCAATCCCGCTGACAATGCTTGTGGTGCATTTTCTTTGAAATAGGATAGCTTGGAATAACTCGTTCCCTCTGTTGCTTTAATGAACACGAACTTCACGCCTGCCTTTGCAACTTCCTCCCAATCAATAGCACCTTGCCAATGTGAAACATCGATTCCCTTTATATATTCCATATTAATGACCTCCTCAAGGAAACAATCCTATGGTGGTAAATATTTATGAGTTTTATAGGAAATATTCAGTCCTACTGCCCACCTTATAATAAAATATTTGATTGAGTTAAAACAAATATAAATGATGTAAAAGTATTATGCTGCTTCCTTTTGGTTTCAAAGATTATTTTATGCTATACTGATTTTATTAATATCAGAAGGGATGATGGGTGGCCGATGATTAACTAATCTTATTTTCAAAATTTGAAATCACATATTTCAAATCATACGAAATAGGATTAGTCTGCCCATTTTCTATAAATTGTAGAGCTATCATGAAAATAGCTCTTATTTGATAATGCACAGGTACGGCTAATCCTTCCATAGAACTGGGAGGATTTTTTTTATTCTCCCTTTAAGGAGAGGGATAATTATATGAAAGAACTATTAAAGTTAACCAATATCAGCTTTGAAGTATTGGACCATAACATTTTTGAAAATGTTAATGCTAGTGTTCAACAAGGGGAAGTCATCGGTATCATTGGCAAAAATGGTGCCGGTAAATCTACGTTGCTGCAATTAATTAACAATGATTTAGAGCCAGCACATGGACAAATCCAATGGCTGCAGCAAGACTTGAAAGTTTTTATGGTTGAACAAGAAGTCGAGTCGCATTCTTCAGAAGATAAAACGCCTACCGAAGTTAAATTACTGGATAAAATGCATGTACCAAGCCATGGCTTCCTACAATTAAGCGGAGGAGAAAAAATCAAGGCCCGGCTAGCAAAAGGGCTTTCTAAAGGTGCAGACCTTTTACTATTAGATGAACCTACGAACCATCTTGATGAGGCTAGTTTAGGATTCCTCAATGAACAAATTAAGAATTATAGAGGTACCATTATTTTTGTTTCGCACGATCGTTATTTTTTGGATGCTGTTGCAACGAAAATTTGGTCGATTGAAGATAAAAAGCTAATTGAGCACAAAGGGAATTATTCTAGTTATATGGAGGTTCGCAAACAGAAAAGACTTACACAACAACGTGAATATGAAAAACAGCAAAAAATGGTTGAACGGATCGAGGGACAAATGAATGAAATCACTTCCTGGTCAAAAAAAGCCCATTCACAATCGACGAAAAAGGAAGGAGTTAAGGAATACTATCGCGTGAAAGCGAAACGAATGGATGCACAGGTAAAATCTAAACAAAAGCGTCTTGAAAAAGAGCTTGAAAAAGTAAAAGCTGAACCTGTTGAATCAGAATATACTGTACGCTTTTCAATTAAAACAAAAAACAAGACGGGAAAACGTTTTTTGGAAGTTAAGAATTTAACTAAGACTTTTAGCGGGCGAACACTGTTTAAAAACGTCAATTTCACGATTCAGCATGGTGAGCAGATTTCCATTATAGGCCCAAACGGCAGCGGAAAGACGACATTATTAAAAATAATTCTTGGACATGAAACTTTTGCGGGCGATGTATGGATTTCACCATCTGCAAAAATAGGCTATTTGACGCAAGAAGTGTTTGATTTACCACTTGAACTTACACCCGCCCAGCTTTTTCATAAAGATACTTTCGAGTCAAGAGGGAACGTTCAAACTTTAATGAAGCATTTAGGCTTCACGGCTTCTCATTGGACAGAACCCATTAAGAATATGAGTATGGGTGAACGCGTGAAATGTAAGTTAATGGAATATATATTGGAAGAAAAAGATGTGCTTATTTTGGATGAGCCGACAAATCATCTGGATTTAGCTTCACGGGAACAACTTGAAGAAACCTTAACACAGTATACTGGAACGCTTATCGTCGTTTCGCATGATAGATATTTTCTCGAAAAAACGACAAGCAGCAAACTTGTCATTTCGAATAATCGCATACAAAAGCAATTGTATGAATCATCATCCTCCAAAAGAGATGATTTGGAAGAACTGCGATTAACACTTGAAACAGAAAGACAGGAAGTTTTGGGAAAGCTTAGCTTTATGACGCCAAATGATAAAGCGTACACGGAATTCGATAAGAAGTTTAATGAGCTTACGAAAAAAATAAATGAACTTGGTGACAATTGACTATCACTGTAACTTAATGTACTGGATGATAACCCTTAGAATGAATTAGTTCTAAGGGTTTTTTAGATATTACCCTGAAGTCCTGCCGAACAAAGTACAGTCTCCAATCGTTCAGGAATTTTTTACACACCTTGAACATCAAGAACCAATTGATTTGAGGTGCTAAAAGGATATCCGTAATGATACAATTTGCAAATTAAGCAGAATACTATTGTCCCCTTGTTAATAAGATTGAATGATGGTTATGTTTTAAGAGGGGGCCTTAGTTATGAGTGAGAACGCACAGGAAGCTATGAGGAATAACTCTGGAATGTTTGTTGAACGCTCCTTAGATGAGATTCGTTTTTGGTCAAGAATAATGAAGGAACACTCGTTATTTCTAAGACTAGGTTTTAGATGTGAAGATACACAGTTAATTGAGGAAGCTAATCAGTTTTATCTTTTATTTGAACGGATAGAACAGCAATCCCATTCATTTACAAATCAAGCTGATCCAGAACAAATCAGAAGATTTAACGCGGAGGTGCAACAAGCTGCCACAGGCATATTTTTGTTTAAAAGGAAGGTATTAGGATTAATACTCACCTGTAAACTGCCTGGTGCAAACAACTTCCCACTTCTAGTCGACCATACAAGCAGAGAAGCTAATTATTTTAGAAAACGATTAATAGAATTAAATGAAGGTAAATTGAAACCACTTGCAGATGCCATCATCAAGGAAAATGTATTCTTTTTAAGAATAATGGCGGATCATGCAAAATTCATTGGACATCTCCTTGATCCATCGGAAAGAAAGCTGGTGGATATGGCGCGAAACTTTAGTAATGATTTTGATCAATTAGTCTTTCAAGCCGTAGACTTAGAGTCCATGAAACCGCAATCTCAAACGGCCCCTCTTCTGGATCAATTTCTAGATCAGAACCGCGTGTCCGTCGTATCACTTCGAGACTTTAAGAAAACCGCCAGGGATTTAATCGAAGAATGCAAAATCAAGAGCATCATTCATCCACTATTGGCTGATCACGTTTTCCGTGAGGCCGAACGTTTCCTTGAAATCATCGATATGTTTGAATCCCATCTTACAGGTTAAAAAATACAATTAATTGAGTATGAAGGATATGGAAAATTACAATTATCGGAAAAAGAAAATAGGCCCCTCTCGATTTAGAGAAGGGCTTTTATATGTAAAAAGTTAAGACAGGGAATTCACCAATGTATCCATTAACCTAAAATGAAGATTCAATATAGATTTATATTTATAGGACAAACTTCTATTATTTTTGTTTTTATATTTTTTTCTTTGTTCTTTCACTAAAAACTTTAAATATACTTTTTTTATTATTTGAGCATGAGACACATAGCAAATATAATATTTCTTAGTGTAAAACATCCTTAGTAAAAATATAATCCATATATGCTTTTGCACTTTCTTCAATCTCTTCGTCATTTGCGGTATATGTTCCATTGAAAATAAATGGCGGTAAAAATTTTGTACCTATTAGATTACTTGTTGCTTGGAAAGGCTTTAACAGTTCACTCATAGAATAATTATTACGCCCACCCGCTTGGTACCTTTCTTTTGCACTTCCAGTCGATACTGCTAAAATGAGCTCTTTATTATGTAATTTATTCCCGTTTGAACCATAAGCCCATCCATGTGTGAGTACCCCATCCTGCCATTTTTTAAGAAGTGGCGGAGAGCTGTACCAATAGAACGGAAACTGCCAAACAATCCGATCATGTTCTTCACATAGCCTTTGCTCTCTTTCAATATCAATTTTTTCATCTGGATATTCCTTATATAGTTCATGAACAGTTACAGCGGGATGCTGCTTCAATTCTCCTAGCCATGTTCTGTTCACAATCGACTCTTCAATATTTGGATGAGCTACAATGACTAAAACCTTCATTTATTAATCCTCCAAGTATAGTTTTTGAAAAACCTTAACCTAACGAAAAACTAATCAGGAATACAATCTTCTGAAAAGTCAACCGACTACGCCCGTATTAGACCTTTTTCTAATACGGGAGGTTGAATTTTTTTTGCATAGCACCAGATATACTTGTATTCAGTAACAACCGACTAACAGTCCCTAATTATCCGCAATCAGACCAAGACTCTTTTCCCACGCTCTTCATAAAATTTATGATGAAGTTCCGTACGTGCTTCTTCAATTCCTGGCTGGAATTGGATTAGCGCTTTGCGTCGTGTTTCAATAACCTCTGCAATTGCTGCTTTAATCTTTGCATCAGCACGTCCCGCTAATGCATTAAGTTCACCTGCAATCGTAAGTCCAGCCACTGTTCCTTGAGCCCTGGCCACCTTAGCGCTTTCAACTCCTGTGATATTGCCGGCTACATATAAACCTTTTAGATTGGTCTGCATAAATTCATTGTGCAACGGAACATGTCCTCCCAGTTCAGGAACATAGCAGAAAGAGCACCCAGCAACAGCCGCAAGTTCGGACAATGGTGTAAGGCCGCCCGCAATACAGACAAAATCAGCAGATACTGTTTTTTCTGTTCCAGGAACAACTTCTCCGTTAACAGAAATTTCCGCAATTCGGACACCCTCGACTTGGTTTTCTCCATATATTTCAAGAGCGCTTTTACGTAGCTGTATAGGAATACCCCACATTTTAAATCCATTTTTCGGGAAAAAACGCGCACCCAGTTTTGGACTTACCAGCTTTCCTCCAAACCGTAATATAGGTGAAGGAGCTAAATGTGATAGCCTTAGAAGCGATTCCATCATTTTTTCTGGCTGAGCAGCATTTCCAGCTAAAATACCCGCATTAGGAAGTAAAATACTTTCAACATGAACTCCACACAATTGCAATTCTCTCGCAATTGCTACAGAGAGTACATTAACACCAATTATAATCCCTTTTTCTCCCGGCTTCACGCGATGCACGTTTCCCATCACCTGAGCGGCTCCGATCGACATTACTCCTGGAAGAGTCCATCCCGGGATAGGAACAGGAGTTTCTGATGCTCCTGTAGCAAGTAAAAGACATTTTGACTCCATTATTTTATCAGTGGTATACACACACCAGCCATTTTCTATTTTTTTTAAATCATACACGGATATTCCGCAAAGGATATCCACGCCCAGTTGAACGGCTTGGTTATAAAGTTTTTTGGCTTCTTCGATACCATTCACCCATTTACCATCAGGCTCTTCATGCAATTGCCCTAATAAACGGCCTCCAGGCTTTAAAAACTCATCCACCACGCATACTTGTAGCCCATGTTCTGCAGCTGCAATAGCTGCGCCTAGTCCAGCGGGTCCTGCGCCTACAATAACTACATCAATCATAATGTACCTCCTTTTAATAAAGAGGCAGGAAGAGCTGTACCTGATTCAATTTGCATCTCGTTTTCCACTGGTGTTAAACAAGCACGAACTGTATTTTTCCCATTCACCCTTACTCGACATTCAAAACAGTGGCCAATATTGCAGTAAATCCCACGTGGCGTCGCTTTGTCTTCATGAAGGCGAAGAGTTCGAATTCCAGATGCGAGCAAGGCAGAGGCAATTGTATCACCAACGCGTACCGTATATTGTTGACCATCAAAGTAAATCTTAATTTCTTCTTGATTGTTAAGATCCCCGAGAACAGGATGATGTTCCACTCTCATAGAATTCATTCTTTTTCTCCTCCTAAAACACCGAATGAAACAGGGCGAACAGGAGGACGGTAGCTAAGTGGCACTTCATTAGAAATAGCTGGTCCCCCCAGCTGATCTACTAATCGATCAATTACGGTGCGGCAAGTGCGCCCTCCACAAGAGCCCATTCCTGCACGTGTTCGCAATTTCACTTCACGTGAAGAACAATGAAACTGTTCAATGGTTTCTTTTATTTCATTCATTGTGATTTCTTCGCATCTGCATACTATTGTATGTTGTTCATTCATTGAACACACCTCCACTACTTTCAAAATAGCCGGTCTATTTTTTTAGGTTTTTTTGAATTGTGTTAGAAACTGCAATTTTTCATATAAGGAATCTAGTAATTCCTTATAAGTCATTTATTTAGAAGAAAAGACATCAACATTCTTCTAGTGTAAAAATAGATGCGCAACCAACTATTTTTACGCAGAAGAGAACGTTAGATGCCTCATACGTACAATATAGAGCAGCACATCAGAAGATATGTTAAAACCTGGATTTTACTATTTACATGCTACGTTTGTTTGCTTGTCCTTATTTTTTAAATAAAACCATTATATGGTTTCTGACTGGTAGCAAAATGAGCCCATTTGATCATCGTAATGAAATCAAATACTGGAAGCTTAACGGCTCTTTGAATATCAGCTGCATATGGCGGTAAATCACTGCATTCAAGCAGAATGGCTCCAATATCCGGGTTTTCATTTACCATCTTAACAGCCGCTTCTACTACTTCTCTTCTTACTTTTTCGTTATCAAAAGATCCTCTGCTTTCAATAATGGCTGAAAATTCCGGCAATCTGCCTAGATCTTTCACTACACAAATGTTAGGATCATCTATTCCACAGCTTTTAAATAAATTTGGCGTAATTCCATGCGCATCCGCTGTCAACATGCCTATTTTTTGACTTGGTTTCAATCCTGTTTTTATCCAAGGTACTTGAACAACACTTGAAAGATAAACTGGGATATCAACAGCTGCTGCTACTTTGTCTTGAAAGTTTCCGAAAAAACCACATGCTGCACATATGGCACGAGCACCTTCTGCTTCAAATTCTTTTGCTGCTTTTACAATGTCGTCCAGCAGTGTGGGATCACCTGCATGGATTCTTTCTTGGTTACAGTCTGGCACTACTTTTAGCCGTACAGGAAAGTCGTAGGTAGAAAGGTTTGCAACATTTCCAGGTAAAACCGGATACCAGCATTCATCTAAATAAAGTATGCCAACTGAATATCCCGCTACATATTGCCCTTTTTTCATGGTGATAATCTGGCTTTCCTTTTCTAAGTAGCCATACTCCCGTTCATTGCCCAATGATTTGGTAGTCAATTACGGCCCCTCCTTATAGTTTCAGAGAAAAAATGTATTCTCTGAAACTCCTAATCTTATTCTATTCACCTTACGCTTCTGTCAGTGATTTAATTTCATATCCTAACTTGACCAGTTCCTCTTTAAGCATTATTTTCATTTCTTCAGTAGGTTGTGTTAAAGGCTTTCTCACATTTCCTCCTTTAATTCCGATCAAGTCCATGCCTGCTTTTACCGGACCTGGATATGGATTGCCTTCCGCCTCCATAAGGCCATAGATACCTGATAATTTACGGTTCAAATCACGTGCAGCATTTATATCGCTCTTCTCAACTACCAGTTCGTATAACTCTACAAGTTCCTTAGGAAGCAAATTGACAAGGATTCCAAAAGCACCCTGTCCTCCAATAGAGAAAGTAGGAAGGATAAAGTGTTCTTCACCGGTGAATACAGTAAAGTTTTCGACATCCTTCGTCAAAGCCACAACTTCACATAAGTGACCAAAATCAGCAGATTCTTTGACACTTACAATGTTTTCTTCCTGGCTCAATTCATAAATCATTTCAGGTGAAATGGTAACACTCGTTGCACCTGGATAATTGTAAATGACGATTCCGACATTTGATTTTGCAGCCACTTCCTTGAAAAATTCACGAATTCCTTCTTCACTTGTTTTATGGTAATAAGGAGGCAAAGCCAATCCCCATGTAGCGCCGTATTCTGCAG
This sequence comes from Peribacillus sp. Bi134, assembly GCF_918698065.1. Taxonomy (NCBI): domain Bacteria; kingdom Bacillati; phylum Bacillota; class Bacilli; order Caryophanales; family Bacillaceae; genus Peribacillus; species Peribacillus sp. Bi134. The sequence goes on along the minus strand of NZ_CAKKLN010000010.1, from coordinate 120,676 downwards.
CATAATTGGCAAGCTCGATCGTTTCCTTGGCAGTTGAGCATCCAACACCTGCCATCACAGGTACTTTTCCTGCGGCATATTCACAGCCAGCCTTGATTAAGCTTTTACGTTCCTCCAATGACATAACATGGTATTCTCCTGTTGTGCCTCCAACCAGAAGGCCATGGACTCCGCTTTCTACTTGAAAGTCGATTACTTTCTTATAAGACTGGAAATCAATCGTTTCATCCTCATTGAACGGGGTAATTAATGGTACAAAAATTCCTTTTGGTGCAATACTCATAATTTATTCCTCCTGTTTTCTAATATGTAGAACTTACTTTTGTTATTAAACTGCGTTCGCTTTCTTATATCTAGAAAAATTCAGTTTATCAATGTTAAAGTCTGTTTGTTCGCCTGCAATCAACTGCGTTACCATTCTTCCTGTAATGGGAGCCATGCTGATACCGTCTCCTTCATGCCCGCTGGCAATAAAGAAACCTGGTACTTCTTCTACTTCCGATACAATAGGAAGGTGATCCTCAACCCAAGGCCTTACTCCTGCATAAGCTCTTATACAGTTAATTTCCTTTAGTTTCGGCAAAAATCGGATAGCCCTTTCTGCTATTGCGTGCATAACTTCGATTTCGGAACTGATGTTATAACCTTTGAATGCCCTGTGCCCCCCAACCAAGAAGTTATTGGCGTCAGTCGGTTCAATGGTAAAAGCCACATTATGTTTTTCAACTAATTCACTTACGTTTCTTTTAAACTGGATATCTTCGAATTTGGATAACATATATCCGAATTCATGCACTTTCTGGCTGGCTACTTTGAATGGCGTTTTCTCAGAGATCAATACCATTCCTTTTCTTGGCCTGATCGGTATGTGAACACCTACCATTTCTGCTATCTTTGGTGACCATACACCGGCACAGTTCACAATCCTATTTGTTTTAAATGTGCCCCTGTCTGTCACTACACTTTCCACTCGTCCTTTGGCATCCAGTGTAATATCCTGAACAGAATGATAGTCATAAACCTCCAACCCTAGCTTTCTTCCTTCTTCAACAAATGCATAACATAGTTTGTACGGATTCATGGAGGAATCTACTTCTGTCCAAATCCCACCAGCTAAATCATCAGCTAAATATGGTTCAATTTGCTGCAATTCATTTCTATCGACCATGCGCATATCATAACCATCTTTTGCTTGTTGCGAAACATATCCTTTAGCAATTTCGAGCTCTTGATCTGTTTCACAAACATATAAACTTCCTCGTGATGCAAATTCAAAATCTACTGAAAACTCTTTCGCCAATTGTTTGAAAAGCTGGATACTTGCATAACCTATTTCGGTATCAATACCTGGTTTTTTATCACAAATTAGCGCCACTGCGTCACATCTACTGGAAGTACCTGATGCAACACCGCCTTTTTCAATCAATGCAACATCAAGTCCTTTTTTCGCTAAATGATACGCTACGCTAGATCCGATTACTCCTGCTCCAATGACAATGACGTCATAACTTTTCATATATCTGCCTCCTTTCCAAATAGGATCACTCTCCCTACTATTATTTATTTCCCCTCAAAAAAACCTGATGGTTCTACTTTTAGATTTATGTTGATTTGCTTTGTTTCAAGGTATTCTTCAAAACCATATGTGCCCAAGTCTCTTCCGATTCCGCTTTGTTTGTACCCGCCCCAAGGCGCTTCGTTAAAAGTTGGGTGATACGTATTGATCCATGTAATTCCTGCACGTAATTGGCGAATCACCCGCTGTGCTTTGGCACCGTCTTGAGAGAAAACAGCTCCTGCTAAACCAAACGCTGTACCATTTGCTAGTTCAATCGCTTCCTTTTCGGTTTTAAACGTTTGAATGGCTAACACAGGGCCAAAAATCTCTTCCTGAACAATACGCATATCAGGGGTCGTATCTCCAAAGATAGTCGGTTCAACAAAATAACCTTTTCCTAAATCACCTTCGATAATTCGATTGCCCCCACAAAGCAGAGTTGCTCCTTCATTTTTTCCAATTTCAATGTAATTAAGTACGGTGTTCATATGTGCTTCCGATACTAAAGGTCCCATTTCAATACCATCATTCCAACCTGGACCTATTTTAATCATCTTCGCACGTCTAACTAGTTCAGGTACGAATTTTTCATATAGACTCTCTTCTAATAGTAAACGTGATCCTGCCGAACACACCTGGCCTTGATTTGCAAAAATGGCGTATAATGCATAATCAACAGCCGCATCAAAATCTGCATCAGCAAAGACGATATTAGGAGATTTCCCACCTAATTCCAAACTAATCTTTTTCACTGTATCTGCTGCTGATTTCATCAGTTTAATTCCTGTATCAGTACCGCCAGTAAAGGAGATTTTATCTACATTTGGATTAGAAACTAATTCTGCGCCAACTTTTCTTCCAGAACCTAAAACTAAATTAACAATACCAGGAGGAAAGCCCATCTCATCAATAATTTCAAACAAGCGGATGAGGGAAAGTGGTGTTATCTCTGCTGGTTTCACCACTATTGAGCAGCCTGCAGCGATTGCTGCAGCAATTTTTTGGTTTGCCATTACTAATGGATAGTTCCAAGGAACAATTATCCCCACCACGCCGATTGCTTCACGAACAACCATTGCCTGAATGTCATCCGGCACATCATAAGTTTGGCCATGTGGTTTTGTCGCTAATCCCGCATAGTAACGTAATTGGTTTACTGCGTCTTCAACATCGCCCAGTGACTCCCTTAATGTTTTTCCATTATTCAATGTTTCTAAATAAGCAAATTCTTCTTTTCTTTCTTCCAGCTTATTTGAAATTTGTAGAAGAAGTTCTGCACGATCTCGAGCTCTGCTATTCATCCATCCATTTTCATAGAATGCCTTTCGTGCAGACTCAATTGCTTTTTTAGCATCTTCTTCTGTTCCAACAGTAACTGTTCCAATTAACTCTCCATTTGCAGGGTTAACGATTTTACTTGTTTGATTTGATTCACTTAGAACCCATTCACCGTTAATATACATCTTCTGAGTAGTGTTGCTGCTAGTTAAAACGGATTTAATGTCTGCTGTTTCCAAAATCATCAAGATTCACCTCTTCTATGAAATTACATGTTTTATAACTTTTGTATAAGTTAAAGATAAATTAGATTGCCATATTCTTCATTGGACAGTGTGTAAAATATCTTTCTCAAATTCTTGGACGCATCTGGCATTAACTAAGCTTTCTTTGATCAGATCGCCTAACCGGATCCTGAGCTTCTTTATATTTCCCCTCCCAAAATTCGGCACCTTGGATTCCCAGCTTTGTCGGGTTAAAAACGGGGTCTTTCCCTGCTCTTTTCTGCACTTCATAATCTCTTAACACCCGTAATGCAGGCTTGGTCAGAAGAAAAATCGCAACAAGGTTTACCCAGGCCATGGCCCCCATCCCCAAATCACCCATTGCCCACACAACAGCTGCTGTTTTAACACTTCCGTAAAATGAAGTGATCAATAAGACAACTTTTAAGACATGGTTCGGCCAACTAGACTTTGTTTTTTTGCTTTGTGTCAGAAAAGCAAGGTTTGTTTCTGCTTTGTAATAATAAGACAGCAGCGTGGTAAAACAGAAAAAGAATAAAGAGATCGCCAGGAAACCCGCACCAAATTGCGGCAGGACAGAATCAACAGCGAGCTGTGTATACACAGATGGCTCCACGTTTCCAATCTTATTCACAATAGGTGCCGCGCCTTCCGGTTCCACATTGTACATACCTGTGATCAGAATCATGAATGCGGTTGCAGAACAGATAAATAACGTATTAATATAAACAGAGAAGACTTGAACCAGTCCTTGTTTAGCTGGGTGGGATACTTCCGCTGCTCCTGATTCAAACGTTTCACTGCCTATTCCAGCTCCACTCGAATAAACCCCTCTTTGTACGCCCCATGCTATCGCAGAACCCATCAATCCGCCGAAAGTGGAGTTTAAATTAAAAGCACTGGTGAAAATCAGCGATAGCACACTGGGAATGTGGGAAAAGTTCAGACTTAACACGATAATACAAACGAGAATATAGCCAAGCGCCATAAACGGAACCATGATTTCTGCGGTTTTGGCAATCCGCTTTACGCCGCCAAAAATGATAAATCCCAGCAGCACAATGATACTGATGCCAGTTAACATAGGAGGCATTCCAAAAGCGCTGTTCATTGTTAACGCCACTGTATTAGCCTGGACACCCGGCCATAAACAGCTCATCACAATTAAAGTGAGAATGGCCGATAAAATGGCAAGCTTCCTGAGCTTCAGTCCCTTTTCTATGTAATAAGGTGTCCCGCCCCGGTACTGCCCATCGATCTTTCTTTTGTAGATCTGAGTAAGCGTAATCTCGATGAACGAAGTGGCGCTGCCCAAAAAGGCGGTAACCCACATCCAAAAAATCGCTCCTGGCCCTCCTAAGGCAATGGCAGTAGCCACGCCTGCTATATTCCCGGTGCCAACCCGGCTGCCCAATGACATAGCCAGTGCTTGAAAAGACGTAACCCCTGCTTTTGAATCTCCTCCTTCGAAGGACAGCTTAATCATGTCTTTCACAAACCTTAACTGAACAAATCGTGTAAAAATAGAAAAAAGCAGCCCCAGCCCTAAAAATCCATACACAAGCAATGGACTCCACACATATCCATTGAGCCAATTTACTAAATTCTCCACAAACAAGCACCTCTTCACTTATTTTTTTGCTCCATCATCCTCCACATAACCTTTAAAATTAATGAAACATTCATTTAAAAATAAAATATTCACAAAATTTTAACATTAGACACTGTGTCAAGCTTTTTAGTTTATTGGTCTTACACCCACCATTTACATTCTTAATGATCTTACTTTTTATAATAAAATGAGAGAAAAACGAACCGTTCGTATTCTTCAATTGGAATAAACATCTTTAAAGTTATTTTTCGCTTCTTCTTATATAGATAAAACGATGGGACTAGGCCCATCGTTTTATCTGGTATCGACATACTCTTATTTAAAGTTGAAAGATACTTTCTGTTAACGTTTTAACTATAAATGTAAAATCATCTTCCGTAATGCTCAATGGAGGAGAAAGTTGCAAAACATTGTTATACCCTGCAACCGTGTCGCCATTTTTCCCTACTAACAAGCCTTTTTCTTTACAAAGCTGTATCACTTTGTTCATTTTTGCGACTCCAGCCGGCTCTTTTGTTTCCTTATTTTCAACCAGTTCAACCCCTAGTAGAAGACCTTTCCCGCGTACATCACCCACATTCGGATGCTTTTTTAACACTTCCAGCTCCTTTAACAGCCTTTCGCCTAACTCTCTGGAACGTTCAATGAGGTTTTCATTCTCCATGATTTCCAGGTTTTTCAAAGCCAAGGCACAGGCAGCTGGATTTCCTCCAAACGTGTTTACATGGCGAAAGCGGTCATAATCATCTGTGCCTGTATAGGCTTCATAAATCTCTCTTTTTACAGCTGTTGCCGATAAAGGAAGATACGCACTGGTAATTCCTTTTGCCATTGTAATAATATCTGGTTTGACGTCATAGTTCATAAACCCAAATGCTTTCCCTGTCCGTCCAAATCCGCAAATGACTTCATCACAAATAAGCAGCGCACCATGCTTCTCACAGATTTCTTTTACTTTTTTCATGTATCCATCTGGAGGCATTAGTATTCCACCTCCAGTGATGATTGGTTCCATAATCACACCAGCAACTGTTTCGCTTAGCTCCCATGTCATAACACGGTCGATTTCATCAGCACTTGCCAGTGTTTGGGCATCTTCTGGATTGCGATACGTATCAGGCGGTGCAACATGCAAGAAGCCTTGCCCTAATGGCTCATATTTATACTTTCGCTGCGCTTGGCCAGTTGCTGCAAGAGCACCCATTGAATTTCCATGATAAGCGCGATAGCGTGAAATAAACTTATAACGCCCCTGCTCCCCTTTTTGCTGGTGATATTGACGGGCAATTTTAAACGCTGTTTCGTTAGCTTCCGATCCGCTATTGGAAAAGAAAATAACGTAATCATCACCAAGCCATTCATTCAATTTCTCTGCTAATTTAATAGCTGGAACATGACTTTGCGTTAAAGGAAAATAGGGCATTTCCTGAAGTTGTTCAAAAGCCGCTTCGGCAAGTTCTTTCCGGCCGTATCCTACATTTACACACCACAGGCCGGACATACCATCTAAATAACGGTTGCCGTCAATGTCCGTCACCCATGCTCCTTCTGCACTTGTGGCAATTATATTTGCCGGATTAGAAGCCGCTCCCTTCATCGCATGCCAAAGGTACTTTTCATCTGTTTTTTGCAGGTTTTGTGTTTGGTCTGTCACTTGCATCATTATCAGCTCTCCGTTCCATTCTTTTATGATTTTAAATCAGTTTTTAGTAACGGGCAGTAAGCATTTTCTTGCGAGTGTAGAATTCCACTCCGTCTTTTCCATTTGCATGAAGATCGCCGTAGAAGGATTTTTTATAGCCCGAGAACGGGAAGAACGCCATAGGAGCCGGAACCCCAAGATTAACGCCAAGCATGCCTGCATCAATTTCTTCACGGAATTCACGAATGGCTTTTGCACTGTCTGTATATAAACATGCACCATTTGCGAACTCAGACTTGTTTGTCAGTTCAATGGCTTCTTCTAAACTGTCCACTCGGGCAATCGAAAGTACCGGAGCAAAAATTTCGTCCTGCCAGATTTTCATTTTTGTTTGCACATTGTCAAAAATCGTAGGTCCAACAAAGTATCCCTGCTCAATCCCGTCATCGTTTCTTCCATCACGAATTAAGGAAGCACCTTCCGCCTTGCCAATTTCTATGTAACTGAGCGTACGTTCTTTATGGGATTCACGAATGACAGGACCAAGAAACACACCTTCATCCATCCCGTTTCCAATTGTAATTTCATCTGCTGCTTTTTTAAGCCGATCGATTAATTCGTCCGCAACATCTCCAACTGCAACGACTACTGAAGCCGCCATACAACGCTCGCCTGCAGATCCAAAAGCAGCACCGGTAATATTCGTTACAGCGTTGTCCAGATCTGCATCAGGCATGACGATTGAGTGGTTTTTTGCTCCTGCCAGAGCTTGTACACGTTTACCGTTAGCTGCTGCAGTTTTGTATATATACTCAGCTACAGGCTGAGAACCTACAAAAGATACTGCTTTTATATCCTCATTTTCCAAAATGCCATTAACCACCTCATGTGCGCCATGGACAATATTTAATACCCCATCAGGAAGTCCTGCTTCTTTAAATAATTCAGCTAAACGATTAGCCAACAATGGTGTTCTTTCAGATGGCTTCAATACAAAAGTGTTTCCACATGCAATGGCAAGTGGGAACATCCAGCACGGAACCATCATCGGAAAATTAAAAGGTGTGATTCCACCAATAACGCCAATTGGATAGCGATACATGCCTGACTCAACACCAGTAGCAATATCAGGAAGTTGATCTCCCATCATTAAAGTAGGGGCACCTGCGGCAAATTCTACACATTCAATCCCCCGTTGTACTTCTCCGTATGCTTCGGCATAACTTTTTCCGTTTTCCAGGGTAATAATTTTTGCTAAATCCTCCCAATTCTCTACTAATAATTGTTGATAACGGAACAAAATTCGAGCACGTCGAGGCACAGCAACTTTTCTCCATTTTTTAAAAGCTTCCTTAGCAGCCAAAACCGCTTGGTTTAATTCTTCACGAGTAGAAATTGGAATGCGGGCAATGATTTCTCCAGTTGCTGGATTTGGTACTTCCTCAATTTGCTCACTTGCCGATTCCACCCATTGTCCACCAATATAGTTCTTTAACATTTGAACTTCCTTCGTTAATTCCACTATTAAAACCTCCTATTTTATGAAAACTTAGTAATACCTTGAGCTCATTATATTGGTTATATAAATACAGACCATTAGACAAGGTGTAAAATATTCTGTCATTTTTTTCTGCATCATGAATACGAGTAGATGAAATTATTTACATATTGTCATAAAAAAAGAAACCCTTTTAAGGATTTCACAGAGTGTACAAATTTGGACGTTGATTGGAACGTAGGGCGCTCGCTTTCCGCGGGCGGTCCGGGAGCCTCCTCGGCGCACATGCGCCTGTGGGGTCTCCCTTGGACTCGCTATTCCCGCAGGAGTCTCGCACACCCGCTCCAATCAACTATTTTTAAAGTTTAGATAGAACTCCTATTGCCTACAGTCTTTTTTGTTTTAAAATAGATCTATTAAAACTTGAGGTAATGAGGATGCTTTCGAAACATCATTCTATTCAACGAGATCAACTTGAAATGATTATTTTAGATCAACTGGTACCGGCGAACCTTTTGGTTGGTAAAATTGAGGCTTCCATTGTCTTCACTTTCATTTACGACTTGGTGAAAGATATGTATTCAGAGGTGTATTCGTATATAAATTACAGCTATGCAATGCCAGGCCTATCAACCTCTTACCTACAACAAAGATTTTGATAGAGCATCCCTTATCTTGAATATGGTAGAGATTTTATATTAACGCTTTCTTTATTAATATTTATCTTTATTATTTTTAATAATAATTTCTTCAACTGATGCGTATTTTCGCGGTTTGATACTTTCCATAATGACATCTGCAACATCATCCGGTTCCATAAACGTGTCTTCTGAACTAGCTCCCCCCCATAATTCAGTTTTCATATTCCCCATATAAGCTCCAAATACTCTAATCGCAGTATGCTCAAGTTCAATCGCTAAACTTTCAGTAAATCCTCTTGCGCCAAATTTACTTGCACTATAAACCGACTCAATAGCTTTTCCTCGCTTACCAGACAAAGAGACAATGTTGACAATATAGCCTTGATTTCTCTTTTTCATGTCGTTTAATACTTCTTGAGTACAAAAGATGGTTCCTTTTAAGTTAATATCAATCATTTGGTGGATGGATTCTTCACTTAAATTTTCAGTCAAATCAAAGATCCCAACTCCTGCATTGTTAATTAAAAGATCAATTTGTCCAACTTCTTCTTTAATTAATTGCATGACTTTTGCTACATCACTTTTAGATGAAATGTCTACTTCATAAATAGAATGATTATGGCTTAATGTTTCAGCTGTTCGAATAAGTTTTGTTTGAGTTCGTCCAAGCAAACATACATGACAGCCTAGATCAGAATATTTTTTTGCCAATGAAGCACCCAATCCACTTCCAGCCCCTGTAATTACAACAACATGAACATCCATTTGAATTCTTCTCCTTTTCCTAGTAGGAATTGTAATAGCTCTCTTTAAAGGAAGATACTTATTAAAATTCCGTTCATTTACCTCCTTTGTTAGGAACAAAATGAACGGGGGAAAATACCATAATGATTAGATGTGTAGCTAATACTTCTTTTCTAAGAAGAGATAGATTTCTTTTTATCCCGTTCATCCTTTTCAATAGAATCCTAGGATCTTAATTGTCTATATACTATTTTTAAATCCACAAAAAATTGTTAAAAGCATAATAATTAACAAATACTCCTAATACCAGACAAACGAATGGCGTAGACCTGTTGATTTTCATCTTCCAAAGAAACGGTTTGTTCGTACGGATCAAGATTGTAAACACGACCCTTACGTGTATGTAACACACCGTCCTCATAATAGTTAATGGTGATTAAATGACTTTTTATGAATTCTTTTAAAAACATCCACTTATCCCTTTCCGGTTAGTATTCTATTAAATGAAGATACTTCATTTGCTTATAAAGAGAAGTCCTTTTTATCTTTAAACCGTTAAACATAAAACAATCCTCTCCCTAAAAATTTCACTTTTGGAGAGGATTGAAAATAAATACAATAGGTCTTGTCAGTAGAACGCTTAACTTCTAATTACCTGTTAAACCATAATCTCTTCATTAAAAGCTTTTAATGCCGTTCACTTTTCAAATAGATAGGGTTTTCCCTTCTTTTGGTTTATTTCCTTGCGTTTCTTTATACTTTTCTTCCCAAAATTCGGCGTCTTTGATTCCTAACTCTACCGGGTTAAAAACAGGATCTTTTCCTGCTTTTTTCTGCATTTCATAATCTTTTAACACCCGTAAAGCCGGCTTGATTAGAAGAAAGATCGCAACAAGATTTACCCAGGCCATGGCCCCCATCCCTAAATCACCCATTGCCCACACAACAGCTGCTGTTTTCACACTTCCGTAAAATGAAGTGATCAAGAGGACAACTTTTAAGACATGGTTTGGCCAACTAGACTTTATTTTCTGGCTTTGTGCCAGAAAAGCAAGGTTTGTTTCAGCTTTGTAATAATAAGACAGCAGCGTGGTAAAACAGAAGAAGAATAAGGATACTGCTAGGAAACCCGCGCCGAAATGCGGCAACACTGAATCAACAGCGAGCTGAGTATACACAGATGGCTCTGCGCCTCCAACCTTATTCACCATAGGGGCCATCCCTTCCGGTGCCACATTGTACATCCCTGTGATCAGAATCATGAATGCTGTAGCAGAACAGATTAGTAAGGTATCAATGTAAACTGAGAAGGCTTGAACCAAACCTTGTTTTGCTGGATGGGATACTTCCGCTGCACCTGATTCAAACGTTTCACTGCCTAGACCAGCTCCACTCGAATAAACGCCCCTTTGTACACCCCATGCAATTGCAGAACCCATCAATCCGCCAAAAGTGGAATTTAAATTAAAAGCACTGGTGAAAATCAGCGAAATCACACTGGGAATTTGCGAAAAGTTTAAGCTTAAAACGATAATACAAACGATGATATAGCCAATAGCCATAAATGGAACCATGATTTCTGCTGTTTTGGCAATCCGCTTAACACCGCCAAAAATGATAAACCCCAGCAGCACAATAATACCGACCCCAGTTACCATAGGGGGTATTCCAAGAGCACTGTTCATCGTGAGTGCTACGGTATTAGCCTGAATACCTGGCCATAAACAGCTCATCACAATTAACGAGAGAACGGCAGAGAAAATGGCAAACTTCCTGAGCTTCAGTCCCTTTTCAATGTAATATGGTGTTCCGCCCCGATACTGTCCATCAATTTTCCTTTTGTAGATCTGGGTAAGCGTGATTTCGATGAACGAAGTTGCACTGCCCAAGAATGCGGTAACCCACATCCAAAAAACCGCGCCGGGTCCTCCCAAGGCAATGGCGGTAGCCACACCTGCTATATTCCCGGTACCAACCCGGCTGCCCAATGACATCGCAAGTGCTTGAAAAGACGTAACTCCGGCTTTTGAATCTCCACCTTCAAAGGACAGCTTAATCATGTCTTTTATAAACCTTATTTGGACAAAACGAGTGGAGATAGAAAAAAGCAGCCCCAGTCCTAAAAAACCATATACAAGTAATGGACTCCATACATATCCATTCAGCCAATTTACTAAATTATCCATAAACGCACACCCTTTACTTAGATTCTCAATTTACAGATTGGTAAATTGTATATGTTCTGCAATCCTTCTTTTTTAAAAAGATACAAAACTAATCAGTCTTTCTTAGCTGCTATTAGAACTCATTCTTTTAGAGGTATCATTCACTTAGTTGTTTAAAACATCATTTGTATCTAAATGATGAAATAGATCTTAGCGTTTTATATCCTCTTCAGCATTGCTCAAAAGCTAAAGGGTAAAGAGTGCTACCATGCTATAGGTTTTCTTGCTTCCAAATAATACAAAAGACCTTAGTTTAATACAATCGGTTAACCACCCGCGGAAACGTAGTATTTTCATATTCAGACTTAGACTGAGAAGCAGAAATATATTCATAAGAGGAAATGGCAACTTCTATGGCTTGACGTTTATATGGATCCATGAAATCCCTTCCAATTAATTCATATAATTTTTCGAGTCGATGATACAGGGTTTGACGTACAATGTGAAGTTGTTCGGCTGTTTCTTTTTTTGCACCTTTACATTGTAAATATGTTTTTAATGTTTTTAGTAATTCTCCACTATTCTGCTGATCTTGTGATATAACTGGACCTATATAATCTGTGATGAATTCGTTAAGGATTCCTTGATCATGAGCAGCTAATACCATCCGAAAAATATATAAATCTTCATAAAAAATACTGTTTAATTCATTGGGTATTTTTTCTCGAATATTCATAGTCTCTTTTGCTGAAGTATAGCTGTTTCTAACTTCGTTTAGATTAGTAACAAATTTACCGACGCTGAAACTGAAATCTGAAAATTTATATTTTTTAAAAGAGTCAGAATTTTTTAGAACTTCTATTCCTTCTTGTATTCTGCGCTTAAAGTCTTCTTTCTTCCATTTGTTTATAAGGATAAAAATAATTTGATTTTTCCCTATATCTGTCAATAAAAATATACCTTTTTGTTCAAACATTGAACGACAGTAGATTTTTATATAGTTAAATTCTGAACTTACTTTTTCTATGTTAACTGCTTTGCAAAGTAAAACCGTGTAAGTATTGGATTTGAGATTAGGTTCAAGCTCTGAAAGATATTTTTGAATCTGTTCAGCGCTATTTTCCCCTTCAAGCCAACGCCGTACCCATTCCGCTTCTTTAGTTTTTCTCTGTTCTTCAATATACAATTCACGCAAAAGGCTTTGTGCCAATGCTATAGCACTGCGATCTAGGATGAGGGATTCAAATTCTGTTATGGAACCCGATTCCGAAAAAACAAAGAGATCAGCAAAAGTTTGGTTTAAAGCCTGTACAGATTGATGTGCCACACTCATATGTTTTGATATGTTGTTACTTTTAAACAATTGTATTATTTTCTCTTCCTCTGCTCTTTCCTTCTTAGAAATAATTTCAATTTCACCTTGATTGGTAATGTATAAAACTGTTAATTTCAAATGTTCATGTATTAACTGGAGAATTCTTTGTTGTGGGTTTGCCGAAAGAAGAAGCTGGTTTAACCTATTTGAGTAATCTTCTAAATCAGTCAAAATTCTATAATGCTTTTTAATCAAGAGGCTATGTAATTCCTGTGTAATGTCAATAAAGCGAACTTTTTTCTGAAAAACGATTAAGGGAAAGTCATTTGTATTTGCTAGTTGTAAAGCGGCTTCTGGTATCTCGGAGATGTATGTTCCTAACTCAATACAAAGACCAGCTGCGTTAGCATCAATGGATTGTTGAATTAATGAAGTAAAAGTATTTTCACCTCCTTTCCATCCAACCCCTGTAGATAGAATCAATTCATTCCCATTCAAGAGGCTTTCAATTGAATCTACCTCCATTACATGGACCCATCGAACAAGCCGATCAAGTCCTCCTTTGCCAGCCAAAACCTTAGCACTTGCAAAGTGTTTATTTTTTAAAATTTCATTTACAGATAGTTTAACTTCAAAGTTCATTGACAACTTCCCCCTTTAGTTTTAAACAAGCAATAACCATTCTTTTCCCCTCACTGAAGTTGTCTAAAAAACCTTTCAATATTCCTCCCACACTTTGAATAATTAGCATAAAAAGTTGGATGAAACGTAACACAATGTTATCTCTTCTTAACTATAAAAACATTATATTCTGAAAACTAAACTCCCATCAATATTCTTGTCATATTTTCTGACACTTTTTTTTCAAAAATCTAATTGAGCAATCATAGAAGTGACATAAACCCTTATTTATCAATATTTATATATTTTCAAAAAGAGAGCATCCATAATTTAAAAACAAAATATTTATCACTAATGCAGACCTATATTAAAGCGCTTACAATTATCTCGAAATAGTTTTAACGAAATACTTTGCTAACTCTTAATAGTCTTGCATTCTACATTACAGAGTAAAATTTTCATAAAAGTAAAATTTACTTACCTTAAGTATAAGAAATCATTATGAATTAGTAAATTGAATGTTTATAATAGTAAACATGAATTAATTCGATAGATGAGGGAGAATTAAATGACACTTAATCGGTATGAAGCCTTTAATGCTGTTGTGGAATCGGGAAGTCTGACAGGAGCTGCAAAACTTTTAAATTTAACACAATCAAGTATCAGCCATGCAATTTCTAGTTTGGAAAACGAATTAGGTTTTTCTTTACTTACACGAGGGAAAGCGGGGATTTTTTTAACAAGCAATGGTGAACGCATGCTTGAATATATTCGGGATATTCTAATCCTGAACGATAAAATGAAACAAGAAGCTTCAGAAATAAATGGTATAGAAACGGGCGTAGTCAGGATAGGTACCTTTACAAGTGTTGCTGCACAATGGCTGCCTTTTATTATAAAAAAGTTTCAAGATGCCCATCCAGGAATCATCGTAAAGTTATTTGAGGGTGATTACCTTACCATAGAAAATGAGGTTTCAACCGGAGGAATAGATTGTGGATTTCTCACTTCACCAATCACAAAATCGTTGGAATTTCTTCCTTTTAAAAAGGATAAAATGCTTTGTATCCTGTCAGATCAGCATCCTCTTCATACATCAAATACTATTTCTTTTGAACAAATTGAAACTGAGCCTTTGATTATGCCCAAAAAGAGCTGGGGGAATGAGATAGAGCAAATTTTTAAAAAGAATAATATAAAGCCTAACGTACTATTTGAGGTATCGGATGATCAGGCGATTATTGCAATGGTACAAAATAATTTAGGCATTAGTATTAGACCTGAAATGACTTTGTCGGGCATTCCTGCCAATATTGGTATTCTTAATTTAGAAATTGAATCTTTTCGCTTTATAGGCCTTGCTGTAAAACCGAATATGTCACCTGCAACTAAAAAGTTTGTTGATTGTGTCCACTCATGGTTAAGTGACAACAATTTACTGGATTTTTAACATTATAGCGTCTTTTCGCGAATAAAATTAAATGACTCAAAAAGGGGGTTACCTTTTCGAGCCACTTAATTTTATTATAATCTGAGAACGTGCACGGAAATTAAGTCGTACAGAAGAAAATTGGAGCAGCTAAATTTGAACTAGCTTAGAGATTTACGAATTCTACAGACTAGAAGATTAATCTGATAGGGCCGCGATATACTGAGAATATGGAAAAAAACTTACCTCTAAGTTGGCGTTAAAGCTTACCTTAAGTGAAGAAGAAAATATTTCACGAATGACAAAGGAAATTTTTTCAAATTAAAAAATACTATACTTTTCATTTTAGATATGTTTCAAGTTTCTCTTTATCAAAAACAGAAATCCATGGTAAATCCTGATTGACTTCATTAATACCAGGTTGGATAACGCGGCTATTTAAGAGGTCACAAATACAATCATTTATTAATTGGATATCCTGGTCTGATATTTTCCGGTTATATGTAGCGGCTCCTGTTTGTGTGGTCATCCCCCCTATCAAGCCTCTTTGATTTAATGAACTCCTGATCACTTCTCTGATAGCCTCTAGACTAGTCAACGGAAATACATCAAGGTGCTTAACAATCATTCTAAAAATATCCTCTCTAGATAAATCCTGTTCAAAATGTTGTCTCAAATAATCCACCCCCATTTGTCAAAACATTCTCCAAATGAAACGTAAAATCCTCCTTTTCCCCTAAAAAGGACGATACACAATTCCCTTTTGTGTACCGCACTGACCCTTTATTCCAAATATAGAAATTAACACATAAAAACCAGATTCACTGACGATTTTCCGCAACAAATACAGCGCCTGACCGTTTTGCAAAGGATGCTTCATTGTATAGAAACTCATCTGCCATAACTGAATTGATTTTTTCTTTGAAAATTAACATTCATATTTTTGGTAAATATTTGTATTATAATAAAATAAATATATAATCAGTTACATTTTGATAAAGATTATTTAACGAAGGGAAGATTGCTTATCTTTAAGACCATTCTGTTCATTCACATTTGCGCTGGAGCAATATGTCTTATTAGTGGAATAGGTGCTATGTCTTCAAAGAAAAAAAGAGGTATGCATACAATTTGTGGTGAAATTTATCACAGTGCATATGTTGTAGTCTTTGTCACATCGCTGACTATGGCAATATTGAATTGGGAAAGCAGCGCATATTTATTTTTCATTGGAATATTTTCATATTCTTTCGCATTTATAGGCTATGTAGCTGGTAAGAAGAAATGGAAAAACTGGACTGTATCTCATATTAGCGGGATGCTCGGATCCTATATCGCTATTTGTACAGCAATTCTTGTAGTAAATGTATCCAATATAACTATCTTCAATGAATGGAACCCATTAATTTTTTGGTTTCTTCCAAGCATTATAGGTTCCCCTCTGATATTGTTGGTTGGAAAGAAGTATAAAAAATCCAATTCAATCTAAGTTCAGTCCAAATACCTCATATTAACAAAAACCATTTAACAAATCCCAAAACAAAAAACCCCTCTCAATTAAGAGAAGGGCTTTTAACAATGGAGGAGTACCACTTAGGGGGTAGTACAATAATATAATTATCGCCAAACGAATACATTTATATTCACCCCCTTCCTCAAGTTGGTGAAAACGGCCTTACGTGACATTGAAAATGACGCCTTAGTCGTTCCCACTCTGCCCTTCCATTACTTTTTTGCTTTGTTCCATGACCTTTCTTAAATCCTTCTTCAATAAGACGTTTTATTATAGCGGCTCTTTAATGGTTTCGAATGGAAAATAGCGTTTTATCTCCTTTGATCGGAGTGTCGTGATTGGCATTATATTAACGGATTCAATTGATTAAACGGATGGATGGTCCTATCTTTTGAATTATGGATGCCTCTTACACTATTTAATTTTCACCATGTTTCTGATATGCTTTTATCAATTGAAATAAGAAAGGTGTAGTTACAATGTTAAAGGAATTCAGGGAATTTATTACCAAAGGAAACGTTCTCGATCTTGCGATAGCTGTAGTAATGGGTGCTGCTTTTGGAAAGATCGTTTCATCACTAGTAGATAATATTATCACACCGCTAATAGGAATTTTATTAGGTGGGGTCAATTTTTCTTCGTTATCTATCACAGTTGGAAAAGCAGTTGTTCAATACGGTAAATTTGTCCAAGCTGTGATTGATTTCTTGATCATTTCATTTGCGATTTTCATGTTTATGAAGATAGCGAATTCTCTTATTAGAAAAAAACAAGCGAACGAGGAAGAGGTATTGGAAGCGGTACCGGCATCCGAACAATATTTAAAGGAAATCCGTGATCTTTTACAAAAAAATTCACGGCAGGATGAAACATCATAAGTATAATACTGAATCAGTAAAAGTGTAGAAATAGCCAAAAATTCACTAAAGAATTAGATAAAGCCCCTCTCTTAATTGAAAGGGGCTTTTTAATGTCATAATGAACTACGTATCCGTTACAATAACAAGATATGCGACACTTATTAAATAACCGTGTGTCGGAATTCGTAAAGCAAAGTGACAGTAATGTTGGCAATCATAAGAGGCTCTCTATCAACCCAATAGCAAGTATTAGCTGGAACTGCTGTAATAATTTTTATTATATGAACAGAATTATACAACACCCCTGCTTCTACATATTATTTATCGGCAATATTTATCCCGTAAGGCAAGGGTATACTTAACCGATTGCACTGTACCTTTTTCTTGATCTTCAATCATTTGTTCTAAAAGTTCTTTTGGAGGATAATAGTAATCTAATGGTTTAATGACACTTAAATCATATGGAGGTTGTTCGACTTTGAAAGCTCCTTCTCCAACCGCAAACACTCCGCCAGCACCAAGCTCTCTCTTAAAATTGATGGCATATGGAAAACACATTTCAACGTTGATTCTAGTTAGGGTAGATTTCTCAACAAGTATTTTAAAACACTCTTCTGTATCAATATTGCCTGTCCCTACTGGTACTCCACATACCCTATAATCCTCGCCATCATGAATGATAATATGATCTTTAAAATGGGTTGTGAATGCATATGGCGCTAATTTTCTTACAGCTTCAACTGGATCCTCCCATGCCATCATTCCGTTGCCCACATCACAATGAGCGCTAACCCAAGGGTTGTTGACTTCATTTATTATTTGAATAACCTCATCTGTTAACTCTTCCTCATGATTTTCCACAGCTAGTTTTATCCTATATTTCTCTAATAATGGTACAATTTGTTTGATATCTCCTGGTGCTTTTTTCAATCTTTCCGGATCATACTCTCCTAAGCATGTATACGTACGAATCACATCCGCTCCGATTCTATGTGCTGCCTTAATGACTTCTTTTAGATGTTCCGGATCGCTTCCATTTGTGTCTATTTCAGCGAAAAATCCATACTTTTGAATTTCTTTTCTTACTCTCTCTAAATATTCCGGCTCAAATGATTCTAATGTACCCCATCCTGACAACCCTGGCCATGGAACAATATTGATCATGACTCCGTCTAATCCCAATTCAGCTGTTTTTCTGATAAAACCGAAAATATCCATTCGACCCGTAATAAATTGCAAGTGATAGCTTTCTGTTTCTAATCCAATTTTCATTTTTTCCCCACCTTTAATTAAGCATTTAGTTTTTTTTTTGTGAATTTGGTTGATTTTTTTTGTTTACGATTTTAACTAAGCTGCTTATAATAAAACTTTTGACACCGAACGCAATCATTGACAAAAGACAAGTCTTTTGCCTTCTATTCCTGGTGATTGATTCAAAATGCTTCCATATAGAATAAATGCAAACATGGAAGGGGCATATCCAACTAAGCAGTCTGCTATAGAAACTGTTGCACCGCTTACATAACATTTTGGTTAATTTGCTAATCAATTTGAGAATTTATAGAAGAAAACACTTCTTTACCTATGGACCCTAAATAGAATGACTCCCACACCTTACGGGAGTCAACTATTTGTCTAAAAATTAAGGTCGTTTTTTTTAAGTTTAATGTCAAGAAGTGATTTTGATTCCTATAGCCCCTGCAATGATACACATAATGAATAGGTTTAATCTTAAACTTCTAGGTTCATTAAAGAAAATCATTCCTGCTAAAACACTTCCAACAGAGCCGATACTTGTCCATATTGCATAGGCAGTCCCGACTTGAAGAGAAGTTAATGACAAGGATAGAAAATAAAAGCTTAAACTCCCCAAAAAAAGACACGCTACAGAGGGGAGCAATTTTTTAAAGCCGTCTGCACGTTTCAGGCTTATAACACTACCGATTTCGGCAAATCCGGCAATAATAAGAAAAAACCAAGCCATTGAATCATCCCCTATATCAGTTCATTTCCTTTAATGTTTAGGCTCTGCTGGATTGACTTTTATTCCAATCATCCCCAATATCATTAAAGCCATAAAAAATACTTTCAGTGGATTAATGGTCTCACCCAAAAAAAGCATCCCAGTTACTACAGTTCCCACCGTTCCCAATCCAGTGAAAATGGCGTAACCAGTTCCTAAGGGTATTGAATGTAAAGCTTTTGAAAGTAAAAAGAAACTAAAGATTATAATAACTACCGTAACAATACTAGGTATAATTTTGGTGAATCCGTGTGAATATTTAAGACCGATCACCCAGACAATTTCCAAAAGTCCTGCCATTATGATATATATCCATGCCATTTTATCGCTCTCCCCTTTGGCATTGACACTTATTTTTGAACCACGAAGTTCTCCATATATCGATGAATCGCATAAGCTACCCCATTTTCATCATTTTTAAGGGTTGTCGTTGTACAAGCATTTTTTATGACATCTTTTGCATTTCCCATCGCTACGCTGTATCCAACTTTCTGAAACATGGATAAATCATTGTTGCTGTCCCCGATTGCCATAGCCTTATCTAATGAGCCATTCATCAAGAAAGCCAATTTTTCAAGGGCAATTCCTTTTGAAGCTCTTTTACTGGTAATTTCAATGTTATGATCAGCAGATGAAACGACCATCAACTCACCAAAATTTTCGAATTGGTTCCAGGCTTCCTCTAATTTATTTTCATCAAAAGAACATGCTAAAATGTTATAGAATTCTTCCTCCTGTTTTAAGATATCATTATAGTTTTCAACTAAAACATATCCAAACTGGTCAAATTGCCTTTCCGCTATTTCAACTAATTCTTTCATATCTGGATTCAAATCTGCGCTTTTCAAACTTTTAATCTCATTATGGAACTGTTCTCTTCCTTTTTTAAGAGTATAGATGGCTTTATCAGTGAACACTTCGTAATAATAATTCCGTTCATCTAACCATTGGAGAATAGATTCAACACGATCTTTAGTTATCGTAATAGAAGAAATGCACTTTGCGCTTTTTGAATGAATGGTTGCGCCATTTGTCCCGATTACAAATGGGGATATCCCGGCTTTTTCACAAATTGTTTGAACGTCAAAATAAGCCCGTCCTGTTGAAATAACTACTTCAAAGCCTCTATTTTGGGCATATTGAATCGCCTTTATATTTTCTTCACTAATTTCATTCTTGTCGTTTAATAATGTTCCGTCTAAATCTATCGCAATGAAACTCATGCTATATAGCTCCTTTTCTCATTCTATCTATTAAATTTTCTTTCTAGCTTTTTTTCTGCTATCAACAAAAATCTATTCAAAAAGAGAGTACTCCCTCTTCCATCTCGATATATCCTTTTATGGGCTATGCTTGAATCCAATTGACTTCCTCTAATTTAGAATCATTTCTCCATTCCTCTGGAAATGGTTGCTCGCAGACAATCACATCTACTTTTTCTAGAGGACAAACTTTACAAAAGGTGTCGACACCAATTTTAGAGTAATCCGTTAGCAATATGACGTGCTTTGATACCTCGACCATTTTGCGTGAAACTAATGTTTCACGTAAATGATAATTACTAACGCCACTTTGAATGGAAACGCCACCAGCTGAAATGAACGCTTTATCAATATTAAATTGATTTAACATTTGTTCAGTGAGACCCCCGCATATGGATTGATGCTTTGGATCAATTTGTCCTCCAAGTAATAGAATTTGTCCTGTAAATTTATTTTGATTGAGCAATTCAGTCAACACAGACGACACAGGAAGAGAATTGGTTAAAATCGTAATGTCTTTTTTATTTTCAATACACTGGGCAAATTCAAGCATGGTTGTACCTACATCAATGGCAATCACATCTCCATTGGAAATGAGTTCCACCGCTTTTTTCCCAACCTTGATTTTCGCTTCTTGATTCACCGTTGTACGCTGTGTAAATGGAGGCTCCTCAAATTCAAAGACTGTTTTAATCGCTCCACCGTAAACCCTCTTTAACAGTCCTTTTTCCTCTAATATCATCAAATCGCGTCGAATCGTTTCCTCTGAAACATTAAATAGATCTACTAATTCTATAACTTTTACTTTTCCCATTTTGTTAAGTTCTTTTAAAATTTCATTCTTTCTTTCTTCAGGCAAAACAGACATATTTCTCCCCCTAAATCATCAATACTTTATAAAATAATGCATTCTTTCTTCGGTACAAGAATTTGAACGCGTGCTCCTTGCTCAAACATTTCCCCACGGTGGTGAAGATAGTCTACATGAAAAGCGCACTCCTCTGTTTCTACTTCATACCTTAAAACATTACCTGCCATGGAAACATCCTTAATAAATCCTTTAATCCCCCAATTCTCTTGTAAGTCCAAACTGTCCTCACCAACAGAAACTAATTGTAAAACTTCTGGACGAATGGCAACTTCATTCCCTTTTAATTCTTTGGTGCGAACAAGTTTTCGGAAAACTTCCATATTACAGACATTATAATTCCCGATAAATTTTGCAACAAATGTATTGACTGGAGAAGTATAAATTTCTGAAGGAGAACCGGATTGTACAACTTGTCCTTTATTCATGACAAAAATTCGATCAGACATCGTCATTGCCTCTTCCTGATCATGTGTAACAAAAATAGTTGTGATATCTAATTCTTTCTGTATTCTCTTTAATTCTTTTTGCAAACTTTTTCTAATTTTAGCATCTAATGCGCTTAACGGCTCATCCAGAAGCAGTACTTTTGGCTCCATGACAAGCGCGCGGGCAAGAGCAACCCTCTGCTGTTGTCCACCAGATAACTGATGAGGATAAGACTCTTCTTTTCCTATTAAATCAACCATATCAATCATATTTTTCACTTTTGACTTAAGATTTTTCACCTTTTTCATTTTAAGGCCGTAAGCGATATTATCAAAAACATTCATATTCGGGAAAAGCGCATAAGACTGAAACACCATACCGACTTCACGCTGACGCGGTGATAAATCAGTAATATCTTTTCCATCAATTAAGATTCTTCCTACATCAACGTCTTCAAGTCCCGCAATGGAACGTAATAATGTACTTTTTCCACACCCGCTTTGCCCAAGAAGTGTAGCAAATTCACCTTTTTTTAATGTTAAAGAAATATTATTTAAAACTAATTGATTGTCATATCCCTTAGTCACTTGTTCGATGGTTACATAGCTCATTAGTTTTCACCTTCTAAAGTAGTATTTTATGACGGTATTTTTCTAAAAAAAATGAAGGAATTCGCTTCTTATTTTGACCCGACAGGATTTCTTTTGTTTCTAAACGTAAGCTTTAATACAGTCCCAGTTAAAAGTAAAATCATTGAATAATAGGTTATAACAATTGCACTTGTTAAGTGACCACTGCTGTTTAGTTTGTCGGATAGATAAATTTGAAGGGTTTCGAATCGGCCCCCGACAAGCAAATTGGCAAAAGCAAACTCACTAAATAAAAGAGAGACAGATAATAAGGTAGACACTAAAATTCCAGATATAATATTTGGAAACACCACCGTACGAAAGGCTTGGAATTTTGTGGCACCGAGTAATTCAGCTGCATCAACAAGTTGTACAGCATTAAGCGTACGAAGACTGTTACGAATTCCTTGATACATAAATGGTAGAATGGTTATGAAATAAGCACCAATTAAAATCCAAGGTGTTCCGGCAATTTGAATCGGTCCAGCAGAATATAGCTTGATTAATCCAACGGCTCCAACAATCGGAGGAACTCCATAAGGAAGCATGGCTGCGGCTTGGAGCAATCCTTCCCATTTACTGAAATATACCGTGATAATAAAAATTGTCGGAAGCATAATAACAACACTAAGACCTACAGACATGACAATTAAAAACAGTGTTCGTCGGAAAGCATCATAAAACCGTTCATCTTGAAACAATTCAATATACCATTTCAGCGTATAACTCTCAGGTAAAATCGTATGATCCCATTTACCAGCAATCGAGAATAAAAGTGTTCCTACAAGCGGAATTAATAAATATATAACTAGTAATCCAACAAACAATTTATGAAATGTCAATGAAGACTTCATCGTAAATCCCTCCTAACTCTACGCATCATTCGTTCATTGAACCACATCGCCCCTATCATGGTCGTTGCTAGAAGGACTCCCAATGCACTACCTAGCTGCGGCTTTAATGCAACATCACTAGCAACTAGAGAAGCAATTTGCAATGACAATATGTTATAGTTGCTGCCGACCAATGCATAGGCTGTTGCGTAGGCTCCCATCGCATTAGCAAACAAAATACTGAATGTACCTACAATACTAGGTAAAAGAACTGGAACCCCTATCCGAAGCCAAAATGAAAATGTTGACCCTCCTAATAATGAAGATGCTTCTTTCCATTGTTGCCTAATTCCTTGATAAGACGGGTAAATGAGCATAACGGCAAGCGGAATTTGAAAATAAATATAAACAAGAATGAGGCCTGTCCAGGAATATAAATTAAAATCTGCAAACAGGTCCCAACCAATCTTGGCAAATAGCAACGTAAACAACCCATTGTTTCCAAGTAAGATAATATATGAAAATGAAAGGGGAATCCCTTCAAAGTTCGACGTCATATTGGTAACCATCAGTAGTCGGTTTTGTATTTTTTGAGAGAACTTTGTAAACGAATAGGCTGCAATGACTGCTACAATCACAGAAGTTATAGCAGAAAACAAGGAAATGACCAGGCTATTTTTAATGGCTTGTAAGTAAAATTCACTTTTGAATATGGTTAAGTATTGATCAATCGTAACTTGAATTCCATCATCTGCATAAAAACTATTTTTAATCATTGCCACTAATGGTCCTATCTCAAATCCAATCACAAACATAATAAATGGCAGTAAAAGAGCTAATAAGTAAATTTTTTGTTTTTTTATTTTTCGCAAGACTTCTCGCTCCTCTATGTTCTCTAACAATAATGTTTTTACAGGGTGACTTTTCCTTTCAGACCTGGAAATTGATATGAAATCATTTTATCGGACGGCTCAATATTTAATAGTTCACAAACGAGCGGTGCAAAAGCTAATTGCGGAACCACTTCACCATAAATGCCAGGCTCAACTTTTGGACTAATGATTAAGAGCGGTACATCACGTTCACCATCAGTTATGCCGCCATGGTTGCCATATTCACTCATGCCATGATCCGATGTAATTAATATGTGGTAACCTTCTTTGATCCAAATTGGCAATAGTTGTGCCAACAAGCTTCCCATTTTTAGGATTTGCTCACGATATTCTTTTGATTCCGAGCCAAAAATTTCTCCTTTTACATCTACACCGAGCGGATGAATATATAAAAAGTGAGGGTCATACTTTCTACGTAAAGCTTCTGCATCCATTAACACATGGCTATCTGGATAGTCATCGTCCCAATAAAATTTTCCGTATTGAATTGGATTGGATTCATCTTCTTGCTCACGGTCTTCAATAAAATGGAATGGCGCACGATTATAAAGTTCGCTTACCCAGTAATAGGACACTGTTCCGTTTCTTAACCCGTTTTCTTTCGTAAGATGAAAGAGACTTTTCTCAGTAGATAAACGAACGGCTTGATTGGACGTAATCCCATTTATTGAAGCCGGCGTACCTGTTAACAACACTTCATATAATGGACGGGAAAGACTTGGAAGCTCCGACTTAACTTTGTAAAGTGACGCTTGATTCGTTTCGACTAAATGCTGAATAAATCCCAGCGCTTCGCATGCTTTATCGTATCTCATACCATCAACAACGATTGCTATTACTTTATTTGACATGGACTAACACCTCTTCTTGCCAAATCTGAGGTAAATTTTTAGCCGTTTCTTCCCAAGCTTTGTAATCTTCAATTGGTTTTGCATTTTTATACTGTTCTTCTGGAACCATTTTTTCAGCTACTTCTTTCGGAAGTTCTACATCGCGAATTGGACGGGCAAATCCTTTAGCTAAATTAATTTGTCCTTCATCGCTTAAGATATATTCTCTAGTTGCCATTGCCGCATGCGGATGCTTGGCAAATTTGTTAATAATGGTTGCGTAGCCGCTTACGACTGAACCTTCACTTGGAATGATCACTTCAAATTGATCGCGGTTAATTTGGTCAGCGTAACCAAGAGCATTGAAATCCCAAACAAGTGCAACTTCCACTTCCCCTTTTTCGATGTTAGCCGGCTTGGCATCAGTCAAGCTAAGGCGGCCTTGCTTGGCAAGCTTCGCAAAATAGTCAATTCCTGGTTGGAGATTTGTTTCATCACCGCCGTAAGCGATAGCGGCAGCAAGTACGGCCATTTGATTCTGTGTACCACGCTGGACATCTCCAACTGTTACTTTATAATCCCCTTTTAATATGTCATCCCAAGATTTAGGCGGGTTTTCTACTAATTCTTTATTAGTAAAGAATGCAATCGTTCCTTGGTAGCCAACAACCCAATCTCCATTGTCATCTTTTGCCCACTCAGGTACCTCGTCCCAATAGGAAGTTTTATATGGCATCGTTAATTCTTTTTGTTCCGCGATTGGCCCAAAGGAAATCCCTACATCGCCGATATCGGCTGTTGCATTCTCTCCTTCAGATTCCATTTTGGCAATCTCTTCGGCACTGGACAAATCTGTATCATTGTGTTCCAATGAATATTTTTTCATCACTTCATTCCAAGTTTCTCCCCAGTTAGCCCATGAATCAGGCATACCAACACTATTAATAGTCCCCTCTTCTTTTGCCTTTGTTTCAATTTCTTTCAAGGTTAACGAACTTGGATCCTTAACCACTGAAGCAGCCTCCTCATTAGTAGCTCCACAAGCAGCTAATCCCAGTACACTCACCCCTAATATCAAAGCTTGAATAGACTTGTAACAATTCTTCTTGAATGTGCGATTCATAAAAAGTGCCTCCATTTAGTGTGGAATCTTTAATGTTTATTACTGTTTATTACGGTTTAATCATAATCAGAAAACATTAATCCCACATAAACCAAATGTTAAGATTTTGTAAACCTGCTCTTTATTTCTCCAACTCATCAGCTTTTATTTTCATAAGCATTAACAACAGTCCGCAAACAGGACCAAGTAAAGACAAGTCTATAAAAGAGAATGTGAAAAATTTTCATTAAAAACATATCATCCTTTTCCCCTTCTTTTTAGCTCGCCGTTAACAAAACTCCATATTAGCTAAATACCTTTTCATGCAAAAAAACTCTCTTGATACAAGAGAGTTTTACATAGATCTTATTAAACAGATAGAATTATCAATGTTTGTCTATAA
This sequence comes from Peribacillus sp. Bi134, assembly GCF_918698065.1. Classification (NCBI taxonomy): domain Bacteria; kingdom Bacillati; phylum Bacillota; class Bacilli; order Caryophanales; family Bacillaceae; genus Peribacillus; species Peribacillus sp. Bi134. Next base: position 94,283 of record NZ_CAKKLN010000010.1, on the reverse strand, counting down.
ATAATAATTGGTATCCCGCTTCCTCCCTAACTCTTCACCTGAGACGACTCTCTGATAAACCTTAATTTTTGAATTTTTTTGCAAAATCTCCATAAGGGTGAAGTAGATTCAACGACTGTTCAAAAAAAATTCAAATGAATAAACGCCAATAAAGAGCTCCAAAATGGAGCGCTTTATTGACGTTTATCTACCAAGCACTTTAATCATTGCGTCCCCCTAGCCACTACCCGAGGAAGGGACTGAAATTCCTATAACATGGAATGTTGTATTCATTACATATTCTATCGTGGTCTATTTCAAAATATTCAAAATCCTTCCAACCATACGTAGAAACCTATTAGAAAGCTTAGATAAATTGGGCTGAAACCACGGAATTTCCAAATTTTAATAGCTTTTTGAAGACAAAGATTTTGCTTGATTAATTATATCCATTCTCTTTATTCCAATCACCATTACAACTGCTGAAGCAAGATCTTAATTTTCCTCTCTCCTTACATTTATTAATATAAGGAGGAGGCTCATTTTAGGTTTTCTTTATTTATTTTCACTTTTAAACTTTATGAATTTCGTTCTATTGAAGGAGAAAATTTTAGATACGTAACATTCGATCAACCTTCAAATGGATGCAATTACATTGATTCATAGTCTTTTATTTCAAATTCATTTAAGGGCCGATTAATCGACTTACTCAATTTTTTAATAAGCTCTTGGTAATCCTTAGTATCATTTGGATCAATACCTTCTCTGACGTTTAGTATCTCGTATCGGTCATACTGTTCTGGAATAAGTTTTCCGTCTACATGGATATAAAGCCTATATTTAATCCTCAGATTCATATTACCATCTCCTTTACTATCAGTTCGATATAGGGAGCTATTTTCCTGCAAGAAAAAATGCCTATATGTGATGCTCCATTAGCTATTCAGTTAATAATCAATGTTCGTAGTTCGTATTATCTCTTATTTTTATACATTTTACATTTATGTTGAGCACATATATCGGGAGAATCTTCAGGAGGAATTGTTATATATATTAGAGAACAACATATTAATGTATATACTGGATTGAATTCACCTGTATACTTTTGTTCTCACTGCATAAATTGTTCAAAACGAAAAAACTAGTGTATATGGAGGTTTTTTAAATGAATCACCCCGAGCAAGAAATGTATAACTATCACGCGTGGGCAAATGGAGTCATCATCGATCGGTTAAATGAACTTCCACAGCACATTTACCATAAGGAAATTCAGACTGGTTTTTCGTCGGTATCAAAAGTGTTGTCTCATATTTATCTCACAGATTTTGCGTGGTTTGACATTATCTCAGGTAAAAGTATGAATGAAGCAATGGCATCTTCTAATCAATTAAAAGAAGCGGTGGAAAAGAAAAGTATTGAGGAAATGAAAAAAATATTTATAGACTTATACGAAAGAAACAAAGTACTTCTGAGTACAGAGGATATGGAAAAGGTAATTGTCGTGGATAACCCCTATGCCGGATTGCTTGAAACTACCATTTCCGAATCGGTATTACACATTGTCACTCACGGATCATATCATCGTGGCAATATAGCTACCATGTTACGGCAAATGGGGCACACTTCCGTTATGCAAGATTTTGGCCTTTATCTTTATGCAAAATAGAACACCAAACTATACCCGATTCCTGATTAAGGAGATTAATAGATGGATGAACTAGTTGGCTCTTGTGTTCGCTGTGCACGTGATGTATATTGTACGGCTGGTTTCCTGAACGGCATACTGTTAGATAACAAGAAAATCTTATGTTTTAATTGTAAGGATATTTTAAATGCGATGACCGCAGAAGAAAGATTGGAGGAGGAAAATCAAAACTAGATATTTAAATAGGTCATGCCAAATTATTGGCATGACCTATTTTGCCCGATGAACGGTAAGATTGACCTTGTTGGTTTCACACATGAAGGTTGAGAGATGCACAGGTTGGTCGTTTGCATCGAAAGCAATCTTCACTATTCTAAATAAATTTGCGCCAATATCGCATTCTAAATATTTAGCATAGATTTTTGTAGCACCAATCACGTCGATAATTTTATCGTTACTGACTATTTCTGTATGGTAATCTTCCAAAAGGATCTTATAAGTTGATTCATCCCTTGCAATCTTCTTTTCTAAATCCGGAAAACGAAGTAACGAATAATGAGCGGTATCGTAGAAAAGCGGCCGCTCATCTACATACATGAGTCGCTCAAGTTCGAGAACGGGGCTTCCTTCTTCAATGAGGAGATGACCTGCAACTTCTTTTGGTGCGGCTATGACCTCACTTCGTAAAATCCGGGAATTCGGTATCTTCCCCAGCTGATGACTAAACTCTGAGAATCCACTTATGGATAACAACTCATTATGAAACTTATTAGATGCAACAAAGGTACCCCTGCGCGGAATACGTGTCAGTGTTCCTTCCTTCACCAATTCCTCTATTGCTTTTCGTATGGTAATGCGGCTAACGTTATAAGTTTCACAAAGCTCTGCTTCGGTTGGGATCTGTTCATCTGGTTTGTATTTACCGTTCTGAATATCATTCTTCAACATTTGCCTTATTTGCATATATAGTGGCTGGGGGGTTGAAGGATTTAAATTCATATTAGATTCATCCTTATCCGTCAAATTTTATTATTTATTACCTATTATACATTATTTACAGTCCCAGTCACCACGCACCGAAATAGCTAATTGTTTTCGCAGCAGACTCTGTGCCCAATTCTAAACAATTGCCGATGGAATGGCCTTTCAATATTCCATAAATAAAACCGGAAATGAAGGAGTCCCCCGCCCCCATCGTATCCACCACATTCGCTTCAACGACACCGCATTGATAAAATTGAATGCCGTCATAGGCAAGTGAACCATTTTCACCTAAAGTGGCGACCGCAATTTTAGGTCCTTGATTTTTTACATCCTTTAAAAATTTGCGGATAAAAGCATCGTCCTTCGTATAAGAGAAAAAAGGATAATCAATAAACTGCGGTAAAGTCTTCACTAAATCGTGATCTAGCTGATCTGAGAAATCAAAAGACGTGAGCATTCCTTTTTCTTTAAAAAAGGAATAGTACTTATCCGCATGTCCCCAAATCCCTGAATGTATAAGCTGATATGTTTGAATGTAATGGAGTTCTTCCGTCGTTAAACAGAAATGTTCCATGACACCTTCGTCGTATTCTCCAAACCTGCGGTCATTTCCTACCATTTCAACAAAAGTAACAGCTGTTTTTCCTTCTTTCCGCGAAAGATGGGAAATATCAACACCTTTTTCCTGAATCGCTTTAACCATCTTTTCACTGTATTGATCGGAGCCCACCCAGCCAATATAAGCAGATTCAGCACCTAACCCTTTTAAATAGACAGCCACATTTAAAGGATTACCGCCAGGATAGACCTCCCCGCTCTTTTGATAAACATCCATACAGTTATCTCCGACTGTAACCGTTCTCATCATTTTCCCCCGCTTTCTTTAAAATTAAGAGCACTACTAAGTAGTGCTCCACATATCTTAATATTCCATTTGGCGATAGTATCTTCTAAGTGTTAATGGATGATTTCTTTCACGCTCAAGGTAAACGCTGATTCGACTTAATACCGACCAGTTAATACTAACAGAAAAGTGCTTTCTGAATTCTTCGCTGATACCGTCCATTTCAAAGCTTTTGGTATCAATAACCGTTAAATTTTTCGAGATATTTTCTACAAATCTCTCTACACGGTCCATCAGCGGTCTAGTTTCATCTTCTCCTTTTAGTAAAATAACACTTGTATCTTCTACAACAAGTTCAAGCGTACCATGGAAAAACTCTGCCGCGTGGATGGATTTCGCCTGGATCCATTGCATCTCCTCTAAAATGCACATGGCATATGAATAAGTGTTTCCCCATAGGTTACCAGAACCGACCATCATGTGGTAATCCGTGTCTTTATGCGCAATGGCAAATTCCTCTGCTTTTTTGTCAAAAGATTTAACGGCATCTAGAATTGCACGCGGAAGTAGAGAAACCTCCTTCGTGAATTGTTCATATTGCGGGAATTCATTGTTGTTATGCATGAAACGGAAGACGACCATGTACAAAAGCATAAAGAAAGTATCAAAAGAGTGCGTTTCAGAACCTGTCGTTATACAGTAATCCGCAATTTGTGTTAACGGAGTATTTGGCTCTGCAACTAAAGCTATTGTAGTAGCGCCTTTTTCTTTACAATATTCAGCCGCTGCAACTGTTTCTTGAGTAGTCCCGGATACAGATGTAAAAATACAGACTGAATCTTTGCTGAAATGCTTATGATTCATCACCATGAACTCAGCAGCAATTTCTGCATGGACATCGATGGTAGAATTTGACTTTAAAATGTATTCATACGGATACATCATGGCTATGGTGCCACCAGCGCCGATCAGAAAAATATTGCTGTAGCCCCTTTTGGTGATTCCATCTACGATTTCTTCGATCTGGCCTCTAAAAGCAAGGCCCTCTTTTTCTACAAGATTTAGAAATAACTCTTCATCAAACTTTAGCATCAACAGCTTCCTCCCATATCCCTATTTATTTGTTATGTCTTGTATTATATCTAAACATAATAATTTGTACAATTGTTTTATTTTAAATTTTAGTGCGTTTGTCAAAAGAAGGTCCAACTTCCCTTAACATTCTGTTAAGCCACGATATCGCTGTCGTTATTTTTCTTGGATCCATATTTCCTTTCCCAATAATAGTAAACCGGCAGACCTGTTGCGATGACGATCAATGCTGCAATCACTCCTTGGATAGGCGCCCAAGTAAAAGTTCCCCAAGCCAGCCATGATGCTCCAAGAATAGCTAACACCGTCGTTAATCTCCACATTGGCATACGATAGATTGGGTTATAATCATCCCTTTTACGACATTTATAAACAGCGGCAAAGTCCATAATGTTAATAACCAATTGAATCAGTGTGAAATAGCCAAGTAACACTGTTAAATTACTGAAGCACACAAGAATACATGCATACGTAACCTGAACGATGATGGAGAAGCTTGGAGTTTCATATTTAGGATGGACCTTCGCAAATCGTTGAAAGAATAGTCCGTCCTTTGCCATTGCATACTCAAGGCGGGGCTGAAACATTATGCAAGAGCTCAACGAACCCAAGATAACAATAATCGCTGTAATGGCCACAAATGATGATGCAATATCCGATAATCCCGGAATATATTTTACAGCTTCTGAAACAGCCGCATTGGAGTTGATTAATTCTTCAAATGGCATCAAGCCGATGACACAAATGGCTAGCAGCGTATATAAAGCCAACACGATGAATACCGAACTAATAAGAGCTCGGGGAAGTATTTTCCCTGGATTTTTGAACTCCCCAGCCATGAAGCAAATCGCAGCCATTCCCGTATATGCCCATGTGGTTGCAGATACACCGCCTATTAAACTTGACTTTTGAGCACCAGGCGCTGGAGTATAAGCAAAGTTTTCAGGGTTCATATACATTATTCCAAGCACAATGACGATCAGGAAAGGAATGATCTTGATAGCCGTGATAATGACCTGGAAAAGACCTCCTTCTTTTACACTTCGATAATGAATCGATGTGATTAGCAGGATGATTGCAATACCCAATAATTTTCCGGCAACTCCCGAGAAAAATGGGAAAAAGGTTGCTAAATAAGAAACAATCGCTAAAGCCATTATCGATATGGATGGAGGATCCAACGCCCAGAAAGTGGCCCATCCATATAAAAATGCCATAGGCCTCCACCCAGCTTTATTTAAATAAACGTAACCGCTTCCATTTTGGGGGTATGCGGTCGATAACTCGGCCAGCACCATTACTTGAGGTATGGCAATCACCCCGCCTATTATCCAGGCTAGAATAGAAATGGAAGGAGTACCCGCAGCCCTTGCAACATCACCAGATGAGACAAAAATACCCGATCCTATAGTAGTTCCAACAGCAATAGCTAGAGCAGACCAAAAACCCAGTTTTCGTGTAAGTGTGCCATTACTCATAAAGAGTTCCTCCAAATTAGATGATTAAATTCCCAATTCCCTTACTTTTTCAATAGATTTCATAATTGCATCGCTTGGATTTTGATAATAATTTGATCCCATAATCTCTAGAGTACAACTTCCTTTGTAACCATGGCTTTTAAGACTCGTTAAATATTCTCTCCAATTTAAAACACCATCATCTAGTGCCAAATGCGTATCTGATTGACCATCTCCATCGATTAGGTGAAAATGGCTTAATTCGGGAAGGAAGGAAAAGTACTCATCAGGTGTTTCACCTGCCAGTTGCATGGAAACTGTATCTATCATTCCTTTTAGCGAAGGAGATTGGATTTCCTCTAACATTTTCTTTAACCCCTTAGAGTCAATTACCAGATTGGATTCATATTTTGTCAATGGCTCTAAAGCAAGAATCAAACCTTCCTTCTCAGCTACTTTGGTTAATTGAAAGATTGAGTCACTTGCATACTTCCATGATTCCTCTTGTGAAACAGAAAAGTCCCCTATTCCAGAAGTGATAAGCATCATGTTTGTGTCTAACTCCAGCGCGGCGTAAAGATTCTCCATAAAATATTCAATGCTTTTTTTTCGCCAATGAGCATCCGAGGATGCAATGTTATAAGGATAAATACATTGTTCTGGAGTATAGCAGATGATTTTCATATTTCTAGATTTAAGTTCCCTTCTCAAACTCCTTATATTTCCTAGTATGTTGCGATAAACATACAAATGCGGCTCCCCACCCCATAATTCAATGCTTTTAATCTCAAGTTTATCCATGCATTCCAAAAAATGATGAAAAGGGAAATGCCTAAAAGTGATATTCATCCCTGCAATATTCAATTCTTTCACCCCCTCAAAATGACTTTTTATTTGTTATGTTTTGTATTATAATTAACCAATACATTGTTTGCAATGATTATTTTGAATATTTAAAAAAATAATCATTTGGAAAATGCGGAAAAGTCGTGATTTTATTGTTCATCACACCTTTTTATAAATTAACTATTTTTTAGTGACTACGAATGATAGAATGTTAAAGTATTTATACCTAGTGCAAAAATTTCTCTGGTACATTGTAAGTATTATGTTGGTGATTATTGTTTGAAATATGATATACCTGTAGAATGGATGTTAGCCTGGGGGATTTCCATGAGAATGTATCCTGAAATATTGTCAAGTTAGTGGTTAATAAAGAATAAACACCTCAAAAAAAGCGTAAATTGAGATGAATCTCCTTAAATAGTGTATTTTATTGGAAAATATAGGTTAGTTTACACTAATACTTCGTGAGACGAATTAGTTTCTTTAAAAATAGCAGACAGTACAATTTGTACTATCCTAGCGGAAAGGACGTGCCATAATAATGAATCACGAAAAAACAGCCATCACTAAAATTCGTACAGGCCCCATGTTTGCGGTGATGCTGGCTGGTGCTCTAGTCGCTTTCTTAAATCAGACCTTAATCAATATCGCATTGCCTCAATTAATGACTCATTTTGACATATCAGCTGCAACAGCTAATTGGCTTACTACAATCTTCTTATTGGTCAATGGGATTGTCATCCCGATTACCGCTTTCTTAATGGAACGATTCAATACAAGACAATTATATCTTGCTTCGATGGGACTCTTTGCATTAGGAACATTTTTATGTGGAATTGCCCCCAGCTTCTCCGTCTTATTGATCGGACGTGTGGTTCAAGCTGCAGGTGCGGGGATTTTGTTCCCGTTGATTACAAATGTAATTTTCACTTTATTTCCACCTAACAGACGCGGTTTTGCAATGGGCATATTTGGTATCGCGATGAATTTTGCCCCAGCTGTAGGACCGACATTATCAGGATGGATTATCCAAAACTATTCATGGCGGGTTCTGTTTTTTATCATTTTCCCATTCGCCCTGCTTGACTTCATCTTTGCCATTTTCATCATTAAAAAAGTAGGGAAAACCAGCCGGCCTAAACTCGATAAACTGGGTGTAATTCTATCCACTATCGGATTCGGCGGAGTTCTATATGGATTTGCTACAGGCGGCACCAAGGGCTGGGGCAGCCCTGAGGTACTGATGATGTTCCTTGTTGGAGGAATCAGTTTAGCTTTATTTGTCTGGAGGCAATTCACTGTATCTCATCCCATTTTGGAGTTTAGAATTTTCCGGTATCGGATGTTCACTTTAACGACAATCATCAACATCATCGCAACTATGGGTATGTTCTCCGGAATGATCATCATGCCAATCTATATGCAGAATATCCGTGGGTTTACTCCGATGGAATCCGGTCTCATGCTATTGCCTGGCGGGATTTTAATGGGGATCATGTCTCCTATCACCGGAAAGCTGTTTGACCGATTTGGTGCAAGATGGCTTGCGGTGAGCGGACTTGCCATCACTATCATTACAACGTACCTTTTAACGCGGCTTGAAACAGATACGTCCTATTCTTATGTGGTATGGGTATATACGATTAGAATGTTCGGAATGTCGATACTGATGATGCCTATCTTCACAGCTGGATTAAATGAATTGGCACTTAGCCTAAACAAATATGGAACAGCAATGGTCAATACATTGAGAATGGTAGCAGGCGCTGTTGGCATGGCATTCTTTGTGTCCATCATGACAAACCAGGGAACGAAACATGTACAGGAAATCTTATCTCAAAGGAATATATCACCAGATAATACATCACAAATGGCGATGGCCATTAAACAAGGCAGCGTAATGGGAGTGGATGATGCATTCATGATCGCAACAGGTTTGACCATAGTTGCATTCATACTTGCCTTTTATATTCGGCAAACATCACCACAAGAAGATACCATTACAAATCGCCTATCAAAAAAAAGCTTTTAATAATCAAGGCTAAATCAACCTATTTTCCAAGGTAAAAAAATTCTTATATTATTAAACTGACTTGCCCCATGAAGACATATAAATGCAAAAAAAAGAGACACTTTTTAAGAGTGTCTCTTTTTTTGCCCAAATTACTTCCTGGCCTCCAGGAGACGGCCTTTATTATGACCCAGTGTAATCCCATGTCTCTTCAGAATATCTTCTGAAGAACAAAGCCAACAATTCACAAATTGCACCGGTACTTTAAATATGCTGAGTATATATTTACATTCCTCTCATATATTTTAAGATAATGATTTGGACAAGGGGAATGTATTAATGAAAAAGTTAGTTACTCTGCTTTTTTCAAGTTTTTGCATTGGAATTGGTATTAACCTGTTTATCGTTCCCATTCATCTAATAAATGGCGGGATATTTGGAATAAGTTTGTTAATCAAATATGTGTGGGGAATCCAGGTTGGACATACCATGATTATGATCAATATTCCCATATACCTTCTATCTCTTCTATACGATAAATCTTATTTCTTTAATGCCATCCTTGGGTTAGCTTTTACATCAACCATTATCGATTGGTTAACACCACTAAACGGTTTGGTTCATCTACCGATCATAACAAGTGCCATTATCGGTGGAATGACGATTGGGATTGGTGTCGGTTTTATGCTGAGACAACATATTAGCCCCGGTGGAGTGGATTTACTAGCACTATTAATCTCTAAAGCTACAGCAACTAATCCTGGAATTATTATTTTTATCATTGATTCTCTCATAGTAATTGCCGGAATTATTATATTGAAAGACTTAAAGTTAATGTATTCCCTCATCACGATTTCCTGTGTCGGGTTATGCGTCATTTTAATCAATTCTTTTAAATCAATAAACTTTTTTATAAGATAAAGCCATACCTGCATGTGTCAAATACAGTGTTGGCAATGTTCACTATACATATCCACCAACACCTCAGGAATAAAAGCAGCAAAGCTAATCATGGAATATTCTAGAAATTTTTTATCGAAATGCAGTGGTTAAAGAAGCCACTGCCTTTTACATTAAAGAAAACTCCAAAATCACCTTCAAGCAGTAGACTTTTGGAATAGAACAATTGGGCAAACGATAATCTTAATTCATGATTTTGTGATCAACTCTTTCTTAAGGATGTAAAGATCAAACGGAGGAAATCCTCTCTAAAATTAAGAAATTTGCTGCACTCCTGCCGTAAAACTGGCTAGCCGAGTACCGTAGACGCTTGCTTTGATGCGGCTTGGCAGACAGTCGCACGTTTACTCGGATTTCGTGCTACACTGGTGATTTCGCGCCGTTTACTTGTGAATTTTGCTGTTTTACTCGTGAGTTTTGCTGTTTTACTCGTGAGTTTTGGCTCTTTACTCGTGATTTCGCGCCGTTTACTCGTGAATTCAGCATATTCACTCTTGATATTACCGTTGATGTTAATAATTTGTTACAGAAAGCATTAATAAAAGGAATGTGGAATATGATTAGAATGTCAATCTAAGGGAGGGAATGAGAATAGATGAAAAAAACAAAAATTATATATTGGATTTTCACAGGGCTTTTAGTGGCACTAATGGTTTTGGGTTCTATCCCGGATATAATGTCTGTTCCCGATGCAGTCGACTTATTTAATCATTTAGGTTATCCTACCTACCTCCTACCCTTTATTGGAATTGCCAAATTATTAGGTGTCGTGGCAATACTTATTCCTGGCTTTCCGAGAATCAAGGAATGGGCTTATGCAGGTTTTGTATTTGATTTGACGGGTGCTATGTATTCAAGCATATCAGTGGGCGATCCTGCCAGTGGATGGCTGCTTTTCATTATCGGATATATTTTGATAGCCGGCTCTTATATTTATCATCATAAAATATTAAAATCCGCTTCAGTGAGTAATAAGGATAACCTAACAATATAAATAAATTAGCAATGAAAAAACATCGATATCGGTGTTTTTTCATTTGGTTATAGTGACTTTCACCTTCGTTTTCTTTTCAAAATAGAAATTAAAAGAGTCCCAATAGGTTTCCTTATTGGGACTCTTGTTTTTAGAAATTAGATGATTAACTTACTGTTTTTGAAGTCAAATAAGCGACAAGTATATAGCGTTCAGGTGCTGACCCGATATAATCAAAGGGGTAACAGGTACTGACGGTTAGCGTTGCCCGTGGCTTTGGTACGATTACGGTTCGATCATCCTCATCCACAATTCGAACTTTTTTGATTTTGTATGTGAACTCTCCTGCCGATGTTGTTACTATCAACAAATCTCCTTCGCCAACTTGCCCGAGTTTACGGAATACCGTATCTCTATGACCGGAAAGAACGGAATTGTCATTTTCACCAGGTAACACACTTCCTGCAAAGTGACCAACGCCTTTTTCCAATTCATCCTCGTTTGTGCCATGGAAAATAGGGAGTTTTGTTTTTAGTTTGGGTATATACAATTCCCCGATTTCTTCACCCGTTTCAGGGCGGACAGGATATAGCTCTTTCTTTGTTGTTTTATTACTTGCTGGTTTATCACTTGGTGTTTTCTGTACTGTTTCATTTACTTGACTACTTGGAGCATGAGTCTTGTAAAGAAAGTAGCCTTTTGCAAACTTATACATATTGGATGTGGAAAACCAAATCCCAAATAAAATGATGGCAATTGTACAAGAAAGCAGCAGCAGCCGCTTTTTCTTTAATTGTTTCATATTAAGCTTTCCTAATTTTTCGATACATCAAGCTTCCGATCAAGACAAGAAATAATCCTAAAAGGGCGCTAGGTAAATAATCGGAAGCGGTATTTGGCAGTTTAGCCCCTTTTACGGTTTGTTGTTCTGAAGTAGTATTGGTACTGATCTTTTGTTTTACTGGTTTAGCAATTGGTGCCTTTTCAATGGTTTTTTGCACCTCTTTTGCAGATTCCTTTATTTGCCCGCCTGCATTGGTAAGAGTATCAGAATCGACCATTTCACCTGTTATTAAAAGATCAGCCAAGAACTTCCCATCAGTATTATATATCATTATTTTCAGGTTAGCACCCTTCAATTCTTCCAATTTCATTAAATCTAAAAGGGATACAGGCGATTCCGAGCCACTTTTCACAAGGGAATAGGAAACATTAAGCTTAAAGATGGAAAGTAACTCTTCATAGATTGAGGCCATTTCAGCTATCTGTTCAGCTGTAAGCTCGGTTGCTACATCAAATTCCTCGAAAGCCATCATGCGGTTGCCCAATTCTTCAAGTTGCTTGACTGTTTCCGGGTTGGAAAGATGGTCTTCCAAAGACATCAAATGGTCTTCAAGCCGCTCTAATTCCTCTTCCGTTAGACCGAGTTCCTGCTCGAAAATAGGAAGAAGGTCTTCGGCAACTTCGCCATCAATCCCGCCACCAGTAAGGTTCCAAACAGTTTCTTCAAGATTATCTATGTATATATAATCGTTAATATTTTCACCATTTTCTTCTAACATTTGAAGCAAGGCTTGTTTATCCAATCCATAATTCTCATTAAAATAGTCTAAGTTGCTTAGATCTGCCTTTATGACGTCACCTAGGAATTCGCTAAGCTCTTCGACAGATTCAAATTCTTCCAGGCTAAAATCATAGAGTTCCAATGACGCTTCGATATCTTCCTTTGTTACTTGGAAGCCTCTTTCCTTGCTAACCTTGGCTAAATAATTGACTAATTCTTTGTCAAAGTTCGGATCGCGTTCAAAATCGCCCTCTTCTGTATAGAAATAAACAGCTTCATCGAGGTCCCAGATAAAGATATAATCGTCTAGTTCTTCACCATTTTCGTGTAATAGATTAATCAGGCTCTCATTGGTTAGATTATAATCATCATAGATGGCATCTAGATTACTTAAATCTGCCTTAATGACTTCGCCCAAGGCTTCTTTAAGATCACCAATAGATTCAAAGTTTTTAATACTTTCGTCGTAAAAAGAAAGAGATGTTTCAATATCATCCTTTGTCACTTGAAAACCCCTGACAAGGCTTACCTCTTTTAAATACTTTGTAAGGTCCTGCTCAAAATTTTTGCTTGGTGCTGCCGATGCTAATTGCGGGAATAAGCTAATTAACAACGTAAATGAAACTAAAATCGTCCACAGTTTTTTCATACTTTTCTCCTATTCATAACATTTCATATGTTTCTAGAAAATTATAAGGTAATAACAATAATTTAACAATGAAGTTATTTTTTCCACTAACGGGAAATTGCTATTTTACTTACTTTGTAAACTAGCTTTTGCAGCATTTATTTCATATAAAGACGTATTTCTTCCTATTAATATATCGATTACAACAACCCCTCCCCTTGTGTCTCCGGATAAAAAATTATAAATATTGTATTCCTACTAAATTTAACTAAAGCGAAAAATTAACAACAAATTGACCTCCGGACTATCCATCTATTCAGCCATCAATTTTGCCAAATCAAGTAAAGTAATCAGTCTAAAAGTATCGGAATTCATATCCTATAAATATGCACTTAGACATAGCGAAAAAAAGAGATAATCCATCTTCATGCTCCCTCTTCTACAACATGATGCAACTCCCCATTTCCTGTAAGTGTATCCTTCTAACTTATAAAAGTTATCTTCGATTACACTTTTTCAAACAAAAAAAGAGACTGTAAATGACAATCTCAAGTGATGTATGTTTAAAAGAAAATGAAAAGCTATTTATTGACGTGTTTCTTCTATATATATTGATATTTTTTACCAAAAATCCAAAGATGAACCTAGACCCAAAAGTCAAACCCATCTGCCGAAACTCTTAAAATTTTTTAGTAGTATCCATGCGATCTAACGACATCTGATACCCACCATTACTCCCATAATTCAAAAGTTTATTAACTCTTGAAATTGTAGCTGAAGCGGCACCGGTTTCTGCCTCGATTCCTTCATATGTAAAGCCATCCCGAAGCATTCTGGCAACTTCTAGTCTTTGGGTAAAAGCTTTTATTTCATTCATTGTGCACAAATCATCAAAAAAAGCCATACACTCTTCTTGTGTCCGTAAAGAAAGGATAGCCTTTAATAATTGTTGTATGTTTTTTTCAGACAATTTACTTTTGTACATAATTGACCTCCAATAAAGTTTTCAAAATAATATTTATCTTCACATTGAGGATGCGCTCCTATTGCCTACCCATGCTAAAACGGGAACCAATTTCAACAGACTGACACTTTAATCACACTCGGAAGGAGGTATGAAATGCAATATATACCTTGCAACTCCCATGCAAATGGCCTTACATAAAAAAAGGTTCTTTTGCTTCTACCGTTTTATTAATAATTTAGCAGACTCGTCCAATCTTGCGGACAGCCTGCCTTCTCACTTTTAACGTACAAGTGCATTCTAATTATTTGAATGCTTTCTCTATTACGCTTATGTTCTCTTTCTTATATAGAGCGCCATTTTTGATATACTGTGATGCTCCCTCTTTTGCCTGTTCTATGTTTTCTGGTGTAAGTTTTCTGATGACCTTAGCGGGAACACCGGCTACTAAAACACCCGGTTCAATTATCTTTCCTTCTGGAACTAGAGCCCCAGCAGCGATTAGAGAGCCTTCTCCGATTACTGCTCCATTTAGAATTGTTGCGCCCATACCAATTAACGCGCCATCTTCTACAGTACAGCCATGTAGAACCACGTTATGTCCGACAGTAACATTTTCACCCACTTTAATTGGAAAACCTGGATCCACGTGAACTATTGCACCGTCTTGAATATTTGATCCTTTTCCTATCGTTATTTTCTCATTATCCCCTCTTAAAACGGCATTGAACCAAACGGACGTATCTTCCTTAAGTTCTATGTTTCCAATTAACTGTGCTCCTGGGGCTATATATGAGCTTGAATGTACATTGGGGAAGTGTCCTTTAAATTTATGAATCATTCTTCATTCCTCCTTTTGCGTTATGTTCATTATTCCATAATAAAACCAGAGGTACCTCTATTCGGAGCCTTTCTTTAACACCATCAATATAGTATAAGAATCTTAAATCTGGACCCTGCATACAACTGCCACGGTTCCTTCCCTTATTATGTCTCCACATTTACAGCTACCTTTGGATTGTCCTCCTTCTCTCCAATGATTTTGTTTAGAATTCATTTTTTAGAAAGAGATCGTCCCTGAAATCACTCCTACGATGATATAAATAAGCAATATCCCTAAAGACCATTTTGCTGCATATTTATGAAGATCACCTAGGCTGATACCCGTTATGTGAATCAATAAATAAACAGATGCTACGAGCGGACCCATGATACCAAAAGGAGTGCCGTACAATGCAGCTGTTCCCATTGATAAAGTATCAATGCCGTAAGTAGAAGCAGTTTCAGCCAGGACTGGCAAAATCCCAAAGTAGAATCCATCAGGACCAATTAAAAAGATGGCAGGTGCACTAACAACCGCTGTTATTAAAGCCAGATATGGACCAAGGTCTGTAGGGATAATTGAAACAATCGAATGTGCCATAGATTCAGAAATTGGAGTACCTTTGAAAATTCCCGAGAAAATCCCAGCAGCAAAAACCATCGCAACCACTGCTATTGCATTAGGTGCATGAGCGGCGACCCGATCTCGTTGATCATTTAAGACTGGATAATTAATGAGTAGTCCTAGTGCTGTACCAATGATAAAGAGTACGGCAGCAGGTAACCATTCAAGTACAATGGCAACCATGATAACTATTGATACAAGGAAATTGATCCAAATTAATTTGGGACGCTTAATGTTTGTGTTTTTTGGTGAGATATTTTCTATTGTAGCGCTTTCAATTGCAGCATCTATTATTCTAGCTTCAGGTATAGAATAAGATTCGGTATTTTCCTTTTTATATCTAGCTCTTTCTTTCAAACCGATAAAATAAGCAACGGTAATAACATATAGCAAACTTACAAGCATTCCAGGCAACATTTGAAGATATAATTCCGTTGGATTAAGGTTTAACACACTCGCTACGCGGCCAGCAGGTCCCCCCCACGGAACAAGTGTTGTGATACCAATTTGCATGATTGTAATGGAGGCCAATATGATAGGACTGATCCCCATTTTTTTATATAGAGGAAGAAAAGCCGTTACAACAATCATCATCGTCGTGGATCCATCACCATCAAATCCTATTATTCCCGCTAACACAGCAGTTCCTACGATAATCTTTAGTGGATCTCCGTTAGCTAACTTTATAATCTTTGAGGTTAATGGATCGAATAACCCTGTATCTACCATGACACCAAAATACAAAATGGCAAATAACAAAAGAATTGCGGTAGGCGCTACATTTTGAATACCTTCCATTATCAATGTCCCTAATTCTGGTCCAAATCCTCCGATTAAACCAAATATGATAGGTACAATCGTTAGGCCAATAAACGGAGATATACGTTTTGACATAATCAAAAATAAGAAGGTACAAATCATAGCAAATCCTAAAATAGATAACATAAACTTAGTTCCTCCCCAAGGTTCGTTATTGGTACCGCTTTCAAATATGCCTGGAAATTTACTGTAACCCTCTCTTTTTTTCTCAGGTCAGAAAAGAAGCATTATAACCCCCTTTTATCTTAAAGATTTTCATTCCCTGTTTACCTGTGTAAGCCGACAGCCAGGCATGACATGTTTTAAGGTTTAGCTAGCAAGAATAAAGTAAACTATTTTTGCTGATTCAATTTTTTTCCCCCAAGGACTTCTTCGTTATGTTGTCCTAGTTCAGGACCAATCCATTCAATGCTGCCTGGAGTTTCAGATAGTTTTGGTACAATTCCTGGAACTAGTACCTGCTCCCCATCCGGCAAAGTGACCGTCTGAAGCATATCACGTGCTTGATAATGTTCATCCCTTACAATATCTTCAATATTATAAATAGGCCCAACCGGCACACCAGCCTCATCTAATATTTTTTGCACTTCTTTTTGTGAGTGTTTCCTAGTCCACTCTTCAATGACTTGATCTAGATATTCTGCATTTTCAGCTCTGCCATTATTGGTTAAATAAGTCGGATTTTCCGCAAATTCTGGCCGTCCTATCGCATGCGCAAATCTTTTGAAAATACTATCGCTATTTGCCGCAATGACGATATATTTACCATCTGCACATATATAGGTATTTGAAGGAGCAATTCCTTCCAAGGTAGCACCTGTTCTTTCTTTTATTATTCCTTTTAAATCGTATTCTGGCAGCACGCCTTCCAGCAAAGAAAATACCGCTTCAGTTAGAGCGACATCCACATATTGTCCTCTTTTTAATGGATCGTTATCTCTCGCTCTTAATGCCATTAACGTACCATTCACTGCATATAAACCTGCTATAGAATCACCAACTGCTAAACCAACTCGAACTGGGGGACGATCAGGAAATCCTGTCAGGTACCGAAGGCCACCCATCGATTCCGCCACGCTGCCAAATCCTACTTTGTTTCGGTAAGGGCCTGTTTGGCCATAACCAGAAATCCTTGTCATAATGATACTTGGATTAATTTTATTAATGTCTTCATAGCCAATTCCCCATTTCTCCAACGTTCCTGGCCGGAAATTTTCAATAATTACATCCGCATCTTTTGCTAACTCCCGAACCATCTCCTGTCCCTCTTCTTCACGAAGGTTAAGAGTTATGGATTTTTTATTTCTTGCATGCACGTACCACCACAGGGACGTTCCGTTATGCATCACTCGCCAATTTCGTAAAGAATCCCCTTTATTGGGATCCTCAACCTTGATCACTTCAGCACCAAATTCACCAAAAATCTTCCCGGCAAACGGAGCTGCTACAAAGTTACCTAATTCTAAAACTTTAATACCCTCTAAAGGTTTTCTCATTGTATTCCCGCCCTTCAATTATTAACATATCCTACCTGTTTCTGAATTACCTTTTTTAATTTTCTGAACATTCCAATAACGTATACAATCAACTGTGTGGTTTTTCCTAATTTTGAATTAACTTTATACTGTTTTTGTTAATCCTTTACTGTCTCCTAACAGTTGGGGAAATTCGGTATCTAATGTCGTTAAATGTTCCAAATCCAAACCTGTTTTGATATTCTGTTTTTCTAAAAATTTTACTACACGACTTGCCTGAATGTTCCCAGGAGATCCAGGAGCATATGGACATCCTCCTAGTCCAGCTTGGGCTACATCAATTAATTGAACACCAGCCTGTATCCCAGCCATAACATTTGCCAATCCGTATCCATAGGTATCATGCAGATGAAGCCCAATAGGAATATCCGGAAACTTCTCTACCAAACGGCTACAGTATTCATATACCTGTCTCGGCGTTGCTTTGCCGATTGTATCACCCAGGCCTAATTCGCAAACCCCATTATTAACGAGGTACTCTGCAATCCTTTCCACCTCTGAGTATGGTACGATCCCGGCAAACGGACAAACAAATGCCGTTGAAATTGCACCAATTGTTTTTCTACTCTCCTTAGTCGTTTCTTCAATTAAATCTTTTATTTCAATTAAAGATTCATTAGAACTCTTATTTAAATTTGCCTGGTTATGCTGTGTGCTCGCAGAGAGGAAAAAAAGCGCATTGTGAATCTTTGAATTTAGGAACCTGTCTAATCCTCTTTTATTTGGGACCAAAGCTTCATATTCTACTCCACGAGCCATTGGCAGATTCTGTCCTAATTCATCCGCATCTTTCATAGCAGGAACCCACTTTGGATGAACAAAGGAAGTGACTTCCAAGCGGTCAAATCCTGCTTCAATTAAATTTTTAATTTTATATATCTTTTGATCGGTTTCGACAAAAACAGGTTCATTTTGCAGGCCATCTCTCAATGTAACATCACGAATTTTAAGTTTTTCTGGAAAAATCATTTTTTTCACTCTCCTTTTATTAATATTCGTCATCCTTAACACCCGAGTACATGGAAACATAAAATTGATAATCACGTTGAATATGTGCCTTCATTAACTCCTCTGCAGCTTTCCCATCCTCATTTTTAATAGCATTCCATATCGCTTTATGTTCATCGGCACCCTCTTCTATTCTCTTTGGGATATTCAATACGGCATTTCGATAAAAAGAAATTAAGGAATTTAACTGATTCATCATTTTCATCAAATAAGGATTACCACTAGCCTCCACAATCAGGTAGTGAAATTGGCTGCTTAGGACCTTTAATTTTTCAAGCTCATTCTTATCAACCATGAGATTCATTTTATCAACTGAATCTGACAATTGTTTACGCTGTTTTTCATTCATACGTGAAGCGGCATAAAAAGCAGCTGTAGGTTCCAGGCTTAACCTGCATTCATAAAGATATTTAAAATCTGAAAAGGTTGCGCGGTATACTCTTACTCCGCCTCTTGGACTGACGGATACTAATCCTTCACTGTTTAACCTGCGGATCGCTTCTCGGATTGGACTTCTACTGACACCTGTTTCCTGAGAAACCTTTCCTTCCACGATTCGTTGTCCAGGTGGTATGTTGCCGCTTACAATTTGTTCATGTAAATATTCATATACTTGATTTTGAAGAGTTTGCGACTGTATTGTTTTTAACTTCATTTTTATCACACCCATAGTCATAATTTTCAGATAATGTATACAAAAAAATATATGTCTACCTCATCATAAATCAATTTGTTGTTTTTGACTATAGTGGATATTTTTTTCTGCAGCTTCATAACTGAAGACTCGATTTTTTTAAGTTGCACCTTCCCTTCACTGTGCAATTAGTGAATTAAAATCATTTAGTCACTAATTTCCACAATTTTTCTAAATGTTATTATAAGTTTCCCACCACTGCAAGCTTATACATTAAAGCATACATTCTGTAAAACGGCTAGCTTTCACCGCGTTAAAGTTAAATAGCTTTCTTTAATCAAAAATAAATGAATCTGCTGTCAGCATTATCACCTTTGTTTTAACTATCAAGATTCATTTGTACAATCTTAATGATTCCATCTTCATCAATGTCTATCTCAAATAAGCCATTTTTGGTTAAGAATATAGAATACGCAGTCTTACTAACCTTTTCATTGTTTATCTGTCGGATGGCAGAAGAAAATTGAATGATAAAATAATTTAGATCTGTTCTGGTGGCATCCACTTCATTTATTAAATAATTCCGAAGATACATCATTTCTGTATTCGGAAATGTTTTATAAAAAAAATCGAGAGGATGGCTTTTTTGAAAAGCATCATCTGATGAGAAGTAAGTGACACGAGGTATACCATCAGCTGTGAACCCCGCCAATAAATAAACAGTTGCATAATCCTGTTCAGGATATAATTTTTGGAACATCTCCAATGAATTTCTAAATAATTTTTGAGATTGTGCCTCGATTTCTTCAATTGAATTTGTTCCAAGAGAAAACATTTTTAGTTCCTCCATGCATATATCGATGATATTTTTAACACCCGCAAATGCAAAAATTACATTTTGATTTAATGCTATTACTTTTTTTTCATCATCACTGAAGTTTTCGGTTCCTCTATAGGTTATTCTTTTATCAGCCATAATAAATACACCATTTTCAAACTTTTTACCAATTAATGCAGTCATAATGAAATTCCCTTCAGAATAAAAATAAGGCCCTACTATCATGCATTTTGGAGTAGGGCTTACTTATATTTTATCATATATAGATTCCTTCTGAAGGTCTCAAGTTTCCGGACAGTAACAACTCTAAATATATAATTCTCGATCAAAACATCTATCAAATATATTTTCTTTCGGTTTTACACGATTTCCCCTAGTTTAATGTTAGCCACATATTGATCTATTTTTTTATAAAGTTCATCCGGATCGTCTGCGACAATGTTTTCACCATTTATAAGTGCGAATGGCTCCATCAAACATTGGCCGCAGTATAACAAGCACCTTTCTTCAATAACCTCCAAATCGGTTCGCTCAATTAATTTTCCCTTCATAGTTTCCAACTCGTCTTCGAAATTACATGGACAGAACTTTACGTTAATTTTCATGGCTAACTCCCCTTCGGTTTTTGTTGCCAACATTTTAATTGGATTAACCAAAAGTTTGCAAGAGTACACTCAAACGCATATTCGCTTTAACGGTTTAAAAGACTTATGCCATAAATACTAAACGCGTTAAAACACATATTTGCGCGATGAATTTTTATAGATTAAGATGTGAAACATTACAGAATCTAAATTTCGAAAATTCTGTTACTTAAAGTTAAAAATGATAAGGGAGAGGTTAAAATGGCTGAAAAAATGGTAGCATCACCTAAAACTAAGAAAGAAGAATTGTTCCCGGTAAAGAGTGTTCATTACGTAGAAATCTATACAGGAAACGCAAAGCAGGCTGCTTATTACTATGCGAAATCTTTCGGTTTCAAACTTGTAGCATATAAAGGATTAGAAACAGGTTCCCGTGACCGTGTATCTTACGTAATGGAACAGGGCGCTATCCGATTGATTTTAACAGGTACCCTATCAGACAATACAGACGTTGCCGAGTTTATAAAACTTCATGGCGAGGGTGTAAAAGATATCGCCCTCCTAGTAAAGGATCTAGAAAAAACATATGCGGGTGCGATCGAACGAGGTGGCATCGCTCTTCGGGAACCATGGGTGGAAGAAGATGAAAACGGCAAGGTAAAAAAAGCGATATTAGGTACATATGGGGATACAATTCATACGCTTGTAGAATCAGTCGATTATAAAGGCGTATTTATGCCAGGGTTTGAAGCTCGCGAGAACACCCTTGAATCTCAACCAACCGGATTAATTGGTGTTGACCACCTCGTTGGTAATGTGGAAGATATGGAAGAATGGACAAACTATTATGAAAGTGCATTCGGTTTTACTGTTCTGAAGCATTTTGATGATGAAGACATTTCGACAGAATACTCTGCTCTAATGTCAAAAGTCATGATGAATGGAACAGGACGCATTAAGTTCCCAATTAATGAGCCTGCGGAAGGAAAGCGAAAGTCTCAAATTCAAGAATACCTAGATTACTATAATGGACCGGGCGTTCAGCATCTAGCCCTTTTGACAAACGATATCATCGGCACGGTGGCTGCCCTCAAAGAAAATGGTGTGGAATTTTTAAACACCCCTGAGACTTATTATAAAGAACTTGCCAATCGTGTAGGAGATATTGATGAAGATGTGAAACGACTTCAAGAACTTAATATTCTGGTCGATCGTGATGATGAAGGATACTTGCTTCAAATCTTTACTAAACCACTTGTTGACCGTCCAACACTGTTTATCGAAATCATACAGCGTAAAGGTGCACTTGGATTCGGCGACGGAAACTTTAAAGCATTGTTTGAATCGATTGAACGCGAACAAGAACTTCGCGGAAATATTTGATTTGGAACGGTCATACCGTTGTCTCTCGCGGTATGGCCTCCTTTAATAGGAGGTGTTGAGGTTGTTGTTAACAAAAGTAAATGTAAAGTGGAGAGAAGAAGCGGTCAGTCATTTTATGACCGAACTCATTGATTATGCAGGTCTATTTCCACCGGCTGCACTTCCGCTTTCAGAAGCTATTTCAAATTTTCATGCATACATCCATGATTCGGACAGCTGGATGCTCGGCCCGTTTGTTATTCCTGCTTCAAGATTGAGTGAACTTAAACCATATAAAGCTCTATTTAATGACAAATATCCACTTCGGTTATCTGTTATTTTTACGAAATTCGAAGAAATCGAAACCGAAATGGAAGCTATTCGTCATTTTTTAGAAACATATAAAACAGCTGGAACCATACAAGCAATAGAATTTCCGCTTCCAACACAGGTTAATTATTCATTCTTGGAGAATCTTGAAAAACAAACTGGGAGTTATCCCATTTATTGCGAAATGAAAGGAACGAATGATCAATTTCTAAACACATTGGATACTATACATTCGATTAACCAAAAATCCCTAAAACGTATAGGTATCAAAATGCGCATGGGTGGAATCACGACTAATTTGTTTCCTACAGTCAATCAAGCAGCATTCGTTATTCACGAATGCCAGAAACGAGAACTGCCACTTAAATTCACAGCTGGTCTGCACCATCCGATACGCCAGTACCGAACGGAAGTTAAAACACGCATGCATGGTTTTGTTAACGTATTTACCGCTTCTATTATGGCATATAGCCGTTCGGTTAATACAGCAACCATTCAAGCCATTTTGCATGATGAAGACCCAACTAATTTTTCATTTACAACAGACTCGCTTTCCTGGCGCGATTTGACAGTCAGTTCGGCCGAAATCATCAAAGCACGGAGTTTCTTTGCAGCTTCCTATGGAAGCTGCAGCTTTAATGAGCCTCGGGAGGAACTAGGGGAGCTTACTATTTTTCATGGGGAGGCAGTAAGATGAAACATTCCTTTATTGAGACAACATCAGAATCACATTTTCCAATTCAAAACTTACCATACGGCATTTTCCAAAAAAACGGGCAAAGCCCCCGTGCCGGTACAGCCATCGGTGATTATGTTCTTGATTTATCTGTAATCGATGAGATTGGCTTGCTAAGTGGGACAGGTGCAGAAGGAAAAAATGTCTTTTCCTCTTCCTCACTTAATCAATTTATGTCACTTGGCCGTCCGGTTTGGACTGCTGTACGTAACAAACTTCAATACCTTTTGGATTCGAAAACGTCTGTACTACGTGATAATGAAGAGCTTCGTTTTAAAGCGTTTCACCCATTGGCAGATATAGAGATGCTTCTTCCTGCAAATATTGGAGACTATACAGATTTTTATGCCTCAAGAGAGCATGCGACCAATGTGGGTACAATTTTCAGAGGGAAAGACAATGCCCTCATGTCAAACTGGACACACTTGCCGATTGGTTACCATGGACGGGCCAGTTCCATCGTTCCAAGTGGTACCCAGGTGCGGCGTCCTTCGGGACAGCGCAAACCAAAGGATGCAGATTATCCAGTATTTGGACCTTCGATACAGCTTGATTTCGAACTAGAGATGGGCTGGTTTATTGGACCCAGCAATACTCTTGGGGAACCAATTCCAGTTAATCAGGCTGAAGATCATGTTTTCGGGCTCGTTCTAGTAAATGACTGGAGTGCACGTGACATACAAGCATGGGAGTACCAGCCTCTTGGTCCATTTCTTTCTAAAAACTTTGCTACATCCATTTCGCCTTGGGTCGTGCCGCTAGAAGCACTGGAACCTTTTCGTACTGCTGGACCGCAACAGGATCCAGAGCCGTTTCCCTACCTGCAGCAAAAAAAAGATGGGGCATTTAATATTAACCTTGAAGTTCATTTGACACCAGAAAATACAGAACAAGCAACTAGGATTACGAATACCAACTTTAGATATATGTATTGGTCAATCGCTCAGCAAGTGGCTCACCACACCATTACAGGCTGTAATATGCGTCCCGGTGACATGCATGGATCTGGAACTATCAGCGGTCCAAGCCGTGAAGAACGAGGCAGCCTCCTTGAACTTTCATGGCGCGGCACAGAACCGCTTCAACTTAAAGGCGGGGGCGAACGAAGCTGGATTGAGGATGGGGACAAGTTGACCATCAGTGGCTGGTGTCAAGGAGATGGGTATCGAATTGGATTTGGTGAAGTAAGCGGTCAAGTTTTGCCAGCCCTTTCGGAGGCAAAGATTTTAGGTACCCATAAAGTGAAGATGTAGCAACTAATCTACTAAATATAAAAGATAGTTACATGGAAGGAGTTTTGGCAATGACACATTATGTTAAAATGGGTCGCATTCCTCATAAACGTCATACTCAGTTTCGTCAGGAGGACGGAAGCCTGTATTATGAACAATTGATGGGTACGAAAGGTTTCTCTAGTATTCAGTCACTCATTTATCATATCAATCAGCCAACACAAGTAAAAAAAGCTCAAAAAATCCGCGATGTCCGTTATGAATATGAAGAAAAAGATGCATTAAAACATCGTCATTTCCGGACATGGAATACGGAAGTTGGCGGCGATTTTCTTGAATCTCGCAAAATTTTCATGGCAAACGATGATGTAGCACTTGGCGTTGCACGCCCTAACCAGCAAATGAATTACTTTTATCGAAACGGTGAAGGTGATGAAATGTTGTTTGTCCATGAAGGAAAAGGCAAAATCGAAAGTATTTTCGGTGAATTAAGCTTTGGGCCAGGTGACTACCTCATCATTCCGATTGGCACAACGTACCGCGTCGTCTTGGAAACAGAAGAAGCTCGCTTTTTCATCCTTGAATCTAATTCATCAATCGTACCGCCAAAGCGCTATCGCAATGAGTTTGGACAACTTCTTGAGCACTCACCTTATTGCGAACGTGATTTCCGGACACCAGAAAAACTGGAGCCTAAAGATGAAAAAGGAGAATATGAAATCAGAGTGCGGGCACAAGGCATGATCACATCCTATACGTATGATTTTCATCCGCTTGATGCGGTTGGATGGGATGGTTATCTCTTCCCTTATGCGTTCAGCATTCATGATTTTGAACCAATAACCGGACGCGTTCATCAGCCACCGCCAGTACATCAGACGTTTGAAGCACATAATTATGTCGTATGTTCATTTGTACCACGTATGTATGACTATCATCCAGAAGCCATCCCTGCTCCATATGTCCACAGCAATGTAGAAAGTGATGAAGTCCTATATTATGTGGATGGTGACTTTATGAGCCGCCGCGGCATTGAAACAGGATCGATTACCCTTCATCCAAGCGGTTTACCACATGGGCCACATCCTGGCAAAATTGAAGCGAGTATCGGTAAAAAAGAAACGCGTGAATTGGCAGTCATGGTCGATACATTCCGACCGCTGTATATCGTAAAAGAAGCACACGCTATAGAAGATGATGCGTATATGAGCAGCTGGCTGCCAAAATAATAGCTAAGGTTTCTTTACCATTTTTGTACCTTTGATAACAAACCATGAACGATCTACTCCCCCTAGGCAGATCAGTTCATCACAATATCCATCATGAAATAAAGCCGGAGCAAGAATCCTAGCTCCGGCGCTTTTGTTGTCATAATAGTTCTTCAGCAAGTCTGCGACTTTTTCCTCTAGTTCTTTATTTTCTAAAAAACCGAAGACTGATATAGATTCCAAAGCATTAAGCCAATCTGTAAACTGCTTTTCTTTTATATCTTTGTTCTTTTCAATAGCGATATTCGGCTTGATACGAGATTTCACCATTTACTATTTTCACTCCAAATTCACCCAAACACTCTTCACCTCGGTATAACTTTCCAAAGCATAGGCACTTAAATCCCTACCAAAACCAGACTGTTTATATCCTCCAAAAGGAGAAGCTGGGTCTATTACATCATAGCAATTAATCCATACATTTCCTGATTTTAATTGATTAGCAACTTTGTGTGCCATTTTCACGTTCTCTGTCCAGATACCTGCACCTAAACCGTATGGAGAGTTATTCGCACGTTCAATTACTTCATTCACAGTATTGTAAGGCATGACAACGACGACTGGTCCGAAGATTTCCTCTTTTGCAATCGTCATATTCTCTTCTACATCAATAAAAATAGTCGGCTCAACAAAGAAACCTTTATCCGATTTTCTCCCGCCTGTCACTGCCTTTGCTCCTTCTTCTTTACCAATGTTAATAAATTCAAAGACGCGGTCTTGTTGTTTTTTAGAAACAAGTGGCCCCATCGTTGTATCTGAATCCAATCCATTTCCAAGCTTAACGTTTTCAGCTAGGGAAACCATACCGGAAACGACTTCATCAAATTGATCCTTATGAACGTATACTCTCGATCCAGCACTGCAAACTTCCCCTTGATTGAACATAATGCCGTTGAACACGCCGGGAATCGCTTTTGAAAGGTCCGCATCCGGGAGTAAGATATTAGGCGACTTTCCTCCAAGCTCCAGCGTCAACCGTTTCATTGAATCTGCAGCGTGTTTCATTATTTGCTTCCCGATAGGCGTCGAGCCTGTAAACGAAACTTTATTTACATCTGGGTGATTCACTATTGCATGACCGGCTTTCGCACCGAATCCAGGAACAATGTTAACAACACCTGCAGGAAAACCTGCCTTTTCAACAAGTTCAGCAAAATAAAGAGCCGATAACGGAGTCTGTTCAGCGGGCTTCAAAACAACCGTACAACCTGCAGCTAAGGCCGGGGCCACTTTCCAAGAAACCATATTAATAGGGTAGTTCCATGGGATAATTTGTCCGACAACTCCGACTGGTTCGTGACGAGTATAGTTTAAGAATGGACCGGAAACAGGAATTGTTTGCCCCATATTCTTTGTCGCCCAACCAGCAAAATACCGGAACGTTTCAATCGTACCTGGTACATCGACGGTCCGTGTTTCATTTATTGGCTTTCCATTGTCCAAAGTATCTAACTGTGCCAGCTCTTCTTGATGTTTTTCAATAAGGTCAGCTAATTTTAAGATGAGCTTTGTTCTTTCAGCGGCACCCATTTTTGACCATGGTCCTTCATCAAATGCTTTCCTTGCTGCCTTAACTGCCAAATCTATATCTTTTTCTTCCGCTTCATAGACTGTTGCCAATATTTCTTCAGTAACTGGATTAATTGTTTCAAATGTTTTTGAAGAACACGATTCCACAAATTTTCCATCGATGTACAACTTTTTCGTATCTTTTAAAAACTCACTCACCTTATTGCTTATTTCAAGTGTTTGGTTCGCCATTCTTGGTTCCTCCAGTCTAAAAATAAACATGCCAGAGACCGAGCCGCTAAGCCTTCAAGCTCTCTAGCATGTTGTATGAATGATTTATTTAATAGTTTTATTAAATTCAGTTACTGCTGTATCGATGATATTGATCATTTCCGAAATTTCTTGTTTATTTATGATAAGCGGCGGAGCAATGGCAACAATATCCTTGCCCTTTTCAAAGTCTGCAGCTCTTAAAATCAATTTGCGTTTGAAGCACTGATCAACGACAAACGAAGCTGGTTTGACTGATTCTGCAAATGGTGCATCTAAATCACGGTCCTGCTGAAGCTCAAATCCGGCAAGCAAGCCGACCGCCCTTGATTTCGTGAAATACCGGTGTTTATCCGTTAAGTAGTCAAACCCTTTCTTCAGCTCCTTCTCCATGTTGTTAACGTTATCAAGAATGTTGTCGCGCTCAAGAATTTCAATCGTTTTCAATCCAACGGCACAAGCTGTTGGATGTCCGCTATAAGTAAAGCCATGACCTAATATTTGATCATATTGAACGATAGTATCTCTGATTTCTTTATTAACCAACACGCCGCCAAGCTGTGCATAACCGCTCGTAATCCCTTTTGCTACACTCATGATATCAGGTACAACGTCCCAGTTATCGACACCGAACATTTTACCGGTACGGCCAAATCCACAAATGACTTCATCAGAAATCATCAGGATATCATTTTCTTCACATAGGGATTTAACTGCTTTTAAATAACCATCAGGTGAAACGTGAACACCTCCTGCACCTTGAATTGGTTCAAGGATAAGGGCAGCGATGGTTTCCGCTCCTTCTTTTTCAATGACATCACGAATGCATCCTTCATAATTCGGATCATTTTTATCGCCAAGCTCACAATTAGTCAAATGTGATTTTGCCATCACCATATCGGCATCCCTTGAACCTGCAAAACTATGGAAAGCATCTATGCCAGTCGCTGTTCCAGCAGAAACCGTTGCACCATGGTAGCTACGGCTTATCGATAAGATTTTTTTCTTAGTTGGACGACCTTTTAAATTCCAATAAAAACGTGCTAGTTTAAAAGCTGTATCGTTTGATTCCGACCCACCGGATGTGAAAAATATGGCACTTAAATCTCCAGGTGCAATGGAAACTACTTTTTCCGCCAGGCGAACAGCTTTTTCATTGGAGTAGCCATAGAATGAAGAGCTGTAAGCAAGAGTGGCCATCTGGTCATATGAAGCCTGCGCAAGTTCCTTGTTTCCATGCCCTAAATTTACATTCCAAAGCATGGAAGCGCCATCAATATATGTATCACCTTTAATGTCCGTTACCCGGATCCCATTCCCTTCGTGAAAAATTATTTTCGGGCCATTTTCAATAAACAATTTAGGTACAGTCGTTGGATGAAGATAATGCTTTTTGTCTGATTCAATTAACTTTTCGATTTTCGACTCGGTTTTAGAAACAACCATGTTCCATACCTCCCAATGTAATAACTATTTAAATTCAAACACTTTCAACTATTAACCTAGTAAAGTTTATATTGAGAATAATTAAGGAATTATTCCTTAAATAAAAATATATAGTATAATTAGATTATTGTCAATAATATGAATAATCAATCTAGTGGTTTTTTTATGTTTTTATTCCATTGGAAAAGAAGATTCGAGATCTTGACCTTTTTTGTCACTCCTTTTTCCAGCTAGTTCTTCAACTTCTAAACGGTTAATTTTTATATTTAAATATCCATAAGCGATAGCGACAAAAGTACTGATATAGCAAAAGAATGCATACGGAGCATATTCAACCGGAGAAACACCCAGAACGGAAAACATAAAAATACCACAAGTGGTCCATGGGATAAGACTTGCTGTCACTGTCCCGCAATCTTCCAATGTACGTCCAAGCAATTTCGGATGAAGCCCCCGTTTTTTATATTCATTCAAATACATGCGTCCAGGGATAATAACGGACATGAATTGGTCACACCCAACGACGTTTGAAGCGATACACGTACCAGCAGTCGCTGTGATCAAGCTGCCTGTCCGTTTTACTTTCCTAAGCAGCGACCCAAGAAGAGTTTCCAATATTTTCGCCTTTTCGAGAATAGCGCCAAATGATAAAGCAATAAGGATTAAAGATACCGTATACATCATATCTTGAATTCCACCTTGGTTTAACAATTCATCCGTAACTTTGTAACCGGTTTCGGCAGAATAACCATTATTCATGATGTTAATCATATTACCTAACGAAGTTTTTTGGACAACTAGGGAACAAGCCCCACCAATAAGGACCCCGACTGTCAACCCAGGAATTGCCGGTATCTTCAAAATGAAAATTAACGCAATAAAAAGTAACGGAATTAATAAAAACGGTGAGATAACAAATTGATCTGAAAGAATTCCTTGAATCTTTTCAGCCTGTGATAAATCTGCACCTTCTCCACGGAATTTGAACCCGAGTAACGTATACAACATTAGCGAAATAATGAGTGTGGGGACAGTAGTGTTCATTAGGTTCCTAATGTGTTCAAAAAGGTCGACACCCACAACCGCCGAGGTGAAATTCGTCACATCCGATAAAGGACTCATCTTATCACCAAAATAAACACCTGAGACGACTGCACCAGCAACCATCGGTAATGGAACACCCAAGCCGTGCCCAATCCCCATTAACGCTACTCCAATCGTACCGGCAGCGAACCAGGCATTTCCAGCAATGCTGACTAGAACTGAAATGATGCAGGCTGTAACAAGAAAATACGTTGGAGATACGACGCCTAATCCATAATAAACCATCGAGGGCACAATTCCAGATGCCATCCAAGCTCCAATGAACGCCCCGATTATCACCAGAATCAATAAGGCTTTGATTGATACACTAATTGTTTTTACTAAGTGTTCTTCAATTGAATTCCAATTATGACCTAGTTTCAAAGCGACGATTACAGCAACGACCGTACTTATTAAAAGGGGTACATGTGGATCAGCACCATAAACACCAATTCCGATTGCCAGGGCACACGCCATAAATACGATTGGTATTAAAGCAAGCCATATAGAAGGGGTTTTTACCACATTCACATTGTTTTCCTGTTTCACTCATTTCACTCCCCGTTTACTTTTTAACTCCAAGTTTCGATTACTATCTAAGAATTTTCTTAAAAGTTGATAGCGCTTACAATCTTAAACGGTTAAAATGAGCGTTTGTCAGTTAAAAATGCCATTAATCAATCCCCCTGACTTTTTTAAAATTTAGCTTCATTTAATTAAAAAAGCTACCATAATAGAATTTAACTCTAATTATTCTCTAAAGCCATACATTTTTATCCGATTATGAAATCTCCAGATTGTTTTTGCAATTCTATGAATTAAGAAGACGAACCTACAAGTATATTCATTTCAAAAGCTACCTTACTATTATCCTGATGCCACTATCTATTTATTTATAGTTTCAGCTGAGAGTTAACAATTGCTCGGTAATAAATCTTGGATGTCAATCCAGATTTACTCTAAATCTAACAGTCCTGCACCAGCAATACCCGGTTCGGTCATTTCGTAAGGGTTTAAAATCAAATCTAGTTCTTCTTCTGTTAGGACATCATATTGCAGGCATAATTCACGAACGGATTTTCCATTTTCGATTGCTTCTTTTGCGATGCGTGCGGCAACCTCATATCCGATATGAGGATTAACTGCGGTAATAATGCCTACGCTTTTTTCTACATATCCTTTTAGGCGATCTTCATTTGCCTCGATACCTGAAAGACAATATCCGGTAAATACACGGAACCCATTATTCATTAAACTGATTGATTGAAGTAAATTAAAAACAAGCACAGGCTCCATTACATTTAATTCAAATTGGCCAGCTTCTGAAGCAAGACAAATGGTATGGTCATTTCCAATGACCTGGAAGGCTATTTGATTGATGAGTTCTGGCATGACTGGATTCACCTTACCCGGCATAATGGATGAACCTGGCTGACGGGTTGGAAGTGAAATCTCAGAAAAGCCTGCACGTGGCCCAGATGCCATCAAACGTAAGTCATTCGCAATTTTTGACATGTTGATCATACATACTTTCAATGCAGCGGATACTTCTGTATAAGCATCTGTATTCTGAGTAGCGTCTACAAGATGCTCTGCATGGACTAATGGAAACCCGCTAATTTCCGTCAGGTACTTTACCACATACTCAATATAAAGCGAATCTGCATTTAAGCCCGTCCCCACTGCCGTTGCTCCTATATTCACTTCATATAAATGAAGACGTGATTTCTTTATACGGTAAATATCCCGCTCCAGTACCCGGCTATAGGCCTCAAACTCTTGTCCAAGGCGAATCGGAACGGCATCTTGAAGGTGTGTACGTCCCATTTTAATGACATGATCAAACTGTTGCGCCTTTTTCTTGAATTCCAGATACATGTACTGCAATGTTTCTAGTAACTTTTCTAATAGACTAAGCGTTGCAATATGAATCGCTGTTGGAAATACATCATTAGTTGATTGCGACATATTCACATGGCTATTGGGACTTAAATGGCTGTAGGATCCCTTTTCATGACCGAGTAATTCAAGTGCACGGTTGGTGATCACTTCATTTACATTCATATTCATGGATGTCCCTGCTCCCCCTTGAATGGGGTCAACGATAAACTGGTCGTTCCATTTACCTTCCATTATTTCATCTGTTACCTGAACGATCACTTTACCAAGACCATCGAATAATCGCTTAGTCTTCATATTGGACATAGCTGCCGCTTTCTTTACCATGGCAAACGCTTTTATTAATTCCTCATGAATGCGATAGCCAGAAATAGGGAAGTTCTGAATTGCACGTATTGTTTGAATCCCGTAATACGCCTGCATCGGCACCTCTCTTTCACCTAGAAAGTCTTTTTCAATACGCCCATTATCCTTAAGCATGCTAATTCCACCTTGTCTCTTATTAAATAATAGAGGTCATAACTCTATCATTTTCCGTAAAGGAACGGAGCAATATTTCTTATAGGGGCCACAATAGCAAGGAGCTTATTTGCTTAAAAATGCAAAGATCCCTCATAAAAATAGTCGGTGCCATCATGTCAAGCTGCTTTACTATATGAAAACTTGAACTAATAAACGGTGGATTTCTACGTCAATTCCCGATCAATGTTCATAATTCCCTGCAGAATTAAGTTTCCGGCTTTTTCAATATCCTTAGGCAGACTGTATTCTTCAGGACAATGACTTTTCCCATCAATGCTTTTCACGAAGACCATAGCTGATTTTGTAATCATTGCCATATGAGCGGCATCATGTATTGCCATACTGGGGACCGTCATAAAAGGCTCTTCCATCTCCTTAGCTGTGCTTTGTAATATTTGAACAATATCCTCATCTAAAACAACTGGTTTTTGATCAAGAAAAATCTGTTGCTGAACGTCCACCTTTCTTTTTCTCACGATTTCTTCCCAAGCACTCTGTATAACGTTAACCTTATGTTGAATCTTCTCTTCTGTTTCTCCTCTGACTTCATAGATAAAATCAATTTGTCCTGGAATAATATTTGCCGCATTCGGAAAGACAGTCAATTTGCCGACCGTTCCAACTACACTGCTGCCACTTCCTTGGCAATGACGTTCCACTTCAAGAATCATTTCAGCTACAGCAGTCAATGCATCCTTTCTATGTTCCATCAATGTCGTACCGGAGTGATTGGACTGCCCGATAACCCTTACTTTACTTCGATAAGTTCCGACAACTCTGTTGATGAAAGCCATAGCTATATTTTCACTTTCCAATCGCTGTCCCTGCTCAATGTGCAGTTCAATAAAAACCTTTTTGTTCTTTCCCATTTCTGTCATCATCGGGAATTTATCAAGGCCTCCCCCGGCTTTAATGAGTTCATCACTAAGACGGGCACCAGTTGAATCAAAGACATCTTGCAGCATTTCGATTTTTAATTTGCCGACGAAAGAACGGCTTCCAAACGTCGATAAGTTAAAATCATTCGATTCTTCAGCCGTAAATGAAACGATTTCCAAGTCATGGTCAAGAATCACGTTATTTTCAATTAGTGTTTTTATAATTTCTTTCGCCATAAGTACACCTAACGGGCCATCATATTTGCCTCCATTCGGAACTGAATCAAGGTGAGAACCAATAACGATACTGCCTTGTTTGTTTCCATTCCCCTTGTGCCTTCCCCAAATATTAGCGGCCCCGTCAATAGTGACCTTTAAATCCATATTCTCTAATTCCTTAATAAACCGTGCTCGCACTTCATGATCAGCTTGTGAAAAACTGGGTCTTGTCACTCCTCCTTGATCATCTTTTCCGTATTCAGCATACTCCTTGATGTCCGACAGTAATCGGTTAATATTGATTTTCATAGCTGCTCACTCCCTCACTTTCTCCTAGCAACTTCTTTATTCGTCACCTTTTACCCCATAGGAAGGTGCGAGTTCCGGCTCAATTGCCCTGGATTTATAATTTTCTGCTTGCGGACTATAAATCTCCCATAGTTTTTTCAAATCATTTAGTGGATCATCGCTATAATCAACACGCAGATCTACATAAGCGAACGGCGTATCCGGATGATAGACCAAAAGTGCAATCGAATGTTCTTGATCAAGCTCCCCTCCCATGTTAAAACCGAGTTCAAGAGCTGAAATTAACCGCTCGGGTAAAGAGAGTTCCTTCTGTTCAAGAAAATGTTGGCCCATCGCTTTTGGGATTTCTGGATTGCTTAATAGGTTACCGATGCTGGCAACATCAGTGGCAT
This sequence comes from Peribacillus sp. Bi134, assembly GCF_918698065.1. NCBI lineage: Bacteria > Bacillati > Bacillota > Bacilli > Caryophanales > Bacillaceae > Peribacillus > Peribacillus sp. Bi134. The sequence continues at coordinate 60,016 of NZ_CAKKLN010000010.1, read as the reverse complement.
AATAGTCCCCGTATACTCCAAGCGCTTTTTCACCTGTAAACACGCCTGATCCCCCGTTAGCATCGACAACAGCCAGCTGTCTAAAATCAGGGAAGTCCGAGGCAGCCACCATTGTCCGAATCGATGCCTCGGCACCGTAACCTGTTTCCAAAGCTGAAAGTCCTATGTCTGCTAGTCTAGGATCTGTGACATTTTGTGTCAGGATGACACCTATATTCGATTTGACCCAGGGACATCTTGCGCCAACAGCGGGGCTGCTGGAAGTGACAATAGCTCCTAAGGCTCCTGTTGAAGAGCAGCGTCCTGCCACAGAAAACGTACTTGTTATGTTCATTTTTATTCCTCCCTTGAAAATAAGGAGCAACCAACATGATTTTTCCAATCGTTGCTGCTCCATACATTTAAATGATATTTATTGAATCCCTTTATTCCTTACCGCTAATTATTGCTTCGACGTCTATTTCCACGAGCATTTCAGGAAGTGCCAGCCCATTGACGACAAGTCCTGTACTAACTGGGTATACGCCTTTAAAATGCTTAGCAATAACAGCGTAGGCTTCTTTTCGAAAAGAACGATCAGTGACATAAGTTGTGAGTTTGCAAACGTCTTCCATTTTCCCCCCTGCTTCTTCAAGCAACTGCTTGATGCAGCGACAAGCATTCTCTGTCTGTTCAGTCACATCATTCTCTCCGTGAAAATTACCTTCCAGATCAAATGCTGTTTGCCCTCTCATAAAAATACGGTTTCCCGCACGAACGACCATAGAAAATTCATTTGCCACGTGATGAGATTTCTCCCCCATATCAGCTGGATAAAATTTATTCGTTTCAAATTTACGATATCTTTTAATTTCCATTTTCGAATTCTCCCTTGCTTATTATTATTAATGAATTTCCAAACTATTTTTTCTGGCATTTTGGTTCTCACACATTGAAATCAAAGTAAAACAATCGATCCCTAGCAGCTTTTTTGCCTGAGGATAGTTTCCTTGTTGCAAAAGCTTGCGAATGCGTGAAGAAGAGATCATTTCACCTCGTTCACATGTCAGGGGCTGTAACACTTCCACTCTAAAATAGCGGCGTAATACTTCGATGGTGCCCTTTCTATTTTTTCCGAATAGGAAGTTAGGGCCTTCCCAGATTTCAATGGGACTTATCTCTTTTAATTCTTCAATGAATACCGAAACTTCCTTTTGAGTAAACGCTTCATCAAATGGACCGACTATAACATGGTCAACTCCTAGCATTTCGAGGCGATGGAGCTTCTCTTCCACTGTCATTAACAGTTGGCAGCCTTTAAAAAAGACTTTTGGAGGAGGATCAAAAGTATATACAACAAAAGGAACTCCAAGCTTCATGGCCCGTTCTTTTGCCTTTAATAGCAATGCTTGATGCCCCATGTGGATGCCGTCAAGTGCACCAATCGACAGAACCGATGCAGAAAGCTGTAAGGTTCCTTGTGTATGTATTTCCAATGAAATCTTCCCCTTTCTATATATAAGATTACTGATTAGTAACAGTAATAGCTGAGTTTAAATCTGCTGCTTTACGAACCATTTCGCGCTGTGCTTTCATATCAAAGCTATTGAAAACTGACATCTGTTGAGCAAATGGAGGACTTTGAGCAAACAATTCAAAGGTAGTTCTATGCCCTGCATAAGAAGAATTCAATAGGTCTCTCGCAAAGTATAGTAATTTCCCTCGTTCTTTTGCGCTCCACTCCCCAACGGAATAGTACTTATCAACATATTCTTGAATCGCTGGATCTGCAAACGTTTCGGAATCTGGTGTAACGGCAAGTTGCCCTCCTACGAGTTCCCTCGTTAAATGTGCCATCGCCGGGAAATTGGATAGTGCAAATACACGGCCAGTGTAAAGAAGAGATTGATTTGGCATCATTAAACCGCCGGGGCTGACTTCCGCATTTGCAACAGCAGCTGTTAAATGAGCATTAATTCCTTCCCGGTAATTAATAAGCTGAGATATTTTTTCCCTTACTGCCTGCAGCTTTGTCAGACCTGTTTGTTCAACGTTCAATAAAGCCGTTCCTAGCAAATAATCTGCTCTGCGCAATACTCTAAGGACGTAGTTAAAGGCAGAATACCGATGCAAAGTGGAACGAATGTACGCAGCAGAGGCTAATGAACGATGGAACAAGACGTTTTCCCATGGAATAAGGACGTTATCGAATATTAGCAATGTATCAATTTCTTCAAATTTTGTGGAGATTGGATAATCTGTATCATTTTTCCCTGTACCGAGGGACGTACGGCAAATGTGCTTTAATCCAGGAGCTCCCATATCAGCGATGAACCCACAAGCAAATGGGGCCATCGTTTCTTCTCCGGCTTCCCAGTTCAAGATGGTCGGTTTAACAAACGCCTGGTGAGCATAGGCGGCAGCCGTTTCAAACTTCGCACCCTTTACGACAATTCCTTTATCGTTTTCTTCAACAACATGAAGTAGGGTTCCGCCATCTTTTCCGCTAAAAAGTTTGCTCCGGTCCCCTTTTGGATCCGTATTAGCGGAAACGTGGAACAAGTCTTCCCTTGCCACGCGATCGATATGATTGGCAATATTTTTCGCGTAAGTAGGGTTAATTTCATTTAATTTATCCTGCGCGTCATATAAGGACCACATTTCACCGATCGTTTCATCACCAACACGGTATACAACTCCGCCAAGATCATCAAGCACAGTTTCCACGTGATTGCGGATTCCTGTCAAATCTTCTTTAGTCTTTGGCGCTTTATACGCTCGTGAAACGACTTCGCCATCTTCCAATCGAGTTGTTAACTTATCCTTATTTTCAGGTTCAAAGGCCATGTCATACATTTTTGCTTTCACATCAACAATCGGTTTAAACGATGGGTGTTCAGCTACATTTGTGACCCTTTCCCCATCGATGAATACTTCCCTGCCGTCATTCAAAGATTCACGATATTGCTTACCAGTCATTAAAGCCATAAAATTTCCTCCTTTTAGATGATTTGTTGATTAATTATTATAATGACTTAGACACACAGCTTGTTTTAACTTCAGTTTTAAGCTTTCTTGAACGAACCAAATTCTCCTTTGAAATACACGAGTGGATCCCCTAAGAGTGCATCGGCTTTTTGAACCTCCGCCAGAAAGACGGAATGAGTACCTCCCGTTACTTCTTCGACCACCCTGCATTCAATATGGGCAAGCGTGTTGTTTAAAACAGGGTTACCCAGTTCGCCATAGGACATTTCCACACCTTTGAACTTCTCAGTGTTTGACCTGGCAAACTGCATCGCAAGCGCGCTCTGGTTTTCAGCAAGAATGTTTACAGTAAATGAACCTGCTTTCGAAATTGCATGACAGGTACCTGTATTTTTATTGGCACATACAAGTAGCATTGGAGGTTCAAGAGACACGGAACTAACTGCGCTGGCAGTAATCCCATAATCTATTTCACTTTCCCTTACGGTAATTATCGATACTCCACTGGTGAAATGACTGATTACATTTCTAAATGATTCAGGACTCACTAATTGTAACGATTGATTATCATCAGAAGAGATATTACTCATATGAAATGCATCCCCCTTTTTTTTATTTAAGGAATTATTCTTAATGTGTTCCTTAAATAAATCATAAAAAAAAACCAGCGGATTGTCAACTGAATTTTCTAACAATTCTTATAGTTTTATTTTTCTTGATCATCCATTAATTAAAGGTAAGGATACTGCTTGCTGCAATAGAGCAACTTATTCAACATATATACTAATGTTTACTATAATTGTTATAATCGATTAAAGAAGATCCAAAAGAAACTGTAAGCATAAAAAAGCAGGAATTATTCGATTAATTAAGTTATTGCCTGAAATAATACATAACGTTTTTGGAAAATTTGCAAGTTATTCTATTAGGTGGTGTTTCAACTATGAAAATAAAAGCCGGAATTGTTGGTCCAAGTGACTATGTACAGATTATATGCGATATTGCAAATGAATACTCAGACAGACTGTACCCGATTCCATTTGGATATCAAAATGCCGAAGAGGCGACAAATATCGTGAAACAAAATCAACAGTTGGTCGACCTTTGGATTTTTGCAGGTCCAGCTCTCTATCCTTTTGTAGAAAAAAGCGGTTCCAAACAACCATTTTTTTATCTTAACTTAGATGGGGCAAGCTTAACAAAAACTTTAGTGGAAGTGGGTTATAAAGATTCTAAAAGCCTCAATCGGATGAGTATTGATTTGCTTAAAGAAAGAGATGTATATGAGACTTATCATGATCTCGGCATTTCATATGAAGATATTCATGTACATGAATATCTTCAAGATACTTCTCTCCAGGATCTTCTTGCATTTCATCAAAAACTATTTAAAGAGGGAAAAGTTGATATTTGCATTACCTGTCTATACTTTGTATACGAACAATTGAAGTTACAAGGGATTCCTGTGTATCGAGTTACCCCTACACGCAGCAACATACGTGAAACGCTAAAAACAGCGATCCAAAAATGGGAAACCCTTCATTTTAAACAATCACAAATTGCTGCTATTTTTATCAAAGTGGAAAACATGGATACAAACATGAATCACCACACCATATCCTACGATTTACATCGATTGAACTTAAAAGTGCAAGATGCTGTATTAAACTTTTCCGAATCTATTTTCGGCACTTTTGTGCCTCTTGGCATTGGAACATTTGTAGTTTTCTCCACGAGAGGTTCCATCAAAGAAACCGGGCAACAAATTGGAGAACTTTTGGAAAAATTAGCTCTAATTTCAGAATTACCATCGAACGTTGGAATCGGCTATGGAGAAACTGCATTGGCTGCAGAGGAAAATGCACGACTTGCTTTGAATCATGCACAAAATTACGATTCTTTTTGTGCATTCCTTGTTGATGATAGAGGGATTATTGAAGGTCCTCTTAAAGAACAAGAAAGCATTTCTTTTGGCTATCGAACGGAGAATAAGGAAATCAGTGAAAAACTTAAACAGTGTGGCGTCACGATTACAACACTTAACAAGATTTTGTCTGTACAAAAAAGAACGGGGAACCACTCTATAACAGCATCAATTCTTGCAGAATGGTTAAAAATGACACCCCGGAACGCACGGCGAATACTTAATGGTTTAGTCGAGCAAGAGATTGCCGAAATAATTGGTGAAGAAGCACCGACAGCTAAAGGGAGACCTAGAAAGATATATCGAGTTAATGGTGAATTGGAGACTAAAATGGAATAGACCGATTAAAAACCCAGGCACTCAATTTCTAGTGTTGAATTCTCATATCTCACCTTTTAAATTAGATTAGATTAGGAGCAGAAATGCTCCTTTTTTTATTCAAATGGTAATCGGAAGTTTTATGTGTTGTATGTTTACAGCTTTTTAAAAAAAATCTTGGATATAAACCCAAACATTAACAAAACGCCATTTAAGGCGTTTCAGACTGTAGACAAACTCAATGAAAATCGAGTTTGTCTACAGTTTTTTAACGGTTTGAACAATTTGAACGTAGCCCCTCCAAGAGTCAGATGGTGTCCTTCACTTCTATGAAATTTCTTTTGGAAGTGAATCCCTTCAGCAACATCTATGGTGCCCTACTGGGTTTGGTATGTAAAAACAACTTAGTTGCAACACTTAATCTAAATTCGATTATCTTTTTAAGTTGATTTTATTATGCATTGTTAATTGGAATTGCATTACTGTCCTTTGTTTAGGATATTTAAAATAAAGTCATGTTCGCAACATTTGTCCAAAACAAGAAAAAGAGCAATGTTGTTTCTTTACAGACGCATAGATAATCGCTAGACCTATTGGCAGTTTTCTTATTAACTCGTATGCTTACTACCATAATAGACTAAATGTTTTCCTTCCTGTTCTTCCATTTTGAATCCACGCCAACCTTTTGCGATAATTCCTTGCTGTGATGCTATATCGTTCATCTCAATGATCTGGATTTCCTGCCAAGGAGATGCATCCACTACAGCCAATTCCTTGACAAATATATAACGCAATTGACCACCATATTTCTCCTTTAATGCTGCAATTTCCATTCCTTGGGCAAATTTATCTTTTAGGCTTGGGATGTTAAAAGGCGCAACTGTACAGCATACATATCGATAAGGCGACTCCTGCTTGTTCAACTCCTTCATGATCAACATTGCAAGTGTCTGTTGCAGTTTGTTTCCCCTGTATGCAGGCAGTACGTTTGAAATTTCCTGATAAATAACTTCCGACAGCTCGTTTTCCATCAATCCGAAATCTCTCCCTAGATGTTCCCCATCAATAGGAGGAGCCAGCAACGCCCGGAATGCAATGAGTTCCTCAGAAACGAATGCTCCAATCATGATCCCATTTCCTTCTAGAATATATTGAAACTCTTCCTTAGTAAGCGGTTGAAGCACACCTTTATCGGTCAAATGGTGAACGACCTGTTCTTGAACTTGCAAAATACCGGTTAAATCCTCCAACACTAATTTTCTGACCTCATAGCGTTTATACTTATTATCCTTTTTGATGGTACCCTCATAAATCAATTCCAAAGTTACTCCCCCTATTATTGGATGACATCATGAAAAACTGTTAAATCAACTAGCGTTTCTTCATTTATCGCTACACCTAAACCTGGTTTTTCGGTCAATCTGATATATGGTACATCATAAGAAAGATCCCCTACATCCCTAGAGAATTTCAATGGACCAGTGAGTTCTACGCTTGTGATCACTTTTTTGGAAAATGCGACATGGAAGCCTGCTGCAGAACCAATAGATGATTCTACCATTGAACCAATCTGACATTCTAACCCAGCAAGCTCTGCTTGGTGGGCTAGCTTTATTGCCGGATATATACCACCGCATTTCATCAGTTTAATATTCACTTTATCGGCTGCTCGTTTCTGGATAATTTCACGCATTTCCCGTGTGCCCTTTAATCCCTCATCAATCATCAGCGGAATCGTAGACTTTGATTTTATTTCAACCATCCCATCGATGTCATCAGCAGCTACCGGTTGTTCAAGCCAATCAAGCTGGCAATCACGCAATTGATCAATCGCCACAAGAGTTACCGCACTATTCCGCCATCCTTGATTAACATCTGCACGTATAGCGATATTATCACCTACAATGGAGCGGACAGCTTGAATGCGTGCCACATCCTCACTGACATTGGTGCCAACCTTCATTTTAAATGACCGATAGCCCTGCTCTACCATAGCTGCCGCTTCTTCCGCCATTTTTTCAGGAGGAGCTATACTTAAGACATGGGTAATGGGGAACTCATCATGATAACGTCCCCCGATTAACTGGTAGACAGGCTGCCCCAGTTTCTTACCCATGATATCAAAGCAAGCAATGTCAATGGCCGCCTTAGCTGTAGGGGCACCATAAATCGCTTTGTCCATCAAGTCATGAAGACTTTCGATATCAAATGGATTCCTGCCCAACAGTATGGGTCCCAACGTATTTTTCAACACCTGGTAGGTCCCTTCCAAGGTTTCACCTGTCACATGCTCGTCTGCCACACCTTCCCCGTACCCCACAAACCCTTCATCCGTCTCCATTTTGACAAGGATCGATGGCATAAATTCGTAGGTATGGTAACTGACCACAAATGGCTCTTTAAGAGGCAGATGGATTGCATAAAGGTGGATTGCTGTAATTTTCATTTTCAAAACTCCCTTTCGATTCACAAGATTGTACGAGTTTGATATAGTTGTCGTTAATAAACCGTTATTTAGAATACATTAGCTCTTTCACTTGGAGGTTAACAATGAATACAAGAATTGCTGTCATTGGTTCCACTGAATTTATCGAAAGAATTGAATCCATCACATCCGAGATTGCCGATATTGATTTCGACGCCTACGTATATCAGAAACCTACAGAGGCAGGTATGCTTGTAAAGACACTCAAGCCGTGTGATGCTGTGTTGTTCTCAGGGGCGTTGCCGTACTACTTTTCAAAAAAATATCATGAGCACCTTCCGATTCCTTCTTTTTATTTAGCACAAGATGAAATGTCGGTCGCTTCTTCCTTACTATCCGTGCTTTATCAAAAAAAAATGTCTCCTCATCGAATTTCCATCGATGTTAGCAACGCCTCGATCGTAACGAACGTATTAACTGACCTTGAAATCGAGATGGAGCCAAGCTATATCATTGATTACCAGGAGATGCTTGATGACTCATTTGATATTTCAATAATCACTTCTTATCATCATAAACTTTGGAAGGATGGTTTAATTGATCTTGCACTAACAAGCATACATTCTGTATTTGATCAACTGCAGCTTATTGGGGTACCTGCCATGCGCATGGTTGATCCCCGAAGCTCCATCTTTAAAGCGCTGCATGATATTAAAGCCTATACCGAACTAATTAAAAGCAGATCTTCACAGATTGCCGTTTGCTATGTCATATCTGAAGATGCGAACGCTCATGAACTGATAGATGGTTTGGCACATGAAATACAAGCCTCCGTCCAGCTGCTGGAAGACTGCCATTTCATCCTGTACAGCACTCGTGGTGATATCGAATCGTTGATAAAGAAAAACGGCATGAATCATATTTTTGCCAAATTCAAGAAGAAGAGTAAGATTGGTTTCGGATATGGTTCAACCATTTTGGATGCAGATCGCCATGCAAAGATTGCCCTCGGTTTTGCTGAAAAACATGGTGAGTACAAATGCGGATACATTCTCACGGAAGACAAGGATTTGCTTGGACCGTTTCCACAGCACACCAAACAGCAACGCTTGAAAAACGATCATCCCGAACTTCTTCAGGTTGCCAAACAGACAAAATTGAGCCCTGCAAACATATCTAAAATCATCCAGTTCAGTCATTCCCGCCAATCCGTCCAATTCACAGCTGCAGAACTAGAGGATTATTTACAGGTGACCCGTCGTACCACAGAAAGAATTATAAAAAAGTTATCCGATCATGGTCATGTTACCATCGTCGGCGAAGAAATGACGTATTCGAAGGGACGCCCTAGAGCTGTTTATCAACTTAATTTGCCAGTATACTAGATTTAAAGTAAAGAAAGGTTCTCTCAAATGGAACCTTTCTTCGCTAGAGTTCTCTTGCTTTATTGCAGGTCATTTGGCAAGTATTTCAAATAGGTAAGGTTGCTTCCTCTTCTTTCTTGATATTCTGAATTTCGGCTTCTGTCAATTTCGTAATGGTAAAGCCAGTCATCGCGTAAATAATAGAAATAACCGGGATGATAAAATTCAGAATTGCATATGGTGCATAATCGAATGCATGCACTCCAAGTGTTGCCAGAATGAATACTCCGCAAGTATTCCAAGGAACAAATACTGAAGTCAGTGTTCCGCCATCCTCAAGCGCACGGGATAGATTTTTCGAGTGAAGTCCTTTATCACGATAAGCTTTTACATACATACGTGAAGGAATAACGATGGAAATATATTGTTCTGAGCATGTTACATTCGTCGCAAAGCATGATAAAACAGTTGACGCAACGACGCTTCTTGATGTTTTTGCAAATTTTAATATTTGCTTTACAATCGCTTGAAGCATGCCTGTGTTTTCAAGGATTCCACCAAATGTCATCGCAACAATCGTCATGGACACGGTGTACATCATTGAATCCAACCCGCCGCCGTTAAACAGCTTGTCGACCATTTTATCGCCCGTATCAATCACGAAGCCGCTTTGCAACGCTGCTATTGCATCAGCCATGCTGCCACCTTGAATGAATATTTGTGATAAAAAGCCGAGCAACACCCCTATAATCAACGCTGGAATGGCTGGAACCTTTTTAGCAACAAGGATAATGACGATTAACGGAATGATCAATAAGAATGGAGAAATGAAAAAGCTATCCTGCAAAACACGCATCGTTTGTTCAATATTCTCAGCGTTCATATCTCCTTTACCAAAATCCTTCCCAAGAATGGCGTATACGACCAAGGCAATGATAAAGCCTGGAATTGTCGTGTAAAGCATATGGCGAATATGCACGAATAAATCTGTTCCTGTCAGTCCGGATGCAAGGTTGGTCGTGTCTGAAAGCGGTGACATTTTGTCACCAAAATATGAGCCTGAAATAATAGCCCCCGCAATCATTGGCGCTGGTATTCCCATACTAAGACCAATCCCCATCCCAGCAACACCGATTGTCCCCATCGTTGACCAAGAACTGCCGATTGCCAATGATACCACTGCACAAATAACGGAGATGCTAACAAGAAAAAATGAAGGAGTGAGGATTTTAAGACCATAATATATCATGGTGGCAACAATTCCTCCGCCCATCCAAGCCCCGATTGTCATCCCTACCAGAATAATGATGACGACTGCTGGCAGAGCGAGACGTATTCCCTTGTACATGGACTCTTCAATTTCATTCCACTTATATCCAGAATACCAAGCAACAATAGCAGCAGCTGATGTTCCAACAATAAGCGGAATATGCGGACCCTGTTCCAGCCAAACCACCGTAATTGCCATCATTACAATCATGACGACGAGCGGTATTATTGCAACTCCGAATGACATTTCTTTTTTCATAAAGCATCCCCTTTGTTATTAATTTTCATGAATCTATTATTTTGATGACTATTTAAAAACAAAAATATATGTCGTTAAATAGTCGTTAATAGAATTATCATAATATTTCTACGAATAACCGTCAATTAATATTTTGAAAGTTAACTCTCCTTAACAAACCATTGGAAATCCCTTACAGTCACTAAAAAAACTACAGTAACAACTGTAGTTCATCAATGAATTAATTCATTTCCATTTATTTTTCATTTTCTGACCTTCCTCAAAAGACAAAGATTTTTTATCTATCATTTTCAATGAATTACTCTTTAAATCCAATTCATATGTATTTAATACCCAAGGTAAATCTTCCAGATTGTAATAACTCATTGTTTCTAACCTATTTTTCTCATTGAACCTTGGTGGTAAAGTATAGGACAAAACACTCTTTACTGATACTATTTTTTCATTATCAACATAATACAGATAGCCTGCCTTTGTGTTACAGTCTAATTGATTTGAAACCACCACGATATCAGGATAAGATTTAGATATTATCGGAAACACGGTTCTTTGGGTTTGGTTATAAGGATAATCCTTTAAAATGATGGATGTCGTTTTTATTTCTTTTTCACCTTGTTTTTGAATTAGAAAACTATAATTACCTATAAATACTTCATCGCCTGTGCTGCAAAGGTAATAGTCTGTTTTAGTTTCTTTAGGAGCAAAAAAATAAACATTATAACTAATCCCTTTAGTATCTTTAACTTTTAACAAAACTCTGCTTTTTTCAGAAAAATTAATTTCTGTTGCATAAGAGTAAGTTTGAAGGTGTAAATAAGTAAAAAGAAATACTGCTATAAAAAATATTCTTGTTAACCTCATCGGGGTCACTCCTATTAAAATTTTCTATGCATTTTAGTCCCAAAGTAATTTCACATTTAAAATCTTTTACTTTACTATTTGGAGACAAGAAAATTCTATACTGCTTTTAGCCTCAGTCCGTTGCACTACTACACTTCTTGAACCTACCCTGCCGTTAGTCAGGAATAATCTCCAAATGGAACCACACCTCTCAACTAACCAGCTAAATAGGCTGTCAATTCCCTTATTCAGTACTTAATTGACCATGCCAAATAACCCTCCAAAACTCTTTTGGAAGGGTGTTTCCCTGTAAAACAAAACCGTTATTTGGCCAAATCCAGGAACGGCTTTTCTCATTATCATTAACGCCTTTTACCACTGAAGGAGTTTCTTGCTACGGAAGCGAGCGACTCTTTGTCCGATGTTCCTAGTAATTTTCAACGATTAACTAAATTGATTTAACCAATTTCAAAGATAATCACAGCTGATTTTTTATAGATTGGATCACTTATATTCTTCTTCAATAATTTTTCTCCCGTTTCTTTCCCTAAATATAAATTGATAGTCATTCTACCTTAACTTTAATTTGATCAATGGCATTATACCCATAACCTTTTTTATTCCAAAAAGGAAAATTCGGTTGAATTTGACCAAATGAATCTGTTGCTCTGGATTTAATCGTATACTCACCTTTTTCAAGTATAGTCCATTCAAATGACCAACTAACCCATCCATAATCAATATTCTGACGACGTAATATATCGGCGTTTCTCCATGTATAGCCACCATCAAGACTAATTTCCATTTTTGTAATTACTCCTTTTCCTGTCCATGCAATTCCTTTTATTAAATGCTTACCAGTATTTATAATTTCCATATCCAGCGGTTTTTGGATAGTCGAATTGATATTTATTGTAGTAACTGGAAATGCGCCTTGATCATTGTCTTTATTTGGATAATACACATAATCAATTGTTTGAAACGGCCCATTGAATGTAGAATCAATAACACTTATCTGCTTTATCCACTTTACGGATGCCATTGCATACCACTGCGGAACTATTAACCTCAATGGATAACCATGTTTAAAAGGAATTGGCTGGTTATTATATTCATATGCAATAATGGTATCTGGATGCAGTGCTTTCTCGATAGGCAAACTCCTGGTATAGGTATAAATCTCATCTAGATCTTTCCTATTTCCATAATCATAACCCTCCACGACAACTTCTTTTGCCCCTTCCCCTATTCCAGATAATTCAAGTAATCTTCGTAATGGTACACCTTTCCACCTACCTTGGCTAATAGCTCCCTTTCCCCATTGTTCTCCAAACATTTTAGGTTCGAAGAGATTACGCTTGTCACCCGAGCATTCAAGGACAACTTCCACCGTTTTGGATGGGTATTGAAGAATGTCTTGCATGGACAGTAGTAAAGGAGCGGATACTAACCCATTTATAGGGAGCCAATAGTTTGAATAGGAAAGAGTCGGATAAGAAAAGTGGTTCCTTCTATAAAATAATTGGTTTTCCATGCTATCATTATTGATGAAATGAATCGGTGTCTCCTGATTTTCCGGCTGCAAACTACGTGTCAATAAATAGGGTTTCACTTTATGTGGATTTGTCATAATTCCCCCCTAATTAAAATGAATCATTATAGATGTATACATTCGGTACAGCCTAATTAGGTTATTGAATTTTAACTTCAAATAAAGAAGAGCTTTATGCCGGCTAAAAATAGCCGCTTCTCGAGAAAGTTATTGAGTATATTTTTTATTTGAAATAATTATAATTGGACTAACTGGCTATTCGGGACAGAACAACAGTGATGAGAGGCTGCCTATCATATTTTAAGAAGGAGTGTTTCTAATGGATAGTACTATACAAACTTCTTTTGAAAATTTACTTTCTCAAGATAAGGACTTACAATACGAAGCCTACAATCATATCCTTGCTTCTACCAAAGAAGAGGTGGACTGGGCTTATGATGTATGGGACCAATTGAAGGAGGATTTGACTCATTCTGATAACCACCGAAGATCAAGGGCGGCACAATTTCTTAGCAGTTTGGCGAAAAGTGATCCTGAGAAAAGAATGTTAAAGGATTTCCCATTGATTTGGGAAGTGACAAAAGATAAAAAATTCGTCACCGCAAGACATAGCCTACAATCTATATGGAAAATAGGTCTAGCTGGCACTGAGCAAAAAGAAATGGTAAAAAGAAGTCTTGTTGATCGGTATTTAAATTGCGTTCATGAAAAAAACTACACGTTAATTCGTTTTGATATTATTCAAGGACTTAGGAACTTGTTTAATGAAATAAAAGATGAAGAAATAAAGCAAATCGCACTGAATTTAGTTGAAAAAGAAGAGGATGCAAAATATCAAAAGAAGTATGCAACTGTATGGAAAAATACGTAGAGAACGCCAACGTTGTGTCATTATAAAAAGGAGAATACATATCAGACGTTTATAATATGTATTCTCTTCTTGTTAACAAAGCTCCATTCCGTGGAATGCATAATCCTTTAGGATATTAATCCAATTGCATTTTTTAGAACTTTCGGAGCCTTTTTAATTCCTTCCGTTCCAACGAAACTGCTCGCGCTCGCTATTAATATGCTTGAAGAAATGAATTTGACCACATAAAAAATTCCTGATCCAATAATTAGATCTAGGATTAAAAACCTTTTAATTGTTGAGCCTTTTATTATATAAAAAACGATTTGGTTGTTTTTCTTCCTAATCAGCATTGTCACACCCTTATCTTTTTATAAAGGGTATGACAAAGAGGGGTTGTCATATTCTTCGGCATCATGTCTTTTCTATTTAATAAAACTGATTTCCGCCAACTGGAACTAAATGTGTTTCAAAAGGTAACATATAGATTCACTTAAATTTTTCCGAAATTATGTTTTTAGCTGAATACATATAAGGAACACTCATACCCTTGTATGATACATTCGAGTCACATTATTTCCCAAAGTAAAGAGCACCCAATGAATGGATGCTCCAAGGAAATCGGTTTAACCCTTAATGGTGTTAGCAATTGTTTCTTGGTTTTACTGCAATCACAACATCATTCTTTATCCTCTTTGCTACTGCATTTCTCTAGTTTAAAACTATATTCCAATTTAAAACAGCATTTTTCTTCTTTAGACTTATTGTCTTTCTTACTATTATTTTTATCTTTATATTATAGAAATTATTAAATTACGCTTGTGCTTGTCCCCAATAATTAAATTACATATTTTATATACAGTGAAAAAGCACCCAGACAATGAGTGCCTTTCGATGATTTATAAAACATACAGAAGGTGTTTAGGCACACACTTATTAAATGCATTTGCCTAATAACATAAAAAACTGCCTACCCATGGATAGACGTTTAAATATAGCCTACGAATTGACATGTTAATTGTCAAAAGATTACTTTGTTTATGCCAACCGCCATTCATCTCCCCCTTTCAGTTGTAATCAACGCTTGAAGAGAAGAGGAAAAGATTTAGTCTTTTTTTTTGTTTAATTTTAACTATCATTGGTTCTATTTATACCGTCTTGTTTGCCCCTTATCATTCGAGGAAAACTAATATTATCGATGTCAGTATTACTGCTATAATCGAGTTTGTCATGAACATTATGTTTATCCTTTATTTTATAAAGATATATATTAAAAAGCACACTTTAGGTGCTTTTTTAATTTTTCCACTTCCCCCTAACTGTTCGATATCACGATTCATCCCTATCAATTAAAAGAGAATCAGAAATGAAAAAATTTTGCCTATTAACAGCTTCTTAGTACTAATCTCTTTTTCTCCTAATAAACTTAATAAAAAAACTATTTAGGAGGGGTAAAATGTTTAATAAATCTACGAATAAAAAACTGAATAGTACTACTCCAATTATTTGTAAAATAAATGACGTCACTTACCAAAAGTACCATCTATATAAGAAATCATATGAGCGGGAAGTATTGGTCATAAAAGATTACGGTAAAGACCGTGGTGTTACCAATAAAAGTATTGCGTTATTCGAAGCAGTTAAAGACCAATTTGACCGTTTTAAAATTGCAAAAATTGTTAAAGAAATTAATAACGAAAATTTTTTAGTCGATAGCGACCTCATCCTTATAGACAAAAAAGGAAATGAGCTACACCTATCTGGTTGTAGTTGCGGGTATGCAGGCACTGGTTCACATGGAACTGTTGAAATTTTGAATAAGGCTGGATTCGAGATAGATAGAAGATTTGTGATTTGCTCAAAAGGATTCACTCTTTTTCATCCAAATGAAGAAAAAGAACTTTATGGCGAACGTTTATAGGTTCCTGTAAATCTAGAATAATTACTGAATCCACTTTTCAAACCATTGTCCTTTATAGAGATAGAATTCTTATCTACCCAACTGTTCATTTTTATCTTTTTTGGAGCTTCATTTGTAATTATCACTACTTATTCTCCCCATGGTTAACTTATATGAGGAATTAATATTTACTCTTTTACTTTTAATGTGTTGATATAGTTCAATTTTTTAGACAATTTCAAATCATATCATATCACTGGATATAGCGCGAGGTAACAATGGGGTATGTAGAGGGGTGAAACATTTTCCCCTCTTTTTTCAGTTCTGTCACTAAATATTTCCCATATTCTTACTGAATCACATCAATTATATATATGAACTGACTACTTGTTATTATTTTAATTAGGCTAGTTAACTGTTTTTATTTAATAAGGGCCGTTACCAGCCCTATTAATAAATGTTAGTTATTTAGATTTGCTCAGAATGCAACTGACTATTTCTAAATTTCAATGGCTTCCAAGATTATTTGTGGTTTCTGGCGTCTATCCAACTAATCTAATTTTTTAATGACAATAGAAGCATTTACACTTGCTTGTGTTCCGCCAATGGGAGTTGTAAGCCCCACCGCAGCGGCTGAAGAATGATTTCGAAGAGTAAGAACGCCTCCTGCTCCTATCGTAAATATTGCTTGACCTTCGTTTTGCTGCGTCCCTGCACCAGACCCATATATGGTTCCAGGAACCAAAGTTCCATTTAAAAATAGTGCAAATTGATTTGGTTCTGTACCCGATACGGAGAAAGTGACTTCGTAAATGCCAGCAGTGGTAATCAGTATTGAAGGTGATCCTGGAGCATGAGTAATTCCTGGTGTAGTTATCCCATTTGTATCGAATGTAACATCTGCCTCAATTGCAACAGTTTGAGCAAGTAAATTGTAAATATACGCAAATTCCGCTAACCCAGCACCGGTTGCTCCGGTTGGTCCCGCCGGTCCGACTGCTCCCGCTGCTCCGGTTGGCCCCGCTGGTCCGACTGCTCCCGCTGCTCCCGTTGGCCCCGCTGGTCCGACTGCTCCCGCTGCTCCCGTTGGTCCCGCTGGTCCGACTGCTCCCGTTGGTCCCGCTGGTCCCGCTGGTCCGACTGCTCCCGCTGCTCCCGCTGCTCCCGTTGGTCCCGCTGGTCCGACTGCTCCCGCCGCTCCCGTTGCTCCGGTTGCTCCCGCCGGTCCTGGGATTCCCGCTGCTCCTGGGATTCCCGTTGCTCCGGTTGCTCCTCTTTGTCCTATCGGTCCCCTTAGTCCTATCGGTCCCCTTAGTCCTGCCGGTCCCCTTGGTCCTACCGGTCCCTGTTTTCCTTTTGATCCTTTTGGTCCTCTAGGTCCCTTGGGCCCCTGAGGTCCACGGGGTCCTTCTTTATGCCCACACTTACAATGTTCCTTTTCACAACGACAACAAATTTTTTTATTCTTGTCGTTACAGGAAGATTCATGATTTTTTTCGCATTTACAATCTCTCTTTCCACATCGTAGGCAACTCACTTTATTCTTGTCACCACAGGAAGATTCATGACTTTTTTCGCATTTACAATGTATCTTTTCACAACTTTTGCACCGTCTTTTAATTCTGATAACTTTTTTTTGCTTCCTGAGATTTCCTTCTTCATTTTTTCCCTCCACACAAACCATGCCTCCTTTCTTTTTAACATGTATATTGCCCTGGAGTGTAGAGCGGAACGGCTACATGGTAAAATCAAAAGGAGAAAATTGGGGTGTATTTCTAATTCATTATTATCAAAAAAACCCCCAAGAAATTTAAATTAATAAATAAGCAGTTAGACTTAAAACTTCATCGTTAGTTCATAATAAAATCACATTATTCATCAAATCCTAAATAAAAAAAGAGGCTTTCCCCTCATCGATTGCATCAAAGATCTTCACTATCCCCTTAAATATAATATCGACCTCACTGGCTTATACACCACAACAGTTGGTTATTTAGGATTGTAAGGCAATAAATTAGGGATTTACGGTAATTCTTTTGCCTTCGTAATACCTTTTACTACAGCGGCTTTGTAGTCGCTACCCCAGTCTTCTTTAAGGCACCGCTCCTTTTGTTACTAATGGAAATGTTTACTTTGAAGGGGAATTTTATCTTAAAAAGATCGAGATAAAATAAAAATCCTACGTAACTTTATGTTAGAGGACTAATGAGGAGCGTTAAAATCAATGTGTGGTTTGCAGAAATAATATACCAATGTTACCACTTCTACACGTCAATATCTATTCGTGTAATAGGTATAAGAAAAAAGAAAAGTCCATGCGCTCTAGAATTTGCCGCATGGACTGTTTGCTTCTATAGTTGCTTACTACAAAATAACGAGAAAGTTTCCACATATATACGGGAACAATACAAAATCCCTAGAAGTTTGTTGCTATCGGAGATCTTCCCCCATCGCACCACTAGGCTATCAAGTCCAACGGCTCGAATTCCATGTCTCTTAATAATTCTAACATTTAACATATTTAACCTCAAAACCCCATTACTTACAAAACCTGTTATTCCTCAAGCATGCCCTTAATTCGCTTTACTTTGTCTTCCATCCTGCGTTCTTTATCACGACGGTCATCGATTCGGATATTCGTACAGACTCTAGCAAGACCTTTTTCAAAAGGTACTTCGTGCATCGCTTGGATCACTTCAAATAATTTAGGCAGATCGCCTTCAATGATTGTATTCATGGGTGTCAGTTGAAAACGGATTTCTCCCTTCTCTTCATATTGCTTTAATACTCTTTGAATATCTGCCACATAGCTGCTAACACTTGGAGTTTGTGTACCGACAGGAATAACCGTTACATCAACAATCGCCATTTTTATTCACCAATCCTTTTTATGTATTAATCAAGAAGCTTACTAACATCCATCCTAGTATAGACGGGTGTTTTTTACTATTATAACTCAAACTTAGAACCTGGGAAATTTGATATGAGCTTTGGAGCGTGAGATTCGTAAATCAAAGCACTTCTACTGGCAAGAAAATTACTGTAGAATCAGCCAAATAAACAAGTCCACCTCTATTAAAATAGAGGTGGACTTGTTTTAGATCGATTTCTTATGCCTTATCTTTTCATTTATATAATCCTTATAGACTAAAACAGCAACAACAATAAAACTTAGACTAACAAACCTGAAGATCATCTCTAAACTGATCCATTTAGCTATAATACCTAATACAAATGCGCTAACTCCAACACCAACGTCAAAACTGGAAAAAAAGGTTGCGTTGGCTGCTCCTCTTTTTTCTTCACTTACCTTTTGAACAGTCCATGTTTGTAAACATGGCATAACAGTTCCATAACCTGCCCCAAATAAAATCGCCGCAATGATAAGTTGAGAATCATTTGTCGTATACGATAGGATAACAAGTGAAAAAAATCCTAACACAGCTGACATAATGATAATAGACCAAGGTCCTTTTTTGTCATACCATTTTCCGGTAAACGGACGTAGTAAAGTTGAGACAGTTGCATTGATAAGGAAGAATAGAAAAATATGATCCACTTCCCTTTGTTCACCAAAAAGAACCAAAAATGTAATAATAGCCCCAAAACCAAGTGTTGTAATAACTGTAAGTAATGCTGGGAACCAAACGTCTTTTTCAAAAATCATATTCAAAAAACGAAATGGCTTCTTCTCACGCTTTACAATAGTAGGTGAATATACAAATTGAAGCGCAATTACTGCCAATAAGCTCAGTATTACTGATGACCATATCAAAATATTGAAGGAAAAAGAGTCATAGATTAGGATACCTATACTTGGTGCAACGATAGCCCCGACTGTCGTGGATATAGAAAAATACCCTATTCCTTCTCCTAAGCGTGTCTTAGGAATCAAATCCACTACTATTGTACTATTAGCTGTAGTTGATACCCCCCACGCTGCACCATGGAAAAGTCGTAACAATAGAATAAGCCATATAATATTAAGAAACGGATAGAGTATCGTAATGATCATTAAAGCTGCACTTGCACAAATGGCTAGACTTTTCCTCTGGTTATCAATTAAATAGTAACCTACAAAAGGCCTGATGAAAACAGCACCTATCGTAAATAATGATATTACTAGACCAACCTGAATGGAAGATGCATCCATGCTTAACAAATAGGCGGGCAAAATAGGAAGCAACATTTCAAACCCAATAAAAACTAAAAAGTTGCTTATAAATAAAAAAAGAAATGATTTATTAAAGATTCTTTGATTTTTCATATAATTATTCCTCGCTTCTAAATTATTTTTCTAAGTTAGAAGCGTTTGGAACACCGAAACGTTTTTCAATTGTCTAAGGTTTTTAGTCAATTGACTCACCCTCTCTAAACCCTTTAAAAAATTCATCAAACAATCATATCAGAACCTACCCTTATAAACAAGCTCTTATTTTACAGCTTTATATTAAGGAACTAAGAGAGGGACAAGTAAAAACATTTAAGGAAATTTACATTATTTTAAATAACTATTGTGGTTATATATAGGTTGTGACGGGAAAAACCCGACACTTTCTAAATGAGTAAAAAGTTATTTGGAGTAATATGTTTTTTTCTACTATCAATTAAAGCAATACAGTGAGCCAATCGTTCTACCCCTAGTTTAATTTGATTCTCGTTCACTTGAGAGATGCATAATCGAACGAGATTTTCCTTTTTATATTCTGCTAAAAACATTCTGGAGGCATCATCAACATATATATGCTGCTCGTTTAGCATATGAACCACCTGTTTTGCTTTCACATTCTCGGGCAAACTGATGGAAAGATAGAATCCGGAATTCGGTTTAGAAAAAGATGTATTAGCCGGCAGCAATAATTCACATGCTTCTTGAAGGATTTGCATTTTAGTACGGTATACCTCTTTTACTTTTTTGAGATGACTATAAAACATACCGCTTTTCAAATAGATTTCTAGCGCACCTTGAGAAAGTGCTGAACTATTAAAATCAGAACTGAATTTATATCGCAAAAAATTGTTAATCATTAATGCAGGAAGAACGACAGTACCAATCCTTAATCCTGGGAGAAAGATTTTCGATAGGCTTTTAATATAGATCACTCTCCCAGAAGGATCAAAAGAAAATAAAGGATCAGATTTTGGGTTTGGATCAAGGTCTCCTAAAATATCATCCTCCACTATATATACATCGTATTTTTCAGCTAACTCAACGATTTTTTTCTTTTCGCTATTCGTATAACTATGTCCAAGTGGATTGTGAAATCTCGGGATAATATAAAAAAATTTTATATCATTATTTCGAAAAATGTATTCCAATCGATCAAGATCAATCCCTTCCATTGATAATTCAATACCAAAAGTAGTAGCTTGATGCAGATTGATCGACTCAATGAATCCGAAATAAGTCGGCTGTTCAATTAGAATATTGTTTTTTCCATTCGGGAATGGCATAGAAACTAATAAATTAAGGGCTTGCTGCGAGCCAGAAACAACCACTAATCTCTCCGGTTGAGTGAACACCTGTAAGTTTTGCAAATATTTCACCAACTGTACTCGCAGTGAGTAAAGCCCTTGTTGATCAGAGTATGTAAAAAGCTCTTCTTTATAATGGTCGATTGCTTGATTCATACAATGTTGAAATTCCACATAAGGCATAACATTTTTATCTGGACCGGCAGACAAAAAATCAATCACCTCATTTTCTACCGTCTCTTTTTGATATTCATTCACAACATAGTAGCCGCTTTTAGGAACAGAATAAATTAAATGCTCTTTTTCAAGTTCTACGTATGCTTTAATGACCGTATTTTTGCTACATGAAAAATACTCAGATAACTGACGAATCGAAGGAAGCTTACTGCCTGCAATTAGCGAACCATCTTCAAGGCGAAGCTTAATGTCTTCCATTATCTTTATATATTTTGAGTTCATATATTGATCCCCCTTCATCTGTACCAGGACAGATAGGTAAAAAAATGGTTTATTTTTATTGAGCATACTCATAGTATGTTAATTATATCAAAACTGTTTTTAAGTTAAATAAAAAATGGTACAGATGTGGTACAAAGTATAAAGATTGGGGTTGGAACAGATGCGGGGAGAAAAAAGAGAAAAATTCGGATTATTTTTGGGATTAGTGGGGGTCATTTGTTTTAGTTTAACGCTCCCTTCTACAAGTATTGCAGTAGAATATTTTGGGACTACGATCGTTGGTTTAGGAAGAACGGTTGTTGCCGCTATTTTAGTAGCCGTGGTACTAATTGTTCGAAAAGAAAAGCTACCATCTCTTCGCCAATTCAAACGTCTACTTATAGTTGCTTTTGGTGCAGTTTTAGGATTTCCTCTCCTCACTTCTTGGGCAATGGAAACCTTGCCTGTTTCTCATGGAGCTGTGGAATTAGCTCTGTTGCCGTTAGCAACAGCCGGATTTGCTATATTTAGGGCAGGTGAAAACCCATCTCTCAAATTCTGGATTTCAAGTATAATCAGCTCTTTAGCGGTAGTTATGTATGCACTTCATCTTGGATTCGGCCAATTGCAATTTGCCGATTTAGCTTTACTGGCAGCAGTGATCATACTTGGACTTAGTTACGCAGAAGGGGGGGAATTAGCGAAAGAAATAGGCAGCTGGCAAGTGATTGCTTGGGCAATTATGATCGGTGCTCCATTTTTCGTTATTCCAGTTGGGCTAAACCTCACGAATGAAATGCTTCATGCCCCTTTACAAGCTTGGATCAGTTTCATTTATCTCGCAGTCGTTAGTCAATTTCTAGCATATGTTGCTTGGTATAGTGGAATGGCTATGGGCGGGATAGCAAGAGTTAGCCAGATTCAATACTTACAACCATTTTTGATGATT
This sequence comes from Peribacillus sp. Bi134, assembly GCF_918698065.1. NCBI lineage: Bacteria > Bacillati > Bacillota > Bacilli > Caryophanales > Bacillaceae > Peribacillus > Peribacillus sp. Bi134. The sequence continues at coordinate 37,486 of NZ_CAKKLN010000010.1, read as the reverse complement.
CTATTTGCAACAGTATTTCTAAATGAATCCATCACAATTTTCACTCTTATAATAGCAGTGATTGTTGTCTTTTCTGTTATATTAGGCAAAAATGCTCCTGTATCAAAAAACAGAGCTGTATCGGGGAAAACCTAACTGCATGTTTAATTGTGATTTCTGTATAATCAAATAAAAAATGTATATTCCTGCACAATTTAACAGTAAAGACTCAACACTTGCCTTTGACATTATGAGGAAACATAACATTGCGAACCTTTTTTCTTAAACATAATGGATGGCTTACAGGACTCATTTAGCGTAAATATTAAACAAAAACATTTGAAGCGAAAGCAAAGATAAGTCAAAATCATCCATTACTAAGACAAAAGTTAATTGTTTAGCAACTGGAAAAAATCCCAAACACTAATGAGCAACAGATTTCATTATTAAAGAAATCAAACCTAAAAAAACAAAGTGAATGCTACTGCCCTAACGGGAGTGTTGATCAAAAAAGGATTAACACTCTTTTCCTTCATTAAGTGGTGTGTTGAAATTCTATAATTTTTTTAAGCTAATGCAACCTATAGTTTAAGTATTTGCTATCATAAACGTTTGTTATTGGCTTGAACCCAATCCACAAAGGCTTCAATGCCATTCACGACTGCTTCGGTCCGTATGGAGTGATACAAATCAAAATTGTGCCCAGCACCAGGAAGTTCGACATAAACAACCGGATTGGATGAGGAACCACGCCGATGCTCCGTGAAGCGTCGGGAATTTTCCACGGACACTAACCTGTCCTGGTCACCATTCGCCACGAAAAATGGAGGTGCTTCTTTTACCTTTTGCCACTTTATGAAATTTCACTTTTTACTATATGTAAGATCACTATTATAGTTCTTCAGTTTCACCTTTACATGCTTTTTCTAATAGTTGTTCGTGAGCAAGTGTGAATCCTTCTTCCACAAAATTGCCCCGGATAGCTGCATAATAAAAAGGCTGCCTTTAAGGCAGCTCCCGATCTTCAGCTATTCCCCGTTTCCAATTGGGTCACCCCGGATTTGTGGTGTCCCATGAGTACAATTTATTTCTTATTATTTTACAACTAAAATCAATATGCGTGATCTATTGGAAAATACTATTATCTGGATTTCGCTTTTTAACGATGGTCATAGGCAAATCCGCAGGAGTCACACACACCTGTTCCAATCAACTTTTTTAACTTTTGATAGAACCCTTTTGTCTACAAACTAAAGAGTTTATCCTAGTCTATTGGCTTAACCTTATATCTCAAAACAGTTTTTAATTTTGCAGGTTCGACTTTTCTAAAATCTGAAAGATATATTTCTCTGTGTTGTAATGAAGTTCTTTCAAGATTATTATTTTTTATGAATTCATTCATTAATTTAAAACTTTGAGGTTCATCATCATATGGACCTACATGAAGCATTTGGACAGATAATCCATCATGAAATGTACCGAACTTTACATCATTTAGAAATGGATGTGGTTTCTTTTTTCCTACATGTTCAAATGCTCTCTCCACCACTTCTTTTGTTACAAAATCTGGTTGTCTAATCATGATCGTATATAATAATTCATCTTTATTTAAAGAATCTTTTTTTCTTCCCTCTTCTGTTAAATCCCATATTCCTTCCAATGGATATACGGTATATTCATAATATCCATCTGGAGTGTATCCCTGCTTCGGCATCATTCTGACCGCATAAGCCAATGAATAAAGAACACCTATCCTTTCAGCGAATTCGTGCTCATTTGGATTTCCTTTTCCCTTTATCGAAAAGAATTTCTGTTCAGGAATTGTTACAAGTTCAGATTTTTGTTTTGGGATATATAAATTCTTCTCTTGTTTTCTCCATTCGTACTTCATAAGTTTTTGTTCCCCTTCTCTATAACTTTTCAGTATGTTTGATTACTGCTTCAACGTCCTTTTAATTAAACCTTCATCAACAATTCCTTCAAGCCCTTATTGTTTCACTAAATCAAAATAAGCTGGACTATTCCCGTACATCTTTTGTGTTACCTTTTGACCAATATGATAGATAGAAAGGGTGGTACATATTTGTACCACCCTTCTACTTCTCGTTCCACAATCGTACCTTTAATTTTATACAAGAAAAGCTTTACTCTCATATAACAATTACTTCTATTTCGTCATGAAATTACTGCTGCATTATTTGAATGAGGTTGCCGCATGTATCGTCGAAGACAGCTATTGTGACTTCGCCCATTTTTGTCGGCTCCATAGTAAACTTCACACCGTTTTCCAATAATCGTTCGTACTCTTTACGAATATCTGAAACGCCAAACATTGTTGCTGGGATTCCTTCGGAAAATATCTTATTTTGATACTCCTTTGCGGCAGGATGCTCATTCGGTTCAAGTAAAAGCTCGGTACCGTCATGATCATCGGGAGAAACAAGCGTAATCCACCTGAATTTCCCCATGGGAACGTCATGCTTTTTTTCAAATCCCAGCTTTTTTGAATAAAATTCCAGTGCCTTGTCTTGGTCTTGTACGAATATACTGGTAACAATGATTTTCATAATGTTTTGCCTCCTTAGATATTTGCAACGTATGGTGATCTGCTACAATCTGGCTGCAAGCAAAACAACCCATATTCGTCAGAAGTCCTGTTCCGAAAAGATTACTCTATCCATCCTTTCAACAAGTTCTTAAGTGGTTCGTTGTTGAACATAAGTACACGATATTTTCCCTTTCGTTTAGATTTTACGAGCCCTGCATCTTCCAAAGCAGAAAGATGTTTAGCTATCGCCTGTCTCGAAATGGAAAGGTCATGCTTCATAATGAGACGTACCGTAAGTTCATACAACGTCAACTCATTGCGTTCGGATAGTTCGTCTAATATAAGTCGACGAGTCGAATCGCCTAGTGCTTTGAATATAGCGTCTTTGTCCCAATTCATATATCGATTATAAGCAACTCTACGGTTGCTTGTCAATCATAGGCAACTGTATAGTTGCATGATAAAGGAACCGTATCATGCAATCTTATCAAGTTAAAGTGACATAATTGTAGTTTGAATCATTATAGAAATTCAAACTGTTTTTCAACAAAAAAGTAACACACTAGCATCTCATATGAAGTGTTACTCCATTGTAGTGTTTAAAATCGATTACAATCATTTAACATAGAAAAAAATCCCTGATCAAAAAGCAGGGATTTTTGGCATTTTAATGGCCTTAGAGAACACAAAAATGATTATTCGATAATAATTTCAATATAAAAACCTTTATACTGTAAGGTATTCAGCAATTACAATATTTCGATATACCCCTCTGTCCCATGCACTCGAATTCGTTGCCCATCTTTTATCAGTTCAGTCGCATGTTCCACCCCAACAACTGCTGGTAAGCCATATTCACGTGCGATAACTGCTCCATGGGTCATCAGTCCACCAACTTCGGTGACTAAGCCTTTTATGGAAACAAACAATGGTGTCCAGCTAGGGTCAGTAAAGGAAGTGACTAATATATCTCCATCCTCTAGATTAGCTTCTTCCATGTTTAAGATGACACGTGCTCTTCCCTCAATAACACCGGAAGAAACAGGCAGACCTACAATAGCTTCGGCTGGGAGATTTTCTCGTTTGTACTCACCTACAATGATTTCACCATCAGATGTGATTACACGTGGGGGAGTTAGTTTTTCATAAAATTTGTACTCGTCTTTTCGTTTGCTGATGATCTGGTAATCCAGTTTGTTTGTGCGTACTACTTCGCCAAGTTCTTCAAAAGTGAGATAGTATATATCTTCTTTTTCATGAATGACGCCTATTTGTACGAGTTGGTCGGCTTCTTTCAGTAAAGCCTGCTTATAAACGAAATAGCGACTAACCATGCCGTATTTGGGATATTCACGATAACCTATGAAATTCCGGATTAGGTCGATCATTCGTTTTGTTTCCTTGGCTTTTTGATCACCATCCGGTAATTGCTTCAATCGATCTAATAACTCTTGTTCTTTTTTCAAAGCTGCCTGTCGCCCTTGCTCAAATTTCCGTTTACTAGCATTAGGCTCAAAGTTTTTAATGTTACCCAGAATCAACGGGACAAGTGTAATTGGTTTTTCACTCCAACGAGTTCTAGTAATATCGATTTCCCCGGCACCTCGCATGCCGTATTTGCCGAGATAATCATAGATAGCTTCTTGCGTTTTTTGTCCACCTTCGAACTTAACCAGTTCACCCAAAAAGTTATCATCTTTTACATATTGTAAATAATTAATGACTTCCGGATAAGGACGAATCACATCTGCGACCTCCAGTAGCGCCAGACCCATTTCCGAGGTAATATTGTTTGGTACAGATTGAGAAAGCGTATCTGCTGCGTTTTTTTCTCCTAACCACTCATTCATATTTTCATTGATCCATGATGAAGCATCCATAGCAGCCATAAACACAGCTGAACTTTGTGGGTCAAATAAAATCTTCTTTAATATCTGGATATCTTCCAGAATAAAATCAAATAAATCCGACCCCGATTTCGTTTGGATGTTTTGTTTTAACTCTTCTATCGATGTTTGACTGTTCTTAATCAAATCAGAAACGATTGTCGGGTCGTTTTCGATTTGTGCCCTAGAATTCGCAGACGACACACTTTTATTGCTTTTACCGGAACTCTGTTCTTGCTTATCATTTGGTAAAGATTTTATGAAATCTCCTCGCTCTATTATGGTAATGAGTGCGTCTTTCATGAGCGGATCATGTTGTCCCATTGCATCTAATAACATTTTTCTGCTGTCAAGTGAAGCCAGCATATGTGTGACATCAACAAACAGCCTTCCGCCTGCTTTACGCATAGGTGCAGGAGTCGTTAACAGGAAAAAAGACAATCCCAATGGTTTCATGGGGTCGGTCATCATTTGTTGATGACCGACAGATACATAAACATGATTTACTTGATCATTCACTTCAGGGATCGGGTATAAAGTAGTGATTGGCCGACTCTGGACTATATAAAATGTATCATCAACCAAACACCATTCGATATCTTGTGGGCGACCAAAATAAGCTTCGATCTGTCTTCCGATGCGTGCCAGTTGTAAAATCTGTTGATCAGTAAGTGTTTGTGTCTTTTGCTGATCCGGATCGACCTGTTGTTTCACTGTTCCGCCTTCTTTTCGTCCATAGATAGCCAATTTCTTGGTTGCTATCATCTTATCGACGATTTCCTCTTCCTGTACTTTATAACAATCGGCAGAAACCAAGCCAGAAACCAGTGCTTCTCCAAGTCCAAAACTGGCATCGATTGATAGCAGCTTTCGGTTAGAAGTAATCGGATCAGCTGTAAATAAAATCCCTGAAGCCTGTGGGAAAACCATCCTTTGGACAATAACGGATAAATAAACTTGACTGTGGTCAAATCCATTTTGCATACGGTAGATTACCGCGCGATCCGTAAATAGGGAAGCCCAACATTTCCTGATATGCTGCAAGATGGCATCGACGCCGATAATATTTAAATAAGTGTCATGTTGACCAGCAAAAGAGGCATGTGGTAAATCTTCCGCAGTCGCACTAGAACGGACTGCATATGCATGTTCATCACCAAACTGGGAGAGAAAGTGAGTAACTGCTTTCACAACATCGGAAGGAATTTCTACATCCTTAATGATTTGTCGAATCTTCCTGCTGATTTCACCAATTTGTTCACGATCTTCTACTTTTAGAATTGTCAGTCGATCCAACAAAGCTTGGTACGTTTCGTTTTGTTCGATGGCTTTTTGATATCCCACGGTTGTAACACAAAATCCTTCTGGTACTTGTATTCCTTCAATTTTTGATAATTCCCCTAAATTTAATCCTTTTCCGCCAACGAGCAATAGCTGTGTTTTTTCCATCTCCTGAAAACCGAGAACCAATGAACCCATTCTATATCCCTCCCACAAATCTCAATAAAGGTCTATTGTATTTTAGCAGTAGCAATTAAGAATAAATAGTCTATATTTACCATTTCTTATATGCTATAATTAAATTAGGAAGAGTAAGAGTTCAACTATCATACAGTAACCAAATGCCCCGGTTTATCCCCTTGAAAGCAGTTCATATACCTCGAATGATTTACATTTCCTTAAAAAATACCAGAATCAAAATAAATTTGCCCTGGCAGAACTGTATCATCATGATTTAATTTAGTACTTTAAAAGAAATGACGGTAATTTCATACCATAATCATCATTATTTAATGTCTATTCTCGGATACTAAAACGCTTTGTTATTCCGAAAATTTCAATGCATTGTATACGTCATGCCCATGCAATTCTTTTTTATGTTTAGGAACCGATTTTTTTTAATCTCTGTAGCTGACCTCTGCTAATTTTATCTTTTCCCTCACATTCATCATACCCGCTTTTTATACACCCTTATTGCAAAAGGTATAAGCCACTATCAGAATCCCAATGCCCCACCCAAGAGCAATCCATATATCATTACCCACTGGCTGACTTGACAACAACGCACGAATGGATTCCACTATCGAGGTTACCGGTTGATTTTCGGCAAAGGCGCGAACTACCGACGGCATCGACTCGGTTGGTACAAACGCTGAGCTGATAAACGGCAGGAAGATTAACGAATAGGAAAGGGCGCTTGCACCGTCCACTGATTTTGCGGACAGTCCGGCAGTCGCCGCGATCCAAAGTCAGGGCCAGCGTAAACAGCGCAAGAATACCGGATACGGCGAGCCATGACAGCACCCCCGTCGATAATCGAAAGTCCATATTGGAGCAACGAGAATGATTACGACAACGGAAAAGGCATTGGATACCAGCGAGGTTAGCACATGCCCCCACAGCACGGTGGAACGCGAAATCGGCATGGAGTGAAACCTCCCGAATATGCTCCTTTGAGTATCTAAAAATAGGCGGTAAGCCGTATGAGAGATACCACTCGCAATCGGCAGGATAAAAAAAGCACCCAAATTAATGGATGCCCTCTGCTTTTATTCACTACTCTTGACGTCTTTTATTAAATCATCTTTAAATGACTTTGCATCTCTTTCAAACACTTTTTCAAAACTTTTTTCATACTCTTCGTAGGTTATCTGACCTTTTTCAATCAGTAATTCTACTATAGCTTTAACCCTTACTCTATTCGACACTAATTCGTTCGTCATATTGGACAATAAAATACCGATTTTCTCATAATCATCATTCATTTTTTGTCATCCCCTTCGTTTAACCAATACGACAAAAATGAGACGTTTTCCTGCAAATAATAAGCACCTTAATGTATAAGTGCTCTATTTTAATTAAATTCATAGCGATCATCATATGTTCTTTCTAATTTGCTCAAAACGCAGTATTCCTTTTTTAATGTTTGCAACTGATTCTCCAACTCTGAATTTATGCCGTTTCCCATTTTCTCTATAATTTCTTTTTGTGCTTTTTTATTGTCAAACAACTTTTTTAGCACTTTCGCATGTTCATCAAATATATCCACCTTTTCTCCCCCTTAATTTTTATACTATTTATATTCAATTAAAAGGCAAGGATTCCTAATTGTTTATTCGCTCTAAACTAGGCACATGATATTACAATCACTTTATATGTTGTAGATCATGTATTTCTGTATGCCTAGTTTACAAGGAAGATAAAAAACGCCTACCCGATGGATAGACGGTTATGATATATATTCAACAAAAGAGGGAATACGTAGCTTAACCGTACTATAATGAATAGTGGATACTATGTTCAAAATGACATAGACTATCCACTATTTTTTTACATACTATAATTGCTTTCCATTCTATTTATTCCTAGTATTAAATGTTTAATATATAAGAGATACATGAGTAAGGGATTATGTTTATGAGGAGGCGAAAGAATGAAAGTTCAAGAAGTTCTATTAGAGAATGGCATCAAAAGATATATGCTTGTAGACCATTATGGGGTTCCTGTTCTTTCTGTATTAAAGTACATAAAATATTTAGATACAACAGGAAAAAGCAATAATACACAAAAAACCTACTGTTACTCATTAATATCTTTGTGTTGTTCTGGAATAATAGACATCCCCTCATAGGTATCATCAGTTGCTTTTTGATATGCAAACCAACCTAAAAAAATTAAAAACACAAGGCTTCCAATTAATAGAAAATTCTTTTTGTTCATTTTATCCCCCTTAATAAGTACACCAAATTATTTCTTTAAGTACGATTGTTAGATTTTTATATATTTTTATATTCTATGTGATAGTGTAGCTTTGAAACAAAGTTTGATCAAAAATTAATACAAAAAAACCTTAATAAATGAATAAATAGATAGGGCATGTTTTGAAAAAAGATTAATCAAAACATGCCCTTTTATATTTAATAATTATTCTTTTATAAAAAGGATTGATTATATTTGTGTTCCTTAATCAACTAACGCACCCGTTAGTTTAAGTATATTTCTTCACAAGTTTATATTAGTTCGCAACTAAGATTTAAGAACATAATTGATAAATTCTGTTTTTGCTTTAGTGTACGCTTCACGATCATTGCTATATTTTTTTGCTAAAGTTCTTTTAAGAATAGCGTATTCATCAATAAACTGCTGATTAGTCCGTAATAAATCACGAAAAAGTAGCTGATTATCCCACCGTTCTTCTCCCTCAAGTAAAATATGTAAATGTACTACTCGTTTGTTGTTAATTACTTTTACAAAAAATCTTTGCCAAAGTCGATTGTCTATGTTAGGTGGTACATAATTCCAGTCGTGATTAGCTAACAACGAAGATATTTCTTTTATTTTTTGAAATGAATCAATTTTAGCAATTAAATCAATGATTGGTTTAGCTGGTAAATTAGGAATAGATGTACTTCCATAATGTTGAATTTCCGTTATGCCGAAAGTTGAAAGAAGATTAAGAAGAAGTGCTTTTTCCTGATTACCTTTTTCTACCCACTTGGGATTTGGTTCGACAATGTCTATTGTCTCATTAGCCCAAACGGGCCATGTGCTTTCATCATGAATATCTTTCATTTTACTCTCCCTCAAGATTTTAATTTTTTCAGTTACAGAAAAATCTTTGTACCTGCATTCTTTTACAAACCTGCCTCGATAAAAGAAAAAGGCCTAGCAGGAAAGAAAAGAATTAGCCATTTCCTGATAACATAACTAAGTCATACAAGTAATTAACAACTTTACCCATTCTCCAAGCTATTATTGCTGAACTAATTGCAATTACAGCTAAACTCACAACTTTTATTAACTCTAATTTGCCTTTATCCACCTATATCTCTCCTCAACCTGTACTATTTATGAGTATATATTCTTCAACGATAATAAATAATCCTTGTGCAACTAACCTGCCCCGTTAGTTCCATAAAGAAAAAGCTGCCTTAAAGACAGCTCCGATCTTCAGCTAACGCACCCGTTAGTTTAAGTAGGTTTCTTCACAAACTTTTTAGTATTTCAGTTAATACAGGAATGCTGCCCCGTTTCAAGATAAGAAAAGGCTATGTTAAAGTTCTTGGTTGATTTTGATTAATCATAATCGTTTATGGTATCAAACACCGCATTCTAAGGTGAAAAACTAAAGCATTATCCCCTTTTGTTCAAAAAGAAGGGATTTTTACTATCACTGAATTAAGATATTCCCTACATATTGGGCAGTACCTCTTGAACTTGTGAATACAACTTCTAAAACATCCCCCCCTTTGTTATTGGGGATTTGAAATTCCCTATTTTCATGCAATTCGAGTTCAATTCGTTGTTCATCTTTCAGTAGGGCAACTGTTATTTTTGGGTCTGTCCAAATATCTCCACCATTTCTTACGTTCTCTTGAAAATCTAAGGAAACTTTTTCGTTAGCAGTAACCTTCATTTTTTCTTGTGATAATCCGAATTCTTGAATATCATCTATTTTTTGATCTACATCTCCACTTGATGAACTCCAACTGACATTTCCTTCTGCTAATTGCACAGATGTAGCAAGGTCTTCTGAATATAAATGAGCAGTTGGAACACCAACATCATAATCTTCTCCTATACATCCTGTTAATATAAAAATTAAAAACATTCCTATAAATAATCTAAAAAAGCCTTTCATTTCATACCCCCTATTTTTCACCCTTTCTAATTTCAATCCAATTATACATCAATAATCCATATTATCCCATTTTCGCTGTTTGTCATTTTTTTACTTAATCAACTAAACTGCCCCGATAGTTCCATAAGAAAAAGCTGCCTTAAAGACAGCTCCGTTCTTCAGCTAAAGCACCCGTTACTTTTAATAAGGGTAAAAGTATTACTAATAATTTTTCTTCCATGAAATAAGATAAGTAACAACTTGTGTTAACGGCAATAACAAAAATATAACAATAGGATAGTATGGATATGTTTCAGAGATAAACGGATAAAAAAGCAGTAAACTTGTTATTATCGGAAATGCATGTATCATGCTAATATATGATGCTCTACAAGCTTGACTAGTAATTTGCTTTTCTCGTTCATCACTTTCCTTAAACTCATCAGGTAGTAGCAATGCTTTTGCCCAATATTTCTTTTTCTTCTTACTTTTAGTAATAAATGATACTATTACTCCTAAACAAACAAAAGCTAATATTGGGGTTAAATTTAATTCAAACATAGTAGTTTGTTTAGAATCCTTAAAAAATTCCGAGATATCAATTGATGCATAATAAAATGCTATCATCCCCCATCCAAACAATATCAACAAAATAACGGAAATAAACACATTACGAAAAACGCTCATTTTTCATCCTCCTCTAAAAAGAAAATCTCTTCAATTGGCAAAGTAAATGTATGTGCAATATTCATAGCTAGTAAAAGTGAGGGTATATAGCTTCCCTTTTCTAAAGACACAATCGTTTGTCTTGTGACATTTACAGACTCTGCAAGAACACCTTGTGTCATATTATACTTAGCCCTTAATTCCTTTACTCGGTTCCTTAACACCATAAAATACCACCTTTTATAGTATATGCTACTTATATTGTATAGTTGACTTTACATTTTGTAAAGTTTGTTTTACATTACAAGCAAAAAAATATTGATTACTTTTTCCGTTTAAAAACTTAATCAATAATAAAGATATTCCAATTCCCGTTCTTATATAATTATAATTCTTCACTTTTCTTCTTGCAGTAACCTGCCCCGTTAGTGCCATAAGAAAAGGCTGCCTCAGCAACCTTCCTTATTGAAGTAAAGCACCCGTTAGTTGAGGATGCTAAACTCAATAATTTTCTTTTTTCCAACGTTTATATTCTACAAACTCTAAAAAACCATAAGCCGTTATCATTGATAAAATGGGGACAACATAATACTTCGGAGGTCCAAATATAAAGGTAACAACAATGAAACCTGCAATAAAAAGTGCAGTATTTAAAATATATGTTTTCTTTCGATATTTTAAATAAAGTTTTACCTTATCCATTACTTTTCCTTTCACGCCAAACATATTCACTAATATTTTTTGTTATCTTTCTTGAACTATTCTGTCCCGTTAGTTCCGTAAGAAAAAGGTTGCCGCAGCAACCTATTATGTTCGTCTGTTGGTTCAAGCCGTTTAACTGGAACATGGTGAATAGTATTTACCAATTAGGAGGAATATGCAGTCCACCGGCTACATAGCCAGTGGCTATTTCATTATGTAAAAAAATTAGTTTTTTCCAATGCCAAAGACTGTACCTTCATTAAAAATCAAATGACAGTTCAGGCATGAATTGATTCATATGTTTTTGGATTTCGTTATATTTGTCAGACTGATCACTCAAGGCTTTCATTGGAATGATCTCATATGGCCGGTTGACCCAGGTTGGCAGGAATTTGGGATTTTGAAGTTCGATTTTCACATCATCCCCGGTTTGGATTTTCCTTACGCCAATTTGCATAATACCGCCGATGTCTTTGTAGTCTCCCTGTTGGCCGGAGAGGAAATTCCCAAGCGAATAAGCAACAAATGCCCGTTCGCCGTTTGGTTTTGTAAGCCATGAAACAGGCTGCAAAACGTGTGGGTGGTGGCCAATAATAATATCAGCACCTGCATTAGCTGTCGTTTGAGCAAGCAGCTTTTGTTCATCATTAGGCAACCGTTCATACTCTTTGCCGAAATGCAGACTGACCACAACGACATCTGAAACTTTCTCTGCTTCTTTAACTTCCGTCTGGATTCTCGTGGAATCAATTAAATTCACAAGATGCGGCTTCCCCGCAGGAACAGGAATCCCGTTCGTTCCATACGTATAGCTGAGAAACGAAAAGGTAATATCGTTTCTTTTTAATATCCGAATGATCTTCTGGTCTTCAGACGATTGATAAGCTCCTGTATAAGGCATCCCAATACTGTTCCAGTGGTTAAGCGCATTCAAAATGGCCTTTTCTCCTCGGTCAAGTGTATGGTTATTGGCGATTGTCACGAGATCAACCCCGTTTGCCTTTAGAGCATCTCCCACCTCTACTGGTGAATTAAAAGAAGGATATGAGGAAAGCCCTATTTCTTTCCCGCCAATCATCGTTTCCTGATTAACCACCGTAATATCCGTTTTTCCCAGATAGGGCTTCACAAATCGGAACATCGGATTAAAGTCATACGAGCCGTTTGACTTGCGGGCGGGTATATACACCCTATCGTGAATTAAAATATCTCCCACAGCGCCTATGGTTGCTGAAGTTACTTTTTGTTTCGGAACAGGTGTATGAGCTTGAGATGAAGCGTTGTCGGGTTTAAGTTTCTTTTTATTTTCTGCCTTTGTTTCCGAGACTTTTGGTTCCTCTTGAAATTGACCTTTTACAAATGGTGCAAGAATCCATAACAAACACATAAATGTAGCTAGAAACACTAGTATTCTTTTCATGGCAAATGCTACCTCCTACTATTATAGTAGGGTGTTTTTAGGAAATAACAACAAAAATATCTATTTGATATTTAAAATGAACACATCATTCGTTTGAAACAGAGTACGAAATAAAAAAAGTTAGACATATCATGTGTTGCTATATCAGATGTGCTTGCTATCTCAGATATGCCTCCTGTATCTGAAAGCACATGTCGAACAGCTTTTCAAGAAATCGAAATACCTTGTAAGTTTTGAGTACACTCATAGTAGACTATTAAAAAGTGTTACTTTTGGAGATAATTTGCACTTTTTTGAGTGCTATTTTGCATGTAAAAGAATCAACTGTAGGGATTGGGATTGATCAATAGGTCCTCCTGAACCCCCATATTAGCGTAAATAAAAAGAATCCATTTTGAAAAAGATGATCAAAATGGATTCTTTTCTAGTGATTTAGTATACAGTTTTTATAATATAGTATGATTATTTTTAGTGATCCTTATAGAACTAACGCACCCGTTAGTCTAAGTAGATTTCTTCACAAACTTTTTAGTATTTCAGTTAATACAGGACAGGAATGCTGCCCCGTTAGTTTACCCATTTATGAATTTCCCTAATGAATAAACCAATAAAATTAATAATTGATAAAGAGTAAAGGGGATTAGTGTAAGGAATGGGATGTACTTCATCTTATGTTGTTCTTTCCTTATCACAGCGATAATCGTACATATAATAGAAACACCATACAGGCTCAAACTACTAATTAGTAATATATCACTAAACTTAATTATTTCAATTGCAGCAAATAAAAGTAATGGAGCCATAACTCCAACTATGGCTGACGTAAAACTAAACATATTTTTCTTCATTTCAATTTCCATCCTCAATTCATTTGATAATGGTGGTGGCAGCCACACATCTTGAACTATAGCACAAGTTAGCTTAATAAAATTTTCTCTGTTAATCACTCTTTTTTTCAATAATAGATTTATTTAATCCTACTTGTCTTATTCAACTAACCTGCCCCGTTAGTTCCATAAGAAAAAGCTGCCTTAAAGACAGCTCCGATCTTAAGCTAGTCAAACAAGTACAATAAATGTTAGAGACTAATAAAACCACTCCATACGAGAGAATAAACTATAAGTGTGAATGAAATTGTTACCCAAAAAGTATGGATTGCAGTATCCTCTTTATCTCGTTTAATTTTCTTTGCTAATCCTACACTTGCCACAATAAATACTATACATAATATAGGTGTTAAATATATTGCTATGAATAACATTAAAAGTTCCACAATATCCTCCATTTTCATATCTACATTATCTAATTTACATAAGCCCCTACTTCAATAGGATTTCTCATTTAGGCTTTTATTTTTAATCACAACTAACCTGCCCGATAGTTCCATAAAACAAAGATATGCCAAAGCAACTCCCTTATTGCACCTGTTAGGTTAAGGACTACGCTTTTTTATTTTTAATCTCTTCCAACAGAGAAATAATCCTATCATTCTGTTTAATTATTGTTTGATTTTGATTTCTCATTTTTGTGAAGTCAAATAAAAATATTAATAAGATTGCTATTATAAGGAAAGCCATAATTCACCTCTAACCTTTACTTTTCTCTAAATTATACCAGTTCTTATGCAACTAACCTGCCCGATAGTGCCATAAGAAAAAGCTGCCTTAAAGACAGCTCTGATCCAAGGTTGCTGAGGCAACCTTATTTATTTACCCATTAACTTAAGAAGATGTTAAGGTAATAAATTCTTCGGCATCTTTAACGCATAATTCAATTCCTTTTTCCCAAAAGGCTTCTGATGTAATATCTTCCCCTAAATGCTTCATTACTAAATCTTCTGTTGACATACTTCCTGAATCACGAAGCAAGTCTAAATAATCTTTTTCAAATTCTTTTCCTTTTTCCTTTGCCTTTGCATAAATACTTAAAGAAAATAAGTACCCGAATGTATATGGGAAGTTGTAAAATGGAGATTTGGTCATATAATAATGTGATGTCCAAACCCACGAATGGATAGAAGCATTATCAAGAGAACCTTCATACCCTTCATCTATTGCTTCTTGCATTAGTTCATTTAAACGTGATGTTGAAACAATACCCTCTTTACGTTCCTCGTAAAATTTCTTTTCAAACAAGAACCTAGAATGTATATTCATGAAATTCATCACACTACGTTTTAATTTTTCATCAAGTAAAAACAATTTTTCTTTAGTGGATTCAGCTTTTTCCATTGCAGCATCTAAGATGATCATTTCGAAAAATGTTGACGCAGTTTCTGCAATACTCAATGGATATTGTTTATTCAATCCATTAACCGGTTTCATCGCATGGTTATGAAATGCATGACCTAATTCATGTGCTAAAGTTAAAACATTGGTAATTGTACCACCATATGTCATAAAAACTCTTGATTCTCCTGAAAGTGGGAACCCCGCACAAAACGCAACAGTCGATTTATTTGGACGATCTTCAGCCTCTATCCAACCTTTATCAAATGCCTGCCGAGAAAAACTTTCTAATTCCGTTCCAAATTGACTAAAATGCTCCAAAATAAATTCCACAGCATCTTCATATTTTATCTTTTGATTACCTTTTGTAACAGGAGCCCAAAAGTTATACGAATGCATTTTTTCATCGCCATTCATTTTTGCTTTTTGATTTAGGTAATTTGTAAAAGGTTTTTTGTATTTACTTATGGCTGTCCACATTGCATTTAGTGTTTCCTCTTTGATGCGATTTTCAATCAAAGGAAATTTTAGTATATTTTCTAATCCTCGTTTTTTGTACACTTGTAATCGGAAACCTGCGATATGATTCAGTATTTTGGCAAATAGTTCTTCTTGCTCGTTCCATTTATCTTCCAAAGCCCTATGAGACTCTTTGCGAACCTCTTCATCAGGGTGTGAACGTAAATTTATCGCTTGACCAACAGATAATTCATTTTTTTCTCCGTCGATTTGAACATTAACTCTAATACTACTAACAAGTGAATTATAAAACTGCCCCCAAGCATGATAACCATCTACCATCAGATCTGAAACTAAACTTTCTTCTTCATCTGAAAGATGCATCTCAGCCTTTTTACGCCATTCATTAAGTATGAACTTATAGTTATTTAAATCCTCAGTATCTAGTATCCCTTCCCACAAACGTTGATTTGTGTTTACAAGTACTTTTTGTACTTTTTTAAAAGCAGACTCAAAACGAGCATTTATAGAAGATGTTTTTCCTCTTAGTGTTGTAGCATTTTGATCCTTTGGGTTTTGTGCAAGAAGACAGGTTATAAAAGAATTGGCTTGTGATAGGTTCATTCGAATGTCTATTATGAATTCAACAATTTCTACAACTTTTAATGATTCATTTAATTCTTTTGGAGTATGAAAAAACTTCAATTTTTCTTCAAATTTAGAAACTTTGATTTCCAAGTGTTTTAAATGTTCACGAAATTGAGATGATTGATTTCCATCCTGAAACACTTCATCCAAGCTCCATACTTGCAGATACTTTCTTTCCTTCACTTGTTTCCCCCCTAAAAATTTAAAGACTATAACCCTTTACCGAACGTATATTCTCATCATATCATAATCTGTAATATTATGGGTGTTAATGAACCAACCTGCCCCGATAGTTGCATAAGAAAAAGCTGCCTTAAAGACAGCTCTGATCTTAAGCTAACGCACCTGTTAGTGGAATAAGAAAAATAAGTTTAATGCCAATAAATGTTGTCGTTATTTTTGCAAACAAGATAAATTCCTTTTTTATCCTTTTCCGACAAAGAAATGGCCAACTGTTTTATTTTTAAATAATCCGTTTTATCAACTAAACTTAAATCTGGGGAGTTTCGATAACCACGTTGACCAAGATATTCCGATGTGGTAATGATTGTATAATGGTCTCCTTCGGCTTGTTCTGGGATTTCCTCAAAGCTTTTTATAATCTGTCCATTCTTAATGAATACCATTTTCTCATACAAAGATATAGCTTTATAGCCCATTGGAATTTTCCTATGTACCTCTTTATCCCTAACAAGTTCAGAGTCCGTAAGATATTGTGAATATGAATAAGAGAAGCCATTTGCACTAATAAAATATTTATCATTACATTCAATGTTTAATGGATTATTACCGTTTTCCTTAGGATAATCATAAACAACTGCTGGTAAAGTGTCGCTATAAATAACTTTTGGAGCTCCTACCCATTCACCGACATTCTCATAAACTATAGATGAAAGTTTTTTTATTTGATCTAAAGTCATAGAATTTTCCTTTCTTATTAATGAAATGGACAATTCATTAATCCAATGATTTATACTGGTTAAGATTTTATTATATGCTTCTTTACAATCATATCCTTTTTCTCTATATTCATAATATTTATCCTTTAAATTGGCTTTTACAATATCTAAATCCATATATTTTTCCTCCCAATAGCATAAAAGGGTTGCCGCCGTAACCACTTCTTCAACTCTTGCACCCTTTACTTTAAGTACAATTCTTCACAAACAACCGGGTTTTTCTTTGTTTTAAGGTCCAAATAACAATCGCGGAAGCATAGTCCATAAGGAGAACAACAACAATAAGATGGTTAGTCCTGCCCAGTAAAAGGAGCTGACACCCTTTCTTTCCATAATATATGAAACTACAAATAAACCTATCATAATAACAGGGAATAAAGGATCTCCCCCATTCGCGATATGATAAACCTGTACTCCAATGATTATAAGTCCTGCTAAGATATTAAGGATATGTGATTTTTTCAAAATCCTCACCCTTTCTAATTTCAATCAAATTATACATTAATACTCCATATTACCCCATCTTCACTGTTTATCATTTTTTTATTCTTCTTCAACTAAATGCACCGATAGTTAATAGTTCCATAAGAAAAAGGCTGCCGCAGCAACCTCCCTTAATGAAGTAAAGCACCCTTTAATTAGACAACAATTAAACTTATCGATTTATATTCTTTGTCATACCAATGGTAAACTTCTCAAATCCAAAAGTTTCATAATATGATTCCAAACTTTCTACACACATAAGTTGAGGAATTACTCGATTTTGCTCACAATGTTCAATTATTCGTTTCAACATTTCTTTGCCGACTCCTTTGGACTGGTAGCTCGGTAGTACACACACTCCACATACCACTCCAGTAATCACACCATCTGAAATAACACGTCCCATACCCACTAACTGTTGTTCATCAAAAGCATAAATTGCATACCAACTTTGAGTGCACATTTGTTTCAAATCATTAACTGTTAATTTAAGTGAATTCCATCCTAAAGATTCATATAAGGTTAGTAATTGCTTGAAATTTTCAGGGGGTTCTATTGTATAATGTATAGGTTTTTCCATATGAGCACCTCCCTGGATTTTTGTATCTTTACAGCTTATTCTCAACACATAATTTGTATGATTTTCACATATTTTCTTCCGCAAACCTGCCCCTTTAGCTCCATAAGAAAAAGAACTGCTAAGACAACTCTCTAATGGAAGTAAAGCACCCGTTAGCCATCCATGAAGCGTAAAAATCAGCGCTTCACCACAGAGAATGAAAATGGTCCAGAACGGTCAATACTGATTCTACGGCTGGGAGAGGAAGGTCGATGAACTATGGTGCGTTAGAGCCCATCCGTTAGTCTGACTCCAACGACCAAGGTGCACCACTGACTGTCGCTCCCTTACGGGAAGCACACATGGTAGATTAATCCTATTCTGTTTTTTGCACCAGCCTCCAATTATATTGAGAACCGTAGAAAGGATGTTTTCAATGGAAGTAGTCATTGAAAGAGCGTGTGGTATGGATGTTCATAAGGACAATATTACTGCATGTATTATGACACCAGAAGGAAAGGAGATTCAAACGTTTTCAATGAAACCTTTTTAGGGAAAATCTAGTATATAGATTAGGGAAATGTTTTTTGAATAGGAGGATCAGGTAATGAACTAATAGTTTGATTCTAAAGGTCTTATTAAACTAAACTGCCCCTTTAGTGCCATAAGAAAAGAGCTACCTTAAAGACAGCTCTGAACTTCAGCTAACGCACCCGTTAGTTCATTAAGAATATCCTAAATAAATCCGTATAGACCCAAAACAACACACATTAATCCTCCGAAAATAAATAAAGCTTTAAGAAACCAATAATTAAATGTTAAAGGTAAGGGCGTTATATATTTGATGTGTTCAAAAAATTTTCTATTATCAAACCGATAACGAGTCATATAAATCAAACCAGTCCAGGTTGCGATAATACCAAATATAGTTACAAATATAGACCCAAAAAAGTCTTTGTCCACTCTATTAATCCCACCTAAATTAATTAATTTCCTCTCTTTTAAACCATTCCAAAATGAAGAATCACCTGTTAGATTAATAAGTTACAACAAATTACTGTATAAATACCATAAGAGCCACAACTAAAAATGGAGAAAAAACAAGTAAAAATACTATTACTCCTGTCTTCCAAATATTTTTTATTTGAAGTAATTCCTTCTTAGCCTTTTCCTTATTTTTAAGCGACCATATAATAATTCCGACCCAATAAATTGCTGAAAATATATAGCTTGAAGTATCCATAAAATCACCTCTTATAAAAAATTCCGTAAACACTGTTTAACAATCATTCTTTCACAAATCTGCCCCAATAGTTGCTAAGAAAAAGCTGCCTTAAGACAGCTCTGATCTTCAGCTAAAACGCACCCGTTATTTCTATAAAATATTGTATTTAATTAGATTTTTACTACTTTATCTTCATCCCATATACGTTCCAAGATCACTTCATTATTAATACAGTTTATTTGAAAAACGTCAGGATTACTAAGGTTTTTCCAACACTCGAAATCAAAGTCACAATTATAATTCTTTAAAAGTAAGGATATTATATTTCCATGACTGACGATTACTGTGTTTTCAGTCCCACTTTTGAAGACTTCTTCTACAACATTTACGATTCGATTCATTGCTTCTTGACTTGACTCTCCTCCTTCAAATTTTAATTCCATATCATTAAATGTTGCTTTTAGTTTTTCATACCAATCAGGTAAGTCCGTTGTGCTTAGTGTCCGTTCTGAGAGGCGTTCATCAATCTCTATTTTAATATTTGTTTTCTCACTTAATGGTATTTATATTGGAGGAGAGAATTATGGCCAGTTTCAGAAAACGTGGAGATAACTGGGAATATCGAATAAAATACAAAGACCCCTTCACTCAATCCAAAAAGGAGAAAATGAAGGGTGGATTTAAAACCAAGAAAGAAGCCGAAGCCCAATTGGCTGCAAGAGAAATGGAGATACATTTAGATGAAGGGCTAGAACAGAAACCTATCCTACCAAAAACCTTTCTAAACGGCTTCATGAATATAAGAAAGGGTCAGTTCGTAAAAACACCTTTGAACTTCATGAGTTAAATATCCGTAACCATATCCTTCCGCATTTTAAGAATATATTATTAAGCGATATTAAGCCTGTTATGTATCAAAAGTTTCTAAATAACATACATGTAGCGGGTTATAGTCGTAGAACGGTAGAGATTATTCACAGTACGATGTCAAACGCTATGAGTAAAGCCGTTACAATAGGAAAAATACAGAAAACCCTTGTATAGGAGTGACTATCAAAGGGAAACCAAAAGAAAAAGGAATTAAATATTTGGAAAGCCATCAGATCCCCCTCTTCCTACTTACCGCACATCAATATGGCTACAATCATTGGATATTTTTCCGTCTACTTATCGAAACAGGAATGCGAAAAGGCGAAGCTGCTGCATTGCAATGGACCGATATTGATTTTAAAGAACAGACCATTTCTATTACAAAAACTCTAGATTTTACAGCTAAATACAAACAAGAACTGTTCGGTGATCCAAAAACATTTAACTCCAAGCGGGTTATTTCCATTAGCCAGACACTCACTCAAGTACTTCAACATCACCTACGGCATCAAAACCATCATAAACTAGCCTTGAATGATTTATATCACCATGATCTAAATCTAGTTCTTTGCAGGGATGATGGCAGCTTCATGCCAAATTCTACCTTATTTAACGCATTCAGTCGTATCTTAAAAAGGGCTGAGTTGCCTTCTCTTCCCATCCATTCCCTCCGTCATACACATGCAGTGCTCCAGCTAGAAGCTGGAGCAGATATGAAATATGTTCAGAAAAGATTAGGTCATGGCAGCGTTGCGATAACTTCTGATGTATACGCACATATAAGCAAAAAACTCGAAAAGAAAAACTTAGACAAGTTTGAGGAATACACCAAGGGACTAATCGATTAAATTTTTTTGCTGAATTTGGTGGGCAAATGGTGGGCAAATATCCACATTTAAATAACTTAGATTTGCCCACCAAATAAAAAAAACCCTGACACCAAAGGTGTCAGGGGTTTGAGATATTAATACATTGACATATATTGTTCGCGTTCCCATGGGTGAACTTGTGTTCTAAACATATCCCACTCGATTTCTTTTGCTTCGACGAAGTGTTCAAGTAAATGTTCACCTAATGCTTCTTTGATGACTTCATCAGATTTTAATGTTTCCAATGCAGCATATAAAGTAGCTGGTAGATCAACGATACCTACTTCTTCACGTTCTTCTTTATTCATAACATAGATGTTGCGGTCAACTGGAGCTGGTGGAGTCAAGTCGTTCTTGATACCGTCAAGACCAGCTTTTAGTAGAACTGCAAGTGCCAAATATGGGTTTGCTGCTGGATCGACACTACGTACCTCTACGCGAGTACTCACTCCGCGTGATGCTGGGATACGGATTAATGGGCTACGGTTTTTAGCGGACCATGCAACATAACAAGGAGCTTCGTAACCAGGAACTAGACGTTTGTATGAGTTAACAGTTGGGTTTGTTACCGCAGTGAAGCTTGGAGCATGCTTAATGATACCTGCGATAAATTGCTCAGCTGTTTTGCTTAATTCCAATTTACCTTCTTTATCATAAAATGCGTTTTCGTTGCCTTTGAATAAAGAAACGTTACAGTGCATACCAGATCCGTTAACACCGAACAATGGTTTTGGCATGAATGTCGCGTGTAAACCATGTTTGCGGGCAATCGTCTTAACAACCAATTTAAATGTTTGGATGTTATCACAAGCTGAGATTGCATCTGCATATTTAAAGTCAATTTCATGTTGTCCTGGAGCTACTTCATGGTGGGATGCTTCGATTTCAAATCCCATTTCTTCAAGCTCAAGAACGATATCACGACGGCAGTTTTCTCCTAGGTCAGTAGGTGCAAGGTCAAAGTATCCGCCTTTATCGTTCAATTCCAGCGTCGGCTCGCCTGCTGCATCCAGTTTGAATAGGAAGAATTCAGGTTCAGGTCCAAGATTGAAATCTGTGAAGCCCATTTCTCTTGCTTCTGCAAGAACACGTTTTAGGTTAGCACGTGGATCTCCATCAAAAGGTGTTCCATCCGTATTGTAAATATCACAGATCAAACGTGCCACTTTACCTTTTTCGGAAGTCCAAGGGAAGATAACCCATGTGTTTAAATCAGGATATAGGTACATATCAGACTCTTCGATACGAACGAAGCCTTCAATGGAAGATCCGTCAAACATCATTTTATTATCAAGTGCTTTTTCTAATTGACTGACTGGGATTTCAACGTTTTTAATTGTCCCTAAAATGTCAGTAAACTGTAAACGGATGTACTTAACATTTTCTTCTTTCGCTAAACGAGTGATGTCTTCACGTGTGAACTTTGCCAATTTCTATTCCCCCTAATAATTCATAAATCATATTTTTATTGGAAAAAACGGGACATATCCCCTTGTCTAAGAGATGTTCGATGCTTGCTTCCTTGTAAAAGCTCGGAACGCAGAAGCTTGCGAAGCTCCTCGTCACTAAGGTCATGCCTTATTTTTTCCGCTTGTTCTAATTCTTGAGTTTTAGGTAAATTCTGTTCCTTTACAGTGAAAATCTTTTTAATGCCGGCCAGATTGACTCCTTGTTCGATTAAATCTTTAATCTCAAGCAGCCGATCTATATCATTTAATGAAAAAACCCGACGATTTCCATCTGTTCTCATAGGAGTAATAAGTTGATGCTCTTCGTAATACCGAATTTGGCGTGCAGACAACTCAGTTAACTGCATGACGATTCCGATGGAAAAAAGAGGCATCGAACGCCGAATGTTGTTGCCGCTCATTCTTAGCATCCTCCTTTTGTTTATCTTAAAGTAATCTTATATCATGTTATTAAACTTGTCAATATGATGTTACATTTTATAACGTGAATTTTTTCAGAAAAATTAAATGATTTGTTACTACACAAATATTTTGACTATTGTTTTTACTGGAATCCAATTGTATCTGGATTCCCATTACATACTTAATTTAAATTCATTTACAATTGAATCAGTTTTTTGTCCATTAGCGCATTCACAGCAGTCAATACAGCTATTTTAACATGGGCGTATGTCAATCCGCCTTGAACGTAGGCAACATATGGAGCCCTTGTCGGACCATCTGCCGTCAGTTCAATGCTGGCCCCCTGTATAAAGGTGCCTGCAGCCATGATTACATCGTCCTCATATCCCGGCATATAGGCAGGATATGGTGTCACATGTGAATTGATTGGTGATGCATATTGGATGGCCTGACAGAAGGCAACCATCTTATCCCGGTCATCGAATTGGACGGATTGAATCAAGTCAGTTCGCTTCGCATCCCATTTTGGGGATGTATTCATACCGAGCTTTTCTAAAAAGGCAGCTGTGAACATGGCTCCCTTAACAGCTTGTCCCACGACATGCGGTGCAAGGAAGAATCCTTGGTACATTTCCTGCAGACTATAAAGCGACGCACCTGCTTCAGCCCCTATTCCAGGTGATGTTAACCGATAAGAGCAAACTTCAACCAGGTCCTTTTTACCAACAATGTATCCACCGGTTTTCACTATCCCGCCGCCAGGATTTTTAATGAGTGAACCAGCCATTAAATCCGCTCCGACATGACATGGTTCTTGTGTCTCAACAAACTCTCCATAACAATTATCCACGAACACGACGATTTCCGGGTTAATGTCTTTGATAAAGGAAATCATTTCCTTTATTTCATCGATCGTAAAGGACGGACGTGTAGCATACCCTTTTGACCGTTGTATACCGACCATCTTCGTGTTTGGTTGAATGGCTTGTTTGACGGCTTCAAAATCAACGGTTCCAGTTTCCGCTAACGGAACGGCTTTATAGCTTATCTGAAAATCACGTAAAGATCCGATACCCGTTCCCCGGATACCAACGATTTCTTCCAAAGTATCATATGGCTTTCCAGTTATGTATAACAATTCATCTCCTGGGCGCAATATGCCGAAAAGAGCGGTGGAGATGGCGTGTGTGCCTGATATAATTTGGGGGCGCACCAATCCAGCTTCCGCACCAAAAACATCTGCATATATCAATTCGAGCGTATCGCGGCCCATATCATCGTATCCATACCCTGTAGTCGGGATGAAATGGGAATCACTCACTTTATGTGCTTGATAACTTTGTAATACACGAAATTGATTTTCTTCAATTCGTTCGTCCACTTGCTTATGTAATGGAGAAATCATTGCTTCCACTTCCTGGGCAATGTTTTTCAACACTTCTCCATTTGTTAACTGCTGATACATCAAAATTCCCCTTTATTATGAATATTTCTCCAGCTGCCCGGTTATTGGATGATCAGCTAGACAAAAACCTTTGCATTCATATCTTTCCGATTCTTCATTAAAGGAGAGAGTGCGCAATATGGTTTCATTTTTCAGCTGTGATAATAGTTTACCCTCACTCGATGGCAGGAAAACATGATACGGGATCATTTCTTCAATCACGTACTTTTCAATTTCTTCCATGATTTCATTCAAATCCGATTGTTCATAGGCACTGATCATTAATGAAGCACGACTGGCTGATCTGACAAAATCAGCGTGAACCTTATCTTTCTTATTATACAACGTTAGCTGTGGAATGGAAGGGACATCTAAGTCATTTAGCAAATCCTGCACCGTTTTCTGATGATTAAAGTAATCTGTACTTGACGAATCCACCACATGGAGCAATAGATCCGCTTCTTTCACTTCTTCCAGGGTCGAGCGGAATGCTGCTATTAAAGACGTCGGCAAATCTTGAATGAAGCCAACCGTATCCGTCAGCAGCACGGTAAATCCGCTAGGAAGTATCGCCTTTCGTGTCATGGGATCAAGTGTAGCGAATAACTGGTTCTCTTCGTAAGAATCCGCCTCCGTCAAACGGTTGAACAGTGTTGATTTACCTGCATTCGTGTATCCCACAAGGGCTATTTGAAAGGTCTTATTACGCTTCCTTCTGTCACGATAGCGTTCGCGATGCTTCACTATGCCACTTAATTGTTGCTTGATTTCATCTATTTTCCCACGAATGTGGCGGCGGTCGCTTTCCAGCTTCGTTTCACCTGGTCCCCTGGTGCCGATTCCGCCGCCCAGCCTGGACATTGCCGTCCCCTGTCCGACCAAACGCGGCAATAAATATTGGAGCTGAGCAAGTTCGACCTGCAGCTTCCCTTCCCTGGATCTCGCCCGCTGAGCGAATATATCCAATATTAGCTGTGTCCGGTCAATGATCCTTGCCTCCAATTGCTTCGAAAGGTTCCGAATCTGGCTCGGGGAAAGTTCATCATTAAAGATAAATAAATCCGGCTCAAGCTCCTCTTCCAGATTCCGAAGTTCCTCCACTTTTCCTTTTCCTATATATGTAGCCGGATCGACGCTTTCCCTTTTCTGGGTGATGGTCATTAATACCTCACCATTCGCCGTCTTCGCCAATGAAGCCAGTTCATCAAGTGAATATTCAAAACGTTCAATAGTCTCAGTTGTTTGACATCCAACCAAAACGGCCGTTTCTTTTATTGCTTCTTCCAAATCACATGCACCACCTTCGGGTAGATTTCAGTTAATCATAACAAAAAAATTGAATATATAAAAATTTCCTGAAAACGTAGCTTTTAGCCGTTTTAAAAATTCCGATAACATGCTAAAATCAAATTTGGCTTTACCATCAAAATCAAAAAGACATAGAGGGACATTCATATGACATGGGAAGTATTAAGTTTCATAGGTACGATTGCATTCGCTATTAGCGGGACCATCATCGCCATGGAAGAAGAGTATGATATTTTAGGAGTTTATATTTTAGGAATAATAACCGCCTTTGGCGGAGGGGCAATCCGCAATCTGCTGATCGGTGTCCCCGTTTCAGCATTATGGGATCAAAGTTTCTATTTTGTCATCGCTTTAGTATCCATCACCATCGTTTTCGTTTTTCCTACAAACCTTTCAAAGCACTGGGATAGATGGGGAAACTTCAGTGATGCCATTGGCCTTTCAGCCTTTGCAATCCAAGGGGCGATGTATGCCGTGGAACTTAATCATCCAATAAGCGCCGTCATTGTATCAGCTGCATTAACCGGATGCGGCGGCGGGATACTCCGTGACGTACTGGCCGGAAGAAAGCCATTGGTCTTCAGAAAAGAAATCTACGCAGTATGGGCCATCATTGCAGGCTTGGCTTTAGGCAGTGGTGTATTATCCCAGTCATGGCAGCTTTATTCGCTCTTTGCCGTCATCACGATATTGCGAGTCCTTTCTTACACCAACAATTGGCATCTTCCTAATAAAAAATGGGTGCCTAAAACATAAATTTGAAAAGCCCGCCATCTTGGTGGGCTTTTCCATGTCATTCTTTTTCATCATCCTCGAAAACCAAATCTTGGCTGGTTAGCGTCAGTAAATCGGATTTTTCAAATGTATCCTCCAATAAAAGCCGCATTGCCTGGGCCCTAATTGACTTTTCAAGTACATTGCGGATATAACGTCCGTTAGAAAATGAAATAGGTCCCCGAAATGAACGCAATATGATTAAATGTTCTTTTAATTTCCTTTCCGCATCCCGATTCATTAGATATTCTTTTTCCTGAAGCATCCGATCGGCTATTTCCATTAATTGTTCAATTGTATAATCAGGAAAATCAATAACAAGCGGGAATCTGGAATGAAGTCCGGGGTTAAGACTGAGGAAATAATCCATTTCCCTCGAATATCCAGCAAGGATCAAAATGAATTCGTGCTGCCGATCCTCCATATGCTTGACAAGGGTATCTATGGCTTCTTTGCCAAAATCCTTTTCGCCGCCTCTCCCCAAGGAATAGGCTTCATCAATAAATAAGATTCCGCCAATGGCCTTTTTAATTAAATCCCTTGTTTTTTGGGCAGTATGACCAATGTATTCCCCGACCAAATCTGCCCTCTCCGCTTCAATTAAATGCCCTTTCGATAGTACATTCATTTTTTGAAACAACTTACCGATTAAACGTGCAACTGTCGTTTTCCCAGTTCCAGGATTTCCTTTAAACATCATATGCAGTGCTTGCCTGCCAGTCTTCAGCCCTTTTGCCTCACGTTGTTTATTGATGTAAATCCAGGCATATATCTCTTTTATCATCTTTTTCATTTCTTCCATCCCGACCAGCGATTTCAGCTCATCTTCAATCTCTTTCAATGCCACATGCTGTTGGGGGATCTCCTGCACCAAAATTTCTTTTATCGGCAGTTCCTTTTGTAGCGCTTTTCTGTTTTCCGCATTAAACACAATATTGATTTGCCCGTTATTTTTCATACGGATCGGTTGTTCCAATGCATTCACCTCTCCATCTTGGACCCTTACTCTAATTCCACAAATTTTCATTCGATTTATGATGGTTACAACTAACCCATCGGAAAATTCGATTTTTTAAGCCGTATTCCCTTCCTGAAAAGCGACTTATTTTGACAGAATTCTTTCCTTTGAGGATATGTTACGACAATCTCCATTCCCATCCACCAATTTATATGGGGGAATGTCATTTCCTGCGGTTTCCCGGAAAATAATCCGTCCCTTAATATATATTCAAAACAGGTACGTAAAATTATCGATTCTTTGAAAAAGAACAGCGAATTGCATGCAAAAAAAAAACAGGTCGCTATAAGCTAAACCTGTTTTTTACATACATATATATGATTATTCCTTCACTTCGTAATCAATCTGAACATTACGTTGTGGAGCAAATGTAGAAATCGCATGTTTATAAACTAATTGCTGTTTGCCCTCGGACTCAAATAAAACGGTAAAATTATCGAACCCTTTCACTTGTCCTCTAATCTGGAACCCGTTTAATAAAAATACCGTCACATACGTACCATCTTTCCGTAATTGATTAAGAAACTGATCTTGAATATTTACTGATTGTTTCATGAACTAGTCCTCCTCTTTTCTCTCTAAATTTATGTATTCGCCTTCACTGAAAAGCTTTCCTGCTATAAATCCAGATATTTCATGTATTTTTTTTGGAAAACCCTCGAGATCGGTCATATCAAACCAATTTACATCCATTTTATTCCGAAACCAGGTCAATTGCCTTTTTGCATAACGACGGGAGTTTTGCTTCAATGTCTCAACCGCTTCATCCAATGAAGCCATTCCATCAAAATAATCATAGATTTCTTTATAGCCTATAGCCTGGATCGATTGACAATCCCTCAAACCTTTTTCATGAAATGACTCAACTTCTTGAATCAGCCCTTCTTCCACCATGACATCAACACGTTGATCGATGCGTTGATATAACTTTTCACGTTCCATTGTCAAACCAATGATGCACGTATCATATTTCAATTCTGTAGGCTGTTCATTCAGCTGTTCACTCATCGTTTTACCGGTACAATGAAAAATCTCAAGTGCCCTGATCACCCTTCTTACATTATTAGGATGAATCCGATTCGCGCTTTCCGGGTCAACGCTGCGTAATTGTTCAAAAACGGGATCAATTCCTGACTCCCTTACCTGTTTTTCGAGTCCCTCCCTATAAACAGGGTCGGATGGCGCCTCCGAAAATTGATAATCATAAATGACCGATTGTATGTATAATCCTGTTCCACCGACGATAATGGGGAGTTTACCTCTGCTTTGGATATCCTCAATACAAGCATTAGCTCGCTCTTGGAACTCTGCCGCACTAAATGGTTCATCCGGGTCTTTAATATCAAGTAAATAATGAGGAATTCCTTCTGTTTCTTCCCTCTTGATTTTTGCAGTCCCAATATCCATCCCTTTATAAACCTGCATGGAGTCTCCGCTAATAATTTCACCATTAAATAACTTTGCCATCTCAATGCTCATCTTTGTCTTCCCAACAGCAGTCGGTCCAATGATCACGAGAAGTTTTCCTTTTTGTTGTTTCACAATCTCACTGCCTTAATTGATTTTTTCCCTATCTTATCATAATCTCGAAGAAAGCAGCTAAACATCTACCCATTATGTCCAATTCAGGTACTTTTATTCAACTTTTCATCTTTATAACTCTTAGATAGTCAGAGTGTAAAATACCGAAAATGCATTTGAAGCGAATAGCTCCTTTTGCGGCACTTGGGGAAAATGAATCCCCTTCTCCTGATAGCAAGGGATTCTAATTCCGATAATAGAATCATAAAAAAGGCATGATTCCTTCTGTATTTGAGGAATCATGCCTTTTTATCAATTTTAAATTTAGCCCAATTTTCCATTTACGGGTATGATCATCGTAACGGCCGTTTCTTTTTCCGAAGATTGTACATGAATCTCTCCATCATATCTGTTCACTAAGTCTTTAACGATGAATAATCCTTGTCCGCGAACTTTGCCCTTTTGTGCCTTTTTGGTTGAAAATCCGCTGGCGAATATTTTCTCCAAATCTAATTCCGAAATCATTGGTCCGGAGTTCGTTACCATAAACGTATACTTTTCATCATCAGCTTTGCATGCAATATTCATTCGGCGTTCTTGCTCTGGCAATTCAATTGTTGCCTCAATGGCATTGTCGATGACATTTGATAATAATTTTATCAAATCGGTTGTTTTGACCCGATTGAAGGATTCGGGTGAAACATCGATTTCAATATCGATGTTATAATTCTGGGCCGAGAGCCTTTTCGTCTCTAACAAGACAGATAAGCCCGGATGACTCACATCCAATTTCATCGATTCAATCGAATGCACTTCTTTTGAAAGACCTGTTAAGTATTCGAGTGCTTTTGCGTTTTCCTCTAATTTAAGCAGTCCATGTATCACCTGTATATGATTGGAAAAATCATGCCTTAATGAGCGGACTGAAGCAATGAGCGATTGAAATTCCGATTGATACGTATCTTCCGTATCCCCCACTTCACGTGTCAGTTCCTTTTGATACCATTTTTGAATGACAAAAAAGGTAACCAGCAGCATGATAACAAATCCACCATTATAAACAAGAATGGCAATGCTGCTTTTCAATACCTTGCCGTTAATGGCATTAATATCTTCTGCGCTCACATCAATGCCCAAAAAACCAATAATGTCTCCATCTTGATTTTTCATTGGCACTCCCACAGTCAAATACTCACCATATTCCGGATCTTCTAGAATCCCGGTAATGAAGCTTTTGCCTTCATACCCCTGTTTGACCTGCTCCGGCGGAACAGTACATGCACCACCGATAGGAAAATCCCCTTTATGATCTTTAGAAAATCCAGTAATCATAGCCTTAGAGACTTCCGGATTATCAATCATGATCGTATAAACATATAATGCTCCTATTTTTTCACGTGCATCCTCTAAGTAAGCTTTTATATCCACGTAATCCCGGTTCTTTACTTGGTTATTGAGAAATCGCTGATAGGCCTCTATATCCATCGAGTCGGCAATAGATCTAGCAGCTACCAAGTTTTGATTAGCAACGGATTTTTGCACAGAATTTTTAATGCTTAAATATGTTGAAAACATATTTAGAAGAATGAAAACAATCAATAAAAGAATGGTCAAATAAAGAAGTGCCCTTAACTTTTTATTTTTCATAGGATTAAACTTACCTCATCTCTAGCAGCTAAAAGTTAACGAACCTATTCTGAGTTTACTATATAAAGGGACAAAGAAATAGAGAAAAATCTAATAATCTCTATAATTCCAGGCATATAATACTATAATAAATCAAGTAATTAACATATTATCCACTAACTTTCGATCATATAACTTTTTCATATTTTATCTGTACTGAACCAATTAATAATTTTTTCTAATAAATCATTTAATTTCCAAAAATTAATTATATTAATATAATTTTTTGTAAGGAAAAGGGGGGGATTGATGATGTTTGGTTTGGCACTTTCTCTTTCAAATAAATAATTTTACCCTTTATATGAAAATATTACAAGAATCTAAAGGCTAAATGTGTAAAATTACACCATAATTCACACTTTTTACATTAATTATTCGAGGCAATAGTTTAATCACTCCCCTTTCAATAGTACATAATAACTAATTTATCATTAAGGAAAACAAAAATGGAATCAGAGCCTGATCCCTCTGATTCCATTTACATTTGATAGCTTTTTATTTAATCGAATTGATGACTGCCCGCTCATACATCTTTTTGGTTACTTGATAATAGAGCAGTTGAAAAAGAAAATACGTTGCAATGACCATGGCCGAATAGACAAACAAATTGGATCCCAATAAATTGCTTAATGCCACGTAAGCGACTATGGCATGAAGCATTCCTATCAGAAAAGGAGCGAAAAATAGAATGCGTATTTCCGCACTTAAAATTTGCCGTATTTCTTTTTTTGTCAGGCCCAACCGATGAAGGGCGTGAATTTGGATTTTTTTATCTTCTAAATTCGTAAAAACACGCAGATACATCATGCTTCCTTGGACGATAAAGAATAATAAACTGACAAACAAGCCGATAAAAAGTATCAAAATGCTTCCCTGTTTCATTTCTTGATAAATCGGAGCTCTTGTTTGCAATTGATTATGGTCAGGATTATTAGACATTTTTTCGATTTTAGCAGCTGTTTCCATTGATTCTTCCCAGTCTTTAACTTCATACCCTCGTACTCTTACCTTATCTTTTAAAGGCACATCAGCAGTGATTTCATGATACAGCTGATCATCGACCACCATCAGGGTCGTTGCTGATTTTATTGGAGCGACTATCGATTGATTGCGCTGACCAATCATTGTTACCTGTATGGTTTGTTTACCATATTGAAGCTCCTTTTGTTCACCCTTTTGAACAAATTGATAGTCGAGTCCTCCATAAGGAAAAATGTATAACGCTTCTTTTCCAGATAGCTTTGCTGGATCAATTTTTCGCAATGCAGCCGCATTGTTATAATCACTTTCCGAGATTAATAATGACCAATTTTCATTGGATTCTCCCGTTCTCATATGGGGTAACATGTGGGAAATGGGCACACCTGTCATATTAACTTCGTAAAGGATCTTGAATCCATCTTCCTTTAATGTTTTCTCCACTGCGGATGGTTCAATAACGGAATAAATGGAAGCGTCATTTTCAACCCAGCCAATTGATTGCGGAATGTTATCGATCCCTTGCTTTTTTAAATCTGCACTGAACATGAAAAGTGTTCCTGCAGCTGTCAAAATCACAGCTGTAATGATCGAGGTCAAAAAGAATAACCTGGAATAATCCTTAATATTAAATATCAGGTTTGTTTGCGTAATTAAATTCGTTCCACCATATAAGCTTTTCTTCTTCCGATAAAGCCTGCTGCATAGAGCGACAATGCTTTGGCTGAATAAAAAATAGGTGCCGATCAGTACGAAGAATAAAATGGGCAACACTCGAATATAAGAATTGTTCAACGACATCGTGGCTGCCAAGTAATAAGAAATGCTTAAGCAAACGGCTGATATTGCAATTAACCACTTTGAAACGAGGGGCGCCTTTTTTGGTTTTTGTTTATCTTTTAATAAATCGACTACCTCCGCATTTCCAATCTGGAATAATGAAAGAAGCGATAATAGCTGAAATAGCAAGATGAAACCGACAATCGTATAAACAAAGGCCTCAGGGACAAAGACAAAGGATATTGGTTGCTCTACAGCCAATAACCAAGAAACTGCCATTAAAAATAACTTTGAGAACAAAAACCCCACCCCCACTCCTATAAGGATAGATATGAGGGAAACCATCGTTTGCTCGAGGTAAATCAGTTTTCTTAATTGGGATTTGGACATTCCAAGCAGTGTCAGCAGCCCAAACTCTTTTTTTCGCGGCTGTATAAATGCGGCATTCGAATAAGCGATAAAGAAAACTGAAAATATGATGATCACTATCTCAGCTGCAATGAGTCCTTTACTAATTAACTGGCCCCCAGGGATATTCGCATGGACCACATCTGGATGAAAGATAAATGATGCGTAAATAAAAAAGATTGAGACCGAAAGGACAATACTGAAAAAATAAGCTAGATAACGTTGTGCATTTCCTTGGATATTTCTCTTAGCGAGAAGTCGGATGTTCATGATAGACTCCTCCCAAAACGCTTAACGTATCTAAAATCCTTTGATGGAAGCTCTGTCTTTCCCCTCCGCTGTGAACCTCCGAAAAGAACCTACCATCCTTTATGAATAGAATCCGGTCACAGAAGCTGGCGGCGGTCGGGTCATGAGTGACCATGAGGATGGTTGCCCCCTTTTTCTCCTGAAGAGTAGTGAGGGTATCCATTACCTGCTTGGCAGATTTGGAATCCAAATTACCAGTAGGTTCATCCGCTAAAATAATGGAAGGCTCATGAATCATCGCTCTTGCACAAGCCGTTCGTTGCTGCTGACCTCCGGAAATTTCAAAAGTCCGCTTTTCTAAAATTCCTTCAATACCAAGAAGGTTCGCCAACTGATTTACCCTATTTTCCATTTCCTGCAGTTTATAATGATCTAACGCTAAAGGAAGGAGGATATTTTCACGAACGGTAAGTGTATCAAGAAGGTTGAAGTCCTGAAAAACAAATCCAATTTCCCTCCTGCGAAATAATGCAAGGTCCTGATTTTTTAATTCATTAGGATTTTGATCATTTAGAATGACTTTACCTGTTGTGGGCTTATCAATCGTGGCCATTAAGTTAAGCAAAGTGGTTTTCCCGCTGCCTGATGGACCCATCACGCCGACAAATTCCCCTTTCTGTACATTCATGGTGAAATTATGTAGTGCTTTATGAAATAAATTCCCCTGCTTTTGAAAATAAGTTTTGGATAATTGTTCCGCTTTTAAAATTGACATCCGAAAATACCTCCCTTTCTTACCGTAAGTATAATGAATAAAGAGGGAGGCTCCCATCGAAGTTTATTACATATTCGTTTAACACCCTTACAATTCTGTCACCTTTCATGTAAGGTATTTGTCTTAAAGAAAAATTCCACTGTAGTCCCTTCGGATACAGTCGATTGAACCGTAACGCCATGCCCAAGTCTGTTAACGATTTGCTTCACTAGATATAGTCCCATTCCAGTTGACTCTTGTTGGACTCGCCCGTTCTCTCCAGTAAAAAATGGATCAAACACTCTCTTTACATCATGCGGGACAATTCCAATTCCCTGATCTGTTATCCTTAGGAATATCTCCGACTCTTTTTCAACAATGTTGAACGTTATGCTGTCATGCTTTTCCTGCCTTGAATACTTCAGCGCATTAAAGACCACCTGACTAATGGCGAAGTGGAGCCACTTACGATCCGAATGCACATATACATTCTTAAGCTCCGTTTCAAGCCTGGGATAAATGAACCGTTTGATGAACTGTTTCTTTTCCTCGTTAATCACTTGCTTGACTAAATTAATTAAGTCAACCCGCTCCGATTTTACATCCTCCGAAAAACGCTGAAGCCTTGCTCCATGCAATATAATTTCCAGCCCTCTGCGAAATCGATCATTTTCTTCTTCTATCTCTTTTAGATAAGCCTTCATCGGCTCATCCGAAAATGTCCTGTTGCCTTCTTGAACCAGTAAGGAAATGACTGAAACAGGAGTCTTCATTTGATGAACCCATTGATGAATCAACAGTTCATATTGCTCCTTCTGTTTGATTTGTTCTTGTAATTGTCCAATTGTTACCTGGTTCATTTGTTGAAAAAGATCCATCCACAACTTTTGTTCATTTGACAGGGGGTCCCTAAAGGCTTCGACATACTCAAATGATAAGCTCGGTTCTTGCTTCATCCTTGTTAATTGACTAAGAAAACGGTAATGCCTTATATATTCGCCCGCTAAAAATAAAAGCAGCATAAACAACGCCAGAATAATTAAATAGATGATATTTGAAACCGATATGTGATTCCCCGCTTCCAGAACGGCAAGTGCATAAGCAATAATAAGCAGGCTTACCAATAGAACGGTATAAAATATAAAATAAAGACGGTCTTTGAAAAAGGATTTTAGCTTCACTTTTCTTCACCTTGCATTACTTTTAGCCGATATCCTTTTCCCCTGCTGGTTGTTATGGCATGCTTGACGCCGATATCCTCAAG
This sequence comes from Peribacillus sp. Bi134, assembly GCF_918698065.1. Classification (NCBI taxonomy): domain Bacteria; kingdom Bacillati; phylum Bacillota; class Bacilli; order Caryophanales; family Bacillaceae; genus Peribacillus; species Peribacillus sp. Bi134. The sequence goes on along the minus strand of NZ_CAKKLN010000010.1, from coordinate 2,310 downwards.
TTTTTTCCTAACCCTTGTAACATTGACGGTCAATGTATTGTCATCAACAAATGAATCATCATTCCATAATGCTTCAAGCAAATCTTCACGCGAGACAATGGTGTCATACTGTCGTAGTAAACAACTCAATAATTTCAACTCATTTTGGGTTAACGTTACCTGATTGTCTTGGTATTCGATCATCGCTTTTTCCGTATAAAGCGATAATCCATCTATTTCCTTTATTTGTTGGTGTAATGAAGATATTTCCGCATATTCACCGTAAACCCTACGTAGGACACTCTTTATTTTCGCCAGTACCACTTCCAAATGAAACGGTTTCGTTAAATAATCATCTCCCCCATATTCAATGGCCATGACTTGGTTCATTTCATCTGTCCTTGCAGAGATGAAAATGATGGGAATCTTTGAAACCGTCCTTATTAGCCGGCACCAATGGAAACCATCATAATAGGGCAGATTAATATCCAATAAAACTAAATCCGGCTTTATCTCTTGGAACTCCGCAAAGACTTGGTCCAGTTGCTTCACTTCAAAAACCTCATACCCATACCTTTTTAAGTAATTGACCAAGATACCAGCTATTTTGGAATCGTCTTCAACCAATAATATTTTATACATCTTTTTCTCCTCATTAACATGACAATAAAAAACCTTGAATGGTATGAGCCAATCAAGGGGATTACAATAAAATTAGATTTCTTCCGGGATTTTCAATCCCTCAATGAAGGATTTAAAACTCGATGCAACTTTATAAATATTTTCATCCTGGCTTGATGGATCCGAATACCAACCCTGATCCCAGAAGTAAACTCCCTTTTCCTCTTCGTTATTTATCAGCAAGATTTTACCTGCACATGTATCATTACCTATTATAATGCAATTCTTATGTAAGTCATCTCTGTTTTCTTCATGCCATTTTTGTAAATTCAGTTCTTTATCTTGAAGTTCTAATCCATAAAGTACATTTAAGCAAACGAGTGTGTCTAATCCATCTACATAAAACTTACAGTTTTGGACCGCTGTTGTTCCGCCATTATGCTTAAGGAGAAATTGTTGATAATCTGCAGGGATTTCAAAACCCACAAATTCCTGAAAATTATTCACTGCTTCTTGTGTTGCTTTGCCATATCCGGTAATATTAACCATTGTATCGACTCCATTTCATTTAATTGATAATTTTATTCTATAAGGCTATTTCACTTGCTAATCGCTGCTTATAAAATGGCCAGCTCCTACACTCCATTTATGGAGATCCTTTAAAAATAGATTATTCATTTTTATTAGAAAATAATACTTTTTTTAAATATATTAACATAATTTTACTATTCTTTTCAGTATTTTCTGATATTTTTTTTGACAATTTCGTTTCTTTTCATAAAAAGTTAGCTTATTTATGTCGAAAAATCGATAAATCGTATAATTCGTAGATAAATCAGGAGTTTTCGATGATATATCTCCATTTCCGAAGATATATTCTCGATATCGCAGATAAAAATATTATTCTATAAAAAAGGCGCCCACTTCCTCTTCAAGGTTGGCGCCTTTTACAACTCAGATAATTTTATAGTCATCATAAGTAATTAATAACCTGCTCATAGAAACTGTCTCAGCACGTAGCTTATTCTTATCACGACAATAAGCAATGATGGAACTATTGGGAATTTTAGCTGTACAATTCCATTTACTATATTTTTCATTGTACCTAGAGGATATTTCAATATTCTCACCACGGATCTTTAACATCCTGCGTTCTACCAAAGGCATCATCTCCAATTCCGATAATATTATTTACCCAAAATCAGATAAAATATTCTTGGGTCTCATTCAAGCATGGCATATTCAAAAATTATAGACATTATAGTGTTCTATATTATAGGAAATGAGAAAAAAGGTATTATCATCAGAATAATCTTAATATTTTCTCGGAATATTAAGATAAATCTTCAAACCCACCTAATAACTCTTAATTATAACTATTAAAATTATATTCGTATCACAAAAGAAATATTTGAAATTAAGAGATTAGAGTCGTATGATTAGTAGTATCGGCGGAAAACACATAAATCAAAATAAATAAGTTTAAAGGGGAATTAGATATGGTAGATGTAGTCACAAAACCTGAACATGAAACACTTAATATTTCTGCAAACCAAGAACAATTGGATATCCTAGATCAGCTTTTAAAGCCTGAGGTTCAGGAATCATTGAACACTTTAGTTGAGCAGTTACCAAAACTGACTGAGTTAGTGAATATTTTAACAAAGTCTTATGATTTCGCTCAATCGGTTGCGACTGATGATGTCTTGA
>NZ_CAKKLN010000009.1:0-321532 GCF_918698065.1 Peribacillus sp. Bi134 | reverse complement strand
ACGATCCAATTCGCCAAATCCCCTTTTTCACTCACTTCCAGGGCTCCAAGTATGGTGATGTCGATGTATCCTTTCCTGATCATTCCAAATGCCGTTGCACTGTCAAAGTAAGAAGCTCCCGGTACAGTGGTGATCGGGAAACCTCCCGCATTACAGAGGGCAGGATCTTCTTTCCCGGGATCAGGACTTGGACCGGTACCGAGAACTCCATTTTCCGCATGGAACAGCACAGAGATATCTTGAGGTATGTGATCTGCCACCAAGGTAGGGATGCCGATGCCTAAATTGACGATCAGTCCATCATGGATTTCCTTGGCGGCGCGTTTCGCGATGCGATTTCGTACATCTACTGCCATGCCCATTTCCAATTCACCCCTTTTGTCGGAATCACCATATCTACATAAATGCCTGGTGTGGCAATACATTCCGGATCCAATTCGCCTGCAGGAACGATTTCCTCCACTTCAGCAATCGTGAAGGCTCCAGCCATCGCGACCAGCGGATTGAAATTACATGCAGTCTTGTCGTACACTAAATTCCCCAGCGAATCAGCTTTTTTGGCATGGACGATGCTTACTTCAGCCGTCAAAGCGGTTTCCACCAAGTATTCTTTTCCTTCTATCACAATCTTGCTCTTGCCTTCTTCGGCTATCGTACCAATCCCGACATCGACAAAAATCCCGCCTAAGCCTACACCGCCAGCACGAATCCGTTCAGCCAATGTCCCTTGCGGTGAAAATTCGACTTGCAGCTTCCCTTCAGTCATGAGCCTGCCGGCATTAGGATTGGATCCGATATGCGAGGCAATCACTTTCTTTGCCCTTTCAGCAGTCACAAGCCGGCCTATGCCAATGTCAGGAAATCCTGTATCATTGCCAATCAAGGTCAAATCCTTAACACCCTTGGCCAGGATACCCTGCACGAGCGTGGGGGGAGTCCCCACTCCGCCAAATCCGCCATACATGAGCGTGCATCCATCGGAAATATGCTCCAGTGCTTCTTCCAGGGTCACAATTTTGTTTTTCTTCGTAATGACCTGCTTCATACCGTTCCTCCTAAATAGCCTGCATGTCCTCAATCAAACCTTCCGAGTGTAATTCACGCTGCAACTCTTCAAGGGAAGCTTCCAGTATCTTGACGAGGCGATCGATTTCTTCATTCGTAATGATTAATGGCGGAGATAGGATAACCGCATCACCAGCGATTCCTTCAATCGCACCTGCAGCAGGATAGATCAACAATCCCTTCGCAAACGCCTTATTGACAAGCCTAGTGGTCAGGCCGATTTGCAAGTCGAATGGCGTTTTTGAAATCCGATTGGAGACAAACTCAAGTCCGAGGAGAAGCCCTTTCCCCCGTACATCACCAATGATGTCGAATTTCCCAGCCAATCCTTGCAGCTTCTTAAATAGATATTGACCTTTCTCTTCCGCTGCCTGAACCAGGTCATTTCCCTCAATGTAGGAAAGCACTTCCAATGAAACGGCTGCAGATAGAGGATTTGCACTATATGTGTGTCCAGCCATGATTGAATTCGAGCCTTTTAAAATGGGCTCCATGACACGGTCACTAACCATTGTGGCTGCCATTGGAGTATAACCGGCGCTCATTCCTTTACCCAATGCGATGATATCCGGGTCAACTCCCCAATGTTCCATAGCGAACATTTTTCCTGTCCGTCCGATTCCCGTCATTACCTCATCGGCGATAAAGAGAATGTCATAGTTTTCGCAGATTTCCTTAATCCTTTGATAGTAACCATCCGGCGGTGTTACAGCACCAGCGGATGCCCCGATGATCGGTTCTGCGATGAAAGCTGCGATATTCTCGGAGCCGACCCTTTGAATGGCTGTTTCCAGTTCATTTGCACACTGAAGCTTGCAGCCGGAAAATTCATTATTATAAGGACATCGATAACAGTAGGGGGCGGAAATGCTAGGGAAATCTTCCAATAGCGGAACAAAACGCTTTCTCCTCGGTACATGACCTGACATCGATAAAGCGCCCATCGTAATCCCATGATAACTCGTCCATCTGGAGACGATACGATTTTTACGCTCATATCCTTTTTCTTGCCAATGCTGAATCGCTATCTTCATCGCCGTTTCGGTCGCTTCGGATCCGCTATTCACGAAAAATGACCAATTCAAATCCCCTGGAGCCAAATCACTTAGCTTTTTGGCCAATGCCTCTGCGGCTTCACTCGTAAAATGAGACCTGTATGCAAAAGAAACTTTGCGGGCCTGCTCCGTCATTGCATCGACAACGTCCATTACACCATGGCCAATACTTGCCGTAACAGCACCTGATGATCCGTCTATATACTGCTTTCCATCTGTATCATAAAGATAAATTCCATTCCCATGAGAGATAGTGGGATAGTCATGATCTAAAGTAGGCTTAATCAAATAATTGCGTGTCATGTCATCTCTCCTTTTAACGTTCGTACCCACGTGCTTCATTCTATTAATCAATTAATTTCGCAGATTAAAAAAAACTAGTTTACCAACTAAAAGGCTCATCCTGAATCAGGATGGATTCTGTAGGGCAGCCTTCCATAGCATCTTGCATGTCATCATGCAAGATCTCAGGAACTTCGGCAATCCCCTGATTATCATCCAAGATTACGAAAGCGATCCCTTGATCGTCATAGTCATAAATTTCAGGACCTGTTGAACCGCATGCCCCGCACGCAATACAGGTTTCTTTATCAACCCATGTGTATTTAGCCATAGAAACGATCCTCCTACTTGAAAGATAAATCTTTACTCCAAATATTCATGTCCTCATACTTATCCCAAATATTGCAATTCTTCGTTAATCTGCCTCCATATTCATATCCCAGCTGATGAAAGACGGCGTTCATACCCATTGACAATGAACGCGCTAATGAATAAGAGCAATAAATGTTTTTCCTGAACAATTCTTGTTCCAATGCGGAGATGAGCACCTTCATGAAACCATGCTTTCGATGTTGGGGAATTGTTGCACAGTCCGTTAATTCAGCATTGTGATACATCTCATTCACTTCCGCGGATGCAGCACTCACGATGGTTCCTTCATATTCGATAACACTAAAGATCGTACCTTCCTCCATCACTTTCTTGATATATCGCTCATCATTCATCGGTGTAGGATAGGTTTCAAAGATAGCACCATATAAATTGGCCAACTCTTGTGCATCTTTCTCCGTAGCAAACCGAAGGATATAATTCTCAGGCATTTGCTGAGATTCAATCAGTCTAGGAATCTGACTGACATCTTGGATGACTTTATCTTCCTTGACCCAAAAATCACTTGTTCGCCTTTCATCCGTTAAATAGAAGGCCATGCAATAGGCATCATTCCCTTTGAAATACTTGCTCAATATTCCTTCCAGCATGAATCCCTGACTCAATGCAACGGATAAATCTTCATTCCTGGCTTTAAGTATCACTTTAGTAAAGCCCTGCTCCTTTGCGATGGCAAGGGCCCGATCGATCGCTTTTTTGATATTTCCCCGATAATCATCCATGCGTAAGCGCTGATTGGCATGATCATGATAGAGTTCCATCGTATAACAATCCCCAGTCTCCATTTGGGTGAAAAAAGGCAGCTTTTGAACAGGCATTATGTACCCCCCTTATTTAAAGAATTCGGGAGAAGAGATGCATATCATCCGCTTCTCCCGGCATTCTATTTCCAATTAAATAATTTTTTGATAGGTGCCTGAAGAAGCTGATCATACGTAAACTCATCAGGATATTCACTCACATCATAGATGGATAAGGCTTCATCCACCTTTTGATTCATCGAATCAGACACATAGATTCCACATTCAGGACAGTTCAAGGCTGGAACTTGAAGGACTTTTATTGAGCGTTTCCCGTCAGGCATGATCCAGTAACAATCCTTCTTTTCGCTTTCTTCTACGTTTGGGGCATTGCACCACAAGCAGTCCATCTTCATTCCTCCTTGCAGTCAGATTTCACCGAGCCACTAGCGGCCATGGCGTTCTTTTTTTCTTGGGCTAACCTTAATTTTTCCTTCATTTCATCCCGTTTATCACGGCGATCCTTCAAGGAAGCATGTTCGTCAGTGCTTTCATACGATTTTCTCTTGTCAAGACGACGAAGGCCCTCTGGTACCAAGTTGAATTTCTCATCCGTCATGAGTGCGGAAATCCCGACGGCTTCTTTCCTATCCTCAGTACCATACACTTCATCAAAGTAAGCATCCGCACTGCCGGCAACATAATTCTTCGGCTCCGGATAACTTGTGATCACTCCTTCAAAGTTCCGTAAAACGACTTTATCCGGACTTTGCGAAAGAAGGTAATTCGGAGTCAAGGCAATCTTTCCGCCTCCGCCAGGAGCATCCACCACAAAAGTTGGCACCGCATATCCTGATGTATGGCCGCGCAGCGCTTCAATGATTTCCAGTCCTTTTGAAACCGGCGCCCGGAAATGGCCAATCCCTTCAGATAGATCACATTGATAAATGTAATAAGGTCTAACCCTCGCTTTAACACAGTCATGCATAAGCTTTTTCATGATATGTACACTATCGTTGATACCAGCCAGGATGACTGCCTGATTACCAAGCGGCACCCCTGCCATCGACAGCATATCACATGCTTTTTTCGCTTCATCCGTCAGTTCAAGTGAATGATTGAAATGCGTATTCAACCAAATTGGATGGTATTTTTTCAGAATATTACATAAATTTTCCGTGATCCTCTGCGGGAAAACGACCGGTGCACGTGTGCCGATCCGAATGATTTCCACATGCGGTATGGCACGTAAGTTACTCAATACGTATTCAAGGATCTTATCATTGATCAACAGGCCGTCTCCTCCAGAGATCAGCACGTCCCTCACTTCCGGAGTGTTCCGGATATATTCAATCGCCCCGTCAAGCTGCTTCTTGGGAACACCCATGCCTACCTGACCTGAAAAACGGCGTCGCGTACAATATCTGCAGTACATGGAGCATTGGTTCGTTACAAGGAATAGAACCCGATCCGGATAACGATGCGTCAATCCAGGAACAGGGGAATCCTCATCCTCATGCAGCGGATCCTCCAAATCATATCTAGTCTTGTTCATTTCTGCCGAAAGCGGTACCGACTGTAAACGAATCGGACAGCGAGGATCATCGGGATTCATCAATGAAGCATAATAAGGCGTAATGTTCAACGGAATCGTTTGAGTCGAAATCCGGACTCCTTCCTCTTCATCCGGTGTCAAGTTGACGACCTTTTTCAGATCATCCAGTGTTTTAATCGTATTGGTCAATTGCCAGATCCAATCATTCCACTGCTCTTCCGTTACATCCTTCCATAATTCGATATCATTATAATGCCTGCGTCCACCTAGGTATTCTTTATTTTTTACATCCATTCCCATCAAATTCATTTAAAATGCCCCCTTATTCTAAGAACTTATATATATACTCTCGCAAGAATGATGCCAACATTGATAACAAGGAAATCATAAGCAAATGGGGGGAAACCTAGCTGAAAATCGCAAGATATTTTTCATTATGCATAATTTTTTGCAGCCAGATTCTTTGCGCCAGGCAATAAAAAAAGAAGGCTCTCTTTACACAAGAGCCCTCTTCACGTTACATCATGATCAAGAAAGTGACAGCGTTTCCAAAAAACCTGAATTCACTTGGTTTCCTTCGACCCTGCCGTATAAACTTTTTCAATGCCGTACTTGTTTAACTTATATTGCAATCCCTGCCTTTTAATATTCAGGGCTTCTGCCGTTTTGCTGATATTCCCGTTATATTTCTCGAACATATTGATGATCATTTCCCTTTCCATTTCTTCAAGAACGACAGGTAAATCAATCCTGTTTTTCAATGGGGAAGGCTGGCTCTGCGCATTTGCTGCAGCATAATTTCCTGACGGGAAAAGATAAGCAGGAAGATGATGTTCATCAATCATATCTTCCCCAGCGTCCATGACGTTAAAGGTTAACTCGATGGCATGTCCCAGCTCACGAATGTTCCCTGGCCATGGATATTGAAGAAGCCGCTGCATCGCCTTATGACTGATCCCGCGCACTTCCGTAAAAAATGATTTGTTGAATTTTAGAATAAAGTGATTGACGATTTCCGGAATATCCGTTTTACGCTCCGAAAGAGAAGGCATCTGGATCGTCACGACATTGAGGCGAAAGAATAAATCCGAGCGAATGATTCCCCGCTCCAACGCCTCTTCTGGAGAAATGTTCATCGCAGCAATGATTTTCACACTAATCTTTTGCTCTTTCGAACCTCCAACACGGCGCACCTCACCTTCCTGTAGCACTCGCAGCAATTTTGCCTGCAGGCCAAGGTCGAGGCTATTCAGCTCATCAAGGAAAAGGGTACCGCCATTTGCCTGTTCAAAAATGCCCATGCGATCCATCGCTCCGGTAAAAGCCCCTTTCGTCGTACCGAACAGCAGCCCCTCCATCAATTCCTTGGGAACAGCCGCACAGTTTTGCGCGATGAATGGCTGATTTCGCTGAGCACTTACATTATGTATACTTTGAGCGACAAGTTCCTTCCCTGTCCCTGTTGGTCCATAAATCATGACTGGGGAATGTGTACGGGCCGCTTTTTTCGCCAAGGAAATCGCTTGCTGAAAAGCAGGGCTATTACCAATCAAATCACTAAAATGATAGGTCGCCGTCCCTTCAGAGAACTTATTTTTCCTATGGGTCTCGGCAAGCTGGGAACGCAAATCGACAATTTGGTCATACATATTCATGACCTTCGTAATATCCTTTGCGATTTCCACTGCACCAATGATTTCACCATCCTCATACAAAGGATACGTACTATTGATGGACGTTATCTTTTTCTCCTTTAAGTTGACATATGTTTGAATGGACTCAATCGTTTCATTGCCTTTTTCCAATGCTACATGCAGCGTACTGGATTCATCAGTCAATGAAGGATAAAGCTGAAAAATATTCTCCCCCAGCACCTGCTCACGATCAAGCCCGTCGATATGTGCCATCATTTCATTGTAAAAAACCGTATCCCCATCTTTATTCACAATATGGACACCCACATTGATCACATTCAATATCCATTCAAATTGAGTGGAAAACTGATTTACTGAAGATTTCATTTCTTCATCTCCGTTCTCTGCCATTTGATAGAATCACCTGTAAATTATAGCATTTAATGGGAAACATTCATCTCTTTAATCTTATTAAAATCAAACTTCAACACAAAAGCAATAGAATACTAAGGTCAAATAAAGGAATCTCGCATTAAGCCAAGAAGATTATATAAGAAAATATAAAATTCTAGGGGTGAGTCGGATTACAGAACGAAGCAAAGAAACGAAAATAGAAATTAAACCGTGGGAAGATAAAGACCTTGAATTACTATTTCAACTAAATGCCCCAGAAATGATGGAACATCTTGGCGGACCAGAAAGTAATGAACAAGTCCTGAAACGCCATCAACGGTATCTACAGATTGGAGATAAAGGATGCATGTTTAGCATCAACTCATTTCCAGAGGCAGAGGCGGCCGGTTCCGTTGGCTACTGGCAAAAAGTGTGGAACGATGAAAATGTGTATGAAATCGGTTGGAGCGTCCTCCCTTCCTTCCAAGGAAAAGGAATCGCATCTCATGCCGTGAAGGCACTGATAGAGAAAATCATAGCCGAACGAAAATACAAATACATTCACGCTTTCCCTTCCATCAATAATCCTGCATCAAACGCGATTTGCCGCAAGCTCGGATTCAACCTCATCTCCGAATGTGAATTCGAATACCCGCTGGGGAGCTTTATGCGATGCAATGATTGGTGCCTCGAACTTGAATGAATTCTTGCCAGGGGAAGTCGAATTATGCTGGGTTTAGGTGAATTATTTCCCGGGAAAGTCGAATTATTCCCGGGTAGGTCGGATAAGCTTGAAGTATGTCGAATTATTTCCGCGTGGATCAAATTATTCCCGGGGTAGGTCGGATTTTTCCTGAGATAGGTCGGATTACATCCCATCCGCTAACCATTCATATACTGCTCAAAGGATAAAACCTGAAAATGAAGTTTTATATCTTAATGATGGTTAGGTTGATTCTCTGATTTTAAGTTTGGTAGGCAATTTAATAACGTCTCGCTTTAATTTCAAATCATTACTTAAATATTTTATCAATTCTATTACAGTGCGTTGTCCTAATTCCATAATTGGTATATCGATTGTGGTTATGGTGGGGGTTGTGACTTGGCAAATAGATTGATTATCATAACCAACTATAGCTAGGTATTCCGGTATTTTATAGCCCAACATAGCTGCCTTTTTAATAATTCCTGCTGCGACCTGATCATTTCCAGTAAATAAAGCAGTAGGTTTTTCTTTTAATTTTAATATTTCATCACAAATACGGAATCCATCTTCAATATTAAATCCATGCCCAAATATCCAGTCTTCATTATGTAGTAAATTATTATCTGCTAAAGCTTTTAAAAACCCCTCTTTTCTTTGAATCTGAGCCTGACTATAAGAAGTATCGTAGCAAAAACCTATCTTCCTATGGCCTTTTTTTATTAAATGATTAACAGCTTTGTATGTCGCTTCGAATTCATCATAACCAATAATTGGTATAGAGGCGGAATGATGGTATTCATTACACAGTAAAATTGGGCCGTATTTCAAATAAGGCTTGATTACATTCCATTCATTTTCTAACGCTCCTAAAATAACCCCATCTACTTCTCTATTCTTTAATTTCCCCATAACATCTAATTCATTTTTCGCATCATAAAAGGTTTGAAAAATAAGAACTTTATAATCATTTTCCAAGGCTGCTAGAGATACTCCTTTAACCAATTGGGCAAAGAATGGATGATCGAAACTTGGGACTGATATTGCAATGGTTTGGGTTTTATTTGTCCTAAAATTCCGGGCTAGTGAACTTGGTGCATAATCAAGCTCTTCCATGACCTTTAAGATTTGTTCCCTTTTATCTTTCGATACATATGGATGATTATTTAAGACTCTAGATACCGTTGTTTTAGAGACATTACATATCTTGGCTATCTCGCTAATTCTCGTCATTTAATCCCATCCTTGTAATAAGTGGTTGACATGTTATCGATTTCAGAAGTTATTATTAAACCGTTCCTAATATATTAACAAAATTTTACTGCTGAGTTGTATTTTTAAAAAGTTATATTTTTAGTTAATGGAGGGATTATTATGTTATTGAATAAAAAGGGCGGGTTTCAGTTATTGCCAAAGGTTGATGACCCAAAATACATTGTATTCTGTGATTTTGATGAAACCTATTATCCTCACTCCATGAGTCACGAGAGACAGAAAGATTTATATGAACTTGAAAATTACTTAGAAGCAAAAAGTAATGATGAAGAACTTGTCTTTGGCTGGGTCACTGGGAGTAGTATCGAATCAATATTACATAAAATGGAACATGGTGGATTCAGATTTTTCCCCCATTTTATTGCAAGTGACTTAGGTACCGAAATCACCTATTTCTCAGAAAATAACTTTTTGGAAAATGATCCAGATTGGCATTCACAGATTAATATCGAAGAATTTAATAAACGGAAAGTCGATGAAATTTATAATGTTCTACTCAACGGCAATATACCATTGATTCCTCAGACTCAAATGGGAAGTTCACGCTATAAAAGAAATTATTATTATCAAATACAACATGAATCTGTCGACAAGAAGAACTTATCCACTATCCAGATGGTGGCCAAAGAGTATGGGATAGGGGTAAATATCAATCGTTGTAATCCCCTTGCCGGCGATCCTGAAGATAGTTATGATATAGACTTTATCCCATTAGGTACTGGTAAAAATGAGATTGTACGATTTATGCTAGATAAATTCGGGCTGAGTCGGGAGCATGCCTTTGCTTTCGGGGATAGCGGAAATGATTTGCTCATGTTAAAAAGTGTTAAACATGGCTACCTTGTAGGGAATGCAACTCAAGAAGCCAAGGAAGCTCATACTAAAATAGCGACAGGTACGTACTCTAAAGGAATATTAAGAACTTTGCAATCCATAATTAATATTTAGTATAAGTAATGAAAAAAGGTAGTTGGTACACTCTTGCCACAGCTTTAACTTTCTGCTAACAGTATGGATTCTATATCAAGCAAACAAATCATTCCATGTTTCTTTACCTGCAAGCTTATCTGCGGATATCCCGCTTGCTCTTTGGTATTTGTATAATGCCGTCTCGGTATTTTTTCCGAATTCTCCATCAATGGGCCCAGGGTTATATCCTTTCATATAGAGCGTTGCTTGCAGGATCCATGTGATATTGCAGCTAGCGCCTTTTTTTATGGTGACGATCGCATTTTTGGTTTTAGGTCCCCATTTCCCATCGACAACAAGCTTTTTATTGAACTGCTTATTCATTTCCGTTTGTAAACCTTTTATAAGGGCCGATCGAGTTTTGGGGCCATAAAAGCCGTCACCCTCAATAGCCGTTTCATTTCGGCCATTTAACGTTTGTTGAATCGAAATGATATGATTATCTCCTTTGCCGCTTTTCTGCATTTCCCTTTTTTCTAATTTGAAGGTAAGGCGGGGTTCTTTTCCTGCTTGTAACTGTGTATATGATAACCCGCCTGTCATCTCCAAGTGGGGGTAATCCTTGAATGAACTCCAATCGCCGCCCCATTTAAATCCTAAACCCTTACCTATGGCAGCCACTCGCTGCCATTTTGAATTAACTGTCCATATCGCTCTCCTGCCATCATCACTCACTATGAAGAAGTCAATAGCCAGTCCATAATTATGATAGGATTGCCCAGGCTTAGCCTTCGTCACAATCGGTTTAGCTAGATTACTATAGTTTTTTCCTTTGTAGCTGTAAACTCGTCCTTGACCATAAAGGTTGGCTTGTTCTTCCAAAGAGCGATAACCTGCACTTATCTGTACCGTGATTCCTTCATTATAAGCACGTTCGACCATTTCCAATGCTGATGCCTTCACAACAGGATTCATCCCTTTGCCCATCTTTTTCACTGATCGCTCCAATAATGTCCGTAATGCTACTTTCACTGTCATCCCTCCTTTTAAGTTCCCATCAAAGTTTATATAAGACTTTTTAACGAAAAAGTAGCAGAGTTGGAAAAGTTTGTTCTCATTTAATAGAGAATAGAAGTGATATGTTATTTATCCACTCCCTTTCCGCCGACTGTCTGCCAAGCCTCCTCGACGCAAGCGTCTCCGGGGTCTCGGCTAGCCAGTTACTCGGCAGAAGTGTCGCATATTTCTTCTATCTATTGCGGGTTGCATCGGTATAGACTAGTAAAAAATATGAAAGATAATCATGTTTACTTTTTAATATCTTGGTTCGGGGTGAGCAATCCGAGACTCCTTTTGCCGAAAAATTGATGGAACCGCCAGACTCTAGACGAATGGAGAGAAGTGCCAGTTCCCCTACAATATTTCTTAAAAAAGAAGTCCAGTTGATTGGAACGGAAGGTACGAGACTCCTGCGGGAAAAGCGCGTCCAAGGGAGACCCCACAGGCGCGAAGCGTCGAGGAGGCTCCCGGACTGCCCGCGGAAAGCGAGTGCCTGGAGTGGAAATCATTACACATATCCTCTTTCAGAAATCCCCTCCCTTTCCGCCGACTGTCTGCCAAGTATTGATAACTGAGGTTAAAAGGCCTGTCGTTCCATCATTATAGAAAGGGAATTCCACAAAAAAAATTAGACTGCTTCCGTTCGCCCGTTTGCGAATGAAAGCAGTCTAATCATGTATTATTTTATTTTTCTCTTTAAATTACGCTTTAATTTCAATAGAGGGGCTAACTGTAAAGTCGGCCTCTGTTTTGCTTTTCACTTCATCAAGTGTTACGCCATTTTGCAGTTCAATCAATTCCATGCCAGCTTCTGTAAATTGAAAAACAGCCAGTTCGGTAATCAGGCAATGGACGACTTTTTCTCCCGTCAATGGCAATGTACAGTTCTTTTTCACTTTGGATTCCCCATGCTTGTTCACATGGTCCATGATGACAACAATACGTTTTGCGCCTTGGACGAGGTCCATCGCTCCTCCCATTCCTTTTACCATCTTCCCTGGAATCATCCAGTTTGCCAAGTCCCCATTTTCGGAAACTTCCATCCCGCCTAAAATGGCTAGATCGATGTGGCCGCCGCGAATCATTGCAAACGATTCAGCGCTATCAAAAAATGATGCCCCTGCTTTTGCGGTTACTGTTTCTTTTCCTGCATTGATCAAATCCGGATCGACTTCATCCTTTTGTGGATAAGGGCCGATTCCCAGTAAGCCATTTTCCGATTGAAGCATGACATTAAAGTCATTCGGGATCATGTTGGCAATCAAGGTCGGCATTCCAATCCCTAAATTTACACACATACCGTCTTGGATTTCTTTAACGGCCCGTTCTAAGATTAGTTGTCTAGTCATTCGATACTCCTCCTTTTTTATGCGTTAGCAGTTGTAAGTCTTTCAATTCGTTTTTCATAGTCATTCCCTACAAGCACTTTCTGTACATAAACTCCTGAAGTATGAATTTCATCCGGATCGAGCTCCCCTGTGCCCACAAGCTCCTCCACTTCGACAAGCGTGACTTTCCCTGCGGTGGCAACGACAGGATTAAAATTCCTTGCCGTTTTCCGATATACAAGATTACCGAAATGATCTGCTTTCCAGGCTTTTACAAAGGCAAAATCTCCGACTATTCCTTTTTCCATAATGTATGTGCGGCCATCAAACTCTTTATGTTCTTTACCTTTTGCCACTTCCGTCCCTACTCCTGTAGCTGTATAAAAGGCAGGAATTCCCGCTCCGCCCGCTCTTAAACGCTCGGCCAGCGTTCCTTGGGGAACTAGCTCGACCTCCAGCTCGCCACTTAAAAATTGCTGTTCAAATAACTTATTTTCCCCTACATAAGAAGCGATCATTTTTTTGATTTGTTTGTTTTCAAGCAAAAGACCTAGACCCCAATCGTCGACTCCACAATTATTGCTGACAATCGTCAAATCCTTTACACCTTTGTTACGCAAAGCAATGATCAGTTTTTCTGGAATTCCGCTTAATCCGAACCCGCCAACGATAATGGTTGCTCCATCCTCGATTTGTTGAATAGCGCTATCAAAAGATGTTAATATTTTACTCATTTTCCATCATCTCCATTCTAAATACTATTCTATTAAATAAACAGTGAAGTTGCAAAAGCAATGATGAACACGGTCACTGTTTTCAAAACCGTAATCGCAAAGATATCCTTGTAAGATTGACGATGTGTCAGTCCAGTAATGGCAAGTAAGGTAATGACGGCACCATTATGCGGCAGTGTATCCATTCCGCCAGATGCCATGGATGCAATTCGATGCAGCATTTCCGGGGTGATTCCGACACTTTGGGCCACCTGCAAATAGTGACCTCCCATTACTTCCAACGCAATCGAAAGTCCACCAGATGCAGATCCGGTAATCCCTGCCAGCACATTGACGGCAATAGCTTCGGATACAAGTGGATTACCGCTTGCATTGAACACCCAGTTTTGAATGACCGAGAATCCAGGTAGCGTTTTCACAACATTCCCAAAACCAACTTCAGAAGCGGTATTGAATATCGCAAGCAATGATCCCATTGCCGCAGCTGTTAATCCACTTGCCAATTTGACCTTGATGCGTCCAACATTCAGAAGCATCGCTGCAATGATACCGATTGTCAGTGCCACAATCAAAGACCAGGATGAAGTGACAGTGCTTACATCCGCAATGTTGAAAGTTTCCTTCAACATCGATGCATCATACCAGTGCTTAACCGAAATGGCACTGCGGCTGAAAGCAAAATTAAATGCTACGACAAGGATGAGCGGTACGATGGACAGCCAAAAGTTAGGCAGGTTTTGCTGTTCTGCACTTTCTGGCTCATTAATATGTCCTTCCCCGTATCCTTCACCATTTGCCAACGCTTGTTTACGGCGACGCTCTAACCAGATCATTCCTCCTGTAAATACCATGATCGCGCCAATAATCCCCATTACTGGAGCTGCATACGTATCTGTTCCGAAATAATTCGTTGGAATGATATTTTGAATCTGAGGTGTTCCAGGAAGGGCATCCATCGTATAAGTGAAAGCGCCTAATGCAATCGTTCCCGGCAATAATCTTTTTGGAATGTCTGCTTCTTTAAAAATTGCCGCTGCGAATGGATAAACGGCGAATGCCACTACAAACAATGAAACCCCGCCATATGTCAGCGCCGAACACGCCAGCACTACAGCAAGAATGGCCTGCTTTGAGCCTAGTGATTTTACGATGGTCTTGGCGATGGATGCAGCTGCACCGCTCATCTCCATGACTTTTCCAAATACGGCCCCTAATAAAAATATCGGGAAAAACGCTTTTATATAGTTAGCCGCAAACGTCATATATGTCTCTGTGTAACTCGGCAGCAAGTGTCCACCGGATAAGATGACCGCCAGTAAAGTAACAACCGGCGCTATGATAATGACCGGATAGCCCCGGTAGGCTAAAAAGATTAAAAGTCCCAGCGCCACAACAATGGCTAAAATTTGAATCACCAACTCAATTCCCCCTTTTCTCCCCTTGCCCCAAAATTATTTCGGCAGCATTTAAATAGAACTATTAATCTCCTAAATTCCACATTTTTAATCTTTCCGCTTTTACCATCCAAGCCTGCCTTCCCCAAGTCAGGCTGAATGATCTCCCAATTTTTGATAACGCTTTCAACAATTTGCTGAATTACGAAATCCCTTTTCATTTTACGTGAAAAAACAGTATAAAATGACAGATAGGCCATTCACTAAGTAATTATGCAATTATTGTGCCAACTTTAATGCAATGAAAAATCTCATCTTTAAAGCCTTTTCCAACAGTTTATTTCCCTTTTAAGAGCTAAAGTCCCTTAAAACTGTCAAGGTTTCAGTACACCTAAGTATAAACTTTAAAAAAGTGTAAGACTTTTCTTACAACTTTCAAATTTTCTTTCGTTTTATGTACGGATTTCCTAACACACGCAAATATTTGCTAGTGAAAAATATGCACAAATGTGTATCTATTCTTAAGAGGAGGTTAAAAAGTATAAAAAAAAGTGCCCTTGGGCTAAAGGGCACTTTCTGCAGTCATAAACCATATTTATTCATTTTTTCATACAGCGTTGTTCTACTAACTCCGAGTCTCTTTGCCGTTTCTGATTTATTGCCTGAGGTCATTTCCAAGCATGAAACGATTGCAGCCCGTTCCGTTTCATCCATTACTTCAGCTAAGGTACGGATCGATACTGATTCTTTATGACCCGTTATTTCTTTAGGGAGATGCTTGGAACGTATCATTTCCCCTTCTTCAACAATATTCATTGCGCGTTCAATGATATTCTCCAACTCACGAATATTCCCCGGCCATTTATAAAGACGAAGCAGCCGTAATGCTTGATCACTCATTCCCATTACGCGTTTTTTCATAAGGTTCTGATACTTTTCAACAAAATGATTTCCCAGTATTTCAATGTCCTCCGGTCGCTCCCTTAAGGAAGGAACCTGGATTTGCAAGACCTTCAACCGGTAATACATATCAAGCCGGAATTCCCCTTTCGAGACCATTTCCTCCAGATTACGGTTCGTTGCAGCGATTACCCGTACATCAATCGGAATACTTCCCGTAGAACCTACTCTCTCAATCTCTTTTTCTTGTAAAACACGGAGCAGCTTCACCTGCATATGCAGTGGCAGCTCACCGATTTCATCGAGAAAAATCGTTCCGCCTTCAGCCGCTTCGAACTTACCTGCTTTTCCGCCTTTTTTTGCACCAGTGAAAGAACCCTCTTCATAACCAAAAAGCTCTGACTCCAGCAGCTCTGCCGGGATGGCGGCACAGTTCACTTTGACAAACACGCCCATGGCCCGTCTGCTATCATTATGAATGGAATGGGCAAACAGCTCCTTACCTGTTCCGCTTTCGCCCAAAATCAACACATTCGAGTCGCTTTTAGCTGCAATTTTGGCTTGACCTTTCACTTCCATGAAAGCAGGACTTCTTCCCATCAAATGATCAAACGTATATGAGGCCTTATTTCTCTCGCGAAAATCGCCTTTGTACTTTTTCAGCTCTACTTCAAGTGAATTTATCCGCTTGGAAAGAGCGGTAAATTGCCCGACATTCTTAAAAAGGATCTTTCCGACCGCTCCTATTAATTTATCTTGTTTCCGTATCGGGGAGCGGGTCGCAATAATATAATTATCTTTAATTTTTTGTAATTCAGCGACCTCTTGCTTGCCAGTTTTGGCGACCACATGCATACGAGTGTTTTCAATGACCTCCGTTACATGTTTCCCTATCGAGCTTTCCTGATCGACCCCAAGAAAATCCGCATAAGCGTGGCTCAGCATTTGGACATACCCTTCCGTATCAACCATCACCAAGCCATCATAAGCAAACTCGATAATATCCTTAAACAGAAGTTCTTCATGATTATCGATATTAAGAAAATCACTTTTATTATTTGTAAACAATAGGAGGTAAATCTGATACTCCTCATCACCCATTTGAATGATGGCTTTTCTGACAATCCCATTATTATCATTCAAGCGGATCGGAGTATTTACAGCTGGTACAAGGTTTTTTTCTAAAATCAATTTTATTTGCATCTCAAATTGATTCTCAGCAAAAGCCTCAGATAATACGCGATTGCTTAGAACGATTTCTTTTTCGTTTTTCGTCACCAAAACACCAAAAGGCAATTCTTCCAATATCGCTTTCACTAATTCCAATTGAATAGTTTTATTATCGCTGACCATTCCTATTCTCCTTAACCCGTCTGAAGTTTCCTCCATTATATCATAGGAAAATGAGGCCAAGTCATTACCGCTCCACAATCAGCGCAGTACCTTGCCCGCCACCGATACATAAGGTGGCAAGGCCGGTTTTTGCATCCCTGCGCTTCATTTCATACAATAAAGTCACTAAGATGCGGGCACCGGAAGCGCCTACCGGATGACCCAGGGCAATCGCCCCTCCATTCACATTCACTTTCTCCGGCTTCAGTTCAAGGTCCTTAAGCACGGCGAGTGACTGTGCCGCAAAGGCTTCATTCACTTCCATCAAATCAATATCTTCTATTGTCAATCCCGCTTTTGCCAAAGCTTTCCTTGTCGCAGGAACTGGACCGTATCCCATGATTTTCGGATCAAGCGCGGCGTTTGCATATGACTTGATTGTCGCTAATGCTTCCAATCCCAGCTCGTCTGCTTTTTCTCTAGACATCAGGACCAACATCGCACCCCCATCATTGATTCCGGATGCATTTCCTGCCGTAACCGTTCCATTTTCCTTAAAAGCAGGACGCAGCTTCGTAAGTTGGTCTATCGTCAGCCCATGACGCGGGTGTTCATCTTGGTCCACCAAGATCGTCTTTCCTCTGCGTTTATATTCAACAGGTACGATTTCATCTGCAAATCGTCCTTCAAGCTGCGCCTTTTCAGCCTTCATTTGACTATCTAAAGCAAATTCATCCTGCTTTTCACGGCTGATTTCCCATTGCTCGGCAATATTCTCTGCAGTCACACCCATATGATATTGATTAAATACATCCGTTAAGGCGTCATAAGTCATTGAATCCACCGCTTCGGCATTACCCATTTTCTGCCCAAAACGATAATTTGGAAGTAAATACGGAGCATTGCTCATGCTTTCGATACCCCCGGCAAGAATCACATCAGCATCTCCAAGGGCAATGAATTGCGCTCCCATTATGACTGTACGAAGGCCAGATCCGCAAAGTTTATTAATGGCCATGGCCGGCGTTGTTTCCGGAATCCCTGCATAAATCGCAACCTGACGTGCCACATTTTGCCCTAATCCAGCAGAGAGAATATTCCCAACCAATACTTCATCGATCAAATCAGCCGAGATATTTGCCCGCTTAATCGCTTCCTTAGCTGCCACGACTCCCAAGTCGACCGCTGAAACATTGGCAAGACTGCCTCCAAACGCACCAACTGGTGTTCTTGCTGCCCCTACAATCACTACTTCTCTCATAACACTTCCTCCTTCTCCATTTTTAATTTTCCCAGTTTAATAAAATTACGGTCCCGCTCATTGATTTTCTGGGAAACGGTAGATTCTTCATACGTAAAAATCCCTTCTCCCGACTTCGTCCCAAGCTTTCCCTCGGCCACCAAATCACTAATCAAATCAGGGGCTTCCTTACTCTGATCCAATGCCGGTGAAACATTATCGAAAACACGCTGCCAAGTGTCCAGACCGCCAAAGTCAGCAATCTCGATCGGTCCGGTGAATGCCCATCGAAAACCTGGTCCAGCCGTTATCGCTGTATCGATATCCTCAGCATTGGCAACGCCCTCTTTTAATAGATAAAAGGCTTCCCGCATCAAGGCAGTCTGGAGACGATTGGCAATGAATCCTGCTATTTCTTTTTTCAAGAGAATCGGAGACTTGCCGATTTTACGCATCAAATCCATTGTTGTCTTTACGATTTCCGGCTTTGTTTCGTCATGCTTAACAATTTCAACCAATGGAACCAAATGGCCAGGATTAAAGAAATGCGTGATGATCATTCGGTCCGCAAACGATGCCTTCTCCATCAATTGAGAAATCGGAAAGGTCGATGTATTGGAGGCAACAATGGCATCCGGTTTGATTATTTCCTCCATTTGCTCATATAGATTCAACTTCAGCTCGATGACTTCCGGAATGGCCTCAATGATAAAATCAGCATCTATTACTGCCCCTTCCAAATCCACGCTATATGTAATATGGGCTAAAGCTACTTGCTTTTCCTGATCAGTCAAAACCCCTTCCTCGATGAGCAATGATAGATTCTCAGAAATTCGATTTTGGGCACGGTGTAGCAACTCATCCTTAATATCGTTAATGGTGACGAAATACCCGCTAACTGCAAAAGACTGAGCGATTCCACTCCCCATTACACCAGAACCGATAATGGCTATTTTTTTAATCATCCAGCTTCCCCTTTCCGTTTCAATTACCTTTATTTACTCACCTTTTTATATATGCAATATCCATGCCAACGATAAGGGGAAATAAAATTCTTTTGTTATCAAGAAAATCATGATAGACTCTTACTCATTAACCTAAATCATATTTTTAATAACCTTCCCTTTATATTTCCAATGGAGCTTACTCTGTGAAATATTCCCTGTTTACGACATAAAATGACAGACCTGGACCATTACATTTTTTATTGGAGGAATGTAATATGGTTAAAGATAAAGTGGCGATAATTACCGGATCCGCTAGAGGGATCGGCTTTGAGATTGGAAAGATATTTGCTGAAAATGGTGCAAAGGTCGTTTTGTCCGACCTTGATCAAAACACAGTTGAAAAAGCTGCTCAAGACCTTAGGAACAACGGCTTGGAGGTTATCGGCTTAAAAGCTGACGTAACAAGTGAAGATGATATTATCCAACTAATCAAACAAGCTAAAGACAAATACGGACGAATAGATATTTTCATCAATAACGCCGGCCTTCAGCATGTTGCACCAATTGAAGAGTTTCCAACTGAAAAATTCGAATTGATGATCAAAATCATGCTGACCGCGCCGTTCATTTCAATTAAGAACGTTTTGCCCATCATGAAAGAACAGGGCTTCGGCAGGATAATCAATATCTCGTCCATTAACGGTCTGATTGGATTCGCCAACAAAGCAGCGTACAACAGTGCCAAACACGGTGTAATCGGATTGACGAAAGTCGCCGCCTTGGAAAGCGCCTCTTTTGGCATAACCGTCAATGCCCTTTGCCCAGGATACGTGGACACGCCTCTTGTCCGCGGTCAACTGGAGGACCTGGCGAAAACAAGACAAGTTCCACTGGAAAGCGTTTTGGAAGAGGTCATCTATCCACTTGTCCCACAAAACCGCTTACTCGATGTAAGTGAAATTGCCGACTACGCCATTTTCCTCGCAAGCGACAAAGCAAGGGGCGTCACAGGCCAGGCAGTCGTGTTAGATGGCGGATATACAGCTCAATAAAATGCATCTTAAAAACCCCGAATAAAGGACACCAAAAAAGGTGCTCTGTATTCGGGGTTTTCTGTCTGCATGGAAACGTGGGAAAATTTGGTGGCACAAAGAAATCCCCCATGTTAAAGTAATATAGGGATACCTCCCATTTTTACAACTATTAAAAGGAGGCCGCGTCATGATTATTAAGTGGGTTAGACTGCGATAATTAAAAGCGCAGGCCAATCATCATGCTCCGGAAAGTATATATTGATCTGCGCCATGGTAACGGCTATTGGATAATATTTAATACGGAGGTAAAAAACATGAGTGAACAGATACTGAAAATAAATAAAGTGGATATATGTACTGAAAGTTTTGGAAACCATAAGGACCCTGCCGTGCTTTTGATCATGGGAGCGATGTCTTCATTAGACTGGTGGGATGATGACTTCTGTCTCCGCCTTGCCGATTCGGGGAGATTTGTCATTCGCTACGATCATCGGGATCTGGGCCGGTCTACCGTTTATGAACCCGGTACCTCCAACTATACAATAACGGATTTGGCTGACGATGCCGCTGGTGTCCTGGACGCTTATTCCATAGGGCGGGCTTCTATCGTTGGAATGTCCCTAGGCGGTATGGTCGGCCAGATTCTTGCCTTAAGATATCCGGAACGCGTAAATACGCTTACGCTAATTGCATCAAGCGTGTTCGGGACAGTAATGGAAAAACTGCCTCCAATGGATCAGAGCATATTGGATCATCATGCAAAAAGTGCTTCCATTGATTGGTCAAATCGGGAGACGGTCATCGCTTATCTTGCGGATGGATGGAAAACTTTAGCCGGTTCCAAACCTTATGAGCAGGAAAGAATGCATAAACTGGCAAAAAGAGAGGCTGACCGTGCCAAACAGCTACCGAGCAGATTCAATCATGCCATGCTTGCTGGCGGAGACGAATATTTCGATCGAATGGGTGAGATTTCCGTACCTGTCCTCATCATTCACGGCACAGAAGATCCAGCCTTGCCATACGAGCACGGACTTGCTCTTGCGAAAGCCATCCCTCATGCTGAATTAGTGACTCTTGATGGATCAGGGCATGAGATTCATAGTGAAGACTGGGATATGATTATCGAATCAGTCATAAAGCTTACTTCGCGATAGTATAAAATCAGCAATAAAGAAGCCGACCAATAAAGGTCGGCTTTTCTTTATACATTTGTTAGCAGAAACCGCCATATCCTTGAACGGGATAACAGCCACCGTTACCTCCATCGCCGCCGCCGAAACAAGCAGCTCCAACGATGATTAAAAGGATAAACAAAACGACTATAAAAGCGAAACCGCCACCAAATCCACCAACATCGTTACCGCAACCGCAATTTGATTCATGACCACAATTTGACAATAGAAACATCTCCTTATTTGTTTTAGGAGGAAAAAATTAAATGGGTTAATTCAACATATGTTCTAATTAGGATATTGACACAAAATCACCGAAAACTTTTTTAACCACCCTTAGTTGATCCGAAATAAAACAGTTTAACAGCGTATTTTTACTGTTTTGAAATTTCATACACCTTCACCTGACGCAGCGTCGAACTGCCGGACACCTTATCACTAATAATACGAACATTCAAAAAGGATTTATCTCTGTGAAGATGATAATTGTTTTGTAATATCCTACTAACTTCAGCTTATTGTACAATGAAGGTAAAAAGGTTCGAGGTATTTATGATAAAAGGAAATTCTTATATTCTTGTTTTCTCCATGCTTGTTCTGTTGACAATAGTACTAGTTTCAACTACACCGATCATAATTAAAACTTTACTTGCTTTAATAACGATTGCGTTTTTATTTCCTGTGATTAGAAAGCTTCTGTTTAAAGACCATTTCAGAAAAATTAAAGTGGCATTCTACTCATCATTAACCTTTACTATTGGTTTATTTCTTGTCTCGATTTTTGAAGAACCATCCTTTAAATTAGATGGAGATTTCTTTCAGATTATTCTTATTGTACTTTTTTATAGTTTAATGGGAAATTTCTTTTATGGCTTACCAGTCTCACTCATTGCTGAATTTATTTCAATGAAGTATTTCAATATTCGTTTCTGGTTATCTGGAGTAATACATATTGGTTTTGGATTGGCTACATACTTTATTGACCCAGGAGGTTTCTTTATCTTTGCGGTTATTTGCTCAATAATCTTTTTTGCATTAGATGAAATAACTAGAGTATATTCGGCTTCTTATTGGACTAACGCCGATAGAGTGGCCTGTGTGGAACAAAAAAAGAAAAGGATTAAAAGAAATTAATCTCTTTTATCCTTTTCAAGCATCTCAATTACTCTATCAATTTTTTGTTCTATTTTATTGGTTTGTTTTGACCTTGTAAGAAGAGAACGAACAAAAAAGTAAACAGCAAAAATCACCCCGATCAACAAAACAAACATAATAAGTTGATATACCATATCACCGATATTGTAACCCAAAGAACTTCACCCCTTTCCTTTTTTGGTTTAACCATAACTCATGTCTACTGCACAGAACGTAGAGTTGACAAAATTATTCGTATAATTTTTTAGATATCACTTTTAATTCTTTATATATTTGTGTAAGTAATATTAGAATATGTAATGGCAATCCAACTGCAAGTCCCACCAATGGAGAATAAGGTCCAGCGAAAGTAAGCGATACAAGTGTAATAGTTAAATATATAGAGATAATTAGTGCATTCAAATAAAATTCTCCTTTTTTGGCTAATTATAGCATATGACTCTTACAAAGTTGGAAAACACTACGGCTCCCTAGCTAACCTGCCCCTTTAGTCTTCAAGAAAATCAACAATACTTTTTATCAGAGCTGATTTTTCAAAAAAAGTAATAATTTTACACTTTTATACTGGAACATTTGTTCTATCTGTGTTATTCTTATAAAAACAAATAAAAAGATCAAATCGCAGCCAAACGATTTGATCCGTAATTATAAATAAAGGCCGGTTGTATCCGCGGGCCTAACACGGTTGTACCGCTGAGCCGAGCCAATTGCTAATGTTCAGGGTGCCGGTGATAAAGAGACAGCTACGAACTTCAGCTAAAGCACCCATTAGTTCTATAACTACTTACCAGTAGTGTTTTCTCATGTAGTTCAATGTCACAAATGTCATAATTATTAAGTGTGATAGTTTGGTCAAATTCAACATTTCTTGCTTCTACCTGCTTTCTTTATGCACTGACCTGCCACTAACCTAGTTCATATTCTCGGCAATCTTTTTCAGTGCCTTTGCACGAGAAACGATAAATGCTCTCATATACTTCTCTAAAAACAACTTATCAGCTAAAACTCCAATCGGACCGAATGGTGACTTATATTGAAATTTATCCATCATTATAGTTCCGCCCTGTTCTTCTATAAACTGATGTGTGTGTATGAATGAATGGAAGGCACCCTTCACCATAATATCTACAAACTTATTTGGTTTTTCCATTAATGTCACTTTGGCTTTCAGCCTTTGTTTAATACCAAAGTGAATGGCTTCCCAAGTAACAGTATCTCCCTTTTCTAAAAGCCCTTCTGTCACACCATCAACAGCAATTTCCTTTGTTTTCGCTGTCGTTTTAGTATGGATATCCACACTCCTCGCTAGGTCAAAAGATAATTCAACTGGTGCTTTAATAAATTGTTGATACTCAATAACAGGCATTTTTAAATCTCCTTATATAAGCACTTTCTATCATTATAGCTCGTTAAAGCAAATATTACCTAGCTCTCCCTCATTAACCTTCCTTTTTTTTCCACGAGAAAAAAGCTGCCTTAAGACAGCTCTTCGAATAAATCTTTTGCCTATATTTACTTTTTCATAACGGGGATCCATATTTCACTTCTAAATGTTGGTGAGGTTATATCTTTATTTTCGTTCCAAAGGATTTCCGGCCCTTCTCTTTGTTCATAGTTAGAGGATGGAAACCATTCGGAATAAATCCTGCCCCATACATTTTGCAGTGTTTCAGGAAAGGGTCCGACTGCTTCGAATACCGCCCATGTAGATGCATCCACTTTCAGCTGTGTTAAGTTTTCTGGACATTCCCTCGTTGTTGCTGCGCCGATATAATGATCAAGCTCCCCTTTTTCCTCCAACCTGCCTTCGGAAAAGTTCGCAGATGCACTAAGCAGTCCTAATGGCTCGACATTCGATAGGTGTTTAAGTTCATTTATCGTTTTCTCGTCTAAACTTTTCCACATCGATGCAATCTCTGGATTAACCCCGTTAAAAATGATTGGAACTCTTTTTTTAATTCCAATTATGTGAAACGCCTCTTTTTCTTCAATTCGATAGTTCATTTCACTGCCTCCTTTAATGGATAATTGGAAGGACATCGGTGGATAGGCTTTAAGTGAATGGCCATTACTTCTCGCTTCAGATGGTGTGATGCCATGCAAATGTTGAAACGCTCTCGCAAAAGAGTCCGGTGAGCTGTACCCGTACTTTATCGCTATATCAATGACCTTTATGTTGTTATCTTTAAGCTCAAACGCTGCAAGTGTAAGCCGTCTTCGGCGGATATACTCGGATAGTGAAATACCTGCAAGGAAGGAAAACATCCTTTTAAAATGATATTCCGAGCAATAAGCTATCCTTGCAACCTCTTTAAAGTCAATTTCGTTCGTAAGATTTTCTTCAATGAATTTAATGGCACCATTCATATTTTTGAGCAAATCCATTCAATGACCTCCCTTATATCAACAGAATAGCAGGAGTTGAAACTAATCATCCGACATTCTGTGCACGATTATGCAGGATATAAACTTTTCCGTTAGTTTAATTACAAACCTTCACGATTTCTTATAGACTTTTAATGAAAATGCAATTACTTCCTTTTACAAAAGTAATGAAAACTAACACTCGGTAAGTCATTTTATTATTTCTAATTTTTATAAAGGACTACCCTCAAAACCAATCCGCAAAATATTTTTTAACGAACCTCTGTCATATATCGGTTATATAAATCATCACATTTTTCAAGGCATTCTAAATATAATTGTCTGATTTCTGATATTGGACATAGTTTTATGTAACTTTCATCTTTTATTATCTTAATTAGTGGGTTCATTTCATGATAATAACTATATTCTTGATTATCTTTATTTAAAATGCTTTTATATCTTTTTAAAATAGTTATATAAGCATCGTCAATTAACCTGTAATCACATTTGGCTCTCTCTTGTTTATAAAATGTATAGATTTCTCTTCCGAAAAATTCACCTTCCGTAAAGAAGGAAGAAGTTACTGGAGAATAATAAAGATACTGATCTTGATAAGGTCTCTTACTAATCTGCATTCTATGCCAATTTTTCACTTCTTTATACCGATCTCCTAAAGCTTTATAATCATTTGATATCGTTTTGGTTTGGAGATTCGATACATATTGAAAAATAGCAGAATTATTTTCATAGTCAGAAATAGGAGTTATAGAACACCAGCATATATAGTTATTATCTAATTTCCCAATAATGCAGACCTCTTGTTTGGGACTAATGTATATTTCAAAAGAAACTTCCTTATCATTTACTTTATAATTTGGAACTACATTATGATTTTGCTTGATCAAATTAAATTTTTCCATTTTAATTCCTCATATCTTTTCGTAAATTTACTCTATTCCTGCATATAAGTCAGAATTCCTACTTCAGCTAATGCCCCTTTTGCTCTATAAGAAAAGAGCAATTCGTCACTGCCCCTTAGAGAACTTTCGCACCTGTTAATGAAAATACTCTTATTGTTAAGATGGGGATTTACGGACTTTTTGCATAAATAGCTCTGGATTATCAATCTGGTTAAAACCGTATTTTTTATATAATGAATGTGCATCATTGGTAGCTAACATAAACCTGCGAACCCCTTCTAGTTCGGAATGGTTGGTGATAACCTCCATTAACAATTTTGATAATCCTAATTTACGATAGTCAGGTAATATAAACACATCGCAAAGGTACGCATGGGTTGCTAAATCGGTTATTACCCTTGCAAATCCAACTTGTTCAATATCTTCATTTCCTATTTCACCTTTATAAACCCCAAAACATAAGGTTGTATTTTCAATTGACTTTATTACTGTTTCCTTGGGTATTCCCTTTGACCAGTAAGCTTCCTGATTCAAAAAATTATGTATTAAATCCACATCTAAATGCTTTTTATTAGTGGAAATCGAAAACCCCTTAATATTCATTTTACATCCCCCTGACCTTTTTTAATTTTCTGTAATTATACCAAATCACTGATTTTAATCTTCTGAACTAACCTGCTGAAATGTTAAAAGCTGCCTTAAATATAACTCGATCTTAAGTAAGGTTTAAGGAATTCCTGGTAGAATTTTAATACAACAAGTATAACTAAGTAACCCGAAACAAATATTATACATGTTGCAAAATCAAAGGAGGTGGCTAAAATGAAAGCACAACGAGCAGAAGAAATTGCTTCTTCACCAAATATGGTTAATGTAACCTATAATGAGGAAAGCATCTATATCGAGCACGTCGATGAACAAAATGGAACAGCTACAATCCATCCCCTTGACGATCCAAATAAAAAACAAAGTGTTTCTGTAACCAGCTTAAAGGAGCAGTAATTTCCTCGATTCAATAATAGACCTCCACTTTCGGGTGGTGGTTTATTGTTCGATTAAGTTCATTGAACAAGCACCACGTCTATATAGCGTATATTCTCCCAGAAGCTAAAAAAAAGCCAACATCAATCGTTGACTTTAATTCCTAATAAAGTTACAAACTGCACTTTCAAAAACGAATTTCGATGGGCTAAGCAATCTTTTACAATATTTAATATTACTTATATATTTCATTCTCTAATATAATCACTTTTTCCCCATTCGCTGCTTTTCCTATTTGTTTCGTATTTTCAACCAACCGAAAAATATTATCACAGCATTGTTTTGCACCTATAACTAATAATGGTACACCTATAAAATCAATTTTTAATGCTCTTGATAGGTAACCCCCTATAGACATAGCAATAGGTACCGTTGGTGATGTATTGGAGAATACTATTTTTTCGTTAAAATGAAATTTCTCTTCTAGCAGTAATGTCAATTCTTTTAATGCTGGAACCACAAGCTTTTCTCTTTTATGTCCAATTGTATAAACCGAGTTGCCATCTTCATCGGTCCCGCGAAAAATTAGCTTTCCAAACTCTTTTTTCGTTAACTTATTGAAATATTTTACATTTAATATTTCTTCCTTTGTTAGTTTTCTTTCCGATTGAGGTAATTGTTTTAAATGATATGCGGCAGCCATAGACGTGGTATGTGTACCCCCATAATCATTATAGATATACATCATGAAATCATCCCTAATAGTTTTTTTAATACTATTATGGTCATATACTCCATTTCCAATTCGGTTGATTATTTTAGGGGAATATCCGAATTCAGGAATATGATCTTATTTCACATAATAAAGTTGTCCTATCTAAAAACAAGATCGTTTTTGCAGTAGATAAGAATATTCCTGTGTTCGAATCATCAATAAAAATAAAAGAGTACACCTATCAGTAATAAATGATAAGGGCACTCTTTTATTGTTTATATTATTTTTAAGCTGGGTATGTATAGACAGCAACGCCTCTGTTAGCCAGTCAGTGGGTTTCATTAGTAACGAGTCCTATAACCCTCCCAATCCTAGGGATGGGACAGATAATTTAATTAGCTTATCATTGGTTGTTTCTTTTTTAATCGGGGCAGGCAATACTGTGTTCCTAACATCAGCGACCGTTTTAAGGTCAAAGGATTCTATTGCTTCCCCCTCTTGGTTCATGATTGAGAGAATTCCATCATTACCCGTTTTTAGACTAGGTTGATCACTGCTTGAATGAGTATAGTATAAGTCTTCGTTCAGCGTGTAGGAATGAGAGTAGTCCGCTGAATATAGTTTGCTTTTTTTATCAATTTTGCCTGATATAAAGTTATCAAAGCCATAGTTGAATAAAAGCTTCGTATCAGCGTAGGCAACTTTGTCTGAAGGAGCTTTTAGAGTGACAGCAATCAATTCCTGATCACCTCTGGTGGCAGTGGAAATCAGGGTGTAGCCGGATTGACTGACGAAACCGGTTTTCCCGCCGGTTATTCCCTTATAGGGGAGTTCTCCTTTTAACATTTTATGATGGGTAATTAGAGTCGTGTCCCATGTTTCCACTTCCCATGGTAAAGCCTTCTTCCCAAAATAATCACGGAAAGTTTCATTTTTCATTGCATATTGGGTAATTTTCGCAAGGTCACTGGCTGTAGTTAAATGGTCTTTGTCAAACAATCCATGGGGGTTCGTAAAATGAGTATCGGTGACGTTTACTTCTTTTCTTAAAAACTCATTCAAATCTTCCATAAACAGTTTTTCACTGCCAGACATATGCTCGGCAATTGCGATGGCTGCATCATTTCCGGAGTTGATTAGCATTCCTGCAATTAATTTGGAAAGCTCTATTTCCTCCCCAGGTTCAATAAATACCGAAGACCCGTCTGCCTTCGCTGCTTTCTTGCTTACAGTCACTAGTTCGTTCATATCCCCGTGTTCTATAGCATATATAGCCGTGGCAACTTTCGTTAGACTGGCTGGATACATACTTTTATTCATGTTTTTTTCGTATAATACTTTTCCACTTTTCGCATCAATAATGATACCGGCATCACTATTGAGAGGTAAGTCAGATTCTGCACTTACAGTTGTAGAGGCGAAGGGGATTAAAGCCAAAATGAAGATGAAGAAAAACTTTTTCATATGCCGCTCCTTTGATGATAGTAAAATCCTATATAGTCATAATAAAATAAATCTGAATGTTTAGAGTTGATTTATTGAAAGTGAAATACAAAAGTAATTACCCCTTAATAATTTTGGAAACATTTCGGGGAATGAACTTCATTTTCTTTCCTGAAATAACTTTATAAGGGTTGTAACCCTTTTAGTGGAGCCTCCATTTAATCTCCATTAAATAGATTTTTTTGTAGATCACTAAATATCTGGCAATTTCTTTTCATGAAAAAAACCCTTCAAACTGAAGGGATTCTGTCTGTAGATAAAATCTAAGAAAAGCCAGCTTGACTGCAGTTTTTTTATTTAAAAAACGTTCCAGATGATTTCAGAAATCCGCTCCCTTTCCGCCGACTGTCTGCCAAGCCGCATCAAAGCAAACGGCTGCGGTGTCTCGGCTAGCCAGTAATTCGGCAGGAGTGTCGCAAATTTCTTCAATCCAATAAGGATTACAGTAAAAAACATGAAGGATAATCTAGTCTTGTATTAAAATCATAGTTCGAGATGAGACCGTTCCCGACCGCCCGCGGAAAGCGAGTGCCTGGAGTGGAAATCGACGTTCCAGGTTTAATAAACCCTCATAAAAACTGTAAACAAAAGGGGCTTTATCTAAATTTCAAAACAGAGTTGATTGGAACGAAAGGTGCGAGACTCCTGCGGGAAAAGCGCGTCGAGGGGAGACCCCACAGGCGCAAAAGCGCCGAGGAGGCTCCCCGACCGACCGCGGAAAGCGAGTGCCTGAAGTGGAAATCGACGTTCCATGTTTAATAAACCTAAATGAAAATTGAAACTAACTTGTTCTTCATCGAGATTGTCTACAGCCTGAGCCCTTCAAACAAATGGGCTAGTTACTTTATATGAGTTAAAATTCTGTTATGTTTTCATTTTCATTCCTATTAACACACATTCCACTTTTACTATCGGTTTTCTTGATAATATAAATATAATGGTTACAGGTATGACTAATAAAACATAGTACTGGCCACTTTCTTTGATCCAATCATATATAAATGAGTTATAAACATATTCCAGAAAAAACATATGAAAAAGATAAATACCTAATGTAATTGATCCTATCTCAGTAAAAAAAGTATGTTTTTTAGGAACAATACATAAAAAACAATAAGTTGCTGCTCCCATAATTAAATAAACGAGAAACTTATATATAAAACCGAGGGCAATGGAGCCTTCCATTAATTCCTTATAACCTAAACGGCCATAAAACCATTCCCTCCAAGTCATTTCCCCATAGAAATAAATACCGATAAAGATTAAACCTAGTACAGCCCAGCCTATTAGGGCATTACTTTTCTTTTTAACCCATTCAAAATGATTTTTTTCTAAAAAATGACCAATTAAAAAGAAAGGAAAGAAAAAGAACGTTCTCGACAAACTTAACCATTCATTCACTTCACCAAAGTAACCGATTATTAGAGAGACAATTATTGAAAAAACGATTCCATATTTCCTCGAGGAAAATATAAACAATAATATATTCCAGCAGAATAAGCTTATTAAGAACCATAAAGCCCATCTCGGAGTCAAAATTGTGAATTCAATTGGCTCATCAAATAACTTCTGATAATAGAAGGTATAAATCACCTGGAATATTACATAGGGAATTAATATTTTCTTAATTAGCCCCCAGAGGTCCTTTTTACTTTTTATCTTTCTTGAAAAATAGCCGGATACTAAAATAAAAGCTGGCATATGAAATGAAAAAATAAACAAATAAATTGTTAAAATCCATTCGTTTTCTTCCACCATTCTAGCTAATGTGTGTCCCAAAACAACTAGTACGATTAAAACAGCTTTCACATTATCAAAATACGGATCACGCTTCATGAAATCTTACCCCCTATAAAGAAACTGCTAGTTATATCTTCTGATCCTCAATTATGGTTTGAATGAAAAAGCCGGCTTTCCTCTAATATAGGATTGCCGGCTGTTTATTTACGGAACTTCATTGGAGTATCTACCATACCATAGCTTGTTTACAGTATAGTTAATGGAAAATAACAGTTTGATAACAGAGACTTAAACAAAAAACTCCACCCGCCAATCGAGACGCGCTAACGCACCCGTTAATGACTTGCCGGAACGGACAATCACTTTCAAAATCAAATCCCAAGCAGTTCCAGACGTTTTCGCCTTAGCAGAACGGGTAGTGTATTATATAAGCATGAGTATGATAACGTCTCTCTATAGGAGGAATGTTCATGAATCCAATCATATTATTTGATGGTGAATGCAACTTTTGCGATTCGAGTGTCCAGTTCATTATAAAGCGGGATCCGCAGGGGCTTTTTCATTACGCTTCGCTTCAAAGTGAGGCGGGACAAGAGTTGCTGAAGAAGTATGATGTTCCAGCAGATATAGATAGCATGGTCCTGATTGAAAGGGATAAGGCCTACTATAAATCGTCTGCAGCCTTGAGGATTTGCCGTCGCTTACAAGGGGCATGGAAACTGCTTTACGGCTTCATCATCGTTCCAAGCTTCATCCGGAACTTCGTTTATGATTTCATTGCCAGAAACCGTTACAAATGGTTCGGAAAGAAAGAAGAAAGCTGTATGCTGCCGTCGCCAAGTGTTCGAAAGCGATTTTTATAAAGAAAATGTATTTGTTGGATTGGAAATGGTCAACTTTCTAGTATCAACAAAAAAAAGGACGATCAGCGCTCACGGCTTTTCGTCCTTTTCATTGTGTAAATGTGGAGTATCTCCATAAATGATTGGCCGTAGGATGCGCCATCATTTCGAGCCCTTTGTTTTCCGCCAGGTGCAGGGGTGCCCAGTCTGGGTCATCTGCCTCCTTGAGGTAGACTTCGTGATGCGGTGCCTGATCATGATAGCCTGCTATATTGATTTCGCCATTTCGGTAAAAGGTCCCAATCACTTTATAATCCACGGCTGGAGAGATGATGATTGGGTTGCCTACAGAGTGTGTCAGCTGAATTGTCGTTTTTTCATGATTGGATAATACGCGCTTCACTACAATGTCTTCATCCGAGGCCACTCCTTCCTCAAGGAAATCGCCATAATGATTGTAGGCTTCACTTTTCCCGACCGCTTTGGAAAATTCAATCTCGGCCTTTCGTTCCTTTTCATGAATATACACATCGACTCTAGTCCGGAAACGGGGTGATTCAGGATCAAACCCGCGATTGTCACCTTTAAAAATGGGAACCTTCGATGCAAGATTGGGGTTTTTCAGCCACTCTTCCGGTAAAAAGGTGGTATAGCGCAGCTGCCAATTTCTTTTCTTTTTACCGTCCACATCGTTTTCAACTGGCTGTAAAAGCTTTTTTACAGGGCCAATCTTTTTCGTATTCGTTATTTCCTCGATCGCTGCCTTTGCTTGGGATGAACCTTTTTTTACGGCTCCGACAATACTCGCTAGAAGGGATTTCACGGCATAGGACTCCTGCTCCGAACGCGGAAGGGGCCGCTTTGCTTTAATGGTATATGTGTATTCCTGATCTTCACTAATACTTCGATCACTGAAGGAACATCCACCCACTTTCCCAATATCCACGCCGTTTCGGTAAATCGTATACTCTTTTATTCCTTTGATGGGCTCCCATTCCAGGGTGGCTTGGCCTTTTGCGACAATCGTGGTGAATACCAAATCCAAAAGGATATTATCTTCTTTTTTATTCTCGGCGGTCGTTGATGTCTGTATTTTCATCCTGTTTACTGCCTGTTCTTTTTCATTCAAACTATCTATCGTGTACGTATAGATGGTTCCTGGAGTCAGACCCCGATCTGCAATCTTTGGCTCCGAGCCGCTGTAAATAAGCTCTCGCCCCCTGAATACCCGATAGAAGCCGCCTTCATCCGGCCAAATAAGTTTTATGGAATCTTCTTTCCGTTCGATCTTGCACATCAATGAAGCCGTTTTGAATACCGCTTGATGCTTCCTTTTATTGGAGACCAGATAAGCGAATCCCGCAAGACCAAGAGCAAGCAATGAATGCCGTGCAGTGAATGTAACTCCGCCTACTTTTAAACGGGGAAATGAATAATGAGCAATCATCTTCTTCATCACCTCTTCCTTTTCTAGGTGTTATTCTTTACCCACTTTAATCTTCAAGCACACTTTGCAATGTGCTGTGTTGGGCATAAAAAAACCAAGGGAATGTTACTCCCTCGGTCATTTATAAGTTTAACTGGATTATATTTTAACGGCGGCTTTTTTCCCCGCCTTTGCGTCCTGCTTCTTCACGGCTCATTTTTCCATCATCGGAATCATCACGTTGATTGGCCCGTGCCTCTCCGCCTTTTTCGCCGATTTCCTGATAGAATTCCTTGCCATGACTGTCGGATGTCGCTTCTCCGCCTTTTTTACCAATCTCCTGATAGAAGTCCTTATCATGATTTTCGGATGTTGCTTCTCCGCCCTTTTGGCCAATCTCTTGATAGAATTCCTTATCATGATTTTCGGATGTTGCTTCTCCGCCCTTTTGGCCAATCTCCTGATAGAAGTCCTTATCATGATTTTCGGATGTTGCTTCTCCGCCTTTTTGGCCAATCTCTTGATAGAATTCCTTATCATGATTTTTTGCTGTTGTTTCTCCACCTTTACGTCCTGCTTCTTCACGACTCATTTTCTCATTGTTGTTAGCCATTAAAAATTCCTCCTTATTATTTGGATTTTTCATGTACTAGCTACATATGGCATGTACCCGCTTGAACAGCTATAAAACTGGATTCAGCTAAAAACTTCAGGTCGTTTTTTTAGCGGCGACTTTTTCCCTCGCCATTATATCCTGCTTTTCCCTGCTCATTTCTCAATCATCGGAACCATCACGTTGATTGGCTCTAGCCTCTCCGCCTTTTTTGCCAATTTCCTGATAGAAGTCCTTATCATGATTTTCGGAAGTGGCCTCTCCGCCTTTTTGACCAATCTCTTGGAAAAATTCCTTATCATGATTTTTTGCTGTCGCTTCCCCGCCTTTGCGGCCAGCTTCTTCCCTGCTCATTTTTTCATTGTTGTTAGTCATTAAAACTCCTCCTTATTATTTGGATTTTTTAAGAACTAGCTACAGTTTTATGTATACCCGATAGTTTTGATATAAAACTAGAATCTATTAAAATTTCAAAAGGAAAAGCATCATGAATGATATCACTCATGATGCTTCCTAACCTACTTCGGAATCCCTTCTCGCAAGCGATTTGGCAGCTCTACAAGGGTTTCATTCAAAGTATCCAATTTCGTTTCAATTCTATGAAGCAAATAGAGGGTAACAATGATCGGGAACCCAATATCACTGACAAATGGCAGAATTTGATCCACTTTTTATTCACCTCACTTCAAGTGTGTAACCTCCCGTTCGTTAAATAAGTTCCACTTCCTCCACATTCCGCTCGACAAGGCGCGCCGCCTTCAAATCGACAAAATTCCCGGAGGATGTAACGAACACATTCCCCGCAATGATTTTTTCCATTGCCTGTTTAACCGTGTTTACTCCGACCGGATCCTTCGGATTATCAACGGAAATCGTCGCTGACTTTCCTTCCGCTGTAACGAAAATTAATTCCAATACTTTAGCCATTTCAAATCACCTCCCCCTCTTCCGACATCTTTCGAAAACCGATTAGCCAATCAAAGAATACGTATCCACCCGGGTCACTTCACCCATTGGATAATCCTGTACACTTGCGATTGCAACTGCTGTCGAAAACAACTGGTCCGCCGTCGCCTCGACCTTGATGTTTGAAAATGTCCTCCGCTTAAAAACGAGGGCGCCTTTTTCATTTAACCCCGTCTCAAAATCGATTCGCAACGTACTTGATACTGGAATTTGATTTGCCATACCACTCACCCCCTTTCACACTCTATATAAACTTTTACAGGATGAAAGTAGCATGGTCATGAAACTTTTTCGGGAAACGCATAAAAAGCTCCCCATCATTTGGGCAGCTCTATATCAGTATTTTTTAAAATCCATATTCTTTACTGTTTTTAAGGAAATCCTTTGATTATCTACTGGCCAATATCATTTGTCTTCTTCTCTCACCAAAAAATCTTTCTCAATTATTAACGGTTTTTCTACAAAATTAATTCTTCTCATTATTTGTTGTATTACTCTCGGGAAAAAGTAAGCTCCAAAGAAAGCACAGATAAAAGCCTGTGACCAAGTTTTTAACCAAGTAGCTAGGAATAGATGATCATAACCCCTATTTATTGAGACTAATATAAATGAAATAAAAAAGGACATACTAAATGCCATTAAAAATGCATAAATAATATTTGTGTATTTAACGTTAATATTCATTATTTTTCTACTTCAACTCCTGATCTATTTTAGGTTCCTTGATTTTTTTATTTTCTGTTGTTCTGTTCCCAACTATATTTTATTTCTTCCATTTACATTAGTAAAACCAATTTTTATAATAGGTCTATTAGAATTACTAATGCAAAGGGGTTAGTCAGATTGAATTCTTATTATGCATTTATCAAAACCATAGAAACAGGCAGTTTTACAAAAGCTGCTGAAGAACTTGGCTATACACAGTCCGCCATTAGCCAAATGGTGCATTCATTAGAGGAAGAGCTTTCCACCACTCTTATTTTACGTTCTCGAAAGGGTATTACTCTGACACCAGATGGCGAGGAATTTTTGCCATATATCCGGAAGATTTGTAATTCACATAGGGAACTGACTGAAAAGCATAAAGAGATGGAGGGACTGCAAAGCGGTCTTATTCGAATTGGCACCTTTTCCAGTGTTACATGTCATTGGATACCGGGATTGATCAAAGATTTCAAGGAACTTTACCCGACTGTTCATTTTGAATTACATCAAGGAAATTATTCGGAAATCTCAAACTGGATTAAAGAAGGCAGCGTAGACTTTGGCTTTGTGAATTCAAACGTTACGGATTTAACTACGATTCCCTTGCAAGAAGATGAAATGGTGGCTGTAATGCCAGTAGATCACCCTTTAGCATCATCCACAGAAGTCTCCTTGGAGGAATTGCTAAAAGATCCTTATATCCTGTTGGATGAGGGAGTTATACATGAACCATTAATAATTTTTAAACAGTACAATTTTGAACCTGATACACAATACCGGGTATATGATCCTTATGCGATTATGTCCATGATTGAACAAAAGCTTGGCATTTCGATTTTACCGAAGCTGCTCTTAAATAAATGTCCCTATAATATTGTAACGAAAGCCATCTCTCCTTCTATTATCCGAACAATTACTTTGGCATACAAGGATAAAAGGGTATTGCCAATAGCAAGCAGGTATTTTATTGACTTTATTATTGAAAGGTATAGGGAAATCTAACGTTATTGCTTTTATCTTATTTTCCCTTTACATTCTTTTTTTATAACGGACATTCCTGATGCGAAGTTAAATTGCAGTTGCCTTTAAATGGCATGTCATGTTCGGCTTTTCTGGGAAATAATAATCTCGAAAGGAAGTGGATGTTGATGTCATTAGAATGGTTTGACAGAGTAAGCGGGGAATTGCAGGATCATCTTAAATCAATTTGTGAAAAATACGACCGCAATGGCAGTTTGATCGTGGAGCGCGGGTCTAAGCATCCACGTATCGAGTTTTATACAGAGCTGGATGACAATGAGCGGGATTATTTTGCCACGCTGTTTTTTGATCCGTACAATGAAGAATTTTATATGGAATCGTTCGAGCCTGATTTAGGGCAGATCAGCAAGGTCATCCTTTCGGACATTGAAGATATCGTCGATGCTGTCCATGAGAGCTTCCATAACTATTTGGAAGAGGAAGATGATGATTACGAATATGATATGGATGATGATAATGATGATTTGTATGATCCAGACGGCAACGATTCCGAAATATACGAAATCGATGTAGATTGGGAAACGCCTGAAGTGACTGCCTATATCCAGGATAATGAAGTCGAGGTCACCTATCAATTCGGTATCGTCCAGGAAACAGGTGATGGTGTACTGAAACGGATCAATCGGATTCGGACAGCTGATGATGACCTGATAAAGGATGAAACGAATTTCATTTTCAGCAAGGAAGAAGCAAGCACGATCATCGCCATGATAGCCAGTCATATGGATTCACTTAGTGAAATGGAATAAAACCAATAAAACCTTGTCCATGATCATCATGGACAAGGTTTTATCATATAATAATCAGTTCATATACCTCTGATAATTGCGTGACCCGTTCCGTATCACTAGCTTCCTTCGCATGTTTAATTTCCTGAGGAAGAATATGGTTAAGGAGACTGGCTTCTTTACCGGATAGTTTATTGACGAGTTCTTCTTCAGAATGAAAATGTCCGCTTTTGATTTTATTATAAATTTCCTGCGCTTCAGGATATTGGTCCGTATAGTTAGACAATATCTCACGTAAGTAGCCAATCGTACGATCCATCAAACCATCCCTCTCGAATGTTAGATTTTTGCTTACATGCTATACCTTCCCCCATTTTTTGATGATAAATTCCTAAAAAAAAGATATCCAAGTCAATGGATACCCTAATCAGTCTTCCTCCCAAAATAAATCATCCAATGTGCGGGATAATGCTTTACAAATTCCGACACATAAACTTAATGAGGGATTATACTTTCCGGATTCAATCAATCCTATCGTTTGCCTGGATACCCCGACAATCTTGGCCAGTTCTTCTTGTGACAAGTCCTTTTCTACTCTCGCAAGCTTCAGTTTTATATTTTTCAAGGGAACGCACCTACTATTTCTTATTATCTTAGCTATTCTTCATTCCGATTTTCTTCGCCAGCAAGTATATACCACCAAAAAACAGAAGTAAAATCGGCAAATAGATCATAACGGATACAAACGATACCAATACAAAATACCATACGCCCTGGGAACTGCTATCGGCATAGGATACAGCACTATTCACCCCCATGAATATAGCGATGATGAGTGCTAAAGCAACCGTCCCAAGAATCGTCTTCCTGCTCATCGGTGTTTTGCTTGTGCGGTCATGCATCTCCACCTCATCCCAGAATACACCTAAGAAAATGGAACGAGCTAAGTAATACAGCCCTCCTACAACAAGGATCGCGAACTCCAGATATAACTCCCCGCTGCCTGCACCATATTTATATAGTTTGAAAAGTCCACTCACCAGGCAAATGGCCAAAATGACGTAATACATTTCTTTATAAATTTTATTTCTAACATTCTCAACCCGCTCATCCGTGATCTTTTTCGTTCGTTTGAATAGATTCATCTCTGATCGACCTCCAATAATTCCATCGCTTACCCTTATTATATGTTTTATTTAACTTTTCGCAACATATATATTACATTTTATATTTTATAAATTGCAATATGTATAAAAAAAGATATCCAAACATCAAGTTTGGATACCTCAATAACCCTATTTAGGGTTTTACTCTAAAGTTTTGGGGATTTACTCGTATATCTCCATTTTCGGAGATATACCTGCAATTTTCGGAGATATACCTGCAATTTTCGGAGATATACCTGCAATTTTCGGAGATATATCTACTTTTTCGGAGATATACCTGCAGTTTTCGTCGATATATCTACTTTTTCGGAGATAAACCTGCATTTTCGTCGATATCGTGAATTCTAGGCTTTTACTCGTGAGTTTTATTCGTGAATTTCAAGCTTTTACTCGTGAGTTTTGGGGATTTACTCGTGAATTCTAAGCTTTAACTCGTGAGTTTTGGGGTTTTACTCGTGAATTTCAAGGTTTTACTCGTGAATTCATGATTTTAATCATTGTTGTGAAGGAATGTACTTATAGTAACAGGACAGTATAGGTGAATAAGGAAAAATGTCTAGTTTTTAATAATACTTTTAACAAGGATATTTATTGGGTGGCTAAGTGTCAAATGCGATCCATCTCTACAAGGGCAATCTTAATTATCTTCGTTTTTTATTTAAGAATTTCTTTACCTTTTTTAAACTTTTCTCTTGTCTTGAAGTGAACTCCAAGGTTTAAAGTGATACATGTAATTGAAATGGAGGAAAGAAAAATGGTAAAGAAGGCGAAAAACAAATCCATTATTTTAGGTATTATTCTTATTAGTTATTTCGTTATTGTTTTAGATATATCTGTAGTAATTACTGCTTTACCTAAAATTCAAGAATCACTTCACTTATCTCAAAGCAATCTAACTTGGGTTCAAAACACTTATACATTAATTTTTGGTGGTTTGTTACTGCTTGGTGGACGTGCCGGAGATATTTTCGGGCGTAGAAGAATGTTTATTCTTGGATTAATTATCTTTGGTTTGGGTTCACTATTAGTTGGTACAGCACTGAATGCCGTTTGGTTAGTTATTGCACGTGCACTTCAAGGTGCTGGTGCGGCACTTCTTGCTCCATCCACTCTTGCATTATTGATGGATCACTTTGAGGAGGGTGAAGAACGTACGAAGGCTGTTTCTTATTATGGCGCAGTTGCTGGTATTGGTGCAAGTGCCGGTTTAGTTCTTGGCGGTATTTTTGCCAGTTGGTTATCTTGGCGTTACGCATTTTTCATTAATGTACCAATTAGTATCGTCATGTACATTCTAACGAAAAAGCATATCAAGGAATCTGCTACTATTGCAGGAAAATTCGATATAGCAGGGACAGCCACTTCTTTATTGGGGATTGTTGGACTTGTTTATGGAATTGTAACCTTAGAGGAGCAATTAATGATTGCTCTCATTTCTATTGCTGTGGGAGTAATTTTACTTATTACTTTTGTATACACGCAAAAACGTGCAGATCAACCAATCATGCCACTCCGTCTATTTAAGAGTGGTGAACGCAATGGTGCGTACTTAGCACGCATGCTATTCTTGGGTGCCATGATGGCATTTTGGTTCTTTATAACTCAATTTTTACAATCTATCTATGGATTTTCACCATTACAAGCCGGTATAGGATTCTTTCCAATGACAGTCGCTAATTTTATTTCCGCTATGCTTGTTCCGCTCTTTACTCGAAGCTTTAACAACGGTCGTGTTCTACTTTGCGGTCTAATAATTACAACAATCGGCATGTTCTGGTTAAGTTTTGTTTCCGGTAATAGCAGTTATATTGCTAGCGTTGCACTTCCAATGATTTTCATTGGTTTCGGGCAAGGTTTATCACTTAGTCCTTTAACTGCTGCTGGTATTGCTCATACTGAAGCGAGTGATGCTGGAGCTGCAAGCGGTGTCGTAAACGTAGCACACCAAATTGGCGGATCACTTGGTCTTGCAATATTAGTAGCAATTTCAAGTATATCAGCCAGCAGCGGATTAGTAACTCAAGTAAATGTCGCATTAAAAGGCGGTAGTGTCATGCTGGTTTTTGCAATTATTCTTGTAGTTGCACTGATACTTCCAGTTATGAAGAAAGAAATAAAAAATTGAATATGTCCCCTTGCCTTGGAGTGAACTCCAAGGTTTATACTGAACTACACTTAAAAGAAAGAAGGTAAAAAACATGGAATATGTGACATTAAATAATGGCGTAAAAATGCCACTTAACGGTTTTGGGGTCTTCCAAATCCCTGATCTTCAACAGGCAGAAGAAAGTGTTCTTACAGCAATTAAAGCTGGTTATCACTTGATTGATACAGCTGCAATTTATATGAACGAATCAGCTGTGGGTCATGCAATCAAGAAAAGTGATGTACCTCGTGAAGAATTATTTGTCACTTCAAAACTTTGGGTGAGTGACACAGGCTATGAAGCGACAAAAACGGCATTTGGGAAAACGCTTGAACTCATGCAGCTTGATTACCTTGATTTGTACTTAATCCACCAACCATATGGAGACATTTATGGCTCATGGCGCGCACTTGAAGAACTTTATAAAGAAGGAAAAATTCGTGCAATCGGTGTAAGTAACTTCCATACTGATCGTTTGGTTGATTTAATTCTTCATAATGTAATAACTCCACAAGTGAACCAAATTGAAGTGAATCCTTTCTTACAGCAAGAAGAAGCTTTAAAAGTCCACCAAGAATATAATGTAGCTGTACAAGCTTGGGCTCCGTTTGCAGAAGGAAAAAACGGTCTCTTCACAAATGAAGTGTTAATAGAAATTGGTAAAAAATACAACAAATCAGTCGCTCAAGTTGTCCTTCGCTGGCTAATCCAGCGCGGAATTTCAGCTCTTTCTAAATCCGTTCATGAAGAACGTATCGCTCAAAATTACGATATTTGGGATTTTGAATTAAGCGAAAATGATATAAAAACAATTGCCACACTTGATACAAATAAAAGCAGCTTCTTCTCACACAGAGATCCAGTGATGGTAAAAGCACTTGGTTCAATGAAAGCAGAACGTTAAGAATTGGAGGAAAATAAAATGATAGAACCTAACAAAGTAATCGTTATTACAGGAGCATCATCAGGTATTGGCAAAGCAACTGCAAAATTATTAACAAAACGCGGAGACAAAGTTGTTCTCGGTGCTCGTCGTGAAGAACGTCTTCAAAAATTGGCAGACAAAATCAAAGCTGAAGGCGGCGAAGTAATTTACGCCAGCACTGACGTAACAAAACGCAGTGACGTTGAAGCTCTCGCAAAACTTGCGGTAGATACTTTTGGACGAATCGACGTTTGGTTAAACAACGCTGGTCTTATGCCCCATTCAACATTCGATAAACTTCATGTGGACGAATGGGAACAAATGGTCGACGTAAATATTAAAGGTGTCCTTTACGGAATCGCAGCTGGTCTTCCAGTTAT
Source organism: Peribacillus sp. Bi134 (assembly GCF_918698065.1). Classification (NCBI taxonomy): domain Bacteria; kingdom Bacillati; phylum Bacillota; class Bacilli; order Caryophanales; family Bacillaceae; genus Peribacillus; species Peribacillus sp. Bi134. Next base: position 280,069 of record NZ_CAKKLN010000009.1, on the reverse strand, counting down.
GCGTGAACAAAAATCTGGTCACTTCATTAATGTTTCTTCTGTTGCCGGTCACCAGACTCACCCAGGTGGCGGTGTATACAGTGGTACTAAATACGCAGTACGTGCGATTTCTGAAGCACTTCGTCAGGAAGAAGCTCAGGCAGGAAGCAATATCCGTGTGACAATTCTTTCACCAGGTGCCGTAGCAACGGAATTGCCAAACACAATTACCGATACAGACCTTAAAGGCGGTATCGATTCACTTTACAGTGTAGTGGCCATTCCAGCTGAACGTATTGCTGAAACAGTAGCGTTTGTAATGGATACTCCTGAAGATACTGCAATGAATGAAATTATTATTCGTCCAACTATCCAATTACCTTAATAAAAAACATAAAAGGTGGATTTTACATGAACATCAAAGTTGTAAGTGAAAAAACTGGTGTGTCTGCTGATACGATTCGTTATTACGAACGTATCGGCTTAATACCACCAGTAAAAAGAGATAAGAACGGTGTACGTGATTTAGACGATGAGGACATCCGTTGGATCGAGTTTTCCCGTCATATGCGTGAAGCAGGGGTATCCATTGAAGCACTAATCGAGTACATTGAGTTGTTCAAAAATGGTGACGATGCTAATATCCCAGCTCGTGTGGGAATTTTATGTGACGAACGTGACGAGATGCAAAAACGTATTAATTTAATGCAAAGTGCACTCGATCGTTTGAATTATAAGATTGATAACTACGAAAGTCATGTTGTTCCAGCTGAAAAAGGGCTTCGTGAATTTGATGAATGATAGTTGCACACGAAAAAATTCATACTCGATGCTTTGACTATATGCGAAACGGAGTGAAGGATAAATGAAAGTTTTGATTTTAGGTGCAGCTGGTCAAGTTTCTCGTATGTTAACTGAACGCTTGCTCAATGAATCAGATACAGAAATCACTTTATATGCGAGACAGGCAAATTCTCGTTTAAAAGTATCTAGTGAACGAGTAAAAATAATCGATGGTGACTTTCATGATAAATCTAAACTTGTCGAAGCAATGTCTGAAATAGATATTGTTTATTTAAATGATATGCGTGACGCTCAAGCAACACAATCCATTGTTTCCGCAATGGATGAAGCTGGTGTAAAACGTCTCATTGGTGCAACAGTTTTAGGTATTTATGATGAAGTCACTGGTGCATTTGGCCGCTGGAATGATGCAATGGTTGGATCCAGTGCACCCTTATACAAATCTGCAGCCAAGGTAGTCGAAGATTCAGACCTTGATTACACACTACTACGTTTAACTTGGCTTTACGACCAAGAAGGTAATGAAGAATATGAACTGACAGAAAAAGGTGAACCATTTATAGGTGCACAAGTTACACGTCAGGCTGTATCTCGTTTGATTATGGATTTACTTGCTGATAGCACGAAATATATTTGCAAAAGTTTAGGAGTCAGCGAACCAGATACCGATTTTGAAAAACCATCGTTCTATTAGTTTGTATTCAAAAAAGGGAAATTCTTTATAACAGAAAAGGTTACAGCTCGATGTGACCAGCAAGGTAAATTGGACCAAAATGTAGCTTTAGAATAAAGATTGATTATAAATCCCCTTCCATTAACAGCAAATACAAAAACTCCATTTTTTTTAAAATGGAGTTACTTTTTTTATCTAATTATGAATTTTTCATAAAAATTTTGATCATTTAGTCAATTATCCTTCATTAAGATGATAGCAAAGTTGAACAACGCCAGGGTAAAAGCTTTTTGTATCAACCAGTGTTAGGTTCAATCTCTCCTTTATGTCAACAAACAAAGGTTTTCCTTCCCCTAAAATAACAGGGTGCAGATAACCTAAATTCATCAACCAGCCCCAATCTTATAAAAGATGTAATAAGACTTGCCCCGCCATAAAGCCAGATGTCTTTACCAGGCTTTTTCTTTAATTTATTTACTTCTTCAACCATATTATCATTTATGATTGTTACTTTATCATCAATGCTTTTTTTGTTTTGGAAAACATGAATTTTTCTTTGCCATGAACTAATTTCCAAATTTCTTTTTCAGTATTAGATACCTTATTTTACGGAGTATATTGTCCCCATAATCATAGCTTTTTCTCCCATAAAAAATAGTATCCATATCATTTAAGAAATAGAGTCCATAATGCACCAGTCAAACTTCTCCTTTCGGCCCTTCAATAAATCCATCTAAAGTAACTGCTAAATCTAAAACTATACTTCTCGGTCTTTCGTTAATGGCCATACTTTTATCTCCTTTGTCTTATAGAATGTCCCTTGTTATAAAATCATAAGGTTTCGACCGCTCAGCGTTACAGCCCCTGACCGATGCCGGACAAATACCTAATGCTTTTAAGCTTCATACAAAAGTTTCTTCCGTTTCGTTTACATGTAGTTTTATAGTTCAGCTTAAATCATAGTATTAAAAGACTGAATCAAAAACTAAAGGAGACTTGCGATGAAAGCAATGGTATGCACAAAATACGGATCACCCGATGTACTGGAACTCCAAGAGGTGGCAAAACCAACTCCCAAGGAAAACGAAGTTCTGGTGAAGGTTCATGCGGCAACAGTGGCTTCAGGGGACATAAGAGTCCGAAGCTTCAAGAGTCCCTTCTTATTATGGCTGCCGATGCGGATCTTTCTGGGGCTTAGAAAACCGCGAAAACCGATACTCGGAGTGGAGCTAGCCGGGGAGATAGAGGAAACAGGGAGCAATGTGAAAAAATTCAAAAAAGGCGACCGGATTTTTGCCATGACTGGAATGAATTTTGGGGCCCATGCCGAATACACATGCTTACCTGAAGACGGGGCAATCGCAATAAAGCCCGTCAATATGACCTATGAGGAAGCCGCCGCCGTTTCTTTTGGGGGAACGACAGCTCTGCATTTTTTTAGAAAAGCCAATATCCAGGACGGACATAAAGTCCTCATATACGGTGCATCCGGTTCTGTAGGGACTTCCGCGGTACAGCTTGCCAAATACTTTGGAACAGAAGTTACCGGAGTATGCAGTGCCGCTAACTTTGATTTGGTGAGATCATTGGGAGCAGATAAAGTGATTGATTACACAGAAGAGGATTTCACGGAAAGACAAGAGCGATATGACATCATCTTTGATGCAGTCGGGAAAAGCTCAAAAGTCACATGCAAAAAAGCACTAACCCCGAACGGGCGATACGTGTCCGTTGAAGGGCAAGGAATAGCAAAGGTACTCACGGAAGATTTACTATTTCTCAAGGAGCTAATCGAAACTGAAAAGATAAAATCGGTCATTGATAAACGCTACCCGCTGGAACAGATACCCGAGGCTCATAGATACGTAGAACTAGGACATAAAAAGGGAAATGTCGTGATAACTGTACATGATGAACCCTGACAAAACCTTGCAAATGTTATAACTACCTCTTGGACATGTAAATACCCCTTAGACAATTGGATCTGAAGGGGTAGGATGTCATTATGCAGGAAGATGTTGAAAATTTTTCCAGGAACAAACGTATATGGATGAGAGCTGTAATTTCTGGAGGATAGAATGAATACGGATGCAATCGTACGATTAGTTTTAATGTTAGGGATTCCAGCCTTCATGATGTGGCGGGAGTATAAAAAGATGTCAAAAGAAGAACGAAATGAAGTGAAGACTGATTTTACGAGTAAGCGTTTTATCGCTACATATGGTTTAGTCGCACTCAGTTTGATATTCTTGTTGGTCGAACCAATTTTTGAAACGACATGGGTGAAAGTGATTAGCGCCGTGCTTATTTCATTTGGAATGATAGTGAGCAGCTTCTTTACATGGTTGAACGCTTCATCAAAGTGTAAAGCAGTGCTTGGTATCATCTCTTCAATAATCGCTTTAGCCATCTTTTTATGGGCGATCACCTAAATACTTGCAGCCCTTTGCAAGGAAACTAGTTAGAGTAAGCCCGATTACTGATTCGTAATCCGGCTCGGTTTAAGGAGAAAAGAGCGATTTTAATTTAGCATTATCACATCTCATTGAATCTCTTTAAAAAGGATTCTAACTCACCTATTGATTTAAATTTAAAAGAATACCCATAATGTATCGGAGTTTGGCCTTTATTCACTCTCTTAGGAAATTTTTTTAATGCAGTACTATGATACTTCTTTTCACTTTTAAAATCTTCATTGTTTTCTACTGTCTTTGGACTCAAAACAATACCTATCTCTTGAGTAGGCAATAAGTATATTACCTCTCCAGTTTGGATATTTTTAAATTCTGTAGCCTTACTGGTCTCCTTTTCTTTATCATAACCATTTCTTTCGAAAGTCCTGTATAAGCTCGCCATTCCTTCACTTACTATCATTGTTTCATCTCCCTAACTCTATTATTCGAGGCATTAATTGTGGATTATCTCAAAAAGATGCCAAAACGCAACGAAAAAGTAAAATATAATAATTAATTCATAACGCCAAATACTCAGATAAATTCTATTAGATTTTAACATATATAAATTATTATCCCGCACTCATTAAAAAATATTATCCATAGGTGGGAAGATTATTGAGATTCCTCCTTGCAAAAGGTTAAGCTGAGGCTATTCAATGTGTAAAGTCTTGCGGTGAAAATGAATAAATCGCTGTAGTTATTTTCAACGTACTCTTCAATGATCTCCATCCCTTTTTTGAATCTATCAACTAATAAATGTGTGTAATTTTCATCCCAGGTAAACCTGTTGATTCGTTTAAGCTCATCGGCCAATACTTGAAACTTGAACTCCTCAACAAGAAGCTATAATTATGATTTTATCGAATTACACCCACCTAAACACGAACATTAAATTATATTTATATTTTAATGTTCACTTTTTTATTGATTATCTATCATTTGTTTGTTATATTAGCAAAGTAATAATTGTAATTTACTCGTATATGCTCGGAAATATGGTCTGAGCGTTTCTACCTAGTTCCCAGTGAAAGAACTAGACTACGAGTTAAAGTATATTCAGCTGCCCGCTTTCTTGAGCAGCTAATGATTTAGCATTCGCTTCATTTTTGCTTGATTATCTATACTTTGACTATCGTAGGTCTAGAAGGCAGTAATCATTCTGCCGTTCTGGACCTTTTTCTTTGGACCATATTTGCGAGTGTTTCAAACAATCGGATAATTTGTTTTTAAGGAGAGAAAAAACATGTTAAAAAAGTATACTATATTAGGAATCATTGCTTTACTTTTCGTGTCGGTAATTGCAGCATGCAGTTCTGCTTCCAAAAATGAAACGGTCGAAAAAAAGACTCAAAGGCCTATCATGATTCAAGGTCCAATGCCAATTGAAGCTGAAAATTTCGCGAAAAGGTTAAAAAATGTTAAAGAAGAAAAATCAGGAGATTTTGTATTTTATATTGGAACTTTAGACAATTATCCTGTAATCGTTGCCAAAACAGGTAAAGGGATGGAAAACACAGCTGCCGCTACAGCAGTGGCAATTGAAAGATATAACCCTATTGCCATCATCAATCAAGGGACATCAGGTGGACATGACCCAAGCTTAAACGTTTTTGATATTGTTTTAGGAGAAAGAACGGTAAACCTAGGTTCATTAAAAACGGCAGATAAAGCTGAAAACGAAGGAATCGATCCAACCATATGGAAACCAATGGACCTAATGGCTTCTGAAGGAAGTGCAGGAGAAGATCCTAATGCTGAAAAACCACGCTTCTTCGAGGGAGATAAGGATTTACTCGCAGCTGCTCATGCAGTTAAGGATACCTACACAAAAGGTAAGATTGTCGATGGTACTATCGGTTCTGCAGACGTTTGGAATAATGAAGTGGATCGGATTAAGTGGTTCCATACGAAATATGGTACATCCGTGGAAGAAATGGAAGGAGCTTCGGCAGCACAAATCGCCAAAGCTTACGATGTGCCCTTCTTAGGTATACGAGTGCTATCCAATAATAAAGTGAACGGCGGTAAATATAACCCTAATACTGCAGCGGCCAATCAAGAATATGTGTATGAAGTGGTTAAAAAATATATCTCTACGATGCCAAGCAAATAAGAGCGGGCTCGGAGCATATATAAGAATTAGAATCTTTTTGGTCAACTATCCCTATAGTAAAATAAAGAAGAGCACATATTATATACGATAATATGTGCTCTTCTTTTATTCGCGGAGGGCTGTGCCCGATTCTTCCTCCTTGCAAAATAATAAGCTGAGGTTATTCAACGTATAAAGTCTAGCGGTAAAAATGAATAAATCACTGTAGTTATTTTCAACGTACTCTTCAATGATCCCCATCCCTTTTCTGAATCTATCAACTAATAAATGCGTGTAGTTTTCATCCCAGGTAAACCGATTGATTCGTTTAAGTTCATCTGCCAATACTTGAAATTTAAACTCGTCAACAAGAAGCTTCAATTGATACAATTTATCTTTATTTAAACAAAAGCAGTTGTTTTCATTTTCATGATTTTCCCGGACAAATGTAATGAACCCTTTTAAATTATCAGCTAACATATTCGCTATTTGCATCTCGAAGTTCATTTCTAACAGCTCCTCAATGTCTAAAAATCTATATGAAGAGTGTATGATTTGAAATGATATTTTAACACCAACAATTCTTTTTTCGAGATAGATTCCTTGTGCATTTCCTTGTATGATAGAATTTTCACAAAAAAATTGCCCCCTTCCTTCCAAGGGGACAATCTCACATCGAATCCAGAACCAAAGATATAAGCAGGCCAGCAGCGGTGAATATGCCCGTGATCGGCCCTCCGTCTTCATATGCTTCAGGCATCATCGTTGAGGCGATCATGGCGATGATTCCCCCGCCTGCAAAGGCTGCCATCGCTGCCAGGACATAGTCCGGGGCATGATCGAGGAATAGATAGCCCGACATCGAGGATAATGCCGAAATGATCAGGACGGAAAACCACAGCAGCATGATTTTCTTCTTGGAGTAATCACTTTTGAGCAAACCTGTTGTACTTGAGAGCCCCTCCGGAATATTACTGATGAAGATGGCAATGACCAATAGCCAGCTTACCGAGCCACCGCTTATTAAGCTTGCGCCGATCATGATCGACTCCGGTATGGCATCCATCACGGTTCCGATGAAAATGGCTAGGCCCGCTTCCTTCGAAGAGTTATTATTGGACCGTTTCCTTTTATCCGCACCTTTTTTGGAAATAAGAAAATCCAAGGCAGTAAACACGCCGGCCCCTGCTATGAATCCGATCCCCGTCGCCCAGATTCCACCATCACTCACCGAATCAGCAAGCAGCTCATATGCCGCGGCACCAATCAATACACCCGTACCAAAAGCCATGATATAGCCAATGATGTTTTTCTTGATCGGTATGAAGATTGCGGCAAGTGCGCCAAGCAGGACGGCAGAACCCGAAACCCCTCCCCAAAAGACCGCATTCCACATAGAACTCCCCCATTTCCTTTTTATAGGATAGTGTACCCGGGTTGATGTTAGGGTAAACAAGGGGGCGCTTTTGGCAATTCCAGCAAAAAAAAGCAGTTATATTCGCTGCCATGGTTTTTGTGTATAGAATGGTAGAGTATCCTGCTCCTCGCTGCCTTATATGACTGATATTTGCGGTTTTCCTTCTTCTCTTTCACTAACCTTTTCGATTTTATCGACAAACATTTGAAAAACTTTTCTCTTTTCTTCCAGCTCTTTTATCGATTCTTTCAATTCGTTCAATTTTTGTTCAAAAGGTTTATGATAGAGCTCGCGGATGCTTCGAATAATTTCATCATTAATAGTGGATTGTACAACCTGTTTGGTAATATTGAATTTATAGGAATAAACCTGAAGTTCACGCTTAACTTCATCATACTCTTTTTCTATCCCATTTAACACATCACTAATTTCTTCATTCCATTCTACTAAAGCCTTTTTCACATGTTCCTCCACCTTTATTCCCCCTCTTTAACTAACAAAAATCCATCTCCATAAAAACTTATTTTATCAAATGTTCATTTCGGTTTCTTTTCGGCTTAGTTACTTAACATATAAGTTTTATTAAAAATTGATAACAGCTTACGACGAGTTACGAAACACTTTTGAAAAATCACATAGAATGAAACATGACAACTATAACCTATGGAGGTGTTCAGACTGATTCATACAGTTAAACCAGGTGAAACACTGACACAGATATCCAGGGACTACCGGAAACCGCTATCGGCAATCATCGCTGCTAACCCGACAATAAACCCAAATGTCATTTATCCTGGTCAACCCATCATGATCCCTGGTTTTCCTCCTGCTGATACCATTCCATTTCAGATTGATGTGTCCGTTAATAATCGTAAGCTAAGACTGCTAAAAAATGGAGTATTGCAGAAACAATATCCAATCGCCGTTGGAAGAATGCTGTTCGGTACACCAGTAGGACAGTTCATCATTATCAATAAAGCCCCCAACCCCGGAGGCCCATTCGGTACCATGTGGATGAGTCTATCCAAGGAGCACTACGGCATTCATGGAACGAATGACCCCAGCTCGATTGGTAAAGCCGTCTCAAAAGGCTGTATTCGCATGCATAATCGGGACGTGGAGGAATTATCAAGGATTGTTCCAATCGGGACACCGGTTACGATTCATCCTTAATGTGCTTAGTTACTCTTATATAAATAAGCCGACGGAATTGTTCCATCGGCTTATTTTGCCATAATCTTAAAAATCACACTTGAACAAATTTTTTCGCCTGAAGTTGATACTGAATATCGGCAACATGCTTTATGAACGCTTGATCATGGGATACAAATATTATCGTCCCTTCATATCCAGCTATGAATCGTTCCAATGCTTCAATGGCAGTAATATCCATAAAGTTGGTCGGTTCATCCAATAACAGAATGTTGTATTCCCCTAAGAACAACTGACAAAGCTGGAGGCGAATCGCTTCTCCGCCACTTAAGGACTGAACGCTTTTCAGTATATCCGTCCCAGTAAACTGCATCGAATGCAGGACGCTTCTTAAAAATCCTTCATCATATTCTGAGCGATTCTCCAGGAATTGCAGAACCGTTTCATCTTTTGCAAATCTATAGCTCATTTGACGGAAGTAACCCATTTTTGCTTTTGGAGAAACCGTTAAACCTATACCATTATTCGCAATATGGTGCAGCAAAGTACTTTTACCGCTGCCGTTGCTACCTGTGATGGCTATTTTTTTACCGAGCGGCAGCTGGAAACTCACCTCATCCAATAATACGTTCTCCTTCACTTGAAGAGTCAATCGGTCCGCCATTATCGGGAACTTATTATGCAATTCCAATTGCTTTGACTGGCGAAATACGATTTGCCTTTCCTCTTGTACAGCTTACAGCTTCCACTTCCTGAAGTTTTTCCACTCGATTCTCAATTGCCTTCGCTGCGCGTTGTGCGGATTTTTGGCTTGTGCCTTTCGATTTCGTCATAAACGACTTATTCGGCTTTGCATTCGCCTCTTTTTTTGACAATCTTCCAGCCTGAGCGATTTTTTCAGCCTTTTTCATTTTTTTCCTGCGCCGCTTTTTCAAGCCGGCTCTTTTCTTTAATGAATTGTTCATGAGCCTGCGTCTGTTGTTCACGTTTTAACTGCTTCTGTGCCATGTACTCGCTGTAATTCCCTGAATATACATGTACCTCGCCTTCATGCACTTCCCAAATCGTTGTGACGAGTTCATCCAGTACAGCCCTGTCATGACTAATCAAGACAAGCGCACCATAGTAATAGCGTAATTCATCAAGTAAAAACAAAAGGCCGTCTTGATCCAAGTGGGTTGTCGGCTCATCGATAAGCAACGCTTCATTATAGTGGGTAAACAATTGGGCAAGCTTCAGCCTCGTTTCTCACCGCCGCTTAGTGACGCAGAATTTCGCGGAACTGCCAATTTTCCCAGTAACGCTGGATCAGCTTCTGCAACAACAGGCGCTTCAACTTGCTCAAAATAGCCACGATCAACGTAACCCTTTACCTTTCCGCTTGTTGGTTGAATTTCTCCAGCAAGTAACTTCAATAACGTACTTTTCCCTGTACCATTTTTCCCGACGATGCCGATGCGGTCAAATTGATGTACAGCCAATCGATCAATCTTCAATATCTCTTTATCTAAATAAGTCACTTCGACATTTTCTAATTCAAAACATATTTGTTCCATATTCGCTACCTCCGAAATTTGTGATTTCGTATCGATAGCTTGGATCGATACGAGCTTCTATTTCAAGCCCGCATCAAAAGAATAATAGAAATTGCAATTTACATTCCTCCCTATTTTATAGTCACCGCTGAATACCCTGTAATCGATATGAGCTTAATTTCCTAAACTCGCATCAATAGAAAAGTAACATCATCAAGTTAAATCGCTCCAAAACAAAAAAGTACACAGAAGGGCTCTGTGTACGGAAAAAATCGACATAGATATCCGGCAGAACGACAAAACCTCTACAACATATCCATCCTATACACACAGCAAATAACCCCTTATAAAAAGTGGTTTTTTCCATAATATGTGTGTATATCAGTATAGTTGTAAAAATGCCACGTTTATCGCTCCTTTCAAATCTTGCCCCTATTTTAACCAGGTAATTTCTAATAGTCAATAATTGTTGTTTTATATAATGGATGATTAATAACTCTGGACTTTTTTTCAACAGAGGTTGGTATTCCCTTACCAACCCTAACTCTAGCGCCCTTTTCGTGAAGGTAACGGGGAGACTGAAGAGGATAGCCTGACGCCGAGGTTCTTTTTGTTTGATTTTGGGTTTTTAAAACATCCCCCCAAATTTTGTTCAAAATTTCACACCCTACAAGGTAATTATCTGATAATTAAGTTTTGCATGTTATTATTAATAAGTAAGTAGGTAAGAGCAATAGAAAAGGTGGAAATACATATGAAGAAGACAGTTTTAGCTTTTACAGTAGCAGGGGCATTAGTAGGTTTAGGTGGATACGCAATTGGTTTTCATAATGCGGATGAAATGCAAGATAACAAGCAAGACCAAAAGATTATTGCAGAAATAAACCGACTAGCGAAAATCAAGGAAATGCCAGTAATACAACTGGACACTCAAACATCAGAGGTATATATGGGTAAAGAAAGGCGTATGGCTACTGAGGGTGGAGAGAATATCATTACCGAGACATTTGAAATCAGTGAAATCAAAAACGGGCATATACGTGGTGAGAAAATAGAGGGCAAAGGCGAAGGTATTTACTATCAAACAGAAGTATTTACTACCATGGGATTCCAGCCAAACTATGGCGATATATTCCGAGTGGGTTGGGAAGAATCCGATTATGAAAACAAAGAATGGGACAAAGTTGTTGTAATCGAACAGCTGAAGTGAATACCTAATATTAGTGAGTATTCCAGAGAGAGCCTTCCTAGCAACCAATCTTTATGTCAGCGTTCCCCAAGAAACGGAAAAAGAACCACTCATCCCTTCAAGATGGCAATGGTTCTTCTTCTGATTAAGAGTTATTAGTTGTACCAACCAATCTTGCTAGTTGTCAGCCTCATGTTAGCTTATTGGGCTATTTTTAACTTATGTTAATATAAGGATAACACCCCAATTTTAAAGTGAATATTCATAGGAAAGTAGTCATAGTGATACATAGGTTGGAATTTAGCCAGTTACAGAAAAAAATGACAGGGGTTTCCCCTGCCATTTTTTTAATTCATATTGATTGGCCAATAATAAAACACCAGTGTAACCATGATGATCATGACGCCGCTGATCATTAAATAGGCTGGGTATCTGCGGGTGATGTTCATTTCTTTTTGCTCTCGTCCAAGAAAGTTCGTACTAAATCGAAATTTCGGCAAGTATTTTGGTCGCGCTACCCGTCTTCGTTACAACATATTTGTAATAGTTTGAATAAAAAGTTATTTATTAACATTTGACTATTTGTGAAATATCAAATTTTTACATCAGAATCAAAAAGGGATTGAAGGAAAGGTCTTTGGTAGGATTAACAGAGCGAGTTTTTAATTTAAAGGTAGATATTATTAAAGAACTTCAAACCTTAGATTTTCAGGAAAAGCTATACATAAGACATCGAAACGAATTAATTGATGATGTATTAGAAGAACTTCCTCTTCTCTTCTAAATGATGAAATTTTCAAGTGAGAATGCATTTGCAGTTTTCCATAAATATAAAAACTGTTCAAATTGGCAAGCACTTAATGTGACAAATGTAAGTGAAATTCATGTACATATTTCCCCGCTCATCATCTCTATTGTAGATGACGAACTTGCCAAACGATTTGATAGTGTAATGTATTCCATTGAACTTGCCAAGCTAACAGCAAAGAATGCTAGAAATCTTGTGGAGCGAATTAAGAACACCAAAAGATTATAAAAAAGAATTCGGTGACACTCCGATTACCAAGTTAGTGAGGCAAGTTATAGGTTTAGATCAGCAAGCAACAAATTCGGCATTTCAAGAGTTCTCTAATGAAGAAAAACTGAACGTTTTGCAACTTCGTTTTGTCAAACCATCATCGATTATGTAGTAAAAAAATGAAACTCTTGAAAAGAAAGTATTACAAGAAGCTCCATTCCGTCCGCTTGGAAGAGTAACTGAATTATTTAGTGATAATCTGGATAATTTCCACGTGGGATTGTACGTGTTATTAATATGATTAATCGTAATCCGGAGAAGTTTGGAGAGGCGTAAAGTTTTAATAAGCAAAAATCGTTTTATATAAGTATAAATAAAGTTAATAAATCGTATATAGGATAGCCATTTTTTAAATCTAAATCTTCTAAAAAAAATTTATCGAGAAATTGAATTGATATTTGAATAAAAATAAATTAAGCTTACGGTATATTACATAAATAAAGGATTAAATTGCAATAATCAACAGTAGATTCTAAAATTTATTTGGAGTGATAATGATGGCAGATATAAATGATTTTAAAATAGTAAAGAAAAAGTCAAAAATGTATTATCAATATTTAAAATTAAAGAAAGAAGTAGCTGAGATAGAACAAGCACGCTTAGGGTTCTATCTTTTTGCTTTAGAATGTATTACTAATAATAAAGATATTACGGAATTAAAAGATAAGATTAACGATACTGAATTCAATAGTATTGTTTTTAATCAAGCTAATGATGATTTAGGAATAGACGCTATTGATATTGATGAGGATAATCAAACTATTAATCTTTTTAATTTCAAATTTCGCGAAAAATTCAATCCTGGTAAAGGTCTTTCCTTAAATGATACTCTTATTAGTATGAAATTTGTAAATGCAGTTTTAAGCTTGGATAGTAGCGGTTTAACAAATAAAACTAAAGAATTTGTTGATGAAATAATTAAAAAGTTAAAATCGGATGATATTTGGAGTATGAGGTTATATATGGTTTCTAATGAAAATCAAGGTTTTTCAGTTGATATTGAAGCTATTAAGCATTTAGAATCTATGTACGGATTAGATGTAGTCACTTATACTCTTGGAGACTTTAGCAATTTTATATCTAAAAGACCAGAACCTATAAAAGCTACTTTACTGTTAAATAGAAATTCAGTTTTATCGTATGAAGAAGAAGATCTATCTTCAAGTAAGTCATATTTAATCAAATTGTCAATAGGAGAGTTAATAAGAATTACTAGTTCTTCTGAACAGATGCGAAATAAATATAATTATGAAGAGATGAAAGAAGTAAAAGGCTTAAAATTAGATTTTTCCGTACTTTTTGATAATGTTCGTGGTTATTTAGGAAAAACAAAATTTAATAAGAATATATTCAAAACACTCGAGTTAGAGCCGACTAAATTTTTTATGTACAATAATGGAATAACTATGACATCAAAGGATATCGAAGTTACCCCAGTAAATGGAAATCAAAAATTCAAGATAGAATTAAATGACTTTCAAGTCGTAAATGGTGGTCAGACACTTAGAACGCTATACGATTATAAAGACAGTATGTATGATGAAGAAATATTAAATAAAGCCAATGTTTTAGTAAGGGTATTTAAAACAGGTGATCAAGAGGGGCTAACTAATAAAATTGCGGAATTCACCAATAGTCAGAACGCAATATCACCAGTTGATCTCAAATCATTAGACTCTCTACAAATAAAGATTGAAGAGATACTAAAAGATTATGATATTTTATATGTTAGAAAAGTTGGGGATTTTGGTGATAATGATAAGGTTTATAAAGAAAGAATCTCTATGGAGAAATTTGGACAATTATTATACTCTAAACAAGGCTTTCCAGATCGGGCTAGTAATCAAAAGAAAAGAATCTTTGATTCGTATTACGAAGAAATTTTTGGTGAAAATAAATTTGATATAGATGATGCTGTTAAATTAATCGAGAAATATCTAGAAATTACAGAGGAATATGAAAACACTGGTTACATTGTATATGAACAAAAAGTTTTCTATGTAATATACCTTAATACTTTTAATTCAGATATAAAGAGTAATATAGAGCTTATTGAAAAAGCACTGATTGAATATAAGAAAGATCAAAATTTATCAGATTCAAGAAAGCTAATCCAGAAAGGATTTAAAGAAGAATTAGATAAGTACTTTTTAAATTAACTTCCTAAGTAACATATGAATAAAGACCTAAACTCACCACCAATATACTGATTGCCGCAAACTATCAGAAAAAGTGTTTGGAAAAATTGTATTAAAGAACATAATCTCTAGCTGGATTATGTTCTTTTGCACTGTTGTTAATATGAAAGTAGTATATGATAGAACTTGACTGAAAGATCTTTTCCATGAAAAGAACTAGGAAAAGAAAAGTTAGGTAACCACCCATACCTTTTCTCAGAAGTGTCCACCAAACTGGGCACAGAATTAATATTTTTGATTAAACTTATTTTATTTAACTGATCAAAAATCGAATTCCCCTTGATATATGGGGACTTTTTTACTTATTTAAACATATATAACTACCTTTAAAGCCCTCTCCCCTCTGGCAGCGTAGAGGTCAGCAGTCCGCCACTTCTCTGCTTGATCATCGAGACAGACTGAAGAAATACCATATTCCAACAAATGTTGATACTGAAGTATTTATAATTAAAAAGGTAACCTTACATATGTTGCCTTTTTGGGTTAAGAACATTTTATAATGTTCAATGTTCATGAAATTTATTCGTGATGGAAACTAATTGATATTAAGATTCTACGAAAGCTCCACACAATCCTGAATCTCATCGTATTTTGAAATCTTGCATAGTTTTTCAATTTGATTGTGCTGGGTACGAATATTGGAACCATTTTCCTTAGGGCAGTATTTAGGACATCTACTGATTATTGAAGAGATAAAGAAATTAATTAACGAAGATTAGATTTCAACAAACATTCCACTATTGAATTTGAAATTGCTTGAGCTAGCAGAACTGGCACTGAATAAGCTAATTGTAGATGCAAAGCTGATAGTGGCATTTTTTGTTCAATTTTCTGCTCTGTATACCAATCAGGAAAACTTTGAATTCTTGATATTTCTCTTATTGATAATCTGCGGTAGTTTTCTTCCCCATCAGGAAAAATCCATTCATTATTTTCATTTTTTATTAACGAGCTACCACTTGGGTGTAAAGGAGTTCTAAATATCGGTACATTTACATTAAAACTTTCATCTGACCATTCTTTCTTACGGTTTTGCTGTTTATAATATGAGTATAATTTCCCTTTATAATATGGTCCTGGATTTTCATCTAAATCTCCTATTGCATCGCTCAAAGTGACATAAGGTTGTAAACATTCTCCATATTTAGGAAGGGGGTACTCATATTTAAAGTCTAAGTCTTCACGTACACCTACAATAAAAACAAAACTTCTATTTTGGGCAACTCCATAGTCTCTAGCATTAAGTAATTTATACTGGACTTTAAAACCTTGATTAGCAAGTTTGCTAGAGAAATCCTTCATTAAATCTCCATTATGAACCTTCAATATACTTTTTAAACTAGTGAAAAGAAACATCTTTGGCTGAACATATTTTAAATAGTCTAAAATTTCATTGTCTAAACCCTCATATGCATCTTCGTTTAACCGAGATTTTCTTAGACTTAATAAAGGGAAAAATGCTTTTCCTATAATTAAATCTGTCTCTATACTATCTAAATGTTTAATTTTAGTGCTATCTAATCCAAAGCTTAACTGTTTACCGTGTTTAATGTCGGAATTTATATAATTCATCTTGAACATTTTAGATAATTTAAATCCTAAATCTAGCCCTTTATCATTTGGATTTAAGTTTAATACATTAAACGCATTTGATATTTCATTAGGCTTGAAAATCATATTAAAATTTTCTTTTTCTGGCCACCTTGCATCTTTGCACCATACAAAGTGGGTATTGTAAACATTATCCGACCTAATATCGTATGTAGACTTAATTCCGAGGCTTTCTAGACTTGTCTTTAATCTATTAGCTACCAAATTGCCTTTATATTCAAGTGGGTCTTCTAAATGAACTTGAGGAAATAACCTTCCCTCCTTTATACCCCAATCAACATATATCCCTAAAGGTCTGTCCCCATCGAATTCTGGCGTATCTCTAGCTTTTCCATCTTTCAATGTTCGATAATTTAACGCTTTAAAAGCGATGTATGTATTAGGATTTTTATCAACATACTCTTCAATATGTTGAAGGTTATCAATAACGTCTTGTATAGAATTAATGGCATTTACATCACTATGTACGATAAACTCTGCAATTCCTGAATTCTTTATTACGCTTGTTTGATTCCCTTTCTCTACTTGTATTGCAACGTTTTTTTTAGTCTCTGGAAGTTTGTATCCTGCATAGATTTCCAATAGTTCATCTCTGCTTAATTCAAACCTTGTTGCTAGTTCCCCACTTCCAGAATTCATAAAGTTAATTATCCATCCTAGCGAAAAAGCCCCTGCTTCTGTACGTCTTAACTTATCAATATATATGAGATTCTTCTGCTTAAATCTTTCTTCTAAATTATATATTGCTTTTAAGACTCTTTCCCTCCAGTTACTGCCTAAAATAGCTTCAGCACGAAATATTGATAATTTATTTTCTATAAATTGAGCATTTAATTGTTTAACAGAAATTTTCAGGTCTATTATTACTCCTTTACTGTTTTCTCCCCGTACGAAGACATCTGTTTTAGGTTCCCCACCTGGATTTACACCATCCACTTTTTTTTTGCTTCCGACTGGTTTACCAGAAAATTTAATTTGGAATATTTCATTTCTTAATTTAAAGCAGGAATTCTTTTTATTAAATAATGCTAGTATTTTTTTCTCTAATTCATTGTCGCTGGCCATTCTTTCACCTATTCCTTCATAAGTTAATAATGAACCCATACAGTGGATGCATGGGTTCATTATTAATAGATTAATGATTTTATATTTTAATCTTTAAAATAACCTATCTTTTTATCGATAAGTAAGTTTCGATCTAGATACAAATTCCAATATTCACAAGAGGTTTCTGGGATATGGGAACAATTATAACAAGCGGCACCGTTTAAGTTATTTACACCCTGTCCTTGTGTTTTTCCGAGCTCTGTACATACTGGGTCAGAACTGCACCACTCTGCGTTATTTTTGGCCTTGTCTAAGACATGGAAAAACTTTTCTTGTAAACCTAATCGTACAAGACCACCTAAAGTGCCTTCCGAGTCGCCTGCTGAAATATAAATTAAAATTCCTGCCTGCCCCTCATCTAAGTAAAGTCTTTCTCTAATCGATGCACGATTATAACCACAGACATTGGCAAGTTCATCAATTAAAAAGTGAGACAATGTATGCAACATGATATTTCTTGGTTTAAGAATTGTATCATCTCGGTGTTCAATATGACCCACTCGTTGAAGGTAACGCTGGAAGTATTCCTTTACTCCATCGGAACCCTCCCATTTTTCAATTTTTGTTAGGTTCAATTGCAAAAAGATACCTTCACCATATACTTCATTTACAGGCAGCCACTTCTCATTAGAACTGTCATAATCCTTATAAAGAGAAGGATAGTAACTACTGTAATCATTATTGTTTTTGTAATCCTTGCGATCAAAACCATATAAAGCCGTTGTCTCTTTTAATTTCAGCACCCTAGATAAACGTTCTAAATACGGTTTGTAATAATTATTTTCATATTCTACATCCTCTTCATAAACCCATTCAGATTCAACTTTTAGTTCTTTTGAGTTTACTGCAGACGCAAGCTTTTCAAATTCTTTTTGTTTAATTAATAGCCCTGGTTTTTCTAACTCCTCGTCAGTGTATTCGTATTCTTCTCCAGCTTCTATATACATCAGGGCTTCTTGAATATCCTGATCAGTTATCTCTTCCTTCAACTCAAACCTGAGATTTGTTCTTATAAACTGAGTCTTCTTCTCTATTTCATCTAAAAGCGCAAGATTTGTTCGCAATAAATACTTAGCTGGAGATTGAATTTTGGATACAATCAGATCAACGTTTTCACTATAATTACCTGGTATTGCTAGAGCGCTAATTTTTTTCGCCATATAAACACTTATGGAGTTTCTTAATATTGCTACTGGTGCTGCGGAACATTCTTCCTGTTCTTCTCCACACCATGGGCGTTCGCCTTCACAGGTGTATTTTCGAGCTCCTCTTTCATTTAAAGTGTCTCCTAAAAGGCTCGTTTTCTTTTCATTACTTGAAGTTGTAACTCCTTGTAACCCACGGTTGCCTTTGCACCCTTCACACTCAATCCTCCAGGAATCAAGTGTTGTACCGCCACTCATGCGAATTCTCAAATTTCCTGTACAAGTAGTATTTTCATCACGATGAACCCACTTGCGCCAAGGAAAATCGGACAAATGACCATGCTCACAAATCACCACAAAAGGAACTTGTTTGTAATATCTTTTTGTATTGCATTTTGGGCAATCTAAATAAACTGAAGTTTGATCAAGCTCTAGTTCTCTTAACGACTTGCAAGAACTACAATAATGCCATCTAGGAAAACGCATTAAAGGCATTATTAGATTACTGTTTGGAACAACTTCCATAGCATTTGCAGAGCTCTTCCTAAACTCAGGAGGCGTGTAAAATTTATCAACTTTCAATATTGATTTTAAACGTGGTTCATTTACTGCAAATTCTTCAATATTTTTTGCTTTATTTCCATTAAAATCTCTAAACCAAAGATCTAGAGCGCCTACAACGGCTGTTTCACCTTCAGGGCTAATTACCAGCGAACCTGGTCCTTCTGTTCCAACCAGTTTAGAGCGCCTCATTGGCAAATATCTCATTTAGTCATCTTCCTCCCATACAAATTCGTCTTCCTCTTTATCTAGTAAAACAATAGATCCTCTGCTTTCAGCATCTACACTTCTCAACGTATTAATTACAGGAATGCTGCCAGCATATTTTTCTCCATCATTTAAATTGCCAGCTTGATACATTAATCCACGTTCCGTATCTGAAACTCTCCAAATTTCATAGCGACCTTGTAATATTCCATTCATAAAAACTTTAAAAATATCCATAAAGACGCCTAATTGATCCCGGTCAATTAATTTAACACGCTCTTTGAAACGGTGACGGAATGCGGTAAAACGTTCATCTTTCATTACACGCTTTATTTCTTTGTTTGTAGGATAGTTTGCCATTTGCATATCCATCCTTTGGCGCAAGAACCCAATCAGCACAGCTGTTAATCCGCGTTCCAAGGAAGCAGTAGAGAAGGGTGTTAGGCTTGTTGTTTCTACTTGTGCATAGAGTCTTTGGTGAAATTCATTAAAGTGCTCAAAATGTGATTTGTCGCGTGAGTTTTGATTAGAATATACTGTTACAATTAATCCTGGTCTTTCTTGAGGACGTCTTCCCACTCGTCCACTTACTTGAATATATTGGGCTGTCATTTTAGGCTGACTGATGATGCCCATTAATGATAAACGATCAATATCGACGCCTACTTCAATAATATTTGAAGCTAAACATGATGTTAGTGCTTTTGTGCGCCCTTTATTATCTTTCGCAATATAAGGAACATTCAAATCATCTATTGTTTTAGAAATTTCATTACTTTGTTTACGGGATGTTAATTCAAGTGGGGCACCTAAAAATCTTCTGTTGCTGAATCCTTCTCTCTTAATTAATGCATCAATATACGTTGGAATATCACTATTAAATAAATTTAATCCTGCCCCTAAATCTCTTAAACTGTTATAAAAAGAAAGCAGTGTCCAAAACGGATCTCGCTCGTCCTCAGGCAAGCCCTCGACCTTCTGTAAAATAGCTGAATACGTCATTACTTGCGCCATTAAAATACGAACTCTAGATGTGAAAACGCCGATATACTTTCGGCCTGGCATTGGTTTCCCGCTCTCATTAACAGCCACTCTAGAGAAAAACGAATCATCAATATCGATACCTGGGCTCGGGAATAACCTTGCGCTTGTTCTTCCAAATAGACATTTGGCTTGCTCTTCAAACTCTTTAATAGTCGCTGTTGCAGAAATGATTTTCGGTTTAATTGGCACCTCTCCACGGTCATCAATACATAATTCCTCAATTAACACTTCGTAAAGACCTGCAAGTGTTCCCAGTGGTCCTGAAATTAAATGTAGTTCGTCCTGGACAATAATTTGTGGTGGAGATACAATACGTTCTCCTAGTTCATTCAAGCCAAATAATTTTCTGGCTTCGGGTTTCCATGTTAACTGGACAAACTTATCGATAGTACCAATTAAGAAAGTCGGTTGCTTTTCATAAATAGTTTCATCCACGAAATAAACCGGGATTTCATCGTGGAAATCACACTGATCATCTGGACATACCACTATTAAGTGGTTATTTTCATTCTTTAAACCGATTATCTTGCTTTCGTTACGCTTAACACCTTTTCCCTTTACTTCAGCTTTACCAATTTGACATCCACACCAAGGGCATCTTGTCACTACTAGGTTCTCAGGACCTTTTGATTTACTCATTGCTTTTACTTGTTTTAACGCTTCCTTATTGCTATTAGGAGAAGTTTTTGAGCCTACCCAAATTCCAATCGAATAAGGTGTGCTTCCAAGCTCTTTTTCATGTTCTCGACGCAAATATTCCATAGAGCAAATTAATCTGGAAGCACGCTGGAATTGGTCCGCTGTTAGTAAACGCAAGGTATAGCGCATCATAATATCTACGCCTGCATCAGTCGGGTCTAACAAGCGCCTGTAAAACATTTGAAACGCCGCAACCCCTAAATATGCTTCCGTTTTACCGCCGCCAGTAGGGAACCAGATTAAGTCAACTGTTTCTCGATCAAATGAATCTTTTTCTACTAATGATTGAATTGATAATAAGAAGAATGCAATTTGGAAAGCACGCCAGCTATTATCACACGAGCCTAAATTTTTCATCTTTTTTGTTACATCAGCAAATGTTTTTTCGAGGACTAGCTCTAATCCTGTATCATGTTTTTCAAAGTAAGCTTTTCGTGGCGCTTTGCCATTAATTTGTTGTAATAAAATCGCTTGGTTAGCCATTTTGAAGGCTTGGAGCACTTTAGGCTGTTTTAACAATTTTAGGCCTTTTTCTATCCTATCTAAGCTCTTTTTGCAAAATTCCAAATTGTTTTCAGCAGCTTCTTTTAATTCTTGCTGCAGGTCTTGTATCTCTTCTTCACGCTTAGCAATCCAATCTTTATAGCCTGTTACTAAAGGCTGCAAGATTTGAAGCAACTCATCGTAACTTTTCACATTCATTAACGCTTGCATTTCGATTCTTAAATCTACCTCTTTGCCACCAATATTCAAAATAACATCCGGTGTCAGGCTCTCTGTTTCATACCTGGGGATAAATGTAGAGTTAATTTCCGATATGTTTCCTACATATTGATCCCAAGTAACTGAGCAGCCATGACCGAATGCATAGTTGAATTTATTTTTAAATAGCAACTCATTATTCCACTCATCTTTAGTTAAATCTAAGTTGCGTTGAAAAACTTTGGGATAATTTAAAAAGCTGCCTGGCTCAGCGGAAATGTTTAAATGGGATTGAAACACTGTATACTCATTTACATTATGCCTCCCCGGAGGCTGAGTCACATTTAAAACAGTCACAGTTAATAACGTGTACTTTTCTTTTACTCGATACTGAATATGTAAATCCAAATTAATTTTTTCAATTTTGTTCTCTACCTTGTCGTAAACATGTAGGGAATATTGCTTTACACTAATATTTTTTCCAGACTCAAATTCTGATAGAGCAATCTCTTTCTCGGCGGAAACAGATGTACGCAACCACCAATACTCATCAAACTTATAATGTTTTTGTTTGCCATTATCTTCATCTTTGTGAATAATATCTGCATAAATCTTATGTTTTTCGTATACTCCACCTTCAAATTTAACTGTAAAAACTTTAGTATCCTTAGATAAACAAAATGTCACTCCCATGCTTGAAGGCATTGAATCCTTCTGCTGAATTTTAGGGGCAGCATCATCTAGACCTGATTCTTCCTCTAATTCTTCTGCATTTACTTTATCTATTTGATCATAAAACTCAGCTTGTAACTCATCGTTAACTACATCAATTACCAGTTCATTTTCTTCCAACTCTGTATCTTCTAGCTTTATAGGATATAACATTCCTGTAGCATATCTTCGAGAAGGACTGTCTCTTTGAATTACTTCTTCTCTTAAAGCCGCTTTATTCCAATAATAATTAGTATTTAAGTCCTCAAAATTATCAAATGTAGTATTGCCAATGACATTTAAAGGCTTTTTAGCATTTTGAATGTCACTGGGTCCTACAATTTCTTGCTCAATGGCATTAATTATACTTTCTCGATTATATAAAGCACTTTCTAGTTTTTTATTCATATCTTATACCTCATCCTTTAATAATCTTTAATGTTTCGCATTCTGGAATAAAATGTGTTTCATTAGAAATTCTTTTTATTTCTTCAATATTAAAAGAAGCTCCTTCAAACTCTTTCGAATTAAATGTATAAAATCCGTTTTCATCGATTACACTTTCTAAACTTTTATCTAATTCATTCATCAAAGTTTGGGATATATGATGACCAGCTGAAATATGTGCACTAAAGATTGCACTCGCTGCGTTTAATATTTCTGTTCTTTCTTGTGAATCAAAATTAAACGCCACTAACAATTCATCTAAACATGAAGGTTTAATGGAATTACTGTCCATCCAATTTTTAATATTATTTGCTTTAGCAACTGAGATTCCATAACGTACTATTAAAATCCTAGAAACTTTCTCTATACCTTTTTTTTTCACATTAAAGCGTAATCTTTTTTTCCATCTTTCT
The DNA here is from genome assembly GCF_918698065.1 of Peribacillus sp. Bi134. Lineage (NCBI taxonomy): Bacteria > Bacillati > Bacillota > Bacilli > Caryophanales > Bacillaceae > Peribacillus > Peribacillus sp. Bi134. The sequence goes on along the minus strand of NZ_CAKKLN010000009.1, from coordinate 256,849 downwards.
AAGCTATCTCGATATCGTTCTGCATTAATGCCCATAAAATTATCAGCTAATTCTCGAACTAAGTTATATGCATTTTGATTTCGAAATACTAATAAATCCCCCATGGATAACTCTCTTACTTTTTTTTGAGAAATCTTTAGGGAATCTCTGTCAATGACATTTACGTCTTGTCTAAGTGGCAAAAAAATGTAGTTACCGTGAGAAATGGTCGCAAATTTCACTTCTACTTTTTCTTCTAGAGGGATATCTACAATGTTTTCAAAATGGTTAATTACAGATTCTTCGGAATTTTTTTCTTTGCTTTTCACGAATATCTCTTTAAAATTCAAGCCTGAAAAGCCTTTTTCAAATGTAACATCTTTATAAATCGTATTTATTAAAAATTTATGGTCAATTAAATCTGAAAAGGATCTTCTTTGTACTAATTGGTTTTCAAAACAGGAATACCCTAGAAACATAGTCTGTTTTCCATAAAATATTTCTGAGAACTTTCGATCAAAATAGCTAGGGGTCCCTAAAAATATAACAATATCTGCAAAAATCCCTAAATCCACAAACTCTTTATCTCGCATTACTTTATATCTCGTTCCATTAATATCAATGTATTCATCTAAGGACCTTTGTTTAGTTATAATATAGGTGTTTTCTGAAGTAAGATGTTTTTCATTTGTTAATCTCATTAAAACGTCAATATAGGCATTATTTTGATGTTTTCGTAATATTTTTATTAAATTTACAATAGGCTCTACATTTTTAGTGAACAAGTCAGCATAAACTCGTTTTTTCGTTAAAGTAAAATACTTTACAATAATTTCATTATGCTCTTTAAGGTAAGTACTGTAGCTACGAACTGAACTTACCAAATTACGACATACTTTTACGAATGACTCGGTTTCTTCCAATAGGAGTTGATCATGCTCATAGTACATCTTGACCTCATGCTTCAGCGTTTTCAATGTATGCATTAATTGCCCTATAAGATCATCTTCAACCTTTATAAATTCAATCTCTACTGATGAGGAATATAATTTATTTGATAAATCTATATCAGCTCTTCGATAACCAAGCAAAGATTTCCACTCCTTTCGGGATTTGAACTTGATTGTTATCCATATATTCTAAAATGTCTCTATTAAAAGATTGGCCTTTCCCAATTAAAAATTCCTGCTCAATTTTATATTCAAACTCTTCGGATTTTTCATTCGAATCATGTTGATCTACAATAAATACACACTTCTTTTGTTTAAATTGATCCATCTTCCTAAGCGCTCTACTACTGCCGACAAATATTATTGTTGATTCATCAGGAATAATCGAGTCATGGTTTTGCTCGATAAATGAAAGGTTTTTAAATGTACCTTCTGTACCATCAAACAATAGTTCATCTAATTCAAATGGTTTTCCGTCAATTTCAAGTCCAATGACAGATTTATTATCTTTCCATTCTTTTTTGTTAGCATATAAATAAGTTTTCGCCGTATTTTGCATCATTAACAAATTAAGAGTGTTCTCAGAATATAAGTTTTTCAATTTAATATTTTCGCTTAAGTTCTTTATATTGCTCACTCGCCTAGTGTTTCTAACGTTAGTTATTTCATCGTCATACATTCTTACATAATCAAACCATCTTTTTTCTGGTATATAATTAATAGAGTTTAAACGAGATTTCACCACTATAGCTCTTATCTCAGAATTAGGGATCTTACTTACTTCTATAACGGAATGAGCTATCCATTCTTCTCCAGTCTTGTATAGGATCCTTTGGCCTTTTTGTAAACTAAGGTATTGCTCTAATAACATTTCTTTAGATGGATTTTTAAAATCATAATCTATAGCTCCTAGTACAAAAAAATAAGAAAACGATAAATTAGAAGGTACAGATATGTATATTTTTAAAGGTTGGTCTGCCTGTTTAACATAGTTAGCTAATTCCACACTAAATTTCATCCAATTTTCCAAAAATTCAAAATTATTTTTGCAGCTTCTATATTTCCATTCATTTAAAGACATCACTATTCCCTCCCCAAATTAAAATTATCGAAATATCCTCTTTAACTATCAAATCAGTTCTTCAACTATTGCCTCTTAAAGAGAAATTAGAGCAGTAGATTGATACCCAGGGAAGCTAAAGACTGTTAGTGTTCAGTCACTTTATCCAGAATGCTCATTTTTGAACACAGTTTAAAAGTTTGATTCTATCCAGTTGTATAGACATCCGATCTCACTCGATGACTGATGTCCTTCTTATCATAGCTTTTTCAAAAGCACGCACATTGGGTGCTGGTGAACCCTTTAGGACACCCTATTTCAGTCGATGCCAGTTGTTCTTAATATCGGAGCTAGAACGTTTTTTGTGACCATTATAGCAAAGTTTTCATACAGGAGTTTTTTCCTAGTTACTCTTACTTTTGATTATACTTTATGAAAGTACTATTGCCACTCAGAATGTTTATGTTATGGAGAAGCTACACAGATTAAAAGTCGGCAACAAGTAAATACACGTTACCCCAATATTTTTTGTGAAAAATTCAAAAGAGCTTCTGCGTTTAGTTCGAGAATTGCATTCCATACCCGATTACCCACCTTGGGGCAAAGGACCAGTCTGAAGCCATTATTCAAGGAGTGGGTTTTGCGCTCAATTCTAAGATAGTGAATTGAAAAATCCGATTTAACGAATCCAACAGGAAGATTCAATACTAAATGTATTTGATGGGGAATGTTATTATGCGTTGCCCATTATTAAAAAGATCTATACTTTGGTCAATTATATGTTTTTATAATTTGTTATGGAGATTTCATCTTTAATTTCAACCAGTAATTTGTCATGCCCAGTTGAATTAGCAAGAGAAAAACTTTGATGATTATGGGACTAGAGTAGTTCTCTATAGAAAGATGTATTCGTCTCCTACCCAAGCTAAGTTTGTTCCTAGTGTGGCTCTCATACTGGAGATTGATAATACGGAGATAAATTAATTCCAACTATTCCCATAAAAAAATAACCATTTTGAAAGGACCTTGGCAAAACACATAATTTTTTTACATATCGGGATAAATTAATAACTAATTAGGGCTGCAGAGTATAGAATTACGTTAATATTTTTTTATAGTTACTATAGGGCTTTTATCTCAATACTTGTGACCATATGAAAAAAGCTTTAGAGATGTAATTGAAATTGGCATTTGGATTTTTATTAGACGCCTTTTGTGTGTTAGCAGCCATACTTTATTAAATGAAGATAAGGTCATTCTACTGAGCAGAGTAACTAAAAAATTTATCAAAAACAAATAAATAAACGTTTTTTCATTCCTTTATAGGGAATGATTTTATAAAACCGCTTAGAAAGGTTGTGGCCGAATGGACAAAATGTCAAAAGAAACTAGAAGCAATATTATGAAGTCCATAAAGTCAGTATCTCAACTAGAAAACATCATTTCGTGTGCATTATGGCAACGTGGCTATCGTTTTAGAAGAAATGCTAAGACCCTTCTCGGCAAACCAGATATATCTATAAAAAAGTATAAAGTAGTAATTTTCATTGATTCTTGCTTCTGGCATTTCTGTCCCATTCACGGTAGAATTCCCAAGAGCAATACAGATTATTGGAATGCCAAGTACAAAAAAAATAAAAACAGGGATGAAAAAGTCACTTCTTTCTACAAAGAGAACGGCTGGAACCTTCTGCGTGTTTGGGAGCATGAATTAAAGGAGGATTTTAATTCGACGATTGAATCCATTGCAGGTTTTATTGATTCAGCCCAAAAAAAATCTATAAAATAAACGTTTAAAGCAATTCAACCAGTAAAAATCCAAGGGAATCCAAAACACTCCCCCGCCCCATTTCTTCCATGATATTTTTTAAATTTTTTGGTATGCTAAAAAGAAAGAAGGGGCTGCTCCTTCTTTCTTTTTAGTATTTATCCAGTCTGTTTGTGCGTGGCTCCAGGACATTTGCTCGAAGTCTTTTTACATTTTACACATAATTTGCGGACATGCATCAGTATTTCCTCTTGAATAGCGAAAATGGTAAAATACTTTACTTTATTAATTAGCTGAATTTGACGCTGGCCTTTTTGTTTGAAATTTGTTATTATAACAAGAGGGGCAACAGGAGGTTGTTTAAATATGAGTATAAAACTAGAAGTAAAAGGAAGAGGCAAATTTAAGCCTGCACCAAACTATTCTATAAATGATGTAAAAAGTGTGTTAATGGAGAAAATATTTGAGGAATCTTCAAGGATTATCGATTCTCATGATGACCTTGAAGTTATTAAAAAAGTTGATTTTCGCACTGATAAAATAAACGTGCTTAGCTTGTTTTCTGGCTGCGGTGGTCTTGATCTTGGCTTTGAGTTAGCCGGATTGGCTGCAGTTGTCGGGGAAAACACAGCTCTTGAAGCATTTAAAGATAAAGACCTTTTTAGTGAATTAAGAGAAAAAAGTATTTTTCACACCATATATACTAACGATATGTTTAAAGAAGCCAACCAATCCTATAAATTGAATGCTCCTGCCCATGTTGTGCAGCATGAAAAAGACATAAGGAAAGTAAAATACTTTCCAAAATGCAACCTTATTATAGGCGGGTTTCCTTGCCCTGGGTTTAGCGAAGCCGGACCGCGGTTAATAGACGATGAACGCAACTTTTTGTATTTGCACTTTATAAGAAGCCTGATCCAAGCGCAGCCTGAAGTGTTTGTTGCTGAAAACGTAAAAGGTATGATGACATTGGGGAAAGGGGAAGTTTTAAAACAAATAGTAGAAGATTTTGCTTCTGCAGGCTATAATGTCCAGTTTAAACTGTTAAATGCCAGGGACTACGGCGTTCCTCAGCTGCGTGAGCGCGTCATCATTGTCGGGGTTAGGAAAGATATAAATTTCACTTACGAGTATCCTTCCCCTACACACGGGGAAGGCAAAAACCTTCTGCCATTTAAAACGTTAAGCGAAGCGATTGGGGATCTAAAAGAAGATCCAGGTCCATATTATACAGGCTCATACTCATCAATTTATATGTCTCGAAACAGGAAAAAGGGATGGGACGAGCAAAGCTTTACAATTCAGGCGTCTGGAAGGCAAGCCCCCTTGCACCCCGGCGGTCTGCCGATGCAAAAAGAAGGGACAGACAAATGGTTTTTCCCTGATGGGGAAGAACGGAACCGGAGGCTCTCTGTAAAAGAGATAGCAAGGATTCAAACATTCCCGGATTGGTTTAAATTTAGTCAGGGAACAAGTGAGAAAGCATCACTCAACAATAAGTTAGACAAGCAATATAAACAAATAGGCAATGCCGTTCCCGTTTATTTGGCAAAAGCAGTGGCAATGCCTATTGCGGACTGGGCAATTGAATACTTAAAGAAGTCTCCTAATGAACAAATCCAAATAGAAAATGAAGAGTTTCAATTAAATCTTTTTTGATAAAACTAATTGCAATAATTGAATGAACTGTACCCCAAATAGCGCAACTCTCTAAAAAGGCTCTATTCAAGAGCGCTGAAAAAGTGCATAAAAAAACAAAAGGCTGAGGCACTGTATATAGTAGCGTCTCAGCCTTTTACTTCACTTTCTTCACAGATTAAATGCCTTTTACATCATTTTACCCATTTTTACTGTCTTTGGTAATAAATCATTCTTATTTATTAATCCGATATATCTTTTATTAGTTTTAGTGTAATATTGAGCTTTACTACTTCTATCATACCCATAGAAATGAATCAAATAACAAGCTTGCCAACTATCCAACTATTTCAAGTTCATTAACTATCCTTTCGATGTTAAGTTACGTTTTGTTCTCTAGAAACATAAATTACCCTTCCCTTAACCTCAGTTAAGCGGACTTTTAACAAATTTTATTTTTCTTAAATCTATCTTACTCATTTTTATTCTCCTCTTTAAGAGATGCAACAAGCTTCTATTTTGAATTACTCACTTAAATGAACCTAATTTGTATTCTGAAGTCAATTTAATTGATGACCATCCGTGTTGTTTACCTTTACTAAACTTTACCCGAAGGCTAACTGATTCCGAATCCTCATTCCAAGTTAAAGTATTTTGTATTGCAGTAGGTTTCTTAGTGTATACTTTTATTTGACCATTAATCTCGTTGTGTTCTCTGCAGTAACTTACGTTCTCATTATAAATTGTAATTGCCATCATAGCCTTTCCGAAAAGGTTCTCAATCCCTTGCCTCAACTGTTCCTGCGTTGCCCTTTCAAGCGGGGTACCCAATTCTGTTGCAATAACCTCTAAACTTTCCATATGTGTTAACTCACCGTTTAAGTATCTTGCTTTTACCTCTTGAACATTAGACCTTAAATCGCCGATATTAAAAAATGTTGGTCCTAGAATCGTCCCTATCCCAGGGTTCTTCGTAGTGATCTTAGCACTCTTTCTTGATATTGCTTTTAACGAAATACTTTCAGTAATATAATCATCATTTACTCTCAGAATTAATTTAATATCACCTGTATCAAGCGCATCACTAATGTAGCTATCTGGAACTAAGTCAATACTTTCAACCATGTATGTATTGTATTTTTCTTTCAATTTTTCTTTTATAACAGGAACGATAGTGGAAGTCGAACTATATAATCTTTCTAATGTTTCTGCACTTACAAGGGAGTAATATTTATTTAACAACCCTATACATTTATTCCCATCTACCTGAGCAATGGAAGGATATTCTTTCAAAAAATAAAAATATGTAAGAGACTCGTGACACTTACCAATAGCATTACTATCATTCTTATTGGAAGTACTTTGATGTGTATCGAGCAAAACCATCATTTTTTTAATAGTAATATCATTGATGTGTTCTATTTCAGGTTCATTTGGAAAGTTCGCAAAACTTACAGCAAGTTTTATTGATGAAGTCGGACTACTTTCAAACTTGAATCTAAGTGTTAATGCAACCTCTCCAAACTTAATTCCTACTGAATCATTTCCAGAATTATATAATCTAATATCAGTAAATTGTGGGGTGCCTGGATTAAATTCTTCAACAACTACATCATCGTCATTTTTACCGTAATACGTAATGACGTTAAAATCCTCAGTCATAAACAGTTCGTTAAAAGCATGAAAGAATCCTGCATTTCTTTCATTATAAAAATTTTTCATTAAAAAAAAGCAATTCTCACGCAAGCTATACAGAAATTTATTTCTATAATGGTTTATTTCCTCTGTGAATTTTGGAAAGTAATTCTTTACAATTCTTTTTAATTCTTTTTTATTGGTGATAAGTGTACTTTCTTCCTTTAATTCAACTAGATCCTTTAAAAACTTTAAATAATGTTTTTCAAATGCTTCATTAAACATATCCTGTAATTGTTCAGATAAAAAATATTTAGAAAAAAAGCTTTTGGCTCCTGGATTTTTCGGCTGTATTCTCCGACCCTTACTTAATGAAAATAAATTAACACTTATCGTTTTATGATTGTCTAAATGTAAATACAGGTCTTTCGACCGGTCTGGGTTTTGAGTTTCAAATTTTGAGGTTACAGATATAATATTTGGATAGCGAGATTTTATAAAAAGCACAGTTTGTTTAACCGTACTTGGAAAAAAATCATTATCTTTTTGTTTTAAAGTTTGAGATAACGCTGTATAAACAAGTTCTACATGTTTATCACCAATAAGTCTGGGGTTTTTCTTCATTTTTACCACACCTCTATAACAATTTATTATATATTAGCTAACAGCGTATTTGAAATTACATCTAATGGCATACAGCTAATTATTGGTCAAAATTAACAAAACTGGTCTTATTCAAAAATTGATGATAAAATTAATGTTTATTTTATCATGTGAGGAATAATAGGGTTTGAAACTTCAAGAAAGATGACTAGTAAAATCCCGAACAGAATTATTAACTTTTTGTAGAAATTCCATCAAAGAATTAAAACAATCATAACTAACTTCCTAACAATCGTTAGATTTGAAATTGAATATAAATCTTCAGTTACAATTGTGATATCCCCGAAACTTTAAATTTCTTAAAATCATCCCCAATGTTAATATAAATCCCGAGTACGATAAATCTAAATGAATATAGAAATATATAGTCCCTTCGATTTTCGAAAGCCTCTATCCACTTCTTATATAAAAATATTTCTTACTTTATAACAAAGCATGATAAATAACTATTACCCTCAGCTTTCACCAATCTTCTTCATCTTCATCCCAGTTTTCTTTTGCCTCTTCAAGACTTTCAATCAAATAGTCTATGAAATTATCAGCTGCGGTAAAACCATATCCTTCTTGGTTATCCCAAATAATCACTGGGCATTCTCCATTTTGCATTTTATTAGTATCGAGACAGTAAGCAAATTCATCAACACTTTCTATAACCACTATCCCGTCTATTAATTTATAGTGTTTTTGATAATCTTTAGTGGCATCTACTACTGATGCACCTACTAAGTCATAACCAATTATATCAATACCAAAACTTCCTCCTGAACCATAGTTTTTTAAAAACCATTTGTAACTTTCCGGTAATGAGAACTGTAATTTTTGTTCAGTTTCTTTTACTTTCTCTTCACTTACTCCACCTGTAAAATCATCACCTTGACCATATTCCTTTATAAATTCTTGTAACTTAGAATAATTCAACCAAATCACCCTTCTAATCTTAGATACCGTATCGCAAGGCTCTCCAGCTCTAATACTTTGAAATCCTTGAGATGATGATATTTATACTATTTCGTTCATTCCTTTCGGGCAACTTTACATCTCTATATAAGTTATAAAAAAATCCTTTTTATCAATCAAGGTATGCAGAATTTATCCTTTGAATATTTCTGGAATTTTATCTCGCCAAACTAATAGTAATTCTATAAATTGCTTTGTTTCTATCGTATTTTCATGAGGTTCTTCAATTCTAAAAAAGTTTTCAACAATTGTTACATCTTTTTTTATGAGTACACTTGTAGCATTTAATTCAATTTCAAAGTCTTCATATGTTCCGTTTAAAACCTTTTCGATATATTCTATATATTCATCTACTTGGTCTACTGTTGCAATATTCTCAATGAAATCTGAGAAAAGACAAATTTCTTCCGGCAAAATTATTCCTAAATCGCCAAATGGATCTTTCTTACACTCATATGAATACTTCATACGCGATGACCCCCTTTTGATTTTTTTATGCCGTTGCTATTCATTCATCTTATTCATGTACATTTCTACTTTAATACAAAGCATAAAGCCATGATGGTACAACCTTCATGAGCTATGAATATCAGTAAAGCATCACTCATAACGTCCAAATAATAAATATCTAATAAAAAACACCTGTTGCCTAAAAGGCAATCAAGTGCTTTAAAGTTTCACTCGCTTATGTTGCATTTCTAACACAAACTCTTAACATATGACTTTTACAATAATGTTATTGAGACCAATTCATAGCATTATCTTTTCGAATTAAACTTCGTCTGACAATGCATCATTGTAATCTTGTAATTCTTCCATAATTTCTTTTAATCGGTCAATATTATTAATAAATTCTTCGTAAGAAATTTCTTGATAATCGAAAATTCCTTCTCCATATTCATCACTGTCAAATATTTTTACTTCTGCACCTAACTTCAACAAATTATCAACTAACCCTTTTAAATTCTCCATTTCATCAATATCATTCGCATCCGTTTCGGCAAAAAAATCTTTGTTTTCAATTTTATTTTTTATGTCTGTAATTCCTAAACCAGTGTACTTTCTTAAAGGTACTACACATTTACTAAATGGACCATTAGTATTTATCTTAATTGCCATTTTACTCATCTATTATTCTCCTTTCCATTAAAATTCTTCTAAATAATTTGGATTAACAGGTCTACCAGGTGCATTTTTACTATAGCTTCCACCATGCCACCCCTTTAAATGTTCCCTGCTAGTTACAGGATAAATTAACTCTCCTCTGTTACTTATATGTGGGTAATTCATAGCGTTGTAAGTATGATGCCCAATTATTGATTGCTCATTATATTTAGGTTTTTTTCCTTTTAAGATCTCTTGTATCTGCTCATTAGTCCAATCCCTTGTTGTAGGTTTAGCATCTAAAACCCTTTTCTTTTCTTGCTTCCAAAATTCATTAACTCCTGCAGCTCTTCTTTTTGAAAATCTTTTATCCCATTGATATCTATTATATTCTTCTTTTGTTACTGTACGATTTTCTATTTTTTCTTTTATTTTTTTCTGCTGATCCCTACTTAAAGATTTGTATGGTGTAAGCTTAGGTGTTAAATCAAGTTCTGCTTTCAGTACCCTTTGGGCAATAATCTCTTCTCCTACTGATACTTTTTTAACACCTAGAGCATCACTTGTACCCCTAAAACTAATCTCAGACTCCACTTTCGCCATTGAAATTAACTGTTCTTTTAATCCAGTACTATTAACCACATTATAAGGTACTCCACCTGCCAACGACAGTTGGTTTTTAGGATTGTATGGCAATAGGTTAGGAATAGAGAATTCTTTTGCCTTCGTAACGCCATTTACTGCAGCCGCTTTTGTAGTGGCTACCCCGGTCTTCGCAACAGCTCCTGCGCCTTTTGTTCCTACTACTGATGTGACGACTGTTCCGAGGGCATAGGATACCCAGTGAGCCCGCGAGTAGGCATCGCCATTTACCATTTCCCGTTCATATGAGTCGGAGATGGATTTGGATATATATTTATAGGTTTTTATCGGGTGCATGATCGAATTGGCTACGCCTTCAACCGTTTCCCCTGGATCTGTGACAAAGTCCCAAACTCCTGTCACAAAGTCTTTTCCTACATCATAAAGGCCTACGCCGATTCCCTTTGCAATGTCTGCGGTTTGCTTAGCCGCTTCTAGCTGCATGACGTATTGCTGCTGGGTGGGCGCTAAGTTTTCATACCCGATCTGCTTGGCGATTTTGAGGAACTCATCTGGATCTGTTACATGATCGAGTTGTGCCTTTAATTCTTTGATCCGGCGATTCTCCGCTTCCTCTTGCTTAACCTTCAGATATTCCGCGGTTTCTTTTTTCCTTACTTCTAGGTTTCTATAGGCTTCACTATTTTTATAGGCTGCTGCATTAAAATAGAGCGGGGATACTGCTCCTCCCCTTGTACTGGATACTTTCAATTGCTCCATGAGTGCCGTCACTGCCGCTTGGTCTGCTTCGGATTTAGCATATTCAGCCGTCCACTTATGATCAATCTCGTTTACTTTGTCTATCGTTTCGGTCCGTTTCTTGTCAGCCTTCTCGATATTTTCAAAGAACGCATCATCGGAAAAAGGTTCTAATTGAATGATATCATCAATTCCAGTCAATATTTTTTTCAGATCATTTTTTTGGGCTGTGACCATTTCCTTGGAATTTCGACTGGCGCTTTCCAGCTCTTCCTCTAAAAAAGGAACCGTAACCACGGTTTCACTCAGGTTAGCTTCGATTGTATCTCCTTGAATTCCACTTAAAAAGGCAACATGCCGATTGATCAGGCGCAGCCAAGAATCCACGACATCGATCTGTGCTTTGTAAAACCCTTTAATGGCCTCTGCACCTTGACCCTGGAGCTCATCATCCAAATTAACGATACTCTCAAATCCTTTTTTTAATTCCGTGAGCTGTTCATTCAGGTCCTTATATTGTCCGACACGCGTTTGCATGGCAGAAACTAATGTTTGAGATTCGTAAATCATAGACATAATGGAAAGTCCTTTCAACTTCTTTTCTTATAACTAGACTTCATTTGTATGTAATATTTTTATCCACTGTAAAATTATGGACTAAATATATTTTAGAAGAGCTTCTATATTTATTCAAGAAATGAAGGGACTTTTTACTAAACGGATTAATAATGAAGGAAATAGTTTTTAGTACAAAGAGGATAGGTAATAGTATATTTCTTTAAGCTTTGTAATATTGTACAAAAATGGGCTGTCCAGGAGCCAACTAGACGATGGGTGATCACATAGTTAAACCGACACGTAAAAAAAGGGCTATTCCTGTTGAAGGAATAGCCCTTTTTTTGTATCAAACTTAAAATGCCGGAATGGCCGTTTCACTATATTTCTCTTCTAAAAATTTGCGTACCTCTGGGCTTGTCATGGCCTTGGCCAACTTTTGGACTGGCTCAGAATCCACGTTATCCTTGCGTGCCACTAATGTAATCGCAAAGTCATTTTCAACACCTTCTGTGAGAAGGGCGTCATTTTTTGGTGTCAAACCAAGCGGTGCAGCGTAAGCAGGTGTTATCACGATCGCATCTGCTTCATCATACGTTCTCGCTAGCATTAATAAATCGACTTCTTTAAACTTATAGTTTTTAGGGTTCTCAGTGATATCAGACATTGTATAGTATGGACCCTTTTTTTCCTTTAAAGTGATGACTTTATGCTGTGCCAGCAATGCCAATGAACGATCGATATTCGACACATCATTTGCAATGGCAATAACGGCACCCTCTGGCAATTTATCCATTGAATCGTATTCTTTGGAATACACCCCATAATTGGCAAAATAAATTGGTTTCACCGGTACAAGCTCGGCATTTTTGTTTCGATTGAATTCCTCCATATATGGAACGTGTTGGAAGAAATTCACATCCACTTCTTTTGCCGCTAGTGCGGTGTTAGGCTGCACATTATCACCTAATACAACCATTTCCAGGTTAATGCCCTCCTCTGCCAGCTTTGGTTTAACAAGCTCAAGAATTTCCGTCATTGGGGGAATGAGTGAGGCCACTTTCAATGTTACCTCTTCCTTCTCCTGATTCTGCGCATTTTCTTTCTCTTTTACTTCATTCGTCTTTCCACATCCTACTAAAAACAACATAATTGCTGCCATGAGAAAGAGTATTTTTTTCATGATGTTTCCCTCCATTATTTATCTTTTATCAATCATTCTGGCTACTGCCGTGCCAATAAATTGGATAAGCTGTACTAGAATAATCATAATGATAATCATATAAATCATTAGCTCTGTTTTAAACTGCTGATAGCCATACCTGATGGCAAAGTCGCCGATACCGCCGCCTCCGACCACTCCCATGATCGTTGAATAGGAAATAAAGCTGATAATCGATGTTGTTAGTCCGAGGACAAGCCCTGAACGAGCCTCCACGTAAAGAAATTTAAATATGACATCCTTAACGGAAGCCCCCATGGAAATGGCTGCCTCGATCACACCCTTTGGCACATCCAATAAAGATTGCTCGACCAATCGCGAATAATGGGCAATGGCAATGATCGCTAATGGAACGCAAGCAGCTGCTGTACCAATGGCTGTGCCGATTATGAGCCTTGTAAACGGGATTAAAAAAACAACCAATAACAAAAATGGGAATGAACGGATAATATTCACAAGTAAATTTAAAATCGAGAAAGCCCACGGATTTTCAAGCAAATGACCCTTCCTACAAAGAAATAGCAAGGTCCCGACTGGCAATCCAATCAAAATCGCAGCTAAAATGGACACACCAACCATGGTAATGGTTTCGCCAATTGACTGCCAAATTTCTGCCTCATATTGAACTAAAATCTCAGGCATGACCTAGCCCACCATTCTCTGCTAATTGTTCGATAAAGTATTCTGGACGATTATTCCTTTTTTGAATCCCAGTTGGTTCGATTAAGACCGTGTCATAAATCTCTCCCTCTGCCATGATCGATACACGATTACATATACTTTTAATGACATCCAACTCATGACTAACAATGACAATCGTCACACCGAAGCGTTTGTTTATGTTCTCTAGCACATCTAATATTTCAGCCGTTGTATTTGGATCAAGCGAAGAGGTCGGTTCATCACATAACAACACTTGCGGGTTATTTGCCAATGCCCTTGCAATGGCAACACGCTGTTTTTGCCCCCCGCTTAATTGTGCAGGATATCTCTCCATCTCACCCTCCAATCCGACAAATTGGAGACACTCTACAACACGGCTCCGACGTTCCTTCTTTGGATAATTTGCCAGCTCTAAAGAGGCTGCCACATTGTCATAAACCGTTTTATTTGCCACAAGATTAAAATGCTGAAAAATCATGCCAATCGACTTCCGTGCCCCTCGAAGTGCTTTTTTGTTCAATGTGGTCAATCTTTGGCCGTTCACCTCCACTTCGCCCGCATCTGGGGTCTCCAACAAATTCATTAGCCGCAGCAAGGTTGATTTCCCTGCTCCGCTTGCTCCGATTATTCCATGAATTTCACCTTTAGGTATTTTTAAAGTAACAGACTTAATAGCCTGAAATTGTGAAAATTTTTTACTCACTTGATGCAGGTTAATCATAAAATCCCACTTTCTGTTTGTTGAAAGGTAAGTATAGCGCTCCACATTATCGTTTCATCAAAGAAACACAGCTGATAAATCATTTTATCAACTAAGGAGGACCTAATGCAAAGACACAAATTAACAGTTAAAGACTTCCAACCCTATTATCATCCTTATGACTAGATTTTTCTATTAATCGGATTATTCCTTTCAAAATATTAGAGTGTACATTATAATTGATAATGGTTATCATTATCAAATGTTGTTTTCTAATCTTCAAAATATGATTATTCTTAAAGGACGGGGAGAAAATACATGATTCAGTACCTTGATGAGAAAATTGCCAACTATGAGGTATGTGTCATCTTGCCCTCAGGTTACGATCAAACCAAGACATACCGAACGATCTATATGCATGATGGCGGTAAAACTGCCAAGCAAGCTGCAAACTATATCGATCATTTAATTCTTTCAGGGCAAATTGAACCACTTATCGTTATTGGAATTGAACCCATTGATCGCAAAAATGACTATACGCCATGGGAAGCACCATCACTTGCACCGCATGCTTCCACCTTTGAAGGACGAGCGCAGGTTTATTTACATACTGTCGTAACCGAAATAAAGCCATATATAGATGCCCATTATGCTACCAATCCCGAGCCTTCACATACAGCTATTTCCGGCTGCTCACTTGGAGGACTTGTTTCGATTTTCGCCTCCTATTATTATCCAGAGGTATTCCATCAATTTATCTCATTATCTGCTTCCTTTTGGTACGAGGACGTTCTTCGCTATCTTCAAGGAGAAAAGATTGAACGACAAGGAAATATCCATCTAAAACCATCAGTGAATCGTCAAAGCCATCAGCTCTATTTATATGTCGGGGAATTAGAGGGAATTTATAAAGAAACGATACAAAAGCATATGGTTGACTACACGAAGAAAGCCCACCTAGAATTTATCAAGGAAGGCTATTTGGAATCTAATCTATTATTTGCCTCAGATCCAGAAGGAACTCATGATGACCTATTCTTTACTAACTACTTCATTCAGTCACTTCGTTGGTTATATGGCAGAGAAACTAAAAACGAAAAGTTGGATCGTTAATTGGCCTTATCGATTGCATCACAATAGCCCCCAAGAATGATAATTTCCTCCAGTCTTGGGGACTGCTTTTTCAAAGGTCCTTATCTATTGGCGAAACATACAGCTCAACTGCTAATTCCTTTAATGATAGTCTATTCAGCATGGCATATATAACCTTGCATCCCCTACCATAAACCCTTCATACTTCCAACAGTTATCAAACGCATTTGATCGATACAATGATCGCAATCAGCATGCAGCGTAACCTCATGCTCGTTCTGTTACGGTAAAATTAGTGAATGATTCAGCTACAAGCTTTCTAGCAAGAAATAACAAACGATAACCAAGCAAGGGTTTTCCTCGTAAAAATGTTTTGTGGTATGATAGTTAAATTGTTTATCTACCCTGTGACACATTTACATTCATCTAAGAAAAGAGGTATTTATGCACGCCACAGAATTAACCAAGCGACATTGGTTGCTCATCTTAACACTTACTTTATTAACATTTGTTCTCGGGACAAGCGAATTTGTTATCGTCGGGATCTTAACCGATATTTCCTCGAGTCTCCATATCACAAATGCCAAAGCAGGCACACTCGTTTCTGCGTTTGCGCTTACGTTTGCCGTTGCCACACCGCTCGTGATGTCGGCAACGAGTCATTTTCCAAAGCGTAAATGGATGTTGTTTTTGATAGGTTCGTTCATCGTCCTGAATGCTTTGTGCGTGATTTCGACGAGCTACATCATGCTCCTAGCACTTCGGATGCTGACTGCGATTGTAACAGGCGTTTTAATTTCCCTTGCCATGGTTGTTGCAAGTGAAACCATGCCGATCGCTAAACGCGGACTTGCTATTTCATTCGTTTTCGGTGGCTTTACGCTTGCAAACGTGATTGGAGTACCGATAGGCACTGTCATCGCTGAATGGTACGACTGGAATGCATCCTTCCTGTTAACGACTTTTCTCGGGGCTATTGCGTTTTTGGCATCCTTCTTCGTATTGCCTACTATGCAAAGTACAATTCGCAGTTCGATGCGTGATCAATTTTCTTTGTTAACACACCCGCGAATTTTAATGGCTTTTTTCATTCCATCTCTTGGATTTGGAGCGACGTATGCCGTTTATACGTATCTTGTTCCGATCCTGAAAGGAATGGAAGCACCAGGCAGTTCAATCAGTTTGATCTTGTTTGGCTACGGATTCATTTCCATTTTCAGCAACATACTTGCTGGTAAAATTGCCAGCTACAATCCTATCGGACGCCTCCGGTTTGTTTTCCTCGTGCAGGCAATCGTTCTGATCAGTTTATATTGGACGACAAACCATTTTATCTTTGGATTGATTAACATTGGCTTGATGTCGTTAATGGCCATCCTTTTAACAACATCCACCCAGCTTTATTTGATAGACCTTGCCGGTATTTATCAACCAAAAGCTACAGGGCTAGCTGCTTCACTAATGCCAGTAGCAAGCAATGTCGGTATCGCCTTTGGTTCTGCACTGGGCGGAGTTGTTTACCATCAGGGAAATTTGCTGAATGTGACATGGGTCGGTGGGCTGGTTGCAATCTTTGCAAGTCTTCTAACATTCCTAAGTTATCGCTTAGACCAAAAACAAAAGAAAGCAGCATAAGAGAAAGCTAAGAACGCTTTGGTATGCTTCCTTTGGTACCTCATCATTTCATGGCAAACGAGATTACAGTTAATCCTTCAAATAAAATGGAGAAAGAAGTATCAAGAACGTTAGTTGTTCTTTGATACTTCTTTTTTTAAAAAAACTAGGTGCTAAAAACCAAGCGGACAATTGCGATTTACGCCGCCTGAATTATATGCCCTTTTTTCCTAGAGTTACCGCCAATGTAAGGAATATATAAGGATAAGTTAATAAGGTAAGCTCTAAAAACCCAAAACCCCCAAAAACCAACATTTCCGGAGCGTGCCCGTCTAAATAATATCCTTTTCCGGTCATATACAAGCCAACAAGAAGATATGTTGTTATAGATATTCCTATTAAAAAATATCCTATGATATTAAACTTAACTTTTGTAAAACTATCTACTAAAATACCTACATATAATAATCCAAGCAGCAGCACTAAAATAGGTATGTATACTGGCTCATAAAAAAAATCACTCATACTTTCAATTAGCATCTTATATCCCTTTCAAAAAATTAATTATGTTGGATTACAAGTATTAATATAAATACCAGCCTTTGTTTTATCCGGTTGCCACGGTTCTAAATTCCATGAACTTTTATAAAGTGGAAGATATTTATTCCGATGTTGCCGTCCAAGTATTGACCCTGTAACCCTATTAAAATTACTTTTATTCACAATTATGACTATCCAAAAACACTGCCAATTAAAATGGCGGAGTCGTTTTCACCTAATAATGATAATAAAAACTTTTTCAATATGTTATCCCCCTGACCCTTAGTAAATATGAGTGAGAGTGAGACTGAAACTTAATTCATATTATCCAAAGTATCTATCTTCATCTCTAAAATTGTTCAAACTCTACTTCATACATGGTTCTCTTAAAAGGTATAAATACCTTCAAGTTCCTCGAGTAACTCCTTAGGCAAATCATCCACTGATTTTCATTTTCTTCTCTCCATCCATTTTCAATTTTTTATAATGGTATAATAACCATAAATCCAGATTAAAAGATCCCAAAATTGAATTCAGGATTTTCAAATATGGAAAACTCCGCATTCTTTGATAAATAATTTATTACTTTAATAATTTGATTTACTTTTTCACATTTAACAAGGTAAAAAGAAAGGATAGATGAACAGTGAGCAATCCCTGTTAACATCTATCCTTTTGTACGACATATGACCTCATTTACAACAACAACCAACTATTTCGTTAACTGGACATATACCGTGACGTTATTTCGACGACACCACCAAAAAACGGACAATTTGATCCGAGAAGTTAAACCAGTAATGGGCTTTTCTAGCATCGAACATGAACGACTGCTGTTCATGGAGTTTTATTCTTTCCCCCTCTATTTCCACTGTTAACCTCCCTTCGATAATGAATAAGAATTCATGTCCGCTATGAGAAAAAGCGCTTCCTTTATTCTCCCCTGGCTTTAACGTGACTAGAATAGGCGAAAAAACAGCATCACGAATGCCGCTGGATAAATTCTGATAATGAAATTGTTCATGATTGTAATCTGAATTTTCTTGGGAGCGGTCCTCAGAAAAAAAGAAGCTTGGGCTGACATCTAATGTATCGGCGATTTTTTTTAATGACTCTAATGTGACGCTTGATTTTCCTCGTTCTACTTGTGATAAAAAGCTGATCGAAACGCCTGTTTGTTCAGCAAGGCACTTTAATGTTAGTTTTCGCTCTTTCCTCAATAATTTGAGTTTTTTCCCAATTGAATCAAAAGGCATACAGATGCCCCCTTTTTTACATAGTATCTATCTTCATTATACAGTACAAAATTTGATGAATGCTCCGTCATTAATAACTTATTAAAAAATAGTTGACAGAAAATTTCAAATTATTTAAAATGAAGAAAATAATAAATTGAAGTGACACTTCAATTTCAGAGGGGTGACTCATGATGGAAAAGAAACAAATGCGGCGAATATTAATCGCGAGTTTAGTAGGAAGTTCGATTGAGTGGTTTGACTATTTTTTATATGGAACCGTTGCAGCTCTCGTGTTTAACCAGCTATTCTTCGTGAATGAGGATCCGACAATAGGGCTGTTGCTTTCCTATGCATCCTTTGCGTTAGCATTCTTCATCCGCCCTTTTGGCGGAGTGATCTTTAGTCATATTGGCGATCGCATCGGGAGAAAGAAAACACTTGTTATAACACTTAGTTTAATGGGGGTCGCAACATTTGGGATGGGGCTTCTTCCTACGTATCAAGCCGTTGGTATTTGGGCGCCGATTTTATTAATCACGTTGCGCTTAGTTCAAGGTCTAGGAATTGGCGGTGAATGGGGAGGCGCGCTTTTATTGGCCGTTGAATATGCTCCCGCTGAAAAACGGGGCTTGTTCGGAGCTATTCCCCAGATGGGTGTTACAATAGGAATGCTGCTTGGAACCATTGCCTTATCTATTATGACACTGCTTCCTGAAAGCGCATTCATGACTTGGGGATGGCGTTTACCATTTATTTTTAGTGCTTTCCTTGTATTTTTTGGCCTATGGATTCGTAAAGGAATCGATGAAACACCGTCTTTCAAAAAAGTAAAGGAATCTGGAGAAGTTCCAAAGCTGCCGATTGTAGAAACTCTTAAAAATTATTGGCGTGAAGTGATTATCGCCGTGGGAGCCAAGGTGGTAGAAACAGCGCCATTTTATATTTTCAGCACATTTGTCGTATCATATGCTACTTCGAATCTCGGTTTCTCACGGACAGCTACATTGACTGCAGTCATGATTGCAACAATTATAACGACAATATTAATACCATTCATGGGGATGCTTTCTGATAAAATGGGCCGCAAAAAGCTGTTTATAGGCGGAACGATTGGGATGGCACTGTTTGCATTCCCATACTTCTGGTTGCTGCAGCAAAAATCGGTACTCCTATTAATCATTGCAACAGTGATAGGTTTAGGGGTAATTTGGGCTCCCATCACAGCTGTTCTTGGAACGATGTTCTCGGAAATTTTCGATGCAAGGATTCGTTATACCGGCATCACGCTTGGATATCAAATCGGGGCTGCTCTGGCAGGAGGAACAGCGCCGCTAGTTGCTACTGCTTTACTTAATAAATTTAATAACTCCTATGTTCCTGTCGCCATCTATATTATTTTTGCATCTGTCCTTTCCCTAGTGGCGATTTGGGCAGTTAAGGATCGCAGCAATCAGAAATTAGACGAAACGCATAATACTAGTGCCATGTAATCCATGGTTCTTTTACTTCAAGGAGGACAATTGAATGTTGGTAATAAATGAGAAGGAAATTCAACAATCATATGGAATGAAGGACGCAATATCGGATGTAAAGGCCGTATTACGTGCACATGGTGCTAGAAAAATAGACAACCCTCATCGCACAGTTCTTGCTTTCCCTCAACACGAGGCATCGGCACTTTACATGCCAAGCGCTGATTTATCTGAAATAGTTTCGGCGGTCAAAGTCGTTACCATTTTTCCAAAGAATCCTTCAAGGGGGATGGCAACGACACAGGGAGTCATCTTACTGTCAGATGCAGAAAATGGTGAACATTTAGCACTGTTGAATGCCTCCTATTTAACACGTCTCAGAACGGGGGCATTGAGTGGCATTGCCACAGACTTTCTTGCTCGTAAAGATGCCCGGGTTCTCACGATTATTGGAACAGGAGCTATGGGATTTGAACAAGCAATTGGTGTGTTAGCCGTAAGGGACATTGAACGTATTTTATTAGTCAATCGCACACGAGAGAAAGCGGAGAAATTCGGTAAAAAGCTGCGCGCATTCGGAGTAACCGTTCCTTTAGAAGTTTACGAAGATGTTTCAGCTGCAGTTCGTCAAGCAGATATTATATGCTGTGCAACCCGCTCGAACGAGCCTGTATTTAATGGACAAGATGTAAAGCCGGGCACACACATTAACGGGGTCGGGTCTTATTTGCCGGATATGAAAGAAGTGGATAATACCACGGTTTCACGCGCTGCTAAAATTATCGTTGACGATTTGGCGGGTGTGAAGGATGAAGCAGGAGAACTCATTTCTGCAGCCAATCAGGGAAATTGGTCGTTTAATGATATTCATGGTGAGCTTTTTGAACTTGTAATGCGGACCAAAACAGGCAGGGAAAATGAAGAGGAAATTACCTTCTTTAAATCGGTCGGTGCTGCTTACTTTGACCTCGCTGTCGCAAAAGGTGTTTACCGCCAATCGAAAGAACGGAACATCGGGATGGAGATTGAGGTATAACAGAAGCTGCGGTCTATTATTTGATTTAAATCCAGAAGAAATTCATGATAACTTATTCTTTTCAATTACTTCATTAAGTCGCCTCGTCGGTTATTTGGCATTGAAAAAATAGAAACGATGGATCGTTAATCATTAAAATAGCCGCAAAGAATGGTGATGTTCACCAAGTCTCGGCGGCTGGTTTTTCTTTATTTATCGGCGAATGGTACGGAATGCTCATGGCGGTCGGCACTACAGACGCATGATTTTCATCCATTGCTACATACAGCATCACTGCTAACTTTTTTAATCACTTTTACTTCATCAATTGCTGTAGAATACTTACCAAATGTTTTAGTTTTAGCTTTAACCGTACCCCTGCCAACAACAGTTGGTTTTAGGATTGTAAGGCAATAGATGTGTTTAACTATTTAATATACAGAAATCTTTAATTACTTAAATTACGCCAGAATCATTTCCAAATATTTTCTCTAATAATCCCATCTGACTAACTATTTCAATATCATTTTTAAAATTTTGTAAACTAGCTTTATATTCATCGCATTCTAAATCTTTGGAGTAGCCAATACATAAGTTTAATATACTGTTTAGTTTTTCAGCAGAACCACTAATAAAATAGGTCGTGAGTATTTTATTATTTGTGCTTGCAAGTAGTACAATTGTTGCCATGTCCAGTGCATATTCTATGTCTGTATCTGAAATCTTTCTTTTCTTTTTCTTAGGGTATTTAAATTCATAGCTATTAATAGAATGAATTTTTCCTGTGAGTAATTCTAGTATCGTTTTATTATAGATTATATATACTCCTTTAATCAGCTTCATTTCTGGAGCATAAGGATCAGCCAGTATATATTTTATACGTTCATCTTCTTTAGGAATCTCTATTCCCTCTAAATCATGCCCTAAAATATAGGCTACTTCCTCAATTCTTTTAGGAGGGAATAACCTTGCGAAGTCGTGCTTTTTTTCCATAGAATACTTCCTTTATAAATAAATTTGATAAATTACCAGAGCTTACCTCCTCCGTAGAATGAGTGAGTACCATATTCATGAGGATGATAATGTGCAAATGTACCTTTTCCTTTACCAGCAGTATGTGCTGAATCAAATCTTTATCGTCCAGTTGGTGAAGCACCTTTTGCTATACTGAGTGCATTTGATGAGCCAATACTCCAAGTATCTAATCCACTTTTTAATCTTGAAATTGCTTTCGATTTAGATCTACCTGGACCAACCCATAACCCCTTAGAGTTTGAAGTTCTCATTGCTTCATAATGCACATACCTCTTATTTTTTGTGTTATCATTAGCTACCTTACCTGCTACCCATAATGCACCTGCATTTAAATTTTTATTGCTCAGCATCAAATTCAGATTCTGAACGGTCTCTATCTGTAGGTATTTCATTTTTATATGCATTTTCATACTCAGAAACTACCTATGTGGCTTCCTCGTTCAAAGAAGCTTTACCTTTCCCTATTTGTCCGCTATTCACATCTTGCTTAATACCTTCAACGTATTCATTCGAATTGGGACCTGATACTAATAATGAACCATCATCTTGTGCATACGCTAAAAACACATATGATTTTCCTTCTTCCGGTAATGTGTCATCTTCATACAAAACAACAGAAGAGCCATCTTCATTTATCCCTCCAGCCTTTTGAATAGGTATGGAAGTATCTGTAACTAGATCACCCTTTATATTTTGCAGGACAGTAACTTGGTAATTTGTATACGGTGTTGAAACCTCTTTAGCACTGTCACTAGTTTCAATTGTTACAGGATCTTTGTATAGAGTGTCAACATCTTCATCGACTCGGCCTATAAAAACGTAATCTGCATCACCTACAGTTTCATTTGGATCATCCACATCTACAGCAAAAGTACCATCCATTTGAATTACCTTTAGATTCTTTTTATCCTCCGAATTTACATCTTTCTTGGAATTAGAACAAGCTGAAGCTATCAAAGAAAGACTAACTATAAATAATAGTGAAGCAAGTAACCGAACTTTTTTCTTACCCATTTTCCCCCCCTCCTCTTCCTGTTAGTATTTCTTATAAGCAGCGGTAAGACGCTCTATCATAATGGCATAATAACCAAAATCTCAGATTAAAAGATTCCAAAATTGAATTCAGGATTTTCATATATGGAATATTTAATAATATTAATTAAACCAAATATTCATGTGTTATCAGATGCATTGAAGAAAAAAACTATGATTACTATTTTTTATGTAATCAAATTTAGCCACCATCAATCACTTTTTATATTGGTAAAAGTTTCAACTAATAATCACTCATTTTTATTGATTTTTGAACGAATAAGTATAGATAAAGCACAAGTACCATAGAGAAATAAAGCTATGAAAAGTAAAGGTACTAATATTGTTGATATTTGATCTTTTGGAACAACCCAAAATAATAGAACTGCAAAGGAAATTGTTCCACTTAACCCCACGAATATCGCATAAAATAATAATCCGAAATTTAAAGCCTTTTTATAATTCTCTTTATTTGTAGACATCAATATCAAAATTCACCACCTAATTTTAATTTTGTTTTAACCACTGTTTTTTAGAATTACTTATCATCTTCTAATCCTGCCTTTACTCCTACTCCGATACCGTAACTTTAGAAAAACAACTTCAAGCAACTCCCTATTTGGAGTAAGCACCAGTCAAAAACTCCTCCTCAGACCCTATATTTTACGACAAATAAAAAGAATCCATCTTGAAAAAAGATGGATCATTTTCTATCTGTGTTGCTGTGTCGATTCAGTTTTCATGCAGAGTTGATTGAAACGGAAGGTGCGAGACTCCTGCGGGAATACGCGTCCAAGGGACCGCGCAGGCGAAAGCGCCGAGGAGGCTCCCGGACCGCCTGCGGAAAGCGAGTGCCTGGAGTGGAAATGAACGTCACAATTTCACAAAAGAAGATGGATCATTTTCTATCTGTACTCCTCCACAATCGTGCCCGGCTGGGAAGATTTTTCTGGCTTTATCGAAGAGGAGTTAATTGTTACCCGTTTCGGCTTCAGCAACCTTTTTGACACGGTCTAAAAATTCAACGACCACTTTATCGGTAGCAAATAATAATAATATTTTTAAAAACCACTTTAACGGGCGACTGGTGACTGTATATGTAAAGGAAGTTCTATTGTCATTGATTTTATTTAGTTCATAAAAAGCTGTAATTTCAAACATTTTAGCAAGTATAAATCCTACTTTAAGCTTTTTCTCATTAGTCTCATTCAAATATTCCAATGTTTCTATATCATACTCTTCTGTTCGTTTTCCTTCTCTATATTTTTGGCGATATACACTTCCAACCACTTCTTCCGTTATTTTAACCGGCTTTTGTTCAACTACTTGAGGCATGATTTTTTGCATATTTTCTACAGAACCATCAAGAAACTTCCATACCTGTTCAATTGGAGCATTTATTTCTATTTCTTTTGTCCATTTTTTCAATGAAAATCACCTCTGCCTCTATTATATTTCCTATATTATGTAAAACCAAATTCGAACTGATAAATCGTTAAATAATTCTAATAAAATTAGATACATTAACCAACTCTTTTAGAATTTAAATGTCTTTCTGTAAAAAAATTACTTTATTAAGACTCTCTTTTTTAGTGTTATTCTTGTATAATAAACCAAACGGTTACTTTTTTAGGAGAATCCTATGAATTTTATTTATATTAATCAAAACATATTAGATAATCTCTTTTATATCTTAGTAAGCATTTTGATTTATTACATTTTATTAGATCATGGCAAAAAGTTAAGTCAATATGGCAAGACCCTTATCACTGCATGCATGAGCTTTCCTATTATATTATGTATGAAGTTTCCTATTTATATTGATGAATATTGTGTCCATGATCTCCGGCAAATCCCTTTTATAATAGGAACCCTTTATGGTGGCTGGCCTGTAGGCGCTGCCCTGTTAGTCATCATATTATCTTTTAGGTTTGCTTTTTATGGTTTCAATTTACTTACGTTAATTGTATATATCGTTATCTATATTATAACGGCTCTATTTTCTTCCAAATTCAAAAATTTCAATCGAAAAAATAAGCTAAATAGCTCCATACTATTAATATTGTTTCTAGGAATCCTAACCAGCTTTATTTCACTCGCTATGTCTGATTACTTTCGAATAACGGAGGCGTATTTATTTTACTTTATCATCCTCCCTCCTTTCATTATCGGTTTAGCTGTATATATAATGGAAATTTTAAAAGATGCCATTTTAATCCGGACGCAAATGATAAGGCTTGAAAAAATGGAGGTAGTCAGTCAGCTTGCAGCTAGCATCTCACATGAAGTTAGAAATCCTTTAACGGTTGTGAAAGGATTTGTTCAACTGCTGAAGACTCCTGATCTCACTCAGGGAGTAAAAGAACAATATATAGAGCATGTTGTCAGGGAGCTTAATAGTGCAGAAGCCATTATTAGTGAATATTTAGCATTTGCAAAACCTGCACTTGAGAAAGTGGATAATATTTCAATTAACCGTGAAATAGGGTATGTAATTGAAATGATCAAACCATTGGCTAGCATGAATTTAGTTACTATATCTAATCAGTTGACTCCAGGCATTACCCGGGGGAATATTCAACATTTCAAGCAATGCTTCCTAAACCTCATCAAGAATGGTATAGAGGCAATGCCAAACGGCGGGGAGCTTAGTATTGTTTCCTATGTAAATAATTTCGATATCATTATCGAAATCAGTGACAACGGGGTGGGAATGAACAAAGAACAAATAAATCGTTTTGGCGAGCCTTATTACAGTTCCAAAGAAAAAGGAACTGGGTTAGGATCAATGGTGGCTGTTAAGACCATCCAAACGATGAAAGGTACACTTCATATAACAAGCGCTTTGAATAAGGGAACAACGATTTCAGTAACACTTCCCGTTTATCATGAAGATCATTCTGCAAAATAACACTCATATAAAAAAAGTCCGCCATTTACGGCGGACTTTTAGTTTGTCTAAGGTTTTTTAGGTTTTTAAAATTGACCGTTGATTTCCACTCCAGGCACTCGCTTTCCGCGGGCGGTCCGGGAGCCTCCTCGGCGCCTTTGCGCCTGCGGGGTCTCCCTTGGACACGCTTTTCCCGCAGGAGTCTCGCACCTTCCGTTCCAATCAACTTTGTTTTAAATCACTTTCCGCCGACTGTCTGCACTGTTTTGGGTCAATGACGCAGTTTATCAACCTAAACCACATAGAATTCGACCGTTCACGCACATTATTCGACCTAAACCACATAGTATCCGACCGTTCACGCTCAGTATCCGACCTACCCGGCATAGTATTCGACCTACCCTGCACTATATACGACCGTTCGCGAATTTTTTTCGACCTTCACCTCACTATTCGGACTCTTAACCCCTTATGTCCGCAAAATAAAAGTCCGCCATTATCGGCGGACTTTTATTTTATTTTTTCTGGTCAAGGCATTGATAAACCGCCATCATGTCTCGTTTGTTCAATTCACGAATCCGGGCGAATATGGGGATATCGGCAACGGCCTCGGTACGTTCACTTTCAGCCACGACATCCTTCACTTTCCCTGTCAGCCAGGTCTGCACGTCGATGCTTTCGACGATTTCTTTACGCCCTTCATCATCGATGCCACTGGCATGACAGCTCACACAAGGGATCGTTAATTTATACACACCGTCATGGATGTTGTCTTCTGAAATGACTTTCTTGCCATTACAGAATGGGCATTTATGACTTGCTTTAATTTTATTGATTTGGGTGACGATTTTTTTGTAGCCGAATGCTTCATAGACATAGGTTAGTTTTTTGTATTTGCCATTGGTGAAATATTTATCAATAATGGTTTCTCTTGTTTCGTTAATATTGGCAAAGTCACAGATGGTAATCTGATTTTTACTGCTGATTGCTTCGACATTGCCTTTAATGCTGCCCCAGAATGGCTGGGTATTTTGTAAAACCACTTCATACCCGACGAAGCTTGCTAGTTCGAGTTCGAGCATTTTTAACGCCGCTTTTGTTTCACGTGGAAGGAATGAGACATCATCAGTAAGTGCGATATCGCCGCCCACAATCGCTTTTAGTTTTTCCAGTTCCGGCAGCTTCCCTACAATTTTGATGACTTGATCAATCGGCTGTTGGATGAGCTCGCGAATGTCCGTATCACCAAACATCAGTTTTTTATGATGGTTCAGGACCGTTCCTTGACAGACAGGACAGTCGATCATCTCTTTTGTTTCTTTCATCTGCTCTTTAATGATTGATTTCGATACGAAGATATAACGCCCTATGATGAAATTGAATCCTTCCCAAATTCGCGATGCCTTGCCTGCTTTATCGTAAAAGGACTTTTCCCAATACCCATATAAGAAGGTGTGCTTTTCGGCATCTGTCATCTCATTATAGCTTTTACTAATGTCGTGACCGAGTTCATTCTTGATCTCATCAAACAGGAATTGCAGCTTTGAATGTTGATAATATTTTAATACTTCCATCACGTCTGGATGTAATAAACCATCCCAGAATGGCACGTTTTTGTCTTGTATGACTACATCAATGTCGAATTTTTCAATGACCCGGCGCCCCGAACAGCTTGGACAATGATTTTCTGCAGAATAGAAATCAAAGCTTCTTGTATCCTTATTGGTCGGATGTGCAGCCACTATATGGTTGATCATTCCTCCCAATTCATAAAGAAACGTAAATTGACTGTACAAGTGCCGTTCAAGGTCGATGGCGATGACAGGTGCAATCATGTCTGACTCGTACTCCCCATAAATCACACGAGCGATTGGTGATAAGCTTTTTAAAATGCCGCCCTTATAGACGTTCTCTGCGTTTTTGAAATAGTCCAGATGATTTTCCTGTAAATAATTGATGCTATTTTTTGACCGAAGTGTGGAAGAGATTTGCAATGGCTCCACTCGATCGTCATTGCTTTTGTGACTGTAATAATCATCATGACTGACAACATCAAGATGCTGGACAGGTGTTAGCTGTCTTTTGCCAAAATCCACTATATAATCCGAACTTTCCAGCATATAGGCATTATGTTCAATCATGATGATGGAGACGGATTCATCCTCCAGAATGACCCTGACACTATCAATGAATTGATTTAAAATATTTTGCGATAACCCTTTTGAAGGCTCGTCAAAAATGAAAAGCGTGTGCGGGTTTCTTGTCTTCGCAAACAGCTCGGAAACTAAGTGGACACATTGAAATTCACCCGTCGATAGTGTTTGTGTTTTTCTTTCTAACGTCAAATAACCAAGCCCAAGTTTGATCAATAAGCTCAAGCGTTTATGAGCGATGTCTTCTTTTGGCAATTCTTCAATGATATCTTCGATCGAACGCTGAAAAATATCATCAATTTCATCACTGTATTTGGTTAGCTTCTTTTTAATATCAAGAAACGTCACAACGGTTGAACGACTTGTAATCGATTTGTTTCGATCCTGCCCGACCATGACCAGCTTATCCTTTGGATACCGCTTCTGAAAATCTTTGGAGATACATTCATTGACTAGTGTAGATTTACCGCAGCCTGACTCACCCGAAAAGGTAACGAGTCTATTCTTGGGAATCCGAATTTCTTCCATTTGAATATTACGGCAGTAAAGATCCTGAAATTGATAGTATTCCGTTGGTGCTGCTTCATTTCGTTCCCAGCTGATTGGTTTGGGCCGCGGTGATTCCTCAACGATTTTCCCGCCATATTTTCCGCTGCCGGGTCCAAAGAACAATTGGTCATCAGTGCTATCCAGCACCGTGTCTGAGTGATCAATGAGCCAAATTTGATTTTTATAACCTAATTGCTTAATCTGTTCCAAAATTTCCAAAAGGGTTTGATGATCAAGACCGACGGAGATTTCATCGATGATGATAACGGTATTTTCACTTGTTGCCATGAATTCGGCTAAATAAAGCCGGGTTAATTCTCCCCCAGACACTGTCCCCATAATACGATTCAAGCCTAAATAACCAATATTCATATTGATTATATTTTGGAGAATATGCTGTTTAGCTTCACTAATATGTAAGGTCTCTGAGAGTGAAAGGATCGTTTCGATGCTTAAGTTGTTAATATCGGAAATAGTATGCGGGCGATCTAATAATTCGATGGTATATTGCTCGACTTCTGGATTGTAGCGCTTCCCCTCACACTTTGGACATTCGACATTTTTCGTCGTACCGCGTCCTTTACAAGTGGGGCACCAGCCTAAGGCATTATTAAATGAAAAAACTTCCGGAGAAAGATTGAATTTTTCTGCAAGACAAACACGAATCTCTTTAAACACACCAGTATGTGTGCCAATGGTCGAACGGGGATTGGCTGAAATGGATGATTTGCCGAGAAAAAGGACCAGCGGCATTTCCTCCATCTTGATGGCACTGAAGTTGGTTTCCATAATATTAGGAAATAAATACTGATATTCAGACTTCGGCAATAAGGAAACGAGACGCTTCTTGGATTCTTCACCAATGGTTTGACAAAAAGTCGTCTTCCCGGAACCTGATAATCCAGCAATTCCTAATGATTGGTCGTCTGGCAGTGATGAATCTAAATGGTTTATATTGTTCGCTATTAATCGATTTATTTTCATATGTAACTCCTCTCCATTTTTTAAGCTCAGTCTTTCATATTAGCATAGCGGTATATGTATTTGGTATTTTTTTAACGGTAACTACAGCCTTCTATTCTTTCACATTCCACTTCTTCAAAAACGTATGATTCATCGACAAAAAACGAGGAGTGATACGAAATAGGGTTGGATATTCAATCATCTGCAGATTGAGCCTTCTTTTAGATTATAAAAGCCCCTCTCCATTAAGAGAAGGGCATTCTTTATAAAGTATGACCATAATTTTGACCAATACGCTTATTTTGTATTGGACTTTTTTGCCTTGTTTTCAAGCTCGCTTTTTGGCTCTGTGGAGAATTCCACATCTTTTCCATGTCCCTGCGGGTTAACACTTGGTGCGATGCGACCTCTTCCTGTCTTTTTACTCATTTCCTTCACCTCCAAGTATATTATGTCCGACTGTTATAAATTAAAAACGAGGTGGTTTCTTTCTGTGAATGTCTTCCTGCAATCAGGAACTTATAAAAATTACCCCAATAAAAAACCTGCATAGAACTAAATTCTACACAGGTTTCAAAATCTGTTTTCCATATTTCTAATATGGAATTTGTATATCCATGAAATCCTATCATGTAATGTCCTTAAACACCTACAATGTGGGACGGAGCTACTTTAAATTACGAGTGTAATTAAATGTGTCTTTGTTTTGAGGAACGTCAGGATCTTTTTTCCCGGCAGGCTGTACTGCTCTTCCTGTATTTCCGCTATAGCCTTCTTCCATGGGCCCTGGATAATGATAATGACCATCATTAACTGATTGAGTTGTTGATTCACCAGTCGCCTGGCTTCCTCCCGTTTCCACCTGTTCTTTCTCGTTTTTCAATTCATCTCCTCCTTTTCTAAAGATTCTTTTATAGTATTTGATAAAAGAATAATAAAATTAAAGGAGAAAAAAGGAAGCACCACTAATACTTAATCCATTCAGATAAACCTGAAAAGTTCCACTTTGTTATTCCAAAGTCAGAAGTAAGCTCTTCGTTGCATCGTGCAAGAAAGGACTTGGTTCGCCAACAGTATATATTTGTAAGTCATGCATTGCCCTGGTGCATGCGGTATAGAACAATCTACGCAGGCTCTCATCTCCATATGTTTGCACAGATGCATCATAAATGATGACAGCATCAAATTCGATACCCTTGGCCAAATAAGCCGGAATAACAACAACACCCTGTTCATATTCATTTGTGCCTTTCTGTACGAGTTTAATTTCACCGTGTACACTAAGGGCATCGTATGCAGCGGCACTTTCGGCAGCAGATTTACAGATTATTGCGATTGTATTGTACTCGCGGCTTTGAAAGTCTTTAACTTTAGACAGAATTTTACGGTGCAATTCATCACGGCTGGACACTTGAGTCAGCACAGGCTTCTCGCCTTCACGTTCGAATGCCTTAATTCGATGGCCTTCAGGAACTAGTTCACGTGTGAATTCTATAATCTGCTTTGTGGATCTGTAGCTTTGATCCAAGGTTATACTCTCGGTTTCATCTATCCCGTATAAACTGGTAAGAGTCTGGAAATCCACCCGTTCGCTGGCATGAGCAAATATTGCTTGGTTAAAGTCACCGAGCACGGTCATCCTTGCTGAAGGAAACAACCGTTTCAAAAACTCGAATTGAAACGGGGAATAATCTTGTGCTTCGTCGACAAGCACGTATTTTATAGCGGTATTCGTCTGAAACCCTTGTATTAACTCCTTCAGCAGCAAAAACGGAGTCGCGTCTTCGTAATACAATTTACCTTCGTCCAGCATTTTTTGCGTTGATAAGCAAATTTCCATTTCGGCAGGTGTTTCACCCTCATTCCACAGTTCGATCATTATTTGTTCGTCAAAAAGTTGCTTGTATATTCCCTTAATATTGATAAAATGAAGTGCTTTTATCCGTTTGCGCAACGTCTTCAATTTCTTTCGAACAATCATTCGCGCAAGCATTTTATTTTCTATCTCATAATCGTCAAATGAATCTTCATTAAGACCGCGTTTTTTCTCTAAGTAGGTGTATACCTTTTGATAGTCCTCTTTGCTAAGATACTCGATTTCCTCCTGGACCCATGGTTTTTCCAACTCGGACTTTTCCGTTTCATCAAGCATCTCACATAACC
Organism: Peribacillus sp. Bi134; assembly: GCF_918698065.1. Lineage (NCBI taxonomy): Bacteria > Bacillati > Bacillota > Bacilli > Caryophanales > Bacillaceae > Peribacillus > Peribacillus sp. Bi134. Next base: position 224,858 of record NZ_CAKKLN010000009.1, on the reverse strand, counting down.
ACTCTTTCAATTTTTCAATCCTATTGTGAAACCTTAGTGTGGTGTCTGTGTTATAAAATCTTTCCGAGATTTGTTTGGCCGAGACGAGCGTTTCCCCTCGGAACTTTACCCCTCTAAAGATCATTCCAGATTGCTCCAATGATTGTCTGTATGTTTTGATGATTTCAAAGAAGCGAATCGATGCCTTAAATTGGATACTCGCTGTCCTAGTGCTATAGGAAGGATCATCCGCTGCAGTCAACAAAAATTCTAATTGCTCATAAGGATCCTCAACTTGAAACGAGTCAGTCAGACGATGATCCAGGTATTCCTGGAATGTTACCTGCTGCATATTCTCTTCGCCAAGTTCAGGTAACACATTGGATACATAGTTATTAAACATAGAGTTAGGAGAGAATAGAATGATTTGATCCGCTTTCAGCCTTTCTCGATTCTTGTAGAGCAGGTAAGCGATCCGTTGAAGGGCAGCTGATGTCTTGCCGCTGCCAGCTGCACCTTGAACAATGAGCAGACGTCCGCGATCGTTCCGGATGATCCTATTTTGCTCCCGTTGAATGGTGGCAACAATACTGTGCATATGCTTATCCGTTCCCTTGCCAAGCACCTGCTGCAGTATCTCATCTCCAATGGTGAGACTCGTATCGAACATTGATTCGATAACGCCTCCCTTGATCATGTATTGCCACTTGTTCTCCAGCATCCCCCGAATTATGCCACCGGGAGTGGAGTATTCTACGGGACCAGGAGGATAGTCATAATAAACACTCGAAATCGGAGCCCTCCAATCGTAGATAATGAAGTTTTCTCCTGTTGTATCAGTAAGAGTGGAGGTCCCAATATAAATTTGTTCCGTAAGGGATGACCCTTCTTCAGTGACATCGATCCGACCGAAATAAGGCACTTCCTGCATGCGGCGCAGTGTTGACAACCTCTTGAAGGAATATCTATGTGCGCCTTCGCTTTGTGACAAGTCTTGAGCCTGCTGCCTTAAGCCAATGATCGTCTCGAGGTAATCATCGAAAGTATCGATATTAACCTTGAGGTCATCCCAGAAATGTTTACGGATATTAACAACTTCTTTTCTGCGCTGTGAAGTCTCTCCTTCTATTTTGCTGATTTGTTTCGTGATTGTTTCTATCACCTCATCCAAACGTTCTTGCTCCTGCCGAATTTCATTGGTCATAACAGACACTCCTTTAAAAAATGAGAAATTAGGGGTTGACTAGAGGTGAGTTTTACCTTATACTTATAGTAAGGGGTAAACTATTTTCGTATATAATTAAATGTGTTTCTATACTAATTTATCATAACTACTGAATTATATCAATGTATATTTCATAACAGTTGCCATAATGAATCGTCATTTTAAACTCTAATTTAACATTTAAAGTCAGTAACCATTTGAGCAAGTAGCTTGACTGGTTATTTTTTTATGAATATTTTCATCTCGAAAGCCTAGTCCTGTTTTTGCTGCAACACTCACATTAACGGTTGATTCGTTGTAACGATGACATGTGATATTGTCTTGACTTAATATTGTTTGTTAGATAATGTTTAGAATAAAACTTTTTGCAGGAGAATTTATAATGAAAAAATATAAAGCATGTCAAAGTTGTGGAATGCCGCTATCTAAGGATGAATTAGGTGGAGGAACTGAAAAAGACGGTAGTAAAAGTACTAAATATTGCAGTCATTGTTATATAAATGGTGACTTCACTCAAAATATTACTGCGATAGAAATGCAAAAATTTGTTCAAAATCATATGATGGAAAATATGAAAATGCCTAAATTTATTGCTAAGTTTTTCACTAGAGGCATCCCAAAGTTAGAGCGATGGAATTAATCAACTATTAGAAAACGAATGAACTTTTTTTTTTTTCTGTAGATTTGAAAGAAAGTCGTACTGTTTATAAAAATGCGAAGAAAAAGGCGATAAAGACAAATCCATATAAAACGGATTTGTCTTTTTGTTTCTTCAATTGAATAATACGAAAATGTTTTTGTGAATTTTCAATCTATTCAACTTGTGTTTCCAGTTTATTATTTCATCATCTGTCTTGCTTCCATAAACAGCACTTGGATAAACTTTTTCATGTTATTACGGCTCTGGCTGCTTACTTTTTTGCTTTTGTCTTCTAGCTCCAGCATTTTTTTGCGGACTTCCGAGAAATCAAAAAATGTGGATGAATAGGCTTCGAATTTTGGATTCATATAATCCGTCAATCCTAATGAAGCGATATGGATGAGGGCCTGATTAAGAGCACGGCGGACACGCTGCTCAGAGGCTTTCATTTCTTTCTGGATTTCGGCCTCTTTCGCTTGATCTCCCAGCTTTTCAGCAGCAATCCTAGCAAAAATTTCCTTTAAATATGGAAACGTATAGGCTGGACCGAGCCTTTGCTTTTCATTTTGGAGGAACCCTAAAATGTTTAGTAAATCCTCGCTTCCCCCTTCGCCAATCATACCTAAATCAGAAATTAAGGAACGTCCGGCTTCCATGATATTTTTTGTATGAAAGGAGGACACTTTTTTCGAAGACTTCGGGCGTCCCGTAAACACGTTCAACGATTTTTGAATGCCCTGGATCGATTGATCCACCAGTATTCGCTCGTTCACTTTGTTTAATATGCATGAAATTTCAACTTGGTTCAGCGGTTTTGTAATGTAGTATTCCGCCCCTAATCTATATGCCTCTCCAATCAGTTCCTTCGATTCCACTTGCGAAATCATCACGAACTTTCCTTGAAATCCATCAGCAAGAGCCCTGATCGTTTCAATTCCGTCCCTTATTGGCATGAGCAAATCAATTAAGACAACGTCTGCTTTCTTTAAAAACAGCAAGCCATTATTCACTATCGATCCGTCTTCCGCTTCTCCCACCACTTTGCCTAAATCTTCATCTTCAATCATCTCTGTCAGCATTCCTCGAATGGCAGGATCGTCATCTATAATGAAATAATTCATCTCGTTAACCCTTTCTCCATAATCGCATCAATCGGAAGTCCAACGATGAATACGGTTTCTTTATAGTTATCCATTAGCCTGATATGTCCTCCAAATTTTTCAACAGTTTGTTTCACATACGATAAACCGATTCCCGTCGAAGGGTTTCCCGCCGCATCGAATTTCTTTGTATATCCTGCTGTAAAAATGACTTCCTTCTGCTTCGGTGCAATGCCGGGGCCATTGTCACTGATGTAAAACTCCACGAATTGATCTTTCCTTTTCACATGCAGAGATACGTATCCCTCTTCTTTAATGGCTTCCACTGCATTGGCCAATAAATTATTTATTAATGATAATACCATATATACATGGTAGGGCGGATGGTCACCATCTATATGCAAGGAAAATGAAATATCTTTGCGAAGGGACTCTGCATATCGTCTATTGGACACGATCATGATGTTACCAAGCTCTTCGATATTCATATATTCCTGCAGGTTTTCGGAAGACATGAGTTCCGACAGCCCCGCATAAATCCGCTGGTTATCTTTTTTGACCTCATGCACGAGACCTGCAATCTGCAACGCAGTTTGCGGATCGCTTCCATTATTACCCTCTGATTTTAACCGACGGTAAAAGTCATAACAAGTGCGGGTGATTTCTTCCGCATTTTGCATCGTTTTCTTCAGTTGAACCGATTCTTCATACAAACTTGAAATGAAAAGCAGCATTTGTTCCTTTTGCATGCGCTGCTCCGCTTCTGCGAACTTTGCTTCTCTCAGCTTTAATATATTAAAAAAGCTGAGGACGAAAAAGCTTCGAATAAAGGCGATTAAAACGAGTTGGTCAATGGCTAGCAAGGGTGTGTCCTGATTCGCCAAGAAGGAACGGATCGCCATTTCCGATACACTTGCAAAAAGCTCGATCAATACCCCTAAAAGCCCGACCATTAAAGGCTGATCGTGGCGTTCGTTCAATTTAGTCTTATGAAATGCGAACGCGTAGATGAAATAATAGAAAAAGGCGGGAAAATGAAGATACATCGCTTCCTCAACAGATATGTCCCGTATTCCGACAGCCATTGAAAAACGAAAAACAAACACACTCATCCCCGTTAAAATACCTGCAATAATCGGGTGGATCCCCCTCCCCCATAGCAAAAACAAGAAAAAGACGGGAGTTCCCAAACTGACTCTGAATGTACCGTCGAATGGATAAAACTTGAATTCACCCGCAAGAGGCACCGCAATCATAATCAATAATAATATCCTTATACTCTTTTTCAACACGGTCCCTCCCCAGTCACTTTATAAAAACATAACACATGAAATGATTAAAAAGAGAGAGGGCTTTTAACTGAAATTTTTATTTTTTCTATCACTTGTAAATATCAGTAGGTTTCAGTAGGTTCCGGTAGGATGATCATAAACTTAAAATAATCTAAAAATTGAAAGCGTTAACAATATAAAAGGGGGAATTTAAATGAAAAAGTTTGGCTTAGCTACTCAAATTTTCATTGCACTTGTACTAGGTATCGTTGTCGGTGCTTTATTCCATGGTAATGAAGCAGCCATGGCCATTATGGTACCTATCGGCGATATTTTCATTCATTTAATTAAAATGATTGTCATCCCGATCGTCATGGCTGCATTAGTGGTTTCAATAGCGGGAGTCGGCGATATTAAAAAACTAGGGAAATTAGGCGGGAAGACCCTTCTTTATTTCGAGATTGTCACTACAATTGCCATTGTTCTTGGATTACTGGCGGCAAACTTGTTCCATCCGGGGGCTGGCTTAGATACAAGCAGTCTTGAAAAAAGTGATATTTCAAAATATGAAGAAACAACAAAGACGGCTGGAAGCAGTGGCTTTGGTGAAACAATTTCTCATATTGTTCCTCAAAATGTATTTGAATCAATGGCTCAAGCGGATTTATTACCGATTATCTTCTTTTCTGTTTTATTCGGCTTAGGTGTGGCTGCGATAGGCGAAAAAGGAAAGCCTATTCTTGGATTCTTTGAAGGTGTGTTGGAAGTTATGTTTTGGGTGACGAATCTAGTCATGAAATTTGCCCCTTTTGGTGTGTTTGCACTCATTGGTGTAACCGTTGCAAAATTTGGTATCGCAACATTAATTCCTTTAGGGAACCTGGTAGTTGCTGTTTATGTGACGATGGTATTCTTCGTGTTCGTCATTCTTGGAATTATAGCGAAAATGTCTGGGACAAGCATTTTTGTTATCCTGAAAGTGTTAAAGGATGAACTGATTTTGGCCTTTACAACAGCAAGTTCAGAGTCGGTATTACCAAGGCTTATGGATAAAATGGAGAAGTTTGGCTGCCCGAAATCCATTACTTCTTTTGTTATTCCAACAGGCTATACGTTTAATCTAGATGGCTCATCGATTTACCAAGCACTTGCTTCACTTTTCGTAGCACAAATGTATGGAATTGATCTATCCATTACACAACAGATTACTTTGTTACTAGTATTGATGTTAACGTCAAAAGGAATGGCTGGCGTTCCGGGGGCGTCATTTGTTGTTGTTTTAACAACTCTTGGTTCGATGGGACTGCCGGTGGAAGGTGTTGCGTTCATTGCCGGTATCGATCGAATTTTGGATATGGGAAGATCAGCGGTTAATGTCGTGGGGAACTCATTGGCGGCGATTGTCATGTCGAAGTGGGAAGGAGAATTTGACCAGAAGAAAGCAAACCATTACGTTGATTCCATTAAACAATCAGACGTAGCATAAACTATATCCATATAAATCATACCGTACGTATTGAGAAAGATATAACAAGTACCAGTGCATGCATAGTAAGGTATCCAAACATTGCATGCAGTTGAAAACCTTCCGATTACAAGTTATCCTTACGAGATGACAAACCCAGGTTTTTCAGGGCTGAGCCGTAATTAAGATTGATTGATGGAATGGCTGAAGTAGTTGAATAACATATAAAAGCCCTCCTTTATAGTGAGGGCTTTTTTGTTTTGCAGAATAAGTAAAAATATTGAATAATGCGAGATCAAAAAAATGGATAGCCCCAAATAAGGCTATCCAGCTTAATTTATAAATGTTGTCTAAAAGATCACTTTACCTTTACCCCAGATTTGATCAAGGTAGGCGGAGTTTCTCCCTGTAATCCTGCTACAAGGTTGGTTGCTGCCAGCATCGCCATTTTCTTGCGGGTTTCATATGTTGCGGAACCGATATGAGGCAAAGTGACGACATTCTTCATGGAAAGCAGAGGATTGTCCTCCTTGACGGGCTCCTGTACAAAGACATCCAGTCCTGCCGCATGAATTTCACCAGTCTTAAGCGCAGTGATCAAGGCTTCTTCATCCACCGTTTTCCCTCTTGAACAATTGATGAAGATCGCGGACCCTTTCATGAGCTTGAATTCTTTTTCCCCCATCATTTTTTCAGTTTGTGGAGTTAGCGGTGTCATCAAGCAGACAAAATCAGATTGCTTTAACAGATCTTCCAGAGAACAGTATGTAGCTCCATACTTTTGTTCCGCTTCTTCATTTCTGGATCTGTTGTGATATAAGATGTTCATATCGAATCCAAAACGAGCCCTTTTCGAAACGGCAGAGCCTATTCCGCCCATGCCGATTATGCCTAATACTTTATGATGCACGTCCAACCCAAACGATTTTTCTCCGATGTTCGATGTCCATTGCCCTGACTTTACCATTTGATCCAGCTCTGGCATTCTTCTTGCTGTGGACAGCATCAAGCCCATGATCGTATCTGCGACTGTCTCATTCAATACCTCGGGAGTGTTCGTAGCCATGATTCCGCGATTGGACAGCTCGGTTACATCCAAATTGTCGTATCCAACCGATGAATTACAGACGATTTTTAATTGCGGTGCTTGATCCAGTAAAGCTTTATCCACCTTTAATCCTGACCCTAATATACCTTGTGCGTTCTTCAGCTCTTGTAGGAATTCAGAGTGATTTCGTGAGTCAAGGCCTTCAAAATAAACAACATCACAAGTCTCTCGAATATATTGCAGCACTTCCTGATCCACTTTCTTATAAACAATTACTTTCGGTTTCATCACTGATACCTCACTTCCAATAAAGTTGGACCCCGTCGGGATCAAAAGTCGACATAACCTTTATGTTTTACGCCTCTATCTATAATCTACCATTATTTAAAAAAAGGTAGTAGCTAATTGAACGGCAGACCAAACCGCTAAAACGGAAGCTAAGGATAGAATGATATTTTCGAACCAATTGTTTTTATATTTCCCCATCAAGCTTTTTTTATTTGATAGCACCAGCATGCCAATTGCGATTACCGGAAAACCGATTATGTTTATTGCATTAACGCCAATCGTCAATGCAATGAAACCAGGCATGCCGGGAATGGACCAAATGATTGGGGTGACCAATACAAAAATCATAACCCATTTATACATTGGATCTTTTTCATATTTACCATTGTACTTTTCACGACGATCCTTATTTATTACGTAAAAGGCATCTACAATCAATCTTGGAAAACCAGTTGACTTGCCTACTACACTCGCGAATAATACCCCAAAAACACCGAGATAGAAAATGTACCAGCCAAATTTTCCTAACGACATTTGTAATGCCATTGCCAAGTCATCAATCGTTTCCACATGAATTCCATTCGGTTTTAAAATTTCTGCCCCAACAACCCAAATGGCCAAGTTGATTACAATGCAAACTCCTATGGCAAACAGCAAATCATTTCTTTGAACCTTTAGATGACTCGGTTTCGTCCAGCCCTTTTCCCTCATGAAATATGGATGAACAAAGTTCGAAATCGATCCTGCCACTGCACCGATAATTGAAACTGCTACCAATAATGCTCCATGAACGCCAGTATCACTTGGAATGCTAAACCCAACTGTTCCTTTAATGATTTGCCCCACATCCGGTGTAGCCTGAATGGCGAGGAACAAGAAAGCAATCGTCAATAATGCCAAAAGCACTTTCATTACACTTTCGATTCTATTATAAATATTCCTGCCAATAAGCATAAAAACTAATCCTACAACTACCATTGAAGCTAAGAATGGCTGATTAACTTGGAATAGGGTCGATAATACCTCTCCCGCTCCCTTAATCATATAGGCATTAAAAAGATGACCCATGATTAATGCATAACCAAACATAAAGTAACCGAAAAATGGGTGGATACGTCCATATCCTTCAAGTATGGTTAACCCCTCTGTGTTACAAAGCTGGAACCGGGCAATAACATTAACGATTAGAAAACGAAGGATTAATGACAGTGCTAAAATCCACATTAAACTATATCCATAATCTGCCCCGGCAACAGAAGAAGTCACCAGATCCCCGGCTCCAAGCCACGTCAACACGGCAAGGATCCCCGGACCATAGGATGTTTTAAACTTCGTGATGAAATTTGGTTTCTTACTTACGACCTCAGGAACAATCACAGTGGATTCAGCAAGATTTGATTGATTTTTCATGTTATTCACTCCATCCCAAAGAGTATGTATTCGCTTTCATTTTTTCTAAAGCATTAATACTTTGATAACTCTGGACAAACAGTTATTGAAATTATGACAGAGCTTTATGTCATTTCTGAAACTGACATAAAGTTTACGATGCTGTTTATGTTGTCATGCTTCATGTTGAAGTGAATCAAAAATGTTAAAAAAGCTCCCCTTCCATTTAATTGAATGTTTTGACTATTTACATTGAAATTGTAAGACAAATTAAAATGTAAGTCAATCATAATATTTAGAAGTTTTTTTTGACCCTTCGTACTTGTTGATAAATTCAAGTTGTTGCTGATTAGAAAATTCAGGATTGTTGTTACTATATAAAAAAGGATAAGTACAGCGTGCGAATAGATTAACGCTATCAGAGGATAATATAAGCGAAGGAGTGAAATATATGCCACAAGATACTAACAATGATCCATTTAATAATGTAGATAGAGACCCAACTAATAATCCCACTACTAATAATGATGATAACGATACCATTGAAAGACCCGTAATGATTAATGATAGTTTGAACCCCGGATTTCAAAGAGAAGAACGTCCTATGCCTAATGGTAATATCCCAACAATAGAGGGAGTTGCAAACATTAAAGAACGTTTTCCTTCGGACCATGAAAGACTTATGAGCAGAATTAATCTTGGGGATGCACTTATAAATCGGGAAAATACACATTTTGGACGGTTTGAAAGATAACCCACGAGAAAAAAGCTAAAGACCTGTATAGGCTTTAGCTTCCGTTTTTTTAGTTTTGTACAAAAATGAACCTTCCTCTCCAGGCACTCGCTTTCCGAAGGAGTCTCTCACCTTCCGTTCCAATCAACTTTGTTTAATAATTCAGATGGAACACCTTTTATCTACAAATTAAAGAGACCTTCCTATAAAAGGTCCCTCAGAATAATTCTTATTTTTCACAAGCGATCAAGTCTTTGTCACGATCGCTTTTTTTATTGGCATCATAAAGCGCCTTTGAAACGTGAGGCTTGTATTTCGTTTTTCCTCCTTTATTTTTAACGGAAGATGTACGAGCTACGCCTCCTTTGTAGTCTTTATTCAATGCTGTACAGTTTTTATACGTCTTCACCTTTGTTTTGGCACTGGCAACATCATTCGCGCCAAACGAGAGACCCAATACTAGACCAAAAGATAGTAAAATAGCAAATAATCTTTTCAAAATACGTACTCCCTTTCCTAAATATTAACTATTTACTAATCATAATGTATCATTTCTTTTTTTACAATAACTATATTTCTATAGTTAGAGTTTACTTGAATAAAACCCGCTCTCACTTTATCTAATCCTAAAAAAGACCGCCAATGCGGCGGTTTTCATCTCATCTTATTATTCCTTCCCTTTCACCTTGTAATGGGCCTCCCCAGGTTCTTTGCAAAAGGTGATTCCGCTTCCCGGTTCGTAATAATAGGTCTTTTTTCCCAATGAACGTTCATGGAAGGTAGTATGCAGATAGGACGCTTGGTCCCTTTTGAAGGCGAGCTGATTTTTGCTTAATGATACAGGAAGGCAATGTCCATAGCTTGTGTGGACCAGCGTTTCTTTTTCGTTCATTTCCTCCAAGTCACGAATGTGGATGTAGGAAAACCAGATTCCTCCTCTTTTCCGGAATGAGCGGGAGGAGAACCAGACCATTCCCTGCTGGGCGTTTATGCAGACTGGCAGCCTATATTTTCCGCCAAGCACGGATTTGGCTGCTGCAAGTCCGCCATCCAGATTCAACCCAAAGTAGTTTAACGTGTTATTCAGGATTTCCTGGCGCGATTGGGCAACATGGAATGTGTTCTCTCCCTCCACTACCGTGGACATCTCCACACCATTGGAATCGTAACGCTCCATCAATCCCACCGTTTCCTTATTCAATAAATAGTTTTTTCGTATCATCCTTCCATTCACTCCCCATTTCCCTATTCATATTTTTTGGAGTATACTGGATATAGAGGCAGGTATACTCCTGCTCGCAAGCCCTTAGGTGATGTCTTCCAGGACGTACTCACCTAGGGGTTTTTTGATTTCCGTCTATCGTCACTTTCATTTCTTGATATGTCATTCACCCCCATGCGACTATTATCCTATTTTATGATTTTTTTGTAAAATCCAGCTAATTTCACCTCTTTCAAAATTGATTTCCTTTTGTGACTGCATCGCCTGTTTGATTGGCTGACTCTTTACAAAATCCCAGTAAAGGTCTATACTTGCGAATTTCCTTTTAAAATCTGCTGTTCTAAATTGCTATTTTCTTGTTAATATGTGTCCATTTAGCGAACAAACAGCCAAAATTCATATAAAAGTGAAATGAAATGACATTTTTGTGAAATTTTAAGAACACAAAAAAAGTCTATCGTGATGATAGACTTTTTTCTTGGTTATTCTGCCATCTTTATTTCAATTGCTAAATTCCGTAGATAATCCAATAAGGGTCTTACTTCCTCTGGAGCTGTTATGTCAGTGAATGAGTAAGACTGCTTCTTCTTTTCATCGGCTATATCCAGCTGGTATGAAAATGCGTCGAACCCTTGCGCTTTAGCTCCTGACATTATACTTTGGCTAGCATTGGGTAAGTCAGCTGTCTTCATTAAGTTCTGCAATTCCTCATTTTTCTCTTTCGGTAATTTCTCTGTATCGATCTGAAAATTCAAGTCGAGGTTGGCAAATCCCCCTATGCAGCTAAATTTGATATGCATGGTAGATGGAGCCTCCTATTCATGGAATATGACTACTCAGGCAGTCCAACCGCTTTAAAAGCATTTTCAATTGTCTTGATGGCTGTTTTCGTAACTTCTCCGCTATCAACAAGTTTTTGCGCTGCCTTGATGACAATTTGCACGAATTGATTGAAATTCGCCGTCGCAAATAGATTCTGCATCGCATTGAACCAGATCAATGCCGCTTTGTCTGTTCCGATTTCCATCGATACTAGATAAAAGGCCTTGTTTGGTATGCCGCTATTGATATGGACACCATGATTATCGCGTTCTCCTTTATAGAAGTTCTTCATATGATCAGGCTGAATATCTTTACCCATTAACTTATTGTCAAATGCCGTACCTGGCGCTTTCATCGAACGGAGGGCCTGCCCTTTGAGTGTTGGTCCCATTATATCAGCTCCGATTAGCCAATCGGCATCACCTGCTGTTTGCTTTAAATGAAATTGTTTTATGGCAACTCCAAACACATCTGAAAGATGTTCGTTCAATGCCCCGGACTGGCCTTCATACTCCAATCCACTTGTGAACTGCGTAACCCCATGTGTCAGTTCATGGCCAATTACATCGAGTGAATTGGCAAAATTGCTAAAAATGACCCCATCGCCATCACCAAATACCATTTCATCTCCGTCCCAATAAGCATTCGTGAATTTATTCCCATAATGAACGTTCAGAATGAGATCAAGGCCTTGGTTATCAATTGAATTACGGTGTAAGACATCCTTGAAATAATCACGCACAACTCCGCTATAATCATATGCAGCGTTAACAACAGAATCTGCACTTGATCGATCTCCTTCTTTTCTTGCCTCATTCTCCCGGAGTTTCGTTCCCCCCCTGCAATCATAAACATGGCGGGCAGATTCACCTTGACGACCAGATCCTGCATCCGTTAAAGCGACAACACCGTCAATATCGTATTCTTTCATAATTCTGCGCCTGCGCACTTGACGGCTTTTCGCTAAACTGATCCGTGCTTCTTCCACTTCATTTTGTGCCAAATTCTCAAGAATATAGTTTGGTACGATGAAACAATGACACTTCAATTTGGAACAATCTCTTTTGTGCATATCCGTCACTCCTTCATGTTTTTTACGATCTATTACGATTTCTTTTTTCAAGAGTGCTGCTTTCTTAATGCTTTTGGCTTCAACAACGGTTCATTAGCAGTTTAAATCCGTTTACATGGTTACCTTGATGCTCTTCCTATTTTCAACACATTTCTATAGATTACTTTCGCCGTAAATACCTCATTTCCCTCCATTCCTTCCTCTGACCCGTTCATTCCTTTTTTCCAGCAGTACTGTTAACTCATCAGGAATGCAACTTCAGGCAGGGGATGCAGTACTTCACCTTTGTTTATTAAATTATTCTGCTCGTGCTGCATATACTGCTTTAAACAAGGAATCTTCCTCAGAACATAAACAACCTTCAAGGGAGGGAATAGCATTGGTAACTTCACAGGGAACTGCTTCAATTAGCTTTCCATTCCCATCTGTTTGGGGTATCCACTCTTCAATAGCTGGCAGGACGATTATTTGGGGCACACTCATCATTGACTCTATTACAAATAATAGGGTGGTTGGTACGGTTAATTTTCGTGGCAGACCCATTCCGATTAATGGATTATGGAATGAAAGCACCAAACAAATCGCATTTGATTCACCCTATGCCACATTCTCTGGCAACTTGACCATAATGGATGATTTCCAGATTAGGATTCGACATTTCATTCTTCAAGGACGTTTTCTTATGAAGCCTCCCTCTCTGCAAGCAGGTGAGTCTGGATCATGGATTGCCACTACTGATATAGCTCTGAATGAATATCCTGTTAGCGGTAATGCCTATTCCGGGCAATTACCTCCTGTTGGAGCTTTTTTAACATCGAATATCCTTCATCAGCATCAGAATTTTTGAGGAAGAACAGTATAGGGTAATCCATTCTGTGTAGAAATGGTGTTTCACATTAGGAATCGTCTCTGTATTTCATAGGGACGATTCTTTTACTTAGAGGAAATTAACAAAAGTCATATTGAACTGAAAGGTTGGCTGAGAATTTAAGGTTACATTGATTTAGGTTCGCAACAAGTTGCTCCCTGGCGTTCAGCTGATCGCAATGCTTCCCCTATTGGGTACCGTTTTGCCTATCTCACTAAGTAGATATTTATAAGAGATAGTTATTTTGGTAGATAAATTATGAATCCATTAACTTAAAATGAGTACAGATGGAATATAGATTGACAGCATTTTCTCAGTACTTCATACTATTGTATTAATAGAAGTGACTGAATATTTGGTTAATTAGGAGGATGAATCAATGAAACCAGCAAAAATGACAATGGATTTACAATTATTAGCAGATGTTCTGAGGGAAAATAATTGTACAAGTTTTATAAACGCAACAGCAGAAAAGGATTTTCAAGTGGCTCAAATGCTTGATGTATTAATATTTGAGGGTAAATGGGAGGGTGGCATATGACTAAGCTCAGAATCCTTTTAACCATTCCTATATTGCTATATGGAATCTACGTATTTGTTGCCATTCAAAACGATAAGGATATTCCGCTTTATTTGCATCTTCTATTCGCACTCTACTTAATGTTGTTTGTACATTATGAAGAAAAAACGGAGGTGAAACCCTGACAGACTTTCAGTTTAATACACAAAGCCTAAAAAAGCCTCAACTCCTTAAAGGAATTGAGGCTTTCACTATTAATCATCTTTCTTCCGTTTCCAATTAGATAATACGAGTTGTAACGATGCCTTCGATTTGTTTGATTTTTTCTTCCAAGCCAGGAATGATATCGCCGTTTACTTCACCGTCAATGTCGATGATCGTATATGCATATCCCCCACGGCTTCTGTTAACCATGTCAGCGATGTTCAAATTAAAGCCAGATACAGCCAGCGTGATTTGCCCAACCATGTTCGGAACGTTTTCGTGGAAAGTTGCCACACGACGGTTTCCTGTATAAGGAATGGAAGTGTTCGGGAAATTCACAGAGTTCTTGATGTTCCCTGTTTCTAAAAAGCTCTTCAACTGACGAGCTGCCATGATGGCACAGTTTTCCTCTGACTCTAGCGTAGAGGCACCAAGATGCGGAATTGGAACGACATTTTTCATTTTCAACACGTTTTCATTCGGGAAGTCTGTAATGAACTTGCCTACTTTTCCGCTTTCAAGTGCAGCTTGCATATCATCTTCATTCACTAGCTCGCCGCGTGAGAAATTCAAGATATGTACGCCCGGCTTCATGATGCTGAATGTTTCTTGGTTGAACATTCCTCTTGTGTCGTCAGTTAATGGAACGTGTACTGTAATATAATCAGATTCTGCAAACAATTCTTCAATCGTCATGGCGCGCTGTACATTGCGTGACAAGTTCCAAGCTGTATCAACAGAGATGAACGGGTCAAAGCCAATGACATCCATGTCCAAATCAAGCGCATCATTCGCTACAAGTGCACCGATCGCTCCTAAACCGATTACGCCAAGTGTTTTTCCCTTGATTTCCTTACCAACGAATTGTTTCTTTCCTGCTTCAACAAGCTTCGGAATTTGTTCTCCTTCGCCTTCAAGCGTCTTTGTCCAAGCCACACCGGCAAAAAGGTTACGAGATGAAGCCATTAATGTCGTCAGCACCATTTCTTTTACAGCGTTTGCGTTAGCCCCTGGTGTATTGAAAACGACAATTCCCTGCTCGGTGCATTTGTCGACCGGAATATTATTGACTCCAGCCCCTGCCCTTGCGATTGCCTTTAACTGATCGCCGAATTCCATAGTATGCATGTTAAAGCTGCGAAGAACGATTGCATCAGGGTTTTCACTGTCATTATCAACCGTAAAATCCCCTTTGTTGAATACATTCAGTCCGCTTTCGGCAATATTATTTAACGCCTTGATCGTTTTCACTTTTTCTAAAAGAATTGTGCTCATTTTGTTTGCTCCTCTTTTGAATATGATAGTTTTGAAATTTCAAAATACTGACTTTAAACATTCACTATCTGTTAATATACAGAAAGAGGCAAGGGATAAAATCCCTTACCTCTGCCCAGGCGAACGGCTACGACACTATGTGTTCCCTCACGGTTATCCGTGTTTCGCCAGTTGCACATAGTCTTTTTCATTTATTTCATTCTATCAAACTATTCTGCAATCTTCAATATCAAATTATATGTTTATCCCTTTTTTTGCAGAATCCACAACTCACCAGAAATATCGGCGAAACTTACAGTTTTATCTGCGAAATTAGAAATATATCGACGAAATCTATAGTTTTATCTCCGAAAATGGGAATATATCAACGAAAACTATAGATTTATCTCTGAAACAGAAATATCGACGAAAACTCCAAACAAGCCTATATTATCTAGGACGGCCCAATCTTTTTATTACAACTGTAAATAATATAATGACAAAAAACAGCATAAAAATAATCATGAACGGAATGGTCGTTGTTAAAAGGGTGACCCATCCGCTTGTCTCTGTGTCTGGGATAAACTCAATTTTTCCTATATCCTGTTCCCTTATGGCGTTAATCATTCTGTCTAGCGATATTCCACTATTTGGTACAGACGCGATAAAGTATTGATCCTTTTCATACCCTACCAGCCGACCTCTTATTTCATAAACACTATTTTGTGACTCCACCTTTAAAAATGTCACTTTCCCATCCTCTAAAGTTGTAAAAAATTCATCTTCACTTAATTTCTCAGTCGGTTCTTTGTCATTGTTAAAAACCAGCACAACCCCCAAGGTAACCAAGAAGATTATTAAATAAAATACTTTACTACGGAAAATCCGTTTCATCTCATACCTTCTTCCACATTAAACAAACTATAGGAAATAGTAACACACAAAGTTAATTCTTGGAATATATCAGGCCGATTAGTTGCAAGATGGATATTATTAGTAAAATATAGGAAATATAGCAAACCAAAAAAAAGGAGGAACTAATATGCTAATAAGACAGGCATCGGTTGCAGATGCGGAAGGTATAGCAATAGTCCATGTGGATTGCTGGCGAACTACTTATAAAGAAATAATGCCGAGTGATTTTTTAGATAATCTGTCTTATGAGAAAAGGAAAGACATATGGATAAAGAATATTAATAGAGATGGTAATTATGTTTATGTCGCAGAAAATAATGAAGGAAAAATAGTTGGATTTATAGATGGCGGGAAAAGGGACACGAATCAAGTTGAGAATTCCGGTGATTTAACTGCTATATATATCCTCGAAAATTTTCAAAGAATGGGGATAGGTAAGAAACTCATCAAAGAGTTATTTTTAAAATTCGAGGCACTGGGATTTAAGACAATATTCGTGGAGGTGCTTGAAGACAATAAATCTCGATACTTCTATGAGGCATTTGGTGCTGAATTGCTTAAAACCGAAAAAATCAAAATGGCTGGCGCTGAATTGAATCTATTGGTTTATGAGTGGAAAGACATTAGCCAAGTATTGTTATAAACTTCAGCTAAGATCGCTTACTAACACAAAAAAGGCACAGTCCTTCGTGAAGGATTGTGCCTTGCTTTTGGTTTAATTTTGGTTAAATCCGCTTTCGTCCATGTAAAATACTTCCCAAGAATGTCCGTCGATATCCAGAAAACTCCAACCATACATGAAACCATGATCAATGGCTTCGTTAAAAGGCTTTCCGCCAACATCCAGTGCCCTATTCACGATCTCATCGACTTCTTCCTTACTTTTAACGGAAAGGGCGACGATGGCTTCGGTACTCGCTGCAGAATCCGGGATCTCCTTCTTGGTAAACGTTTTAAAGTAGTCTTCCACCAATAACATGACATATATGGACTCGCTGATAACCATGCATGTCGCATTTTCATTGGTCATTTGCTCGTTAAACTCAAAGCCGACCTTTGTGAAAAATTCTACTGAGGCATCCAAATCTTTAACAGGCAAGTTTACAAAGATCTTTTCTGCTTGAACTCCCATCCAATCACCCTCACTTGATTTATTTGTTCACTCACCTACTATTCGCTGCATTTTTCGATTATCCTGCTTGCAGCAGTGATTGCATTCACATTGAACGGATACAACCTTAGTCACAGGGAACATTCATAATTCACCTACTAGAATTTCAAATATTAAACAGGCTGATTCAATTTTAAAACAACCTGGGAGTTTACCTTAAGAAATTTTCAAGAAGTATATCCCTCTCCCCTTGCTACTTCAACATTGGATCGTGCATAAAAATTGAAATTCGTATACCGGATGGTTTCATAACTAAAACACTTCTTCTCTTTTTTGAAATAAAAATTATATAATTCCATGCTTTACTAAAATTAATTACTTTTAAGGAGGCATGCATATGAAAATTAGTATTAAAACATGAATTATCCGGAAAATTTTCTGATTTCAGTTGTTTTACCAGGATTGATCCCAATCATTTCGTCCTCCAATAGCCATGCCCTATTATGCAAGTAGCGCAATCCTCGTTTTGCAAATGCAACACAAGTTCAAAAAATAGATGGGAAACAACATTACCCTATGGGATAGGTGGTTCATAAATGGTTACCATTCAAACATATATAACAAAAAATAGTTATGATGCCATTGTTAATAAACATTTATTTGCTAACGAAGATTTTATCCCAATCCATCACTCAAGCGCTAACCAACTGGGAAATCAACAGTTATTTACTTCAAAAGGAACTTCCTTATACGGCACAGTCATTATATCTTATCAAAATCAATTTCTCTCGAGCTTTTATGATTGGGATGAGGTTGATGGTATTTGGTTTTCAATTTTACAGGCAATGTATGATTGTTTAAATACCGATATTGGCAACTTCGGCTTTTCTGGACGCTCTATGGGTTGGCAAATGCACAGGCTAAAAGAAAAGAATCCTGCTATATTATTCACATGGTACCATGGTTTAGCTAACAAAGAATGGAATGATATTCCTAAGAAATCCACACTAAGATTCCCTGAAAATGTGCTATTGAATAATTTAATAGAAAAGGGAACCAAGTTCTTAAGATTTAGAAATGCTCTATATGATAGCGGTCCAAGCCAAAATATTAACCAGTTAATTAACGATCTTAAATCATTTAATAGTGATTTAGGACATGTGCAATTGGATTAGTACACTGTGCTGAAGTCTTGCAGCTATATTAAAACAGTCCTTGCCGGCACTCGCCAGCAAGGACTGCTTTTCATGTACTAGAAGGCACCTGAAGTCTAATGGCCTTTTCTTGTTATTTCAAATAAACACTCATAATCTGTGTTTCTTTAATTTTTGCCTGGGTACTATTTGTTTTTTCCAGTTTTTCAACTAGCTCGCCATTCGTGATAACGATCGGAGTTACAATGCTTGGAGCTTTTGATTTTAGAAAATCGATATCAAATGTAACTAGCTTGTCTCCTGCTTTTACATTTTGCCCTTCTGCAACGTGGACTTCAAATCCCTCACCATTAAGGTTAACTGTTTCCAATCCAATATGAATCAACAATTCTATGCCATGCTTTGTGCGTAGGCCTAGCGCATGTCTAGTATGAAAAACCTGGATTACTTCTGCATCGATTGGAGATACGACCAACCCCTCCTCAGGAAGAATTGCTATTCCGTCCCCCATCATTTTACCGGAAAACACCGGATCTGGAACATCCTCAATATTTATTACTTGTCCATTAATAGGAGCAAGCAGTTGTTCCACACTCTCTTTTTTACCGAATAATTTTTTGAACATGATATTTCCACCTTTCCCTTTCGTTCTTGAATCTCACAATCAATAGTTAAATATTTGGTGAATTCCGATAATAGTTTTTGTTATTTTTTCTTTTTCAATTTCCCTTCTGCTTTCTTTTTATTCTGTTCCACTCTAAATTTAACCATCTCGGTTATTAATTCATAAGGAATTGGCTTGTTTAGCGGAAACTGAACGGCCCCTTTTGAACATTTATATTCAGATAAAGCAGATTCAAAAGCAGAGATCGCGCTTGGAGTTGGATAGAATCCTAGATGTTTTTTATAGGCAGCGAAATGCACCAGATTTCCATATAAAACAAAGGTAGGCATTTGATAGCTTATCTTTTCTTCTGCATCCGGTGCTGCATCCTTTATGACTTTTCTTAACGTTTTTAATATTTCCTGAACTTCTTCGGGAAATTGTATAATGTATTCATCAATTGAATGAATTGTATTGGTACCCTCCATCTTTTCTCCCTTCTTAAATCCAAACTACAATACTCTTATTATAACATTCTCCCCCACCAATCCATGGATTGAATCCCTTTTGCATTTCGCTAACCTATATTTTTAAAAACTCTTCCATTCTATTCATTACACCTTCTAGCATGATAATCGTCCTTGAAGTATCGAAAGGTTCAATATCCAATGAATGATTTGCATGTGGGATTTTATCCATGCTTATATTCGTTTTATTTTCAATCGCTTGAATTTTAGCTGGAATATAATGATGATCTTTTTCTCCTATAACTATATGTGCTGAATGATTACTGCTCAATAATCCTTCAAAAACCGAATCGAACTTCAATAGCGGAGTGAGCAATATCACTTTGGCATTCATAAACCGCTCACTTTTCATGATTCCATTGATGATGGGTATGGTGCCAAGTGATTTGCCTAGAAATACTGTTCCTTTATATTCATGATTTTGAAGTACCTCCGTAATGACGGGATTGATATCATTAACGATCACTTTTGTGATATCTACCAATGGATGCTTGAAAATATCCTGGTCGTAAGCGTAATGAATATGTACGACATCATACTGATTTTGAAGCATGATCATCGTCGAATAATAGAATAACGGCTTCTCATACGTGTACCCCGCACCTGAATACATAAAACAAACTGCTGGATTTCCGTTTTCAATATGTGTGTATGTAATTTCTTTTTCAATACTATTTATTTTTCTTTGGTTAACCTCCATGATAGATTCCTCCCCTTCTATCGTTTGCTTTTTATATTCATTAGCTACCTACTGAATTCCTCCTTGATCGATACTATCTAGCTAGATTCCAAGAATTAGGTTTCGTTTTTTATCAGGAATAGGTATACTTTAGCTATCAACCTATTTTTTGGAAATTACTTTGATGATCGATCAATCCAGCCTTGAAGGAGAGTGTGTAATGAAAATCAAAGCGTTATGTTTCATTCTTGTCCTGCTAGTCACTGGTTCCATGAGTACGATTCATGCAAGTGCAAACGATCAAAAGGTGAAAAAACTGGATATCGGGGAGTCTTTCGATGGTGCAGAAGGTACAATGGTTCTCCAAAACTTAAAAAATGATAAAGTGTTTATCTATGATAAACAGAGAAGTAAGGTACGCTACACTCCAGAATCGACATTTAAAGTGGCGAATGCATTAATCGGCTTACAGACAAAGGCGGTAAGCGATGAATATGAAGTGAAGCGGTGGGATGGTGTAATCAGGGAATTTGAGGATTGGAACAGAGATCATACGCTGGCTTCAGCCATGAGGCATTCAGTGATCTGGTATTATCAAGCAATGGCCCGCGATATCGGGGCGGAAGATATGCAGCAATATGTGAACCTGATAGATTATGGCAATCATGATATCTCCGGGGGGATCGACCAGTTTTGGCTCGACAGCAGCATTAGGATTTCTGCCCGGGAACAAGTCCAATTCATCGAGAACCTTGTAGAAGAAAAACTGCCTATCGATAAGCAGCATATGAGAACCGTTAAGAGAATCATGATCAATGAAGAAGCAGACTCATATGTCCTCCATGGAAAAACCGGGACACGCCTTTCTGATATGGGATTGGGCTGGTATGTGGGTTACATCGAAACGGACAAAGGAAAATGGGCCTTCGCAACGAACATCGACGGCAGCGGAAGCAAAGCCAAAACGATTACGCTGGATGCCCTGAAAGAGTTGGATATCATAGAAGAATAAAAGTTCACGCATGCTCTTAATTCTTGGGCATGCGTTTTGCTTTGTCTAAAAAGATATTTAAAACCATTTTAATACCTACAAATAATCAAGTTGGATTGAATGCTCTGAAGCCTTTTTTTGGTTTGTCCAATCAAAAAAAAGAAAATTTTCATCTAATATAGTATTGATAATATAGAAAGGGGGATTAATAGTGAAATTAACCGAAATCAAGAAATCTTATGATGTAATCATTCCTTGTGGCAGTGCTTGCACTCCCACTTTGAACCTAAGAAGACTTGGTTTAAGAAGATTCTCTTTGCCTCTTGACTGGGTCTATACTGAGTCATTTGCAGAAGTGGCCAGGCTATATAAAAATCAGTTCAAGGAATATATGGAATTGAGGAATTTAACTTTAGTAGATGGTTCCGGTACTTATTTTGATGATGACGTGGATATAAATGCTGTAAATACCTATTTGGTCAGAGATAACCATTATAAAGTTACTTCAGTTCACGATTTCCCCATCCTGCCTGATAAAGAATGGTTTGAAACATATCCTTATTTCAAAGAAAATTTAGATAAAAGAATTGCAAGATTCAATGAAACGATTAACAATAGTGATTCAATCCTATTTGTAAGATGGTCAACAAAATATGACCAAGCCTATTTGTTTCACCAAGCAATGCAGGACATGTTAAAAGAAAAAGAATTTAATGTATTAATATTAGTCCCCTCGGATGAGGCTACAAGTATTTCTGAATTAGAATGGAACCTGGAAAATGTTTGTGTTTTAGAAGTTCCTAACCAAATTTGGGATGAGGCCATTTGGGATCATGTTTATAGTGGCATACAATTGAATAGTCTGGATTAACCACTGAGCTAATAACGCTAATGTGTTAACTATTTCAAATTGGACGATTTTAGTTATTGTCTTAAATTTTTCATCGGGTCATCAACGCCTTTTCGCATCCTTATTTAGTTTTTTAAAGCAAATATCGTTTAGGCAATCATAAATCACATTAATCGCCCTTGGTGATGGTGAATTAATTAAAAAGGTTTAAGAGAAAGGCATCTGCCAAAAGCGGATGCCTTTCTCTTCTTTAGGAGTCAAGTTAATCCTATCTCCCGTTTTCTTTTCTGTTTTAATAACGCTGGCTTTTGAACTTGCTGTGAGAGTGCGGTACATTCAGCAAATGAAAACTGTTTACACCCTTTACAACGATTCTCATCCAGTTTGGATAAAGCCTTATTAATGGCATCACCCGTACTGGAAAAGAACTGCTCTTCACCAACCAGTTTAGTAAAACCGGTTTTTTCGAGCATTTCTTTAGGTTCCTGTTGAATACCGGAAATCAACACTTGTAGTTTGTGGGACTTGAATCGCTTCACAATGTCTGTGAGAAGTGCTTCTCCCGAAGTATCAATGAATGACACATTGCTCATTCTTAATAGAAGGACTTTTGGTTTAGAACGCATCATATCTTCGATTTCTTCTTGCAGCCTTTCGATTGAACCAAAGAATAAAGGTCCTTCTATCGTATAAATGTTAATCTGCGGGCAGCTTGAACCTTGTTGCACCATTTCTGGTTTAACTAATTTATCAGCTGGATCTGGTAATACCTTTGATAATTTCAATGTACCGCTCATCAGTTTAACGAACGACAGGATGGCTAATAGTAATCCAATCCCTACACCTGTTGTCAGGTCAATCAATACGGTTAACACGAAGGTAACGATCAATACGACCGAGTCCATGGTTTTTGCTTTTAAGATATGCGAAAATTCTTTGCGTTCGCTCATGTTCCAGGCGACAAACATAAGAATGGGGGCCATGCTGGCCAAAGGAATGGCCGAAGCATAAGGAGCCAAACTGACTAATACGAGCAATACCACCAGCCCATGAATCACGCCTGATATGGGGGAGACAGCACCGTTTTTAATATTCGTTGCGGTACGGGCGATGGCACCTGTAGCCGGAATGCCTCCAAATAAAGGCGTAATCATATTGGTCAATCCTTGTCCCATCAGCTCTTTATTGCTGTTATGTTTACTGTTGGTCATGCCGTCTGCAACCACAGCGGATAATAGTGATTCAATTCCTCCTAGCATGGCAATGACCAAAGCAGCCGGAAGGAGTTCAATCACCAAACCGCCAGTGATCTGGGGAAACTGAAACTGGGGCAATGCATTAGGAATGGCGCCATAGGCCGATCCAATTGTCGCTACCTGGCCTGGAAAGAATAAGCTGGCGACTAGAGTTGATACAATCAATCCCAGCAATGCTCCAGGGATTTTCGGTAAATATTTTGGAGTTAATATGACGAGAGTTAAACTTATGATAGCTACCAGTACACTATAGATATTCACTGTATTGAAGTTCAATAAGATTTCCTTCATATTTAAAAGAAAGGCTTCTTCTTTTTTTAAGTTACTGAGTCCAAAGAAATTGGCAATCTGGCCAGAGAAGATAATCACAGCAATTCCAGCAGTAAAGCCGATCGTAACTGGACGGGGAATAAACTTGATGAATCTTCCCAGTTTGAGGACACCCATAAGAAATATCATGATACCTGCCAGGAAGCCGGCGATTAACAGTTTTTCATATCCGTACTGCATGACCACACCTAACAAGACCGGGACAAAGGCCCCAGTCGGGCCTGCAATTTGATATTTCGATCCACCAAAAAGGGAGACCATGATTCCTGCAATAATTGATGTGTACAGTCCATATTCCGGTCTTACTCCGGAAGCAATGGCAAAAGCCATCGCTAAAGGAATTGCTACTATCCCAACTACGACCCCTGCAACCAGGTCTTTCTGAAAATGGCCTAAGTTATACCCTTCAAGCCTGCTAGAACTCATCATTTTATCGCTCCTTCTTTTATTGAATTTGTATTTCTTCCTTGCTGACAACGTTTCTATATCCATCTATGATTCGATCCAATTTACCCGTTTCGGGATGGATGACCATACCGTGAACGGCGATTGAATCCGGTAATAATGGATGATTTTTGATCAAACGGACACTATTCGTTACACTCTCCTCAACGCATTGAAAACCTGTCAGCCACTTTGATAAATCAATACCAGAGTTTGTTAGGATATCAATTTGCTCCTGAGTGACTTTCTTCTCCTTTGCAGCATCAAGAAGTGAAGTGGATTGAAGCCCCACCATACCGCATCCGTGATGTCCGATCACACACACTTCCTCCACTTTTAGCTCATAAACAGCGACAAGGATACTGCGCATAATGCTGCCAAAGGGATGAGAAACAATAGCTCCAGCGTTTTTAATGATTTTCGCATCTCCATTTCTTAACCCCATCGCCTTTGGAAGCAATTCCAACAGACGGGTGTCCATGCATGTTATGATGACGATCTTTTTATCTGGATACTTTGTCGTTTGAAACTCTTTATATTTGTTTTGTTCGACAAACGTCTTGTTGTAATCCAGAATGCTAGAAATGACTGACATTATTTATTCTCCTTTCTCGTGTTGAAATATGATGGATATGTTCTATGTACAATAATCCAGATGCCTTTCATAAACGGTCTTATTTGGCTCTGTTTTATCATTTGGTGCTTTATTCCATGTTAGAGATATTAAATTAGAGTTAAATGATAGAAGGATTAGAAAATGGTGAGAATTATTACAGTTCCTTCTCTTTTTTTTTGCATTTTTCTTACTAAAAAAAGGGTGATGCATAGTTAACTATGCATCACCCTTTTTTATGTTTTATACAATTATTATTCGTGGCCATCTCTATCATCCACTTCATCATCTTCCCATGTGATTGTTTTTACTTCTTTTGTGTAGCCGTCCACTTGGACGACTGCGTCTCGATCGTCCTCTAATTCAACTTCGACCAAATAATAAGGTGTCTGATCTGAAGGTTGATAAAATTCTGTATCGTCACCTGTTCCTTTTACATGTTTTTCGGCAATCGCGATTGCTTCGTTTTCTGTAATGATACTATCTGCTACCATTGTCGAGTCAATTATAGCTCCTGTATATGGGTCGAGAATTAATGTGATTTTTTCATTGTTCTTATTTACCACTGCTTTATAATGGGAGTTGTCTTTCTCCTGCACAAAATCAATTTGTTCCAGATCGCCTTGTGAGGAAATACGCGCCTTTATTTCATTTTGGGTTAGTTGCTTTTGGGGTGTTTTTTCTGCCGTTTCTTCTGCTGCATGACCTATGGTTTCTTTTTTTATAGAACGAACTTCACCGCTTTTCGCATCCATACTAATAAGATATACCCCGGTTTCAAGCTGCATTTCAATCTGATAATCTTCACCTTCAGTTTTCGTTGTCTTTATAATGGTTCCAGGATATTTATCCTTTGCTGTCTGGTTCACTTCTTCTTCCGTCAAGCTTTCCGCGGATAACGATGGAGCCCACCATTGAAATCCGAAGAATAATAGCAGACCAAAAACGAGAGTTGATCCAGCTGTTATCAGCACTTTTCCATTCTTCATCATATCACCCATCCAACGTCATTCTGGCTTAATTAAATAAAAGAGTAACGTTCGTTCCCCTGCCTTCAAGACTATCCATTTCAATCCGCACATCAATTGCATCAGCAATTTCCTTTGCCACGGAAAGCCCTAAACCTGATCCGCCTTGCTTTCGGCTTCTTGCTTCATCTACACGATAAAAGCGATCAAACACTTTTGGCAATTCAGCCTGGGGAATTCCATCCCCTCTGTCTTCGATGCGGATATATGCTTCTCTACTAGTTTGTCCTATATAGACTGAGATTTGCTCGTCACTATACTTTCTTGCATTGTCTAAAAAAATAAACAATAGCTGTTTTAACTTTTGCACGTCCGTAAGTGCTTCAATTGCATCGCCACTATAAATCTCCACTGTTCGATTGTACGCATTTTTATATACTTTCGCTAGGTCTGCCATGATATCGGTCAGATTGACGTTTTCCTTCTCTATATTCCATTTTTCCTGATGCTTTGCTAGCAGGAGCATTTGCTCTGTCATCTCTCTCATTCTAATGGCTTCAGAATGAATGGCCTCTATTGATTCATCAAACAACTCAGGACGCTCCAAGCCCTTTCTTTTCAAAAGGCTTGCATAGCTTTCAATGACAGTTAGCGGTGTTTTTAATTCATGTGAGGCATTTGATACGAATTGCTCTTGTTTTTCGAAGTTAGCCTGCAGCAAATCAATCATGTGATTAAAGGTTTTCCCCATTTCCACAAGTTCATCTTTTGCCTTTTCTTCCAGGCTAAGTCGCTTAAATTGGCCGCTTGTTTGAATCTCCTTCATCGTATGAATCATCGATCGAATCGGACGGGCGATGAAGTTACTAAGAATAGTGCTTGATATCAGAACAGGTATCATGGCAATGATGGTTACAGCGATTAATACGATGCGCAGAACAGCGAGCATTTCCTCGGTTGCTGAAATGCTTTTGGTGATTTGAAGATTAACTACACTTCCATCCCCCCAAATGATCGGGTTTGAAACGAATACATACTTGTTCTGATGATAAGTGATGATCGCACTCTTCTCACCGGGATAAAAGCTGCTATTGCGATTGCTTAATTTTTTTTCAGAATTGGATGTAACAGCTGTGCCTTTTCGTTGACCCTCTTTTACAATACCAATCATGCCATCTATAGGCAGATAGGATCGAAGTAAATCACTTGGAGATATATTATTGACATTTTCACTAACATCAAAGGCAATTTTCTCTGTCTCCGCTTTCGCACGATTAAGTTCGTTCACCATCATCAGATTACTGAAAACAAAATAAATGGAAACATTCATCAATAGGAGCAGGAAAATGAATAGCACCGCTGTATATAAATTTATTTTTTTACGAAGTCTCATTTTGCATCCTTCAGGACGTAGCCAACGCCTCTTACAGTATGGATAAGCGGCGTATCAAAGCCATATTCGAGCTTTTTGCGAACATATCGGATATACACATCCACCACGTTTGTTTCTCCATAGAAATCATACCCCCAAACCGCTTCGAGAATTTGATCCCTGTTTAGCACTTGACGCTTATTCTTCAATAAATAAAGAAGTAAATCATACTCCTTTGGCGTTAGGTCAATTTCGCTTTCACCTCTAATGACTTCACGTGTTTTGACATTCACCTTTAAATCAGCAGTATTCAGCCATCCATCGTATTCATCTTCCATTGAAGGTGCAGCAGTCCGCATTCTTAAAACCGCACGAATTCGGGCAAGCAATTCCTCAATTTGGAAAGGTTTAGTGATGTAGTCATTCGCACCGCGATCAAGACCGGAAACTTTATCTTCAACCGAGCCCTTTGCAGTTAACAGGATGACAGGGGTGAAATTGTTTTTCGTACGAATTTTCCGAAGCAGCTCAATCCCGCTTATGCCTGGAAGCATCACATCCAATAAGATCAAATCCCACTTTCGTGATCGATACGCTTCAAGGGCTTCCTTTCCGTCCATTGCCTTTCCGACTTGGTAGCCTTCGATTTCAAGCTCCAATTCAAGCAATCTTAAGATTTTTTCTTCGTCCTCTACGATTAGTATTGATTCTTTACTCATTTGGAAGACCTCCTTTTGGGTGGGACTGTCCCCATTTTGTATCATTCATTTTCAAATTAAATGGATTGGATTATTGGTAAGTATACCTGTTCGTTCAATAAGAAAAAGGCTGCCTCAGCAACCTTCTTTAAAGGAAACTTTCATCAGGTGTATAAATCCGAACAACATAGCCGCCATCATTTTTTGAATCAGACAAGATAAAGGCAGTTTCGGAAAAATAATCTCTTTGGCTATTAAACTTCCCCTCGTGTACTTTTTTGTTATTTTTACGAATGTACAAATTATTGCATGTAAAATTTCAAAAATAAAGACGCTATTGACCCAGTTTTCTCCATAAAAAAAAGAGCTGCCAGAGCAACTCTCATGTTAAAAGCCCTATTTACTTTAAGTATTTTCCACCCCTTAATTTACACGTCTTCACCTAAATTTATATAAGGTATACCGAAGTTATTAAAGAAAAATTCAAGAGAAAAAGGAGGCGTATTCTATATTTTTCTCAGTAAATATAAGAGATATGGAGTGCCTATTAGTGCAACGACAAGTCCAGAAGGAATTTCTTTAGGGGCTAAAACAATTCTTCCTATAAGATCAGCCGAAGTTAAAAGGATTCCTCCAAGAAAAAGACTGACTGGAATAACCTTTCCATGTTCAAATCCAACCATTCTCCTAGCTGCATGAGGTGCTAGTAAACCTATAAACCCGACTGTTCCTACAATAGATACACTGACTGCCCCCATACAAACTCCTAACATAATAGCTAAAAGCCTCGTCATAATAATATTTACTCCCAGTCCCTCAGCAACTTCATCTCCAAAGGAAATCACATCAAATTTTTTAATGAATAAAAGGCTCAAAGGAATCGTAATGAGAGCGACAATGCCAGCAAGTTTCAATTCTTCCCAGCCCTTGGCATAGGTGCTTCCCGCTAGCCATGCTAGGGCAGGGGCTACGCCAATATTCGCTTTAACAATTAATATTTGTATAATGGCTGAACCAAATGCAGAAACCGCTACCCCCATTAACGCAAGTAGGATCGGCTGCCATTGAGTTTTCCATGACAGAATTAAAATGATAGTGATTGAAATACTTGAACCAATCATAGCCGCAATAGGAAGAAATTGTATAGAAACAGCAGGAAATAACACTAGGAAAATTAATGCCCCAGCTCCACCACCAGAAGTGATCCCTAAAACTGAAGGATCAGCTAGAGGATTTCTTAATACAGCTTGTATGAATAATCCACTTGTCGCTAATAGCATCCCAACTAGAAAAGCAGTCAATATCCGCGGAATACGGAATTGCATAACAAACGGTGAGTTAAATGACTTATCAAGCCAGTCTTGAAATGTAAAAAAACTTCCTGCTCCATATGAAACTGAAACTAATATAATCATAATGGTCAATCCAAATAATCCAAACAAGATCCAGCGATATGATATCGGGAGAAGTGAACTGCCGAGACGGCTTTCTCCCCTTGTTTGTCTTTTTCCAGTTTTATAGGCTAAATACATTAACCAAGGGGCACCAATTAAAGCCGTCATGGCCCCAACCGGAATTTCTTGTCCGGGTTGAATCCACATTGCTAATACATCTGCAGCTACAAGAAGGTTGGCTCCCCATAAGAAAGAATGAAGTATTAACAACTTGTGCCCTTGTATCCCCATTAACCGAACTAAATGTGGTGCCATTAAACCGATAAAGCCGATGGGACCGACAACACTAACGGTCACAGCAGAAAGTAAAATAGCCGTGAACCAGGCAAATGCCTTTACACGGTTTACCGATTGTCCTAACGAGGTGGCCAAGTCATCCCCAAGGGATAGGAGATCAAGTGACTTTCCTAGAACTAAAGCTATAATCAAGCCAATCAAAATGAAAAATATTGAAAATTTCACACCAGACCAATCTAGTTGTATAAGAGTTCCAGATCCCCATAAAAACAATCCATTTGTTTCATTTTCAAAAAGGAGCTGTACAGCTCCTGTAATAGAAGAAAAAAGTAAGGCAACAATCATTCCTGTAAGAGCGACACGAACTGGCTCCATAACTCTTCCTACTAAAGCTATCAACAGAACAGCAGATACCCCTGCACCGAGAAAGGAAATTACAAAGGGATAATCCCCTATATATTGTGGAAAAAAGACCATAGCGATAACAGTGAGCAAGTAGGCTCCCGAATTAATTCCTAAAGTGCTGGGGGAAGCAAGAGGGTTCTTCGTTAATGTTTGTAAAAGTACACCAGCAACTGCTAATGCTCCCCCGGAAAGTATACCGATAATGACCCTGGGAAGCCTTAGCCCTAGTACTATATTCTGAACGTTTCCTTCATACCAAACCTCTGTCATCAATGTTCGTATCGTATAATCTGCTTGGCCTTGATATAAATGTAAGATACTAAGAACAAACAATAGAAGGAGGCCCCCAATGAAAAGCCAAGGGGAACTCTTTTTTATTGAACTTTTCATTTTATTCTTCCACCAATGCGTTTTCAATTTGATCTACGAGTACTTTTGCAGATAGCGGGCCCCCGAATAACCAAGTATCTTCCCCTAATGAATAAGTACGATCTTCTTTAACGAACGCTATGTTTTTCCAAACGTCATTATCCTTTAATTGGTTTTCAAATATATTATCATTATCTTGAACGACATAAATGAAGTTGGCTTCTTCTAAGGCAGGAAGTGCCTCCACATTGACTGTAGAGAAACCATATACTTCAAAGTTTTCATTTTGATAAGCGTTTTGTAACCCTACCTTCTCCAAAATAACTGATGCCATTGAGTTTGGTGTAAATACCCGAAGAACAGGTACTTGATTCGAGCTATAAGCCTGAGTTAACACAAATTGATTTGTTTTTAATTTTTCTGCTTGGATTTTCTCTTTTGTTTCTTTATATTTTTCATTTAATTCATTTAAAATGACATCAGCTTGATCTTCCTTTTGAACTGCTTTTGCAATTGTTTTGAAGGTTGTTACCATTTCATCGTATTGGCTAATGGATTCATCTTGTGGATAAGGTTCAAAGAATATAGTAGGGGCAATTGATTCCAACTCTTTTTTAATTCCCTCATGACGAAACTTTGTTGTAATTATTAGATCCGGTTCCAACTGAGCGATAGCCTCAAGATTCGGTTCTTGTCTGGTGCCCACATCTGTTACATCAGTTGATAGCTCTTCATCGATTTGTACCCATTTGTTATACCCTTCTATATCTGTAACACCGACAGGCTGTATATCAAGAGCTAACAAGTCTTCTACGTATGTCCATTCTAAAACAACAATTTTTTTCGGTTTTGCGTGTAGTTCCGTGTTTCCTAATACATGCTTAATCGTTACTGGTTCATTTTCATTGGATGTTTGCCCATCAGGAGTTGTCCCATCCATTTGTGATTGGTTACAAGCTGCCAAGATAGTTGCAAATGTTACTAACAACAGCACCCTGAATAATTTCTTCATAATTCATTCCCCCGATTTTTTCAAGAATAGTAGATACCCAATAATGAATAGCATATTACTTCCTATCACTTACTTTTCTCCCTTTGCCATATGGAATGCATAAAGGGGTCCCAAACAATGGATCGACAGTAATCTCACATTCTATTTGAAAAACCGAACGAACCATATCGGCATTTACAATATCTTCTGGTTTTCCTTGAGCAAAAACGTTTCGGTTATGAATCGCTACAATATGTTGAGCATATCGACAGGCTAGATTTATATCATGAAGAACCATCACGATAGTACGCTGTTCTTTTTCGTTTAATTCAAACAGCAAATCAAGTATTTCGATTTGATGGGTCATGTCTAAATACGTGGTTGGCTCGTCTAAAAGAATGATGTCTGTTTCTTGCGCAAGTGTCATGGCAATCCAGGCTCTTTGTCGTTGTCCCCCGGATAGGGAGTCAACCGAACGATCTGCTAAAGATTTCATTCCTGTAGCTTCCAATGCTTTATTCACTATAATTTCATCTTCTTCCGACCATTGCTTCAGCCAATTATGATAAGGGTATCTCCCTTGCTTTACCAATTGAGTGACAGAAAGTCCTTCCGGAGCAATTGGTCCCTGTGGAAGAATAGCCAAATGTTTGGCAATTTCTTTTGTCGGCCATTTTTCAATATCTTTCCCATCGAGAATAACAGAACCTTCCTTAGGGCGTAATAGACGTGCTAAAGAACGAAGCAAGGTTGATTTACCACAACCATTACTACCTATAAAAACCGTGATTTCCCCATTTGGAATTTGTAAATTTAGTTGGTCAATAATTATTGTTTCTCCATAGGCTAACGTTAATGATCTTGCTTCCAATGGATGCATGTTATCACTCCTAGTATGGCTTCCGAACTTAATATAATAAATAAAAAAAGGAACTCGAATGGTCCTTTTAACAACCTGTCATTACCCATTTTTTCAAGTTGTTATATGTTATGAAGGAGAGTCCTTCATTGCATGGTGACTTGTCCTAATATATGAAAATAAGTACGGCAGCATAGCAACTAGAATCGCTTTCAAGCCTTTTATATGAATTGAAAAACGGGTTTATATGCAATACGGATATACAGTGAAGGTGAATTCCAAAATTGAACGATTGAAGTCGATACTGAAGAAAATAAGGGGGCAAGTATTACGCGGTGGTTGAGGTACCACAAATGTTGCTATATGAGGGGGCATTATGCCACGTTTGTTGCATAAGAAAAGGAGCTGCAGATCAGCTCCTGGCAATGAAGTATAGCACTTGTTAGATCAACAAAAAAACTGATTTCGTAGAGAAATCAGTTTTTTATTTTTTACTTCCCCGAGACCAGATTACCACTGGAATCAATAATAAAGATAATGAACCTCCAATAAATGATAATGTTGTATAACTTGAACCGGCCACAATCATTCCTGATAAGGCACCGCCAGAAGCTCCTGATAAGGCTATTAAAACATCCACTGTACCTTGAGTTTTAGCCCGGTTTGAAGTGTCAGTTGAATCAACAATAAGAGCAGTCCCGCTTATTAAACCAAAATTCCATCCTAATCCAAGTAAACAAAGGGCAATAACTAGGAGAATCATAGAATCGCCTGGTGCAATCGCTGATATTAAACCTGCCAGAAGCAGCGTAGCTCCAGAGGCAATAGCCATGGCAGTACGGCCAAACTTATCAACAAGGACACCTGTAACCAGTGAAGGAAGATACATTGCAGCTACATGAAAACCAATAACGAGACCTATTTCACCCAAGTTATGTCCATGATGTCTCATATGAACTGGTGTCATTGTCATAATAGCCACCATTACAATTTGAGTAAGAACCATAATTGTCGCACCAACCATAATACCTCTTTTATTTTCTATTCGTTCAGTATCAATCGAATACTCAATTCGATTACTTTCCTGGTTGGACGCTTCCATTGTTCTTGCTACAACTAATGGGTCTGGGCGAAGCATAATGAAAAGTACAAGACCTGCTAAGATAAATGCTGCTGCTGATAAAATGAAAGGACCAGCTAGTGATGGAACGCCAATGGAAAGAGCAAAATCCCCCATTACATTCACTAAATTCGGACCTGCAACTGCACCAAATGTTGTAAACACCATAGTAATACTAATAGCAGTAGCGCGTTGTTTATTGTTTGCCAAGTCCGTACCAGCGTAACGAGCTTGTAAATTTGTCGCTGTTCCTGCACCATAAATGAGCAGGGAAGCAAATAAAAGGAAAACGCTATTTATTATAGCTGCGATTATGACCCCTAGCGCTCCAAGTCCCCCTATCATGAAACCAGCTGTTAGACCTGTACGACGACCATAACGTTGAGAAAGTCTACCTACGATTAAAGCAGCCCCTGCAGACCCTAAAGTAAATAAACCAGAAGGAAGTCCAGCAAATGCATCTGTGCCAAGCATTTGTTGTGCAAGAAGTGCCCCCACCGTAATTCCAGCCGCTAACCCAGCACCGCCAAAAATTTGTGAAATACTTACAATAATTAATGTACGTTTGTATAACATCTTTTGTTTTTCTTGAGAATCTACATAACTCTGGTTCTTTTGAAAAGTTTTACCTGACATTTGTTAAGACCTCATTTATAATTCTATAATTTCTTCCAATCATGTACACCTTCCTCTAAACGAAATGCATTAACACCTTTGGATCTTAGAAGTTCAACAGCCTCCACTGACATTAAACAGTAACAACACGACAATAAGAAATCGCTTATTGAACTGACCTGCCCCGTTAGACTAAGAAGAAACTCAACATAATTGTTTTAACCGATCCATTGTATAAAAAAATCCAGCAGATATATTGCTGGTATAATAGTTTTATTTAATGCTTTCTAATGCTTGCTTAACGTTTGCGAAAGAAGTAATTTCCGACATATTAATTCCGCTTTTTACAACGGTTTTGGCTAATTCAGGGCGTAGCCCTGTTGTAAGGGTTTGTATTCCTAGCAAATCAAGCATTCGTCCTATTTGATGAAGATGACGTGCAATATCTGTATCTATTTTCAATATGCCTGAGGAGTCAACAATCACATAGTTTAACCGTAGTTCAGAAATTTTTGGTACGACTTTTTCCATAATGTAATTCGCCCTATATGAATCTATAATACCAATCAATGGGAGTACCGCAATACCATCTTTAATCATTACAATGGGTGCTGAAAGCTCATCCAGTTCTCTTTGCGTTTTCTCCTTATATTCGTCGGAAAGGCGTTCGAAAGCAAAAATGGTTTCATTAAGGCTTATGTCCAACATATTGTTTATCCTCTTAATAATGAAGGAATGATCTTTTAATGAAAGCTGGAACTCTAAGCTGATTTTCGTAATAATGTCGGTAAAAATGTCCCTCGTTGGCGGATAACGAACAATTATCTCTGAAATTGCCCCTTCGGGAGATACCTGTCCAGCTGCGTTCTTATTACTCCATTCAATGAGTGTCTGTGGCACTCCCTCATCCATGACCAAAAGTGATTCACCTAAAAAATTTATAAATTCCATATACATTTTTATTGCTTGCTCTTTTTCCCACAGTGGAATATCTAATTCCATACTATGCAGAACACCTTCAACAATTTCTTCAGCTAGAGATTCTGCATTATCGGTTAGGTGGTTTGAAACATTCAAAACCCAGGTCATATTAGTCCAACACCTTCTTTAAGCGAATAAACTCTTGTAGTAATAATAATCATTTACATCATTGATAGTCAATTGAATTAAAAAACACGGACGATGTTTCCGACTTAGCTTAATACCAAATTACAAGGACGTATCTCTGCCATTTATATTCCTCATTAAATTTAATCCAATAGTTGAATTTTGATCCTTTTTTTCGTCGGACCTTTTTGTTGAATTTTCATAATGGAAAAGTCTTTAATTTCATTAGTGTTGTTGACGTGGGTTCCGCCACATGCTTGCTCATCAATATCATTTATTTGAACGATTCGAATTTCGTTAATAGAAGCTGGAAGTAAATTAATGACCGTTTTAATAACCCCTTCTTTTTGCTCTGCTTCAGCTCT
Organism: Peribacillus sp. Bi134; assembly: GCF_918698065.1. Lineage (NCBI taxonomy): Bacteria > Bacillati > Bacillota > Bacilli > Caryophanales > Bacillaceae > Peribacillus > Peribacillus sp. Bi134. The sequence continues at coordinate 189,724 of NZ_CAKKLN010000009.1, read as the reverse complement.
GCTAATTGTATTCGTGTCAACATTATGGGGTTGGGCCAGTACCTTCTTTATCGTTTGTTCTAATTGATCGAATGGTATTTCTTGTATTATTTCAGGAGAAAAAGACAGCTCTAATCTCGCATGTTCTTTTTCAATTTGACTGCTTGTAGCTAAAGCATTGTAATGTTCATATAAATAACCTGAAATGACATGCAATAATGTGTGATACTGCATATTCTGATACCGCCAAGACCAGTCAATCTGCATTTCTACTGTTTGATCAATGTCCTGTAATGGACGTTCTAGTTCATGAATAATTTCACCATCTACTTTTTTTACTGCTAATACATGATAGCTTTCATCACCTTGTTTAATGATCCCCCGGTCACAAGGCTGCCCACCGCCGCCAGGATAAAAAATGGTTTGATTGAACACAACAAATCGGTCTTGTATGGAAACAATATTTGCCGAACATTCTTTTAGATAACTATTCTCTACATATAACTCTATCGTGGCCATTTTTTTCTCCTTTAATTGCGTTAATATCCTCTACGAGCATATCAACATGTTCTTTTTTCGTAGCCCAACTGGTACAAAATCTCACAGCACTGTGTGTAGCATCGACTTTTTCCCAGAAGGAGAATGAATACTTTTTGCCTAATTCCAAAATTACATCTTCGGGCAAGATGGGAAATTGCTGATTTGATGTGGAGTCATATCGTAATGAAAATCCATTTTCAACAAATGCTTCTCGAATCATCATTGACATTTCCACGGCATGATTAGAAACTTCATAATATAAGCCATCTTCAAATAGGGTTTCAAACTGGATCCCCAAAAGTCTCCCTTTAGCCAGCATGCCTCCCTTTTGCTTGATGAAATAGCGGAAATCCTTTTTCAGGGCATCATTCATGATGACTGCCGCTTCACCAAACATTGCACCAACTTTCGTTCCCCCTATATAGAACACATCACATAGCCTGGCAACATCCGCCAAGGTTAAATCGCTGTCTTTCGAAGCCAAGCCATACCCTAATCTAGCTCCATCCAATACCAATGGCAAACCACATTCCCGGCAAACTTCACTCAATGCTTCCAATTCGGCTTTACTATAAGTCGTTCCATTTTCTGTAGGGTTAGAAATGTAAACCAAGCCTGGCTGTACCATATGCTCATGAGTAACATCATTCCAGTGAGCATCATATAATTCTTTCACCTGTCCAGCTTGAATTTTTCCATCATCACTCGGCAAAGTAAGCACTTTATGACCAGTGGCTTCAATCGCCCCTGTTTCATGTACCGCGATATGACCGGTAATTGCAGAAACTGCACCTTGATGCGGCCGCAAAATTGAAGCGATAATAGTTGTATTCGTTTGTGTTCCTCCTACTAAAAAGTGTATATCTGCATTTGCAGCATCACACTCTTTTCGAATGTAGACTCTCGCTTTTTCACAGTGTTCATCCACTCCATATCCAGGTGTTTGTTCTTCATTGGTTTCTATTAACCTTTTCAGAATTCGCTTATGAGCACCTTCTGTATAATCATTTTCAAAACGTATCATCCTATAATCTCCCCAAACTATCCAATTTCTTCTGAATGAACATCATAGAAGCATGGATTTCTTTTATTTCGTTTTCTGATAATCCTTGGAATAACCTCACTAATTGTTCATCAGATCTTTCATTAAGCTGGTCAAAAAGAGTCAACCCTTCAGGAGTCAACCGAATTAGACTAGTTCTGTTGTCCAAGGCCGAATTTTCCTTCATAACCAGTCCATCTTTGCTTAACTTATTAATTATTCTGCTCATATAGCTGCGATCAATTTCCAGTTTATCAACTAAATTGTTCGCTATACACTGCTCCATCAAACCGATTTCTAAAATTACCCGTGCCTCAGTAAAAGAATATCCGGTATCCAAAATATGCTTATCCAACACACCAAGTATATTCGTATAAAATCTATTGAATTGCCGGATATCTGCAATGGTATTTTTATTTATATTCATTATAGACTTCCTTTTTAGTGGACTTTATCCACTAATACTTTATTGTGATTAGTGGACTTTGTCAACGTTTTTTATAAATCTTTGAAGGATTAATAGATACCCCTAGTTTAACCAATTTCAAAAAAATTCACTTTTCCTGATTTAGTTTATATTCTTTAGGCTGATTGTTTCTTCTCGAGGAAGTTACAATACTTTAATTAGAAACACTTGTGCAATTTCCAACTTAAACTCCCCTCCCTCCATTGTTGAAGAAGGACATCCTTTGACCCATAACTTTTATCTATAAAATTAGAGATTATCGAACACGGGATGAGTTAAGGTGCATAAAATGGAATTGTGATATTTAACTATATTTTTGAAAGGATGTAATATTGTGTATCCTTCTTACACTAACCCACACCAGCTCAAACAAGAGACATTGTCACAGGTTGGCCCTTGGGTACAGTATGGTTTAAACGAAGCTCAAAAAACATCTGTCCCTCATGCAATGATGGAAATTGCAGCTATTGCCTATCTGATGGGTAAAGGATATGATCCAAGGTTGGCGCATCAAATAGTCGAATCATGGGAAGTTAATGAAATGTTTTAACTGCTGTAGCTTTGAAATAAATCTAAATGTCCTCTTTAACGAGCGTAAATAAAAAAATCCATTTTGAGAAAGATTGATCAAAATGGATTTTCTTGTGATTCAGTATTCAGTTTGATTATTTGAAGATATGCTTTTTGGTACTTTAACAAACGAGGTCAAAATCCAGAGCTGCCGAATTGTTTTCTTTTTTGCTCAAGCTGAAAAAGGAGAAAAAACATCAAATTTGATTAATTCAACTAAAAGGTACTATAGCTTTAATGAGTTGTGACGGTCGCAAATGAGGTACTCATTACATTGCACAAACAATGAAACTATTTAATGAATTCTCCTTTTCATTCGAATTGTTCATCAGTTCATAATAACCAGTTATCAACGGTTGCATCATGTAAGGAACTTTAATGAATTCTGCACGGATACTATTTGCATAACTTTTTTCCCATTGACCGTCTTGTAAAAATGCTGCATCTACGGTAAGTTGTTTTATCACTTCAAAATTTGCCTGCTGGAGTAGCTGGTGAATTTGAGTTTTATGAAACAAGTTTTGGATATTTCCTTCATTCTTTACGAAGTTTGAGTACAATGCCAAAATGGAAACTGCACAAAAATGGGGACGTTGAGAAATGCAGGTAAAATCGAGGTCCCATTCTGCAAAACATATATGTTCTGCCAATTTACGAATTTTTTTAAAGTATTTCAATAAATCTTCGGGTTGCTTGAAATACCATGAACAATGGGATAATACCGCCACATCAAATGGTATAGGTGATTCAAAAAAATTAAAATCCATTTCAAAATGGAAGTCAATATGCTCTCCTAATGAAGATTCCTTAATACGTTCTGCTGCTTGACCTAATGTTAACGGTGCTCCGTAATCGGGACTAGCAATATCTATTGCGACAACAGATCCGCTTTCCCCTACTGCGTCTGCTATAGCAACGGTTGTATCCCCTTGACCACAACCTATTTCTAATACACGCATTCCTTTTTGAATCCCAAATGCCGATACTAATTCCAAACGGTGCTGCAACTGAACTTGTTGTATCAAATCATCTTCAAATAATTGATATTCCGATAAAAAAGATCTTGTTTTTTCGTTCAGTTGAAATGACTTCAAGTATAATTCACCCCACATTTATTGTGTTTGGTTCATCAACTAAGAAAAAGGCTGCCTAAGCAACCTCCTTTATTGAAATTACACTTCAATTTTGCAAAACCAATTTTAACATCTTACATGCTTGCGCTTAAAACCAAGCTTTCCTTTACCGACTTCCTTTTGAATACTTTCGTAAGCATTTAGAAAACTGCTTTTTTTCTTGTCCCGTTTGACTTCTACGATTCCTATTCCCTTTGCGGTCTCGACTGCCTTTTCATGGAGTGGCAAATATGAAATCCCCACGGTGTATAGAAAATTATTCATAGCGGATTTCGTTCGTTCTGGCGAATCGTGAATCGTACTTTTCACAAGGTCAAGCATATCGGAAATTTTTCTTTCTGAAAATTCAACGTCTTTTCGATTTCCTAAAAGCCAACAATAGCAACTCCAGCCCGCTGACATTCTCAGCTCTTCACCGCTTGCAATCCATTTATCGGAAACTTCTTGTGCAATATCTGACTCTGATAAAGTTACAGCCACTACATAATCGGACAGCATATAAAAATACGCAGCATCCATCCAGCGATCATAATCAGACTCAGTCATGGCTTTTGGGTCTGCAATTATGCCTGCAAAGTACATTGCATCATAGTTACCTGTCGAATAAAGCTCTTCAGCTAAACGCTGATTTATTTTTATTTTCCTTACAATTGGTTTCATGGCGCCTGTAGCCACGCCAAAAAGCGGCTCATGCGCCCCATTTGATATGTACATTTTTTTAGTTCGTTCCTTGCCAAGGGCTTCAAGCTCCTGCATGACCATTTCTAAATTCATCGTTTAGCACTTCCTTCATTATGGAGTTTTCCCTAATATTTTGCCCATCAATATATATCACCATTATCCTATAACAGACTGCCATTTGTCAGCACCGTCTAAGCACATGAGTGTTACGCAGGAATGCATGTTGGCACTTTGTTAACTTATGGCAATAATCAATGCCTTCTGTTACATTTGCTTGGGATCAGGGGATTTCCCCTTTGTTTTTATTTAGCTATACTGCCCCTTTAGCTCCATAAAAAAAGAGCTGCCGAAGCAACTCCGTTAATTAAGGTTCAAAAAGCTTTTTTTTCCGTACTTTTTCGGTCAATTGTCTTAATTTTTTTAATGAAATAATAATGTTTGTAGAGGGCTAGCACGACCAATAAGATTTTCACTAATAGGATGTCCACATAAAATACAGAAATTACGATGAAGAAATCGGCAATTATATTGATTCTGATTTTCTCTCTTCGAGTCATACCTTTTTTTTGCAGGAATGCTTCAACGTATTTTTCATATAATGAGGTGCTCTTGAACCAATTTTCAATCGACTTGGAACTTTTAGCAAAGCAAAAAGCAGCAAATAAGTAAAATGGACCGCCCGGCAGAACTGGTAACACAGTCCCTGCAATACCAATCAAAAGAGATATGGATCCAAGAAGAAAAAATAGGATACTTTTTACTTTTTTAATTGTAATCACCTTTTTATTTATATTCTATTCCGTTATTACATAAAGAGGAAGTCTAATTGATTAGTACCTTCCCTTTACCTGCTTGAACTAACCTGACCCCGTTAGTTTCATATGAAACAGGATGCCGCAGCAACCTTTCTTAGTGAAGTGAAGCACTTGTTAGTTGAACAATTATCATCCTATTTTTCACCACAATTCTATCGAACTGCGACACAATAACTTTTTCTTTATTATTTTTTAGAAGGAGTGTCATTTCACATAACTAAACCTATCTAGATGACAGATCTGATTTACTGCTCTCGCACCTATTACTTCTATATAACGTTTGATGGAGTGTCAAAAAATCACCTGACAATCACATAGGAATGTACCCTTTTGTTAGATATACAAATATCATAACAGGAATAAAACTAAAGACCATAAATAAATTGCTAAAGGCTATTAATCTATTGTTTGAAAATGAACCTAATATTACTCCAATTGGGTTAAGAACAAATGTTAGCATCCCGTAAGATACTTCAATTTTAAAGACCAAATAAGGAATCCAAGAAACAATTCCACAGAGTAAAAGCGTAACAGATAGCCAGAGGTATATCTTTGTTTTTGGATTGTCTTGACTCATATTCCAACGCCTTTCAAAAATCAATACCCCAATCTTAACATAGTTTCCAAATAAAGTTACCGGATTTCCCTGCCCCTTTACCTCAATTTGAAAAAGCTGTCTTAAAGACAGCTCCAACCTTCAGCTAACGCACCCGATAGATCAACAACAATTACTCATTTCTTTGGTAAACTTCATCAGTAATCCTTTTTGTGCATAAATCCTTTTCCGCTTTTAAAATCCCTATCAAATGTTTATAACGAAGAAATGCCGATATTCCTAAAAGGAAATCGACTATTTCTTCGCTTCATTTTGGAAGAGAGCGTTAAATATCAAGTTTACGGGTACTGATCCATTTCACAATTTCAGGATCGCTATGAGAAAAGAACAAGCTCTCTTTCGTATCTAACGCAGCAATCTTCTCCATATCTTCTTGGTCCAATTCGAAGTCAAAGATTTTGAAGTTTTCGATGATTCTTTCCTTACGAACAGACTTTGGAATCGCAACGACTCCTCTTTGTGTCAACCATCGTAAAATCACCTGTGCCACAGATTTATTATACTTTTCGGCGATGGACACTAATATTTCGTTCTGGAACATATCATTTTTTCCTTCAGCAAATGGACCCCACGACTCTATTTGAACATTGTTCTCTTTCATAAGTTTCGCACTTTCTATTTGTTGATTAAAAACATGAGTTTCAACCTGGTTTACTGCAGGAATTACGTCATTGTGGATAATCAAATCCACTAGACGGTCCATCTGAAAGTTACTAACCCCAATTGCCCTAATTTTTCCCTCACGGTTCAATTCCTCCATTGCACGCCAAGAACCAAATACGTCCCCAAATGGCTGATGGATCAGATACAAATCCAAATAATCCAATTGTAGTCTTTTCAGCGATTTTGTGAATGCGTTCTTTGTGCTCTCATAACCAGCATCCTGAACCCAGAGTTTTGTAGTAATAAACAATTCCTCTCGTGGCACACCACTCCGCTTGATTGCTCTGCCTACTGCTTCTTCATTTAGATAAGAGGCAGCGGTATCGATAAGACGATAGCCTGCCATAATAGCGTCATAAACGCTTTGTTCGCATTCATTTTCATCTTGAATTTGAAAAACCCCAAAACCTAGTATCGGCATTTCAACACCATTGTTCAAGATTACTTTTTGCATATGAAATCCTCCTGTTTTATCTGTTATTTACCTACTCTATTTGCGTATTCTGCCGGATAGCGATCTCCTGAAATCTCTATTTTCGAGAGCGCATTGTTCAAATCTTTTAATTCCTCATGGGTCAGTTCAATATCTGCTGCACCAAGATTTTCTTCGAGGCGCTCCAATTTCCGTGTACCGGGAATCGGAACAATCCATTGCTTCTGAGCAAGTACCCATGATAGAGCGATTTGAGCAGGCGTTGCATCTTTTCCTGCAGCAATCTTCTTTATCAGTTCGACCAATACCTGATTTGCTTCGATATTCTCAGATTTGAAGCGAGGAACAATACTGCGGAAATCAAAACTGCCGAACGTTGCGTCCTTATTAATTTTCCCAGTAAGGAATCCCTTACCCAACGGACTGAAAGGAACAAATCCAATTCCAAGCTCTTCAAGGGCAGGCAGTAGTTCTTCTTCAGGACTTCTCCACATCATTGAGTATTCACTTTGAATGGCAGTGAGTGGATAAACCGAGTGTGCACGACGAATCGTTTCCACCCCTGCTTCAGAAAGTCCCCAATGCTTAATCTTGCCTTCCTTGATCAGGTCTTGTATTACTCCGGCAACCTCCTCAATTGGAACACTTGGGTCCACCCGATGCTGATAGTACAGATCTATGGTGTCAACCTTAAGCCGTTTAAGCGAGCCTTCGATTGATTGCCTAATACGCTCCGGCTTACTGTCAAGCACCTGCTTGCCATTTACCATTTGGATACCAAATTTAGTCGCAATAACCGCTTTTCCCTTGAAAGGGGCAAGCGCTTCTCCTAACAACTCCTCATTTACAAATGGACCATATACTTCAGCAGTATCGAAAAAAGTAACACCTCGGTCAATTGCCTCATGAATCAGCGAAATCATCAACTTCTTGTCCGAAGCAGGACCGTAACCATGGCTCATGCCCATGCATCCAAGTCCGATAGAAGAAACTTCTAAGTCACTTTTTCCTAATTTACGTTTTTGCATAACTATTCCCTCCTCTTTTTTGATTGTCACTTTGCTGTTATATTTTATCCGCAACCGATGTGGTGTTAAGCACATGGGCGGCAGTAAGAAAATCTGATTGGGTAATTGAGATGTTCGAACTAAAAAATGATAAGAGTTAGCCATAGTGCGTTTCAACACATTCAATTACTCCCTTATTATGCAATATATAAATAAGAAACCCTTATACCATTCCTGCCAAATCATTGCCTAATCCTCTCACATCACTTAAATTCCAGAGCGATATGTATTAGAATGGAACTAGAAAGAATAAGGAATCAAGGAGGTTTTTATGTCTGAACAAATCTATAAACAGCGGGCAGAGCTCACCCAACTCATTGAGAGTCACACAGGCGAGGACGGGTCTCATCCGACTGCAATTCCTTCTTTATTTTACTCTCGATTCTCTACAGTTACCGGTCCGAATTACGGAGTTTCCAAGCCTTCCTTATGCATTATCGTTCAAGGTATGAAGGAGGTACTGCTTGCACAGGACCGCTATGTATACGGTCCAGCCGATTACCTTATTGCCTCTGTTAACTTGCCAATTACCGGAATAGTCACAGAAGCCTCTTCCGAAAATCCATATTTGGCACTCAAACTCGAATTTACACCAAGCCAGATCTTGGAGGTATTACAGGATTCTCAACTTGCTGTTAACCAGAAAGAACATGCTAAAAGAGGCATGTATGTATGCCAAATAGAGATATCTCTGTTGGACGCGGTAACCAGATTAGCTCGTTTGCTGGACAATCCTAATGATATACCGGTACTCGCACCTCTTATCAAGAAGGAAATCATCTATAGGGTTTTACAAGGGCAGCATGGAGTTACTCTTGGCCAAATTGCGATAGAAGGAAGTTCCACCTATCAAATTGGCGACGTTGTCGACCATATAATGAATAATTATGACCAGTCTTTTCGGATTGAAGACCTTGCGGAAATTGCAAATATGAGCGTTTCATCGCTTCATAGGCACTTTAAAGAGGTAACAGCAATGAGTCCCATTCAGTTCCAAAAACAACTGAGGCTACAGGAAGCCCGGCGCCTATTATTATCCGAGTCAACAGATGCCACTGAAGCAGCATTCCGCGTAGGCTACGAGAGCCCATCCCAATTCAGCCGTGAATATTCCCGCTTGTTTGGTTTACCCCCGAAAGAAGATATTAACCGCCTGAAGGCAACATATGAATAAAAAAGTGCATTAATCTATTATGGATTAATGCACTTTTTTATTCTGGAAATTTGTGTTATCCTGCTTCTGAACAAATTTCAGAACATAATGAGTCCCACTGATATATATTCCCATGATAGCTAGATGATCTAGTAAAAACCCCATGGAGGAATCATTAAATTTCCAACCAAACGGATTATATATGGTTAATTTGTAAAACATCTCCCTTTCGAAAGAAGCCTGAACCCCGTAAACAACAATCAACACCGCTATGACACGAAATGCTATGGTGCGGATACGGCTGGTGCCAGTAATGCCCGTCATCTTTCGAACTGAATTGATAATGGTTGCCCAGGACATTCCTATATGCACAGCCATGAAGATAAATCCCCAATATGAAGTCATAACATGTATCTGCAATGGAACCGTGTCATTGTTAATCGAAATAAAAGGTATTATGTCACAAGATATGGGCACAGAACTTATCATCACTGCAGCCATGGATACAAGAAAAAGCAGATTGACCGCTATGCTCAGAATACGTCGTCCATTGTGCTTTCCCTTAAAGATCGTCTTATACCATCGTCGATTTAAAATATTGTGGGTAATAAACAATAAACACAATAATACTCCTGCCAGTTCATGCATTGCATTTCCAGTAATCTGGTAAGCCATCACAACTAACATCAGAACTGTCATAGAAAGGTCAATGACCAGCCGGATTAACATATTTCGATTCAAGAAGTTCTCCTCTTTCTAATTTTATTTATCCCTAGGTTGGTTTTCCGTAAGCTAACTCCCTATGTCTCTTTATTATAATGAACCATCAATAGAACCTTCTGGATAATTCCGGATTTTTCTTCTTCCATTAATCTGCTTTCATGCAATATATCCTGAGAGCCCTCCAGGTCATCTGCCGCTTTCACCTCCCAGTGTTCGGTGGGGATACCTGCGATCTGGGATCCCGTATTGCCATCCTTTGATCCTGTAAACTCTCCAAGGTCAAAACTTTTCATTTCATCCATCGTGTTCACGAAGTCATCCCGTTCCTGGTTCGCATGACAAGTAAAGCATCTGCCGATTTCTTCCTTGTAATCCACCGACTTGTCTCCATTGAATTCCTGGTATAGCCAATCTCCATTACGCATCTCAGATGGGTTCCCATCAGCCCAGCCAGCACGCTTTTCCATTACGAAGATTTCATCAAGATCTTTATCCCGATAGATTTCGAGTGTGATTATTGTGCCGTCAGGGATTGACTGACCGTTCTGCACCGCTTCGATCGCTTCCCTGCTCGTGTATAGTTCCTCCCTGACATTTCCACGATTGACAGTGGTATAGTTTACACCTTTATCGTAGTTCTCAGGGAATTCAACCAATTCACGATTGGATTCTGATTGTTGTTCCTGTTGGGAAATCCCATTACTGTCATTATTGCTGTTACATGCAGAAAGAGTGTTGGACATGACCAAAGCCAGGGACATAAATAATAGTTTTTTCATCTATTTTCCTCCAAGTTTCTTTCCGAATTATTACTATACAAAACTAGCAATCGTTCCCATATATACAGTGAATTTGTAATTTGAGGCATTAGCACATAAACACTATAAAAGAGTAGTGTATTAATGTGGAGGTATCCTCATTATCCTACAGATTAAAAAGCGGCCGCTGTCCTATTTCTCTTAAATCAATGCCTAATCCTCTTACGTTTCTATCTAAATCGGAATCGACTTTATATCAGTGCTGGAAGCGGATTGATTAATATTTCCTTTAAGTAACCAAAATGTGGGAACAAGAGGTTATCAACATTTGTATTTTACTAAGAGGTATTCATTTAAAGTTGAGTTTACGGAGATATGAATTAAAATCCTGCCCTATATTGCCATAAGAAAAAAGCTGTCTTAAAGACAGCTCTGCTCGTAAACTATTAAACTGATTAATCTTGTTCATCAAGTTCACTAAAATAATGATCCTTACGGTATGACACTGCCTCCATGGTCGCGATCAGGTTTTGCTCATGCAAGACGTCTATTCGATAAAATCCTGTCCGATAGTTTCGTTTGACTTCAGTTGCACGGGCTACTATCTTGTCCCCGGGTTTAGCTGATTCAATAAACTGGATGGTTGTCGAAAGTCCTAATGATGTTTTGCCATAGGCATTACAGGCTGCGGAAAAAGCATGATCTGCTACAGCATAAATAACTGCCCCGTGAACAGTTCCATATGTATTTACCATAGTGCTTTGCACTTCTAACGTTGCTTCTGCAAAACCTGCCTCGAATTTTGTTAACTGAATGCCTAACGACTGAGCATACGGATCGTTTTTCACTTGCTCATGAATTTGTTCATAGTGTTTTTCATAAATTTGATATTCATCAATTTGCTTCTTCACCATTACCTGCCCCTTCCAATACCATAGTAATTGTGACATGAATTGGTTGTGCTGATTATTATCAATTTAAAAAACCAATTGAACCAGCACCATGTAGACAATCGTTCCCCCCGCTATGGAGAGGAGCATCATTTTCTTCCAAAGGTGAAGCAAGGCAACTACAGCCACCCCAATAAATTCAGGGATGCCGTGACTTCCGGATTGTAAGCTCACATCCTTTAAACAATAAATGACCAAAAGCCCAATTACTGCAGATGGCAGCATTTTACCAAGATACTGTACATACTTCGGTGTAGGTTTACCTGATGGGAAAACGATGAAGGGAAGAAATCTTGTAAGCATTGTGCCTAAAACAACCATAGCGATTGTAATGATTTGCTGCGTTAAAGTCATTGTCATATGGTTCTCACCTCAACTTTCTCTAACGGCTTTCTAAGTAAGGTGAGTACCCCCAAAATGGCAAACATGGCAGGGATGATGAAATTGCTTCCGCCAAAAATAATAAGGCAGACAGCTGACAGCCCAAGCCCAGCGAGAGCACTATGATGTTTTTTCTCTTTCATCCATTGTTCAATGAAAATCACTACAAAGAGAGCCGTCATAACAAAATCGAGTCCTTCTGTGTTGAATTTGACAAAAGAGCCAAAAATACCGCCAATCGTTGATCCTATCACCCAATAGCAATGATTGAGCATTGTCACGAAAAACATAAACCAGCCCTTGTCTACATTCTTCGGAACATCAACGGTACAATTGATGGAAAAAGACTCATCGCAAAGCCCAAAAATCAGATACAGCTTTTTCTTACCGGTCCCCCTATACTTATCCAGCATTGATATGCCATAAAACAAATGCCGTGCATTCACCATTAATGTTAGAAAAAGGGCGTTAATCGGATTGAACGCGACAAGCAATAAATTGGCTGCAATAAACTCCATCGATCCTGCAAATATTGTTAGACTCATCAATATCGGGTAAATCGCACTGAACCCTAATGAATTCATAAAGATTCCATAAGCGATGCCTAAAAATAAAAAGCCTGCCAAAATGGGCACTGTGTACGGAAAAGCCGCACGAAATGCAGTTAGCATTTGAGTTCTTTTTTTCATATAATTCACATCCTGATGACTAAATTTATTTAAACTTAACATACAAAATCCGTACAAAAAACAAGTTAATTGTATGGATTACAATTAAAATAAAATTCGCACATTTCATGAAACGGACGGACTGATAGGCTTATCACCTTATATTCGTTTAAAGCCAGCTCAAATCCATTAGAGTTCCATACAAAAAATGTTATGATTGTATGGAATGTGATAGTAGAGGTGAACTATGCCCGTAAATTCATTTGACAATTATCCAATGTCTTGGAAACCTGATAAGAAAGCATTAAAGCGGCCTTTTTATAAATCTCTTGCTTCATTACTTGAACAAGATATAACAAATGGTTTTATAGCACCTGGAACCAAGTTGCCCCCGCAACGAGAATTGGCGGATTTTCTAGACTTAAACTTCACCACGATTACTCGTTCCTACAAAATATGTGAAGTAAAGGGATTGATATATGCTGTTACGGGAAGCGGAACTTTTGTGGCTCCTAATGCCACTCGTTCCATAACCATTTCCGCAGATAAAGCGGCAAACAGCATTGATCTTGGTTTTGTGGCATCTTTTGAGCAAACCAATGATATTGTTTCAGAAACTTTACAAAAAACTGTGAACAAAAGTTATTTGGAGCATCTGCTGAATTACAACGACCCGACTGGTATTCCACATCAAAAAACAGCAGCTCTAAACTGGATGGAATCTTTCGGCATTCACGCGGATCAAGAGCATATTGCAATCGTTTCCGGTGCCCAAAATGCATTGGCCATAGCCTTGGCAGCTTTGTTTGAGCCTGGTAATAGAATTGCAACCGACTTATACACATATTCAAACTTTATCGAGCTGGCAAAGATGTTTCATATTAAGTTAGTGCCCATTCCCGGAGACCATTATGGAATGCTGCCAGATGAACTTGAAAAGCAGTGTTCTCAAACAAATATTGACGGCATTTTCCTGATGCCCTCTTGCAACAATCCAACTACAGTCATGATCTCAGATTTTCGAAAGCAGGAATTAGCTGCGATCATCCGTAAGCATCGTTTAATTTTGATTGAGGATGATATTCATGCATTTTTGACTGCAGGCATTATCTCCGACTACCGGCAGCCGATGTTCCATTTGCTTCCGGAACAGAGCGTTTATATTTGCGGCACCTCTAAGTCAATATGTTCTGGATTAAGAGTTGCCTATATGGTTTATGGGGAGGCCTTTCGCGAGAAAATTGCCCAAGCCATTTTCAACATTAATGTAAAGACCTCTTCTTTTGATGCAGAGGTTATCACAGAGTTAATCCTATCAGGAAAGGCTCATGAAATTGTTTCTCAAAAGAAACAGCTTGCACAAACTGCAAATGATATTTATTCGGAATACTTTCCTTTAAGAATGGATGTTGGACATCCTCTCAGTCTTTATCGTTGGCTTCCAATTAAAGGACATAACGATGCGTTACAGCTGGAAACGGATTTGAAAAGGCGAGGTATTCGGGTATTTCATTCCAATCGTTTTCAAAGCGGGCAGACCACCCCTGATATGTATTTGCGTATTGCACTTTCTTCCACAAACTCATTCGATGAGTTAAAAATAGGATTAGAAATATTAAAGCAGTATCTAGGCTGATTCAAAAATTGATGATACTTAGATTAAATATAAAAAGCCTGACCAAATAGGGTCAGGCTTTTTTATACTTTTTTAGCAGAAGCCGCCCTTTCCCGCCTTAAAAACAACTACACCCAACAATGATTAAGAGTATAAACAAAACGACTATAAAGGCGAAACCTCCACCAAATCCAAAACCGCGGTCAAAATCATGTTCACAACCTGACATATAGAAACATCTCCTTTTTTTTAAGGAGGAATAAATGGGTAATATCATCTTATGCTCTAATCAGGAAGATGACACCATTAGTCTCCATCTCTGTTCAGAGGATAAAATGTTGGATTTATATGTATTTTCTCATAAATAATCTACTGAGTTACGGACATCTTGACTAGAGGCGGTAAAGGTACATATTCAGTTGTCATCTAGGAATAAGTTATCCATGTTTAACCTTTGCATTATTATTTGAACTGGACAACATTAATAAACATATGATGGAAAACACAATTTCATTAATTTCAATCCTAAATTATAACGATAAAATGTACTGAAAGAGGAGATGTTTTTTTGTATCCGAATGATTATTATTATCGAGTAAACAACTGGGAACCTATTTTATATATGTTACATCAAAGTTTATATGCTGAAGAAATGGTATGTGCCATGAGCAGTGAGCTTTTCCATATACCCGAAACCAAAGATTTAAAAGGAAGTCGCGAGATGCATAACCATCTAATCCCTGCTTCATATCACCGTGTAACCGCAGTGGGGTCAGCCCAAAGACTAAAAAATGGCGAGCAACAGCAAACCATTGTAGAAACAATGACAGCTTGTATAATAAACGCTGAAACCCAAGATAAAAAAGTACATGAAGGATTAAAAGTAATGGAGGAAAACGCAGGACCTGAATATATAGCCTTTATTAAAGTGATTATCAAATGGCAAGAACAAGCGGAATCCTATTTAAATCAAGCAAAAGAAGCTTTACGAACTATGGGGGTTTCATTTCCTATTGGAAGTGAACAACAGAATTATTAATATATTATGATTCTACAAAAATCTTCAAACTAGCAAACAATATAGATTCCAAAGGATATATTCCCCCACCTTTGCTTGACCGAACTGTAAAAAGTTCGGTTTTTTCTGTATAAATGGGTAGTACCAGCGAAGCTGTCACCGCCCGCAATAAAGAAATGTCAAGATTACAATAAGTTATTTAATTTTAAAACTTCAAACACATATACCCCCTTCCTGGTTTAGATGGGGGTTTCATTTCTAGCCCTTAACTATCCTGCCCCTTTAGCTCATAAGAAAAGGCTGCCTAAAGACAGCCCCAATCTTAAGCAAAACCCAATTATAAAGTGAATGTCCCACCATGATAACAATAGTAATTTACAGCTCTAAGATCTTTAATCTTTCTTAAGGACTGTTCTGCTTCCTCGACATTTAGACAAAAGTGCGGATTAGCAATGACCAATTCATGATTCTCTATAACAGCTGCGTCACCTGCTATTACACTTTTTAAACTTGGAAAATATAATGAAATATGCCCTGAAGTATGACCTGGTGTTGCTACTACCCTGCATTCGTTATCTAAAATCAAATCACCATCATGTACCTTTTCATCAATTGAAACATGCTTCAAATTCTTTAATTGTTGTATAAACCATTTACCGAACTCGATTTCTTGATTTGCCATATTTTCCAGCATTTCTTCGGCTTGAACCAATCTCTCTGATTTCATTTCACCACTAATATATTTTGATTCTACTTCACTGGCTATAATGTTAATCAAAGGATACTTTTCCTTAAAATCATATAAGGAGCCTATATGATCAATATCATAATGAGTAATGATTATATTCTTTAAATTCTTCATTTCATAACCACTTTTTATAATTTCATTTTCAATTAAAGGTAAAAATTCAGGATACCCTGTATCGACCAAGGTTAGTTCATTCTTCAATACAATCAAGCTAGGATTAATGTGATTTTTTTGCCCATTAAATTCAAATTCAATTGGCAGTTCTATTATCTTCATTTTTCCTCCTCCTCACCTACTAAAGAGGTAATAGTAGCTCACGTTTTAGTTCATTAAGAAACCCAGCATGGATACAAAGAAAAGAAATAATGAGACAACAACGTACCTCAAAAAACCTCCTTTTCTATCTTTTTGAGGCTTCTCTAATCCTGTTATTAACATAATTACCGCGAGAAACAACATAGAATATGGCATCAACTCAACACTTCCAGTAATTAGCTGATATGCATATAAAGAAACTACAATTATAGCTAAGATGATTTTAACTATTTTCAAGAAATTATTTCCCCTTAAGTACAATTTTTTATTTAATCATACCATTTGACAGCTTTTCATTGTGTGAAAAATGGAAATTTCTTCATTAATTACGCCGCTTTTCTGCACAAAAAAGCCGACTGGTTTTTAATAAAACCAATCGGCTATATAGGCAATTTATTTGAATGTTACGCATTTACTGCTTTACGGGCCTGACTTGCATGTAATTTTTTCATTGCAAATCTTGCTATCGGCTGTGCGATCAGTACTTCAACCCAAAATGCGATGAAAAAGTTACGTGGCCACTCATAAAAGAACGACTGAATCGGCTCCATACTAATTTCTCTCATGCCAATCCAAGATCCGATAACCGTCAGTAAAATGGACAGGATGGTTACGCTGAATAATATCGTGAATAACACTCTTGCATTAAAACCGTCCGTAGGTTCAATAAACTTTTGTACGAGTTTATTAACCAGAGGATTTACAACAAGTGTTACTAATAAAATGACACAAATCCATACAACTGGAATTACTCGTAAGGTTTCAAAATACACTTCTTTACTGAATCCAAATTTAAATCCCATAATAAGTGGTGCAATAATGTTGACTGAAAGTATTGATATAATCGCTAAAAATAATACAAAGTCTTTTCCATTTCGCGGTAATCTTGTTTCATCGTGCATATGATCATCCCCATTAAAAATATTTCAGATGGCAGACGTATCGTGAGACATATATTTTTGGTCAATAAAAAAGACCAATATCTCTACACACTGATATAACAATTTTATCACTTCTATTCAATGAATTTCAAGGCTTAATCTTACCTATGCTGCGTCGTTTTTCCCGAAAAGGTCTGCCGCAGCAACCTTAGTTACTGCAAACAAATCACGATACAGCAGGACAAGAGTTCATTTGATCTTCATTTAGTTAAAAAGCACAAAATAATATCTGAAATTTCACACTTCTTCTAATGATTCCTAAATACGAAACCTGTATACTTTTCTCATGTTAGTTTTTATCACATCAATAGTCATATCATATAACACACTATGAATAGGAGTTGAGTGTAAATTGTCTACATATCTAGAAAGCCATGCTTTAGAAGAGGCGGAGTTCCACCATGCTGCGGATTTGGATGAATCTCTGAAGCCGAGATCAAAAGAAGATAGGACGGTTGGCCCGATATCCTATACGTTCATGTGGATTGGGGACGGCGTCAATTTAGGGAATATGACACTTGGGGCAAGCTTGGTCGTAGCAGGAACCGCTACGTTGAATATTCTTCAGACATTTACCGCAGCTGCCATTGCCATCGCTATCATTTCCGTGATTTTCGCTTTAAATGATAGGATTGGATACAGGACCGGTATTCCCTATGTTGTTCAGCTCAGAATGTCCTTCGGGATGAAAGGCTCCATCCTATCATCACTTTTGCGTGGTATTCCGGCCATAATCTGGTACGGTTTTCAAAGTTGGATTGGCGGTACTGCCTTAAACGAAATCGTAAAGATCATTACGGGTGGCGCTTTTGATAATACGGTCATTTGCTTTGTCGCGATTCAATTGGTGCAAATTGTACTTTCGCTATATGGCTTCCATGCCATCAAATGGGTGGAATGCTTGCATCCATTGTTATCATGCTGGCGCTAGTCTATGTATTTGGTATTCTTGTTACATCACATAGCGAGGTCATCGCGGAAAAATGGGTACATGCTGAAGGCTCTTGGGGCTTGCCGTTCTTTGCTTTCATCATGATGTTTTTAGGAAACTACGCGGCTATCTTTTTAAGCGCAGGGGACTATTCAAGAGAGCTTAAGTCTGGCATCAGTGATGCAAAACGAGGATTTTTGTATTTTTCGCCCATTTTACTAGCATACGGCTTCGTACTGACAATCGGTGTAATGCTTGCTTCCGCTACTGGCATTTCCAATCCAGTTAAGGCGTTTGCCATTGTGGTGGATAATCCTTATATCACAGTAGGCGTTTCAGCATTTATCGTCATAGGTGCAATTGCGGTAAATATGGTTGCCAATATTATTCCGCCAACATATGTGATTACTTTGCTTACAAAGTTGAAATATAAGGTTGCCGTTATCATAACCGGAGTTCTTGCCTTTTGCTCATTCCCTTGGGTGCTTGTACAGGATTCTTCGGCGAAGGGCCTTGGTTTATTCATTCTGATTTATTCCGCTTTTTTAGGTCCAATCGTTTCGATTTTATTAGTCGAATACTATATATTAAGAAAGCAAAAAATGAATGTTGCCGATTTGTACAGAGAATACGGGCCATTTGCAGGATATAATCCATGCGCACTGCTCGCCATGCTTATCGGTGCCGGCGCCGCCTTTATAAAAGTCGAGCTTGCCTGGATCATCGGCGTTATTGTGGCAGGCATCGCCTATATTATTCTGATGAAGTTCGCCTTTAAGGATTCAAGATTCAAAAAGGGGACGATATTCGAGAATGAGTTTTAACTTATTGAAGGGGATACTGCTCAAAATGGCAGTATCCCTTTTTAAGTAATGTTGATTTCAGGAATTATATATTTGACCATTTTTGTAAGTGAATGTATAGTCTCCTTCTTTTTTCATTAATACCGGCAAGTACTGTGCGACCATCTCAGCAATTCCGAGATTAAGTGGATGAAGTATCCAATCAATGGATTTCCAATCAAGAATGCCTTCCCGCGTTTTTTTCGGTGTTTCATATATTAAATCCTCATCCGCCATATACAAATATACATATATTCCATCCACTTCACCTTCTGGAGTCTCCCAGGTTACCGTTCCTTTAGAAAAAAAAGGCTCCACCTCTATCCCAGTTTCCTCAAATACCTCACGCTGTGCACCTATATCAGGCGTTTCACCTTTCTCGATTTTGCCTCCCACCCCGTTCCAAACACCCATAATTGGAGCTTTCTCCCGGTTAAGCATGAGAAGTTCATTATTCTTCTTTACAAAACAGACTGTATACTTAAACATTTATTAAGAACCCCTTTATCGTTAGTTCGTGCTGTTTACATGTGAGTTTGCGCTGTTTAATCATGAATTTCACTGTTTTACTCGTGAATTTGCGCTATTTACTCGTGAGTTCGAGCTATTTACTTGTGAGTTTCACTGGTTTACTCGTGAGTTTGCGCTATTTACTCGTGAGTTAGATAATTCAAGTTTAACAAATCCCCTTGAATTTTGTATGATAAGAAAGGAAGATTACTAAATGGGAGATGTGATATTTTGAAAAGTCTAGCTGTATTTTGTGGATCGAGCAAAGGTGCATCTGCTATCTATGTAGAAGAGGCTAAAAAACTGGGTGCGGAACTGGCAAAACGTAAGATTACCCTTGTCTATGGGGGCTCAAGTGTAGGGATCATGGGTGCAGTTGCAGATTCCGTCTTGGAAGCAGGCGGAAATGTAATTGGCGTAATGCCAGATTTCCTAGAAAAAAAGGAAATAGCACATAAGAACTTAACCGAGCTGATCGTCGTGGAATCCATGCATGAAAGAAAAGCAAAAATGGCTGAGCTTGCAGATGGGTTCATGGCCTTGCCAGGCGGGCCAGGAACATTGGAAGAATTCTTTGAGATTTTCACTTGGGCTCAGCTTGGTCTTCATCAAAAACCTTGCGGACTCTTAAATATCAATCACTATTATGATCCTTTGGTCGCTTTATTCAACCATATGTCCGACGAACAGTTCCTGCATGAAAAATTCCGTTCCATGGCGCTGGTGGATGTTGAACCTAATGGACTTCTTGATCAATTCATTACATATGAACCGCCAACCGTAAAAACTTTCATTACCGAGAAACAAACCTGATCATTAAAAAACAGCCGGCCAAGATCAATAATGATCTTGGCCGGCTGTGATAAACTGCAGGTTAAGTAAATATCCGGTTTAAATAATCTCCATGCCCTTTGATAAGTTGCACTTCATGTTCGGATGAAATCCAGAAGAAATGAAATGTCAGCCCCGCTTCATCTCCTCCACCCGTCGGCTGATGGTCCCATTCATCAGGAACATTCGATACACTTATTTGATAAAAATATCTATTATGTATGGCACCATCGACGTTCTCCCAAAAATCTTCTGTTATTAATTTCTCCACATGAAAATTTTCCAGACCTGTTTCTTCTTTCATTTCCCTAATCACTGCTTGGTAAGCATCTTCTTTAGGCTTCACCGTTCCCTTAGGTATCTGTATGCCCGCTTCCCTAATGGGATGTTGAAAAACCAATACCTGTGTTTCTCCATTATTGATTCTTGTCACATACCCGTAAGCTTTTTTTATCATTATCACCATCAATCACCAAAAGCAAAAATGAGCTCTGTCTCGCATACAGTTTCCCCCTCGACAGTAGCCCTGCCTGTTCCTTTACCGATAGGACCTTTCAAGCGAGTAATCTCCACTTCTAAACGTAATTGGTCCCCTGGTTTTACTTGCCTTTTAAAACGGCATCCATCGATCCCGGCCAAAAGCCCGATCCGTCCTTTATTTTCTTCTTTTGTAAGCATGACAACAGCACTTACCTGTGCTAATGCCTCCACGATCAACACACCTGGCATCACTGGGTAATCGGGAAAGTGACCAGAAAAAAACTCTTCATTTGCCGTGACGTTTTTAATGGCCACCGCCCTCTTTCCTTCTTCCAGTTCCAAAACTCTATCAACTAAAAGAAATGGATAGCGATGCCTGATAATGTCTTTGATTTCTTGGATATCAATCAATATTAAGTCCCCCATTGAGATGGATTGCTTTTACTTTATTTTACCATCAGCATCACCATTTGGATATTTTTGTATTATAAAAAAGGCTGCCTGAGCAACCCTGTTTTCGCTTACAAATCCTTTGATTTTTTTTCCTTCGATTTAGTTAATGGGGACAGAACCATTTCTTCATACCTCTCATATCCCCCTAATAATTTATGAATCAAGCTTATTTTAGGAACAACAAGGTAAACCGCCAATCCTGAAATGGTGCTCAGTATTGCTCCTGCCAGCACATCCGCCGGAAAGTGGACACCTACCCAAATACGGGAAATGCCAACAAGGAAAGCCAGCATGATCCATAACAACCACCATCCTCTTTTGAAAAGCCAAAAAGATACACAAAACGAGATAAACAAGATGGTATGGTCGCTTGGAAATGAATTATCCACTGCTTTTTCAATTAACTGATTAACATTGGCCAATTCGGCAAATGGCTGATTATTATAATGTAATCTCCCTGCCATTTTCCCCATCATTTCAGCTATTACAAACGTAATCATCCCACAAACAACCATCATCCTACTCTGTTCATTTCGAGTGAACCATATTAAGATGACTGCCAAAGCTAATAAAAATACCATGTACTCGGCAATGAAAATGGCAGAAGGGTTTAAATAATCGTACTGTTTCCCTAAGTCATTGATCATTCTGAATACATTGGTATTCGACTCAAAAAAGTCCATTTCATTCCCAACCTTCCTCTTTTTCTTACATATTAAAGAGAAAGGAAATATATCGCCATCGTTCTTCCTAACAGTTTAAGCTGCCGTCTTACAATATTGTCACCCGGTTAAAGAAGCTTGGTGGGGTCTTGTATATTTCCTGAACTTTCTATATAATCCAAGAAAAATACGGAGGTTAGTCAAATGAATAATGATAGGAACTCTGTTCTAATTCATGAAAACCAAGAAACGGTTTGGAATGCGATCACGAATGATGAAATCATTTCAAAATGGTATGCCCCGGGTTCAAAATGGAATATTCCTAAACTCCAGGTTGGAGAGAAGGCAATCTTCGTATTAATGCCTAGTGCACATAACAATCTTAAAGAGAATGAAAGCATCCCAATGAGCTTTACAATCCAAGAGATAATCCCTTGCGAAAGGTTTTCTTATTCTTCGGATTCGGATAAACTCGTTTTCACTTTTGAAATATTCCCAGAATCCGAAGGCACTAGAGTATCCATTAACATGAACGGATATGAACTTAGTTTGGCTAACTTAAAAGCATGTTTAGAAGGAAAAGAACTTCCCTATACCTAATCATTCATTTGAAAGAGAACCTAGTTCATTTCCATGTTTATTAAAAAACGGTGCTATCCCCCTTCGTATATAGCGTCTGAAGGGAGACGACTGTATTTATAATAGAAGAAATTCGCATAAGGAGGTAAAAAATGCTGCACATACAGAAAAAGTCCGATACTGTCGTCATTGTCATTCACGAAATATATGGACTGAACCAACATATGCATGGTATTTGTGAGTCATTATCAAACAATGACTTTGATGTAATCTGTCCGAATTTGTTAGACCGCGAGACGCCTTTTGATTATTCCCAAGAGGCTGCTGCTTATCGACATTTTATGGAGAACGTTGGCTTCACGGGTGCTTTATATAAGATAAAGCATATTTTATCGGATATAAAAGATGTATACCAAAAGATTTTTATTCTTGGATTCAGTGCAGGGGCAACTGTAGCTTGGCTGTGCAGTGAGGAAGAGTGTGTCGATGGAATAGTTGGTTACTACGGTTCACGTATTAGGAATTATGCAGACTTGGCGCCACAATGCCCTGCATTGCTATTTTTCCCACTAGAAGAGCCATCATTTAATGTGGACGAGTTAATTTTAGTTTTAGAAAGAACGAATGTCGAGGTTCATAAATTCAACGGAAAACACGGATTCAGTGATCCTTACAATTCAAAATATCATGCAGAATCAGCCCAGGCTGCCGTTAGCAAAATGATGAAATTTTTTATGCAACATTGAGGTTACACATTCAACCTAATGCCGTTTTGTATTGATCCATTGTATCGAACCCGCATCACTATGGGGATGACATTCATTTTGAACCTTTTTATATTCTGTTTCCAATTCTTTTAAGGTTAACTTCATAAGCTGTTCCACAGTCTTATTTACAGTATGGATCATAAGTTTAAAGATTAATTCCTTCCGCCTTTCTTCCACACTCTTCCTCATTTCACCCTCTCCTTTTATTCTGATATTATATGAAATGTATCCTTAGACAGGGGGAATGATCGTCGGATTCCTTCTCTTCAATTTTGCTTATTTTAATATATTCATTCTCTAAATCGGTTAAGGTTAATTCAAATAGATGGATGTCATTCTTTTTATAAATTCCCTTGTTAATCAACTTGTTTATCAGGAAGTTTCTTTTTTTCTCAATGGCTTTACGTAATAATATCCCCATGCTAAATCCTCCTTTTGATAATCTTTCGACTTGCCCATTCACAAAAAAACCGAAGACACCTCTTTACATGAAAGAAAAGTCTCCGGTTTTCCGGTCAATTAACCTATAATCCCTATTAAATTACTCGGTATTATTGTTTTTATAATACTAACTCTGTGATCCGCAGTCAACAATTTTTTTCGTGCATCTTATTTATTTTTGCTTCGCTTCATGAAATGCTGCTTTCACTTTATCCAACAGGTCTTTATCCGTAATCAGTTTATAACCTGTAAGTGCAAGCGCTTTTGCTCCGGTCAGGATGGCTTTGTCTCCAGCAGGAGATTTGGCACAGTCGCGGAATTCATTCGTATGGGCAATCAGCTCATCATGGCCAATTTTTATATAAGGATGTGCTGTCGGCACTACATGGCTTACATTACCTGCATCCGTCGAGCCAAA
The DNA here is from genome assembly GCF_918698065.1 of Peribacillus sp. Bi134. Taxonomy (NCBI): domain Bacteria; kingdom Bacillati; phylum Bacillota; class Bacilli; order Caryophanales; family Bacillaceae; genus Peribacillus; species Peribacillus sp. Bi134. The sequence continues at coordinate 165,535 of NZ_CAKKLN010000009.1, read as the reverse complement.
GCCACTCTCTTTTCGAGGACCCACTGCTTCCCCTAATTGAGAGAGCTCTTCTTTTAACAGTTCATCCAGAACTGGATTAATGACAAAATCGAGTACTTCATTTTGGAAACGTTCAACTTTAACCGAACTTCCTGTGGCAAGTGCTGCCCCTTCGGCAACAGCACGTATTTTATTGGATACTTCTTGGCAAAGTTTCCATGTTGTTGCTCTAATGTAAAATCTGGCTGAAGCATATTCGGGAATGATGTTAGGAGCTTCCCCGCCATTGGTGATGATTCCGTGGATTTTGACCTCAGTCGGGAGCTGCTGACGCAAAGCATTAATGCCATTGAACAGCTGAATCACCGCGTCAAGCGCATTCACGCCTTCTTCAGGTGCAGCTGCTGCATGTGCTGACTTCCCGTAAAAATGAAAATCTAGGGGGTCGACTGCCAGAAATGGACTTGTGACACGCGTTTGCCCGCCAGGATGGATAAGGATTGCCGCATCAACCCCATCAAATAGACCGTGCTTCACAAAGCTGCCTTTTGCGCTTCCATTCGGCCCGCCCTCTTCTGCCGGTGTTCCGAAAACAATCACCTCTCCGCCCGTTTCCTCCAGCACTTGAGCCAAGGAAATGCCCGCTGCAACACTCGTTGTGCCGATGATATTATGGCCGCAAGCATGGCCTAAACCCGGCAATGCATCATACTCGGCTAAAAATGCAATTGTGGGACCTTTCTTTGAAGAGGTTTTTTTGGCGATGAATCCTGTTTCATGCCCGGCAATATTGCGGGTTACTTCAAATCCTTCATTTCGAAGTATTCCGGTTAAGGTATCCGAAGCGAAAAACTCTTGATTCCCAATTTCGGGTTTAGCATGAATGGCTTGACTCGTTTCGATATATAATTTGGAATGAAAGTCGATGTGATCTTCAATGATCTGCTGATGCTGCTTCTGCACTAATTCTCTCGCCATATTCTTATCTCCCCTTTTTGGTTTAAGGAACCGGATAGGCATCTTGAATCCATCCGGCATTCCTTCACTCGTTTTGAATCTGAATCATTATTTTTCATTAGCTGGTTTTGTCCAAGCATCCTGGTAATTCACTAATTCATCTACAGAAACATATGCAGGAATGGTGTTTCCTTTAAACGTTTTTTCAATGAACGCTTCCACTTTTTTCGATTGATAAAGCTCCACTAATTTTTGCAGCTCAGGACGATCGGCATTACCCTTTTTAACTGCAATGATATTAATATATGGTTTCGCCGTTTTACTCTCATGGAATAAAGAATCTTTTAAAGTAAGGCCTGCTTCGACGGCAAAGTTATTATTGATGGCTGAAGCATCGGCATCATCCAATAGACGCGGTGTATTGCCGGCAGCAACAGGTTGGATTTTCAAGTTTTTCGGATTTTCCTTAATGATTTCCAATGATCCCGATCCATTGAATTCCTCTTTCAATGTAATCAATCCAGCTTCCTGAAGAAGAAGCAGTGCACGGCCAAAGTTCGTTGCTTCATTCGGAACGGCAATCGTAGCGCCATCCGGAAGATCCTTGAGATCTTTATGTTTTTTCGAATAAAGGCCCATAGGAGCAATGACAGTCGACCCGATGGCCTCTAATTTCAGATTTTGGTCTTGAACGAATTCATCGAAGTATGCGACCGTTTGGAATGAATTGGCATCAATTTCACCTTCACTTAAAGCAAGGTTCGGTTGGATATAATCATTGAAAGTGACCAGTTCAATATTAAGCCCTTCCTCTTTCGCTATGTCGACAATGTATTCCCATGTTCTTGTATCCCCGCTGCTGACACCGACTTTTACTGTTTTCACATCATCCGAACCGCCTGATGCACCTTCTTCTTTCCCGCATGCTGCAGACAAGATGGCCAATGCCAATACTATGATCGTTAATAAGATTTTCTTCATTTCTCCTACCTCCTGTTATTTTTATCTTCTTCTGATTTTTCTTGAAACAAAATTCCCGGTGGATTGCAGTAATTGAACGATGATCACGAGCGCCGCCACTGTGACGATCATCGTCATCGTATCAAACCTTTGATAACCGTAAGCCAAAGCTAAATCTCCGACCCCGCCTGCACCGACGGCACCTGCCATGGCCGTAGATCCAACAAGCCCGATTGTCGCTGTTGTAAATGTAAGGATCAACGAACTAAGTCCCTCAGGAATCAAAAAACGATAAATGATTTGCCATGTCGTCGCCCCCATCGCCTGAGCTGCCTCGATGATCCCTTTGTCCACTTCCAACAGGGAGTTCTCCACAAGCCGGGCGATATAAGGAGCCGCGTAAAAGATTAGCGGAACAATGGCCGCATTCGTTCCGATCGCACTGCCTACAATCATTCTGGTAAACGGAATAAGTGCTACTAGCAAGATGATGAAAGGAACCGACCGCAATATATTGATGATCGGGTTCAATACATTAAAGACCCATTTATTCTCCAGGATATGGCCCTTTCTTGTAATGACAAGCAGGATACCAAGCGGAAGACCAATCAATCCGGAAAATACCAATGAGATGGCTACCATATAAAGTGTGTCACCGAAAGCTGTCGACAGCTGATCTGCCGTTATTTCCATTCCCCAAAGCGTATTACCCATTTATCTGCACCTCCTGGACGAGAATCCCCTCATCTTTAATATACTGATAAGCCTTGTCCACCTCATTTTTATTCCCGGTCACTTCGATGATCAAATTCCCGAAAGGCGTTTCCTGAATTTCAGAAATATTGGCTGATAAAACACTTAAATGAACATCATATTTCTTCGAGATGGTTGAAAGCAAAGGAGTACCCGAAGTAGTCCCAATAAAGTTAATTTTCCAAATAATCGGGATATGGGACCCTATGCTTTTTAGGAAACTTTGTGGAATTTCGTCATGTATGACCGTTCTCACGAAGTTTTTTGCAATATCCGTTTGCGGCTTCGCAAAAACTTCGAAAACCGAACCTTGTTCAACGACGCATCCGCCCTCCATGACCGCTACCTTATTGCAAATTTCCCGAATGACAGACATCTCATGAGTGATTAACAGAATGGTAATATTGTATTCTTTATTGATTTTCTTTAAGAGCTGCAGAACAGCACTCGTTGTTTGCGGATCCAATGCCGAGGTAGCTTCATCACACAATAAGATCGATGGATTGGTAGCCAATGCTCTCGCAATGCCGATCCGCTGCTTTTGACCGCCGGATAATTGTTCCGGATAACTCTTTGCTTTGCTCGATAAGCCAACGAACTCCAACAGCTCGCCTACCCGCTTTTTGATTTCTTTACCAGGGGTTCCCGATAAAATCAGCGGCATGGCGATATTATCAAAAACGGTCTTTGAGTTTAGCAAATTGAAATGCTGAAAGATCATCCCGATTTTTTTCTTTTCTGCCCGCAATTCCTTCGCGCTCAATTTGGTTAAATCCTTGCCCCCAACAATCACCGAACCATCTGAAGGATGTTCAAGCAAATTGACCAACCTGATCAACGTACTCTTCCCGGCCCCGCTATAACCGACTACACCGAATATATCCCCCTTTTCCACTGTCAAATTAATGCCCTTCAAAGCCTCGACAGTCTGTTTCTTTGTTTGATATACCTTTTTAACATTTTGAAACTCAATCATCCAATCTCCCCCCATGTTGTTTATTTGTACGAATTCATTATCCAGAGAGAAGAGCTTTGCAACGCTTCATAATGATAGGGTTAAATTCGAAACTCACGAGTATGCGAAACTCATGAGTAATTGCACCAAATTTCCTAATAACCATATACATTTTGAATAAACAAAAGAGGCCTCTTCCGTCATCAGACAGAAGAGGCCTCTTTAGACATATAAAAAAGAGTAAACTCTTAAATTAATTATCTAAGAAAAGCTCCTTCTTATCTTTCAAACTTTCGTCCGTTGGAATTAGCACAGTATTTTTACAAAAGTAAAAACCCGCTGCCGAGGTATCATAGGGCCAAGTCCCTCCACATCTCTTGATAAGAATTAACGTTATATTTAATTATGTCCTTCACTATATATTCTAATTTCTCTAAAGTCAACTATATTTTTCATCGGTTAAAATATTTTCACAGTATAGTGATTGACACTTTTAAATTATATTAATATAGTTTAAATTTTATATTCTATAATGATTTGCCCATTCTCCATACTGGGTATATTTCATTTTCTTCCCTTATCTTCATCATGCCTGAATTCTTATATAAGCGAATCGCCCTTTGATTATCCGGAGAAACCCTTAAATGATATTCGGATACATTAAATCGCCCGAAAAAGTTTTCTGCATAGCGAACCAATTCCTTGCCAAGGCCTTTACTGCGGTATCCGGGAATAAGATAAAATAGATCTACATAGCCGATCTCAGTTCCTTCATACGCCCGAATTCGAAGTTCCATTTGCCCAATCGGTACTTGGTCCTTTTCAATGATCACCTGCCCCCCCGGGAATTTACGGACCCTTTCTTCCATTCGTTGCAGATATGTATTTTCATCTCCAAAACCTGCCTCAGATCCAAAACTTACAACAAAGGAATCTTTCCTGAATTTAATGATAATATCTTTATCTTTGTTCGTATCAATGGTACGAAAGATCAACTTCATCCTCTCCTATCATTTTAGTAAAATAGTTTTCAAGCAAAAAAACTCATTTCACTTACGGTCTTCATGATATTTCATTATTTACTTTTTCAAGCGTCTTATTTCATTTTCTCTGAAAGGATTTTTCCTTAATCCCTATAGGAATGGCCATAATATTAAATTAAAAACAAATGCAATATTGTTTGGTGAGTTCTAGTAATGGGGATTGGATTGGCACAAACAAATCTATTTAATTTTCGAGTCTAACTTTGCAGGGTAACCCTAAGTGAATGAATGTTCGAGAGGAATTTGTTTATTAAGCTCTAACTCAACTTTTTTCCAAGCATCCTTTTTCCCTTTCATTTACATTCCAATTATAATAGGTAAGTGGAATACATTTACATGATTATCCATTATAAAAATCATTGGAGGTATTGAAGATGAAAGTTGTTGCAATAGTGGGAAGTATCCGTAAAGAGTCTTACAACCTTAAGCTTGCCAAATATATTCAATCTAGATATCAAGATCGGTTCGATCTCGAAATATTGAACATTCGGGATTTACCTTTTTATGATCAAGATATTGAAAATGACCCTCCATCAGTTGTAAAAGAATTTAAAAGCAAAGTGGCCGAAGCAGATGCAGTTTTGTGGGTAACTCCTGAATACAACGGTACGATTCCAGGTGTATTGGGCAATGCAATCGATTGGTTATCACGTGTCGATAAAGTCTTGATCGGCAAACCATCATGGATCATGGGTGCTTCAATGGGGCAATTAGGAACGGTTAAAGCTCAATTGCATTTGCGTGAAATCTTATTCGCAATAGGCATCGCCTCCCCACTCCTTCCAGGGAATGAAGTATATGTTGGTGCAGTGCATGACAAAATCGATAACGAAGGCAGGCTTACACATGAGTCGACTGTCCAGTTTATCGATACGGTCGTCGATAATTTCATTAGCTGGTATAATCATCATACTCGTTAATGATAAAAAAAGACTCCCAGTAGGTTTGAGCCTGCTGGGAGTCTTTTTGCATCATTAAACAAAATTCATCCTCTTCCCGCCTGGAATGCAGGGTATTTCGTCATTCCTCCGTCAGCGAATAGAGTGATGCCCGTTACATAACTGGACTCTGAAGATGCCAGCCATGCAGCAACCGCAGCAATTTCTTCAGGCTTTCCGATATACCCCATCGGAATCATGCTTTCAAGATCCTTTTTCTTTTCGGGATCTTCAAGCTTGTCGGCATTAATTGGCGTGGCGATGGCTCCAGGACCAATGCTGTTCACACGGATTCCCTTTGGTGCATATTCAAGTGCCAGTGTCTCCGTAAGCAGCTTCACCCCGCCCTTGCTTGCAGCATAGTGAACGAATAAAGGCCAGGGAATCATCTCATGTACACTGGACATGTTTATAACATTCCCTTTAATGTCGTTCTCGACAAAATACTTGATAGCTTCACGGCAGCCCAAGAAATTTCCCGTTAAGTTGGTATTGATTACCCTATTCCAGTCGCTTAACGGCATCTCGTGAGACGGAACCGGATTTTCAATTCCTGCATTATTGATGAATATATCGAGTTTCCCGAAATTCTTTATCGCTGATTGAACAAGATTAATCACATCTTCTTCAACGGTGACATCGCCTTTTACTGCAATTGCTTCCCCGCCATTTGTTTTGATTTCCTCCATTACACTATCTGCTTCCTCTGATTTAGTGCGATAATTAACCACGACCTTTGCCTTTTCCTTGGCAAAGCGAATGGCCATCGCTTTCCCTAAACCAGTGGATGAACCGGTTATAACAACGACCTTACCTTCTAAATCTGTATACATTTAATCACCCTCCAATTAACTTTTTGCCATCCCGAGCATAATCCCAGCAATGATGATCAAGATAATTCCGATTATGATTCCAATTAGTTGGCGTTTCGTTTTCTTTTCACGTAAAATGATGATCCCGCCGAGAGTTGAGATGACAATGCCCATTTGCGAAAGGGAAAAACTAGTGGCCACTCCCACACGGGGCTGGGATATGAATAAAAACATATTCCCTGCAGCCCATATCAATCCCGGAATGATATTGCGAATCGTATATTTATTAAACGGTTTATGTTTAAAAGTCAATAACAGACCGCCTATCACCATCCCTATCGCTTGAGGGAACAATGCTGACCATCCATCAACATCGAAAAGACGGGCCACGACCACATAAACCAAATAACCGAATGTCGAGATGAGGAGAATAACAATTCCTTTCTTCAAGTTTCCCGATTTGCCCTCTTTTGATTCTTTATCCTCCAGTGAGGTCAAGACGATTCCTATAATAATGAAAACTAATGCCAAGACGCCTAAAATGATCGCTTTCATTGTGGACCATTCGTTAAAAACGATGACCCCGAATAAAGTCGTTGAAATGAGCTGCATTCCAGTAGATATCGGCATCGTTTTGGATACTCCCATTAAATCAATGCTCTTAAGCTGATTAGCTTGTCCAACGGCCCAAAACAATCCGGAGACAACCCCGACTCCAAACACGAGAAATGACAACTTAATATCGGCAAAAATATAAACACCTATTGAAAAAATCAATGCGCCAATGGTTGTACCCAGTGTTTGACTATATGGCCCACCCCCGAGTTTCACATTAAATAAAACGATGCTTCCCCAGAATAGTGCCGGCAAGAGAGCTAATAATATATCCATATTCAACCCCCATATATGTAAGTTCAAAGCTAATAAATTTCATTTTGTCTTCTTTTTAATATGTTCGCTTTATTTGAATTGACCCTTGGTAATTTTATGAAGTGTTTTTGCGAAAATAGTGTTCAACACAAAGAAAGCTTCCGATGCTAATAAATCGGGAGCGTTTAGTTGGAGAAAAGACAGCTGTACTGCTGTCTTTTTTTATAAGATTATAAAAAAAGCAAACCTTATGCAGGTTTGCTTCCAGTTATAGATATGGAACTTATTTCTTCAAATGATATGGCACTGTCGTAACAACCACATTTCTTTTATAAAGTAAGTAGGCGCGAATCAGTAAACTTGATTGATTATGAAGTATATTGTGCCAGCCCTTCTTCGGAATGAATTGGGGGATGACCACCGTAACTTTATAATTGGATTCACTCGCCTTATGTTCAACTGTATCCACAAATTTAGTTAGTGGCTGAATGATACTTCTATAATAAGAATTCAGTGTAACGAGCCTGACATCCGGCTGCCACTTTTTCCACTTTTCTCCGAATTTCTTTTCATCTTCTCTTTCAAAAGCAACATAAACGGCAATGACCTGATTTGCTGAGAGCGATTTTGCATAATTTAAAGAGTTCTCAACCACATGAGTTATACCTGCCACAGGTACGATAATGATATTTCCTTCAATTGGTAAGATCGGCTCGCATGTTGTAATCCTTAGTTGGTCACCAACTGCTTCATAATGCTTTTTAATCCGATGAAAAATTAAAATGATGATAGGTAAAAAAATCAAAACAGGCCAAACCTGAGTAAATTTGGTTAAAAAGAATATCATCGTGACGATAAAGCTAATTATGGCACCAATTGAATTTATGGTTAATTTCATCATCCAGCCTTTTGGCTTTTCGCGAACCCATTTAACGATCATGCCAGTCTGGGACAACGTAAATGGAATGAATACCCCTACCGCATAAAGCGGAATGAGATTTTCAGTATGTCCTTCAAATGCGACAATCAAGATGATGGATGCAAGTCCCAGTATGATGATTCCATTGGAATACCCTAATCGGTCCCCTCTGATCGTAAACGCCCTTGGTATGAATTTATCCTTCGCAAGATTTACCGCAAGCAGAGGGAAAGCCGAATAGCCAGTATTGGCCGCAAGTATCAAGATCAGGGCAGTCGTACCTTGAATGAAGAAATACATGAAATTCCGTCCAAAGATCTCTTCAGCAATCTGGGAGACGACCGTTACCTCTGCGCTGGGAACAATGCTTAAATAATAGGCTAAAAATACGATTCCCGAAAATAATACAGCTAGCAATGAACCCATCGCTATTAAAGTTTTCGCAGCATTATTCGGGGCTGGATCTTTAAAGTTCGGGATTGCATTGGAAATTGCTTCTACTCCTGTCAAGGCGGAGCTTCCTGATGCAAATGCTCTTAGCAGTATAAATAAACTGATGCCCGCTACCGGAGTCCCGATTGATGTGTGCAATTCAGGTGAAACTCCTCCTGTTAAAATCTTGTAAATTCCAACACCGATCAAGATGAACAAGGCTAAAACGAATAGGTACACCGGATAGGCCAAAACAGAGGCTGACTCCGTAACCCCCCGAAGGTTCAGGATTGTAAGTAGAATCACGAATATGATGGCAATGACGACATTATAGGAATGCAGGCCAGGAAAAGCGGACGTGATTGCATCCGTACCTGCAGAGACACTTACAGCCACAGTTAATATATAATCTACCAATAAAGATCCTCCAGCTATCAACCCTGGATTGACTCCTAAATTGTTTTTTGAAACCACATAGGCCCCCCCGCCATGCGGATAAGCGAAAATGATTTGTCTATAAGACAAAATCAAAGCAGTTAAGAGGATCAATACTCCGATCGCGATAGGGATGGAATACCAGAATGCTGCAGCACCGACCGTGATCAGGACGATCAATATTTGCTCCGGCCCATATGCAACCGAAGACAAAGCATCAGAAGATAATATCGCCAAAGCCTTTGTTTTGTTAAGCTTTTGTTCACCAAGTGCATTTGACTTTAAAGGTCTCCCAATCAAGAACCTCTTTATAGAAGATAACATCAAGATTTCACCACCATAGTTAATTTATAAGTTTATGTTACCCAGCTGTAGCAAAAAACTAGACGAAACACAAAAATGCCTACAAGTCATAGCTAAATAGACCTGTAGACATCAATTTTTTTGTCTAACAAGCTCCACCTTCCTTCTCATATAACGCTTACGAGGTTAGCTGTCGGATTCGGACCTAAGAGTAGCCCTACCTTTTTAAAAAGGATTCACCCCCTGGATTGTAAACAATCCCAATAACGGGTCCCCCGCACCATAAGGTTTAAGCGATTTAGAAATATGAAACTGTTGATTATCATACTCCCGTGAAATGGAAATGTAAATGAAAATTTTGCTCAAAAATAAATAATTCTTTGTAAGTGAGGTTTTGTTCTTGGCTTATATAACATAAGTCATGCAATGACATGATTCGAAGGTAGGAAAGGAGGTAAGTAAAGGTCAAAATCCAGGGGCCAATTAACAAAAGGTGGTCCGAAAAGGAAAAAAATCACCTTCATGAAGAATGCGATGAATTAACCAGATCTGCCCCAGCTCGGATCGTCATTAAAAGGGTAAACTTGCATTAAATATCAAATTCCGCTTTTATTCCCGTCCAATAGGGGCACTATTCCACTGATTCACCTAATTAGTTCCTTCCTTCTTGAATTGGTCTCAGATTGCTTTTTTTAAAGACAAAGTATTTCTGGCCAATATAGTTAAGCACGGTATAAAAGATTGTTCCTATGAGAACAGCCAAATTTTGTTGTATGGATAAATGGACGGATCCTTCCAGTGATTCCGCAATGGCTTGGCCTATAGAATAAGCGGCGGAATAACAAATAAGGATGACGCAAAAGAAACGGGCAACTCCTCGCCGCCATTCTATATCACTTTTAAAGGTAAAAGTCCTGTTCAAAAGAAAACTCGTTACAGCTCCCGTTCCATTGCCGAAAAAGGTGGAGACCCAGTATGATAATTCAAGAACATTCATAAGAAAAAGCATGATGGAAAGTCCAACCGCTGTATTGACTATTCCAACCAATAAAAAGCGGATAAAGGAGTTAGTGTGTTTTAGATAGTTTTTCAATACTGTTCCGTTCATTGTCTAGTTGCTCCCGTTTTTTTAAATCGAGCGGATTAAATAAATCAAGATCAACAATATATTTAGGCCGGCGTTTGGATTCATTATAGATTTTTCCGATATATTCCCCTATCAAGCCGACAGCAATCAACTGCAGTCCGCCGATCAACCATATGGAGGTGATTAATGAGGTCCAACCAGTTTCGGTCTGCCCATAAAACTTTAACCATAAAAAGTAAGACCCAAAGAGTAAGCTAATGAAAAAGGAAAGACATCCTAGCCATAATACAAGCCGGATCGGTGTAACTGAAAAGGAAGTAATGCCATCAAGCGCAAAAGCAACCATCTTCTTAAATGGATATTTCGTTTCCCCAGCCAATCTTTCTTTTCGGTCATAATAAACAGAATCCGTCTTAAACCCAATAAGCGGGACAATCCCCCTTAAAAAGAGATTCGTTTCATCAAATCGTTCCAACTCCGCGATCGCCCTTCTGCTCATCAGCCTGAAATCGGCATGATTATAGACAAGGTTAACCCCCATCTTGTTCATCAATTTATAAAAACCAGTTGCAGATGTTCGTTTAAAAAATGAATCAAGGTCCCTTTTCTGGCGGACACCATATACGATTTCACATCCTTCATTGAATTTCCGAATGAATTCAGGGATGACTTGAATATCATCCTGTAAATCTGCATCAATGGAAATCACACAATCCGAGGCTTCCTTGGCTGTAAACAATCCTGCCAGGAGTGCATTTTGATGTCCTGCATTCCGGGAAAGCTTTAGCCCGCGAACCAATTCATTATTGATCGTTTCCTTATAAATGATCTTCCAAGTTTGATCTTTGCTTCCATCATCAACCAGCAGGACTTTACTTTGACCAGAAACAACGTTTTCTTCGACTAATCCCCTCATCAATCCACAAAGCTGGGAAATGGTATCCTGCAAAACGCTTTCTTCGTTATAACAAGGTACAACAATCGTTACTATCGGTGAATTCATTCTATTCCCCCCTTTTCACATGACTCTGTATAAATGAATTTTCCATTTGCTTCCTTTCTTTGTGAAAACCCCATCTAGCACCAATCCATTCTCCTTCGCGTTGTTGATTGGGATGGCAGAAAATATATATTTGCCACCTAATCCTTTAAAGGCATCCATATTAAGATCCAAATTTTCCAGCTCTTTCTTCGAGCCTTTCTTGAACATATAATGCTTCCCAAGCTCATCGGTAAATAGGTAACAACGTCCTCCCCATTCATCAAAGTAGATTCTGATGTTTTTATTCTTAGCCAATTCGTTTTCAATTATTTGACGAAATTGATGTTTGTAAGAAAGCGGATAGAAATTGTTATAGCTATCGAGCGTGTAAAATCCATTAAATTGTGCGATTGCAGGATGCAGCCCTATGCTAGCAACACGATACTCTTCCTGTGGAAGGTCAATATGATCTTTTATTTCCTGGAAAAGGCTTTCTGAATAGAACTCTTTAAAAGATGGTTTTTTATTGTAAGTGATTTCTTCATTGAAGCCCATTAAGATCATAATTTGGACGGCGATGAAAATGGAAAGGGTTTTCTTAGCATAATCGCTGTGTTCCCAAATGATTTTTATCGCGAGGGCAAAGCCCAAATAAATCACCATCGGCCTTAAAAAGTGAAATCTGGCAAAATTAAAGGTATCCAGGGTGTGAAACCTTTCAGTCAAAGGAACCCAGCCTTTATAAAACCAGAATGCGTACCATGCTGAGAGTATAAAGTTCAAGCCGAATAAAAATACATATACCTTTTCCTGTCGCCACAGTTTTTTGGTCAGAATGATATAAAGGGCAAAGACTGTAATCGGCAGGATAATAAGCGCATGTACAGTCATGACATGCGTATGTCCAAGAACGAAATTTTTGAAAGTAAGCTTGATGACCCAATCGAGCGGCAGCCTTGCGTGAAAATATTCATCTCTGCTATTTGGCTCCGAATCAAAAATGAATGAAGACACCAAACGGTACTCCACCAAACCAAAAATGAAGGTCATATACACGATCGAAAGAAGAAACGTTATATTCCACCCTTTTCTCCTGATCACATCCATTAACCAAAGAAAGCCCATTGCAACAAGGAAAAAGAAAAAACCAAGCACGATGCTTGAATAAAGCGGCAAAAGTGTAAGGACCAAATAATTCTTCCACGAATGGTCCTTGCTGCGAATATTCAAAAAAGCCCAAAGTGCAAGCGGCATCCCAAGTGTACTGAGCATTCCCGACGGCCAAAATGGGGTAAGGGCAAAGGCCAAGGATGTTCCAACCCTGATCCAACCTGATTGGCTTCCTGTAACCAAATGTTTCTTTAATAAGATATACATACCAAAGAATGCAATAAATCTTGTTAATGCCTGGCTTATTGCATATGCAACCATTGTCGGAAAAAGTGCGTAAAGCCACACGATAATACTGAACTCACTGCCAAAGGCATTTCGGGGCAGACCATTCATGATTTGGGGAATTTTGGCATCTATCGCACCGAATAACTCACCGCTTTCTGATAGGACTTTATACCAGGCAATGTTGGAGTCCAAATTATCATGTACGCGAATATGCGCATTTTCTCCAAGGATGAATAAAGGAGAAAGATATAAAACAATGACGAGTAAGGCAAAAAGGATTTGTGTTCTCTCTTGTTTTTCAATTGGCAACATATACACCTCTTGACCAAATTCATATATCCATAATATTTGCTTCAAAGGTAAATCTATTCTTTTTCAGGAATTTATTTTAACCTATTTTGATATAGGTCAACCAATGGCTACATAAAATGAAGGGTAGAACTAAAAGCATATAAAAGTACCTTAAAAAGGGGCTGGGCTATGATAAAGAAAGCGGTGATTCCAGCAGCCGGTTTAGGAACACGATTTTTACCTGCTACGAAAGCTCAACCAAAGGAAATGCTGCCGATTGTCGATAAGCCGACCATTCAATATATTATCGAGGAAGCGGTTCAATCAGGGATTACAGATATTATCATCGTTACGGGTAAAAACAAACGTGCCATTGAAGATCATTTCGATAAATCCATTGAACTGGAAATGCTTCTGCAAATGAAAGGTCAAAATGAGCTGCTTAAGATCGTGGAGAACATTTCCAACATGGTGGATATCCACTATGTAAGACAAAAGGAACCATTAGGTCTCGGGCATGCAGTATTATGTGCCAAAACTTTTATCGGAAACGAACCTTTTGCCGTCCTGTTAGGGGATGATATCGTGGATAGCCAGGTTCCAGCTTTGAAGCAGTTGATGGAACGGTATAACAAGGTTCAAGCGAGCATTATCGGATGTAAGGAAGTGTCACCTGCCGATGTCTCCAAGTATGGGATCGTAAATTTCCAAGAACGATATGAGGATTTATTTCTGGTAAGAAACTTAGTGGAAAAGCCAAAAGTGGAGGATGCACCATCAACACAGGCGATTATTGGCCGATATATTTTATCACCTGAGATTTTTGAAATCCTTGAAACCGTACAGCCCGACCGGAAGGGGGAGATCCAGCTTACCGAAGCTTTAGACCTTTTGTTAGAAAAGGAACCATTATATTCGTATATCATCGAAGGAAATCGATATGACGTCGGCGATAAATTCGGCTTCCTTCAGGCTTCAATAGATTTCGCCATGAAACGACCTGAACTTCGTGATCAGCTAATAACATATTTAAGGCAGCTGTTCCCTTAATCAAGTATATAACCCACGCCCAATTACCTAGAGGTGATTGGGCTATTTCCACATACCATCATCACTAAACTAGATATAACAGTCTTTTATAAATGCTTCCGTGAAATGTAAATGCAAGTGAAAATGTTGGACAAAGAAAGAATAATTTATTAAAAGTGAGGTTATGTTGATAACGTATACTTCATTATTTATCCAAACAACGATATCCAGAAAGGATTGTACATGCATAAAAAAACTAATAATCCAATAATATCAGATGAATTCCTAGATCAAGTGGTAAAGGAAATCAATGCAGAATTTGGCGGGCCCATTAAAGAAAAAAATGATCGCTTCCAACATAGGGACGATGAAGAAAGAAGGTAAATCCCACATCATCAAATCTAAAGCTTCATGAAAAACTCTGGCTCTATTCAGCCAGAGTTTTTTTATGGCTTCTTATATAACCTTATTACTTCCATAGAATTATCCGCCCTTTCTTTAAAGACTTGTCCAAACCAATTTAACTGATCCTCATAGAATGATTACATGTAATTATTTTAAAGAAAGGGGAAAAACCACATTGAGCCACGCTGATGATGTCTTCCGCACTTCTCCAAAGGTTCCAAAAGGAAGGGTGATTTCCGGACATACAAAGGAGTTTCAAGCAGATCCCATTGGTTTTCTGACCCGATTGGCCAAGGAATATGGAGAAGTCGCTAAATTCCGTTTGGGCCCATTCCAAAATGTTTATCACGTTTTAAATCCTGATTTAATAAAACAAATACTCGTAACAAAACAAAAATCCTTCATCAAATCCAAGGACTTCAATGTTTTAAAACCGCTTATCGGTGAAGGTTTGCTTACAAGCGAAAAAGACTTTCATATGCGACAGAGAAGGCTTATCCAACCCTCTTTCAAAAAGAATCATATTAGCCAATACGCCAAGGATATGATTGATACCACAATGGATTATATATCAACTTGGCAACATGATGAAGAACGGATCATAACGAAGGATATGATGGACATCACTCTCGGGATAATCAGCAAGACGATGTTCAGCATGGAATTCAAGGATGGGTATGAAATTGTTGGAAAACCGCTGGAAACCGCTTTGAGAATTACAGTCAAAAGGATGAGAAAGATTTTCCGTATGCCATTATGGGTACCTACCAAAATCAATCGTGAATATAAAAAGGCGATACAAAGACTTGATAAAGTGATTTACGGCATTATTGAAAAACGGAAGAACGACACAGTAAAACATGAAGACATGCTTGGGATCCTGATGGACGCACGTGATGCCGACGACGGATTGGGTATGACAAGCCATCAGGTCCGTGATGAATTGATGACTATTTTCCTTGCCGGTCATGAAACGACAGCAAATGCTCTTTCCTGGGCACTGTACGCAATTTCGAAGCATCCAGAAATTCAAGCCAAGCTTTTCAGTGAAGTGAATAGCATAATCGGTCACCGGACACCCAAGCCTGAAGACTTCATGAAATTACCATACACTCAAAATATCATTCATGAAACACTTCGCCTGTACCCGCCACTGTATATCCTATCCCGTGATGTGACGGAGGATGTCGTAATAGGAGGATATCGCTTTAAAAAAGGCGATATGATTCTAATAAGTTCTTATGTGATGCAGCATGATCCAGAGCATTTTGATCAACCGGAATCATTTATTCCTGAAAGATTTGAAAACAACTTCATGAAAAGCCTGCCTGCGTTCGCTTACTTTCCGTTTGGCGGAGGGCCGCGGGTTTGTATCGGCAATCATTTTGCGATGATGGAAGCGGTGTTTGTCCTGGCCTGCATTGCAAAGCGGTATAGGATAAAGCTTGCACATGATCATCATGAAGTAACCCCCCTTCCATCCCTTACACTCAGACCTAAGAGTGGACTGCGCATGGTGATAGAAGAAAGAGATTCAGAAGCCTTCGAACCTGGCGCATCCAATTTTTAAAGTGAAAATCTCATATAAACATAACATTTCATTGGTTCGATTACCGCCTATAACAGGCTTGCCTATTCTTTTGGAAAGGAGGGATGAAAAAATGTATATGCTCCATTCACCACGGAAGGGAATCATTCACACTGAATTGCACTATTTAGGGATGGCCTCGCAGGTATATTCCGGTTATTTGGAATTTCTAAGCGAAATTGACCCGATACAAGAAACCGAACACCTACAGCCGCCCCTTCTCCCCTTTTTAAATGAAAACGGATAGTCTCGTTAGCTTCTCCCGCTTCGTACCTTATATTAAAAGAAAAACCGACCTTGAATGGTCGGTTTTTTGTTATTCAGCAGTATGTTCCATAACCCCAAATCCAAAACCGCCATCACAACCTGACATATTTATGGAAGGACTTGAACTGATTACATCATCTTATTCACTACCAACAAAATGTCAGAAATACTGCGATTAAACAGAATTATTTTTCTCTCTTTACAATATGTATTTATTTCAATATAGTGCCTTACGCCGATTTGTTAATTTTTCCTTTGATTTATTTCATAAAATCCAAATACTTTTAGATAATAAAAACTATTCCTGTTTTGCTGATTGGGAATCTATTCCAGTTCACATGCCTAAATTGACATTTTTCCGATTCATGATATATTAATATAGTACTTTAGTACGTGAAAGCGTTCAATAGCAGAAGAACTTCCTAGTTTTACTTATAGACTATTTTATTAAAAGGAAAGGCATGAATAAAATGGAGAAGACTCATCAAGATTTAAAAAAGGGCCTATTGCCGAGGCATGTCCAGTTCATTGCTCTAGCCGGAATGATAGGAACAGGGATTTTTAAGGGGAGTTCCGATACATTAAATATGGCAGGTCCAAGTGTTGTAATAGCCTATTTAATAGGGGGGCTATTGTTATTTATTGTAATGGCCGCATTAGGAGAGATGGCAACCGCTTTTCCTAATTTGAACGTACAGCATCTCATTAATAAAGCTTTTGGGTTTCAACTATCCTTCATTGTCGGATGGCTCTATTGGTTTAACTGGATTATCGTGATCATTGTAGAGATAGTCGCAGCCGGAAGCTTTCTACAATATTGGTTTCCTACAATACCATTATGGCTGTTAAGTATACTTTGCGCCTCAGTAATTATAGGAATTAATTTGTTTCAAGTAAAATACTATGGAGAACTCGAATTTTGGTTCGCAGGAATTAAAATAATAACCTTGATTGCCTTTATTATTTTAGGAGCTTTGATCATGCTAGGACTTTTTCCTAGTACTGCTTCATTTTCTAATTACACGGAACATGGTGGTTTTTTCCCAAAAGGAATTGACGGAATGTTAAGTGCACTTTTAGTGGTAATGTTTTCATATGGTGGCGCAGAATTAATTGGTGTAGCCGTTACGGAAACAAAAGATAGTCAGCGAGTCATACCAAAAATCATTAAAGGAACAGTATGGCGGGTGATTCTTTTCTATGTCTTGCCGATATTTATTATTTGCGGGGTAATACCTTGGAACCAAGTAAGCACTGAAGTAAGTCCTTTCGTTCAGGTTTTCAGCTTATCGGGTCTTCCCGGAGCCGCCGATATCATGAATTTCGTTCTTTTAACCGCTGTCTTATCAGCTGCAAATTCAGGTATATACGCTACTTCAAGGATACTGTTCACTCTTTCCCATAATGGGGAAGCGCCTAAGGCATTTTTAAAAACAACAAAAAAGGGTATCCCGCTTAATGGTATATTTTTAACTACATTATGCATATTGGCTGGTGTGTTTTTATCCTATTTGTACCCCGACCTGATTTTAAGCTACCTTATGGCCATTCCTGGATTCACAGTTTTATTATTATGGATCAGTATTTGTTCCGCGCAATTGAAGCTGCGTAAGCAATACATTGGCAAACCAGGTTTCCGGGTAAAATGGTACCCATATACAACTATATTAGCCATCACGGCATTAAGCATTATCTTTTTGGCATTTATCTTTAATAAGCAAAACATCATTGGGACCACAGTATGTCTTGTCACGTTAGTGATATTTATCCTTCTTTCCTTTATTGTCAAACAAAAAAAATAGAAATATTATCCCCCCTGACTTTAATGGGGATTTCAGACTGAAGGCAAACTCGAAGAAAGTCGAGTTTGCCTTCAGTCTTTTTAGTGCTAATACAGTTCGAATGTCGATTGGAATGTTTTTTTAAAACTATGGACCAACTGGCGGTTCCATCAATTGAAATGGTCTCACCCCTCACAATGATTTTAAACAAACTTGGGTTACGAGTTTTGGATGAAACCCACTTGGATTGAAGAATTTTGAATAACTGGCTAGTCGAGACCCCGCTAGATGCTTGCTTTGATGAGGCATGGCAAGCAGTCGGCTGAAAGGGAGCGGATTTCTGAAATTTTTTTCTGAAGAATAAAAGGAAACAAATTTGGATTTAAAATACTCGTTTGCTCCATTTTCAACATACATATGTTAAAATAGCCAATGACCCAATCATCCTACAAATTAGAGGTGTGTATCTTGTCTATATCTAAAACAAATCGCTTATCACTTGTAGAGCAAGTGGTTTCCCAAATCGAATCGTTAATCGAATCAGGTGAATGGAAAATTGGAAATCAAATTCCCCCTGAAATGGACTTGATCCAACAGTTCGATGTAAGCAGAAATACATTAAGGGAAGCTGTACGATCACTTGTTTATGCAGGGCTATTAGTAACGAAACAAGGAAAGGGGACATTCGTAAGGTCATCAAGTGCCTTGGGGGCAGCATTTGAAAGAAGGATCCAGCAGTCAAGTTTATTAGAAACGTTAGAGGTCCGTCATGCCCTTGAAAGAGAGGGAGCTCAGTTAGCGGCATTAAGACGTAATCAAGAAGATATAGAACAATTGCGGTTTCATATATCAGCATGCAGTAAAGCTGCCGAAGCAAGGGATATCAAGGCTTACGAAGAAGCCGATATACAGTTGCATAAATCGATTATGGTTTCATCACATAATGATTTATTGATTGATTTGTACGAACATATGGAACACTCCCTGCATGAATCCATCCATCAGATAGTGGAGATGAGTTCTGATGTGAACTTTCATTTGAACATTCATTGCAAACTTGTAGATGCCATCATCGAACAAGATGTGAACCGGGCAACCGAAACAGTGAATGAATACATTGCACAATTCAAAAAATCTATAGAGTAAGTAAGGAGGAGATTATGGGCATTCATCAAGCGGCAAATCAACTAGAACAAACTAAAATGGATATTAAACCCAGAGTTGGACTACTCATCATCGGAATCATTCTTCTGGGGGCAAATCTGAGGGCTCCCTTAACTTCGGTTGGCCCCCTTGTCACTTCGATCCGCGATAACTTGGGGATATCCAATACATTATCAGGTTCATTAACGACATTGCCTTTGCTTTCCTTTGCTTTATTATCACCGTTTGCACCTAGGATAGCACGGCGTTTTGGAATGGAGCTTACGCTTTTCCTTTCCTTGATATTACTAACAATCGGAATTGTGATACGCTCAGTTGGCGGAGTGCCGACATTGTTCATAGGGACCATTTTAATCGGGTTGGCCATTGCAATAGGCAATGTATTGTTACCAAGTCTGATTAAACATAACTTTGCCAGGAACATCGGTTTGATGACAGGAACCTATGCTGTTTCCATGAATTTATGTGGCGCAATAGGTTCCGGGATCAGCATTCCCCTTGCTTCTTCATCGGGGTTGGGATGGGCTGGTGCCCTTGGATGTTGGGGAATTTTATCACTTATTACAGTTTTTTTATGGATGCCGCAAATAAGACGGCCATTCAACTCAGGTAAGGATGTACAAACGGAACAAAAGGATAAAAAGATTAACTTATGGCGTTCTGGTTTAGCCTGGCAGATTACATTCTTCATGGGTTTGCAATCGTTTATTTTCTATACAGTAATTACCTGGATGCCGGAAATCCTGGAGCAAAAAGGCCTGAACGCCGATGAAGCTGGCTGGATGCTTTCCATCATGCAGCTTGCAGTCATTCCAATAACATTCCTTGTGCCAATTTTAGCTGGACGCTTACAAAGTCAGCGTCTGTTAGTGATCCCGCCTGTCGTCTTCCTTATTGCAGGGATATTCGGCATATTATACGGAAGCACTCTCTTCATACCAGTATGCATGATATTGATCGGGATTGGAGTTGGAACCATATTCAGTTTATCGATGATGTTCTTTAGTCTTCGAACACAAAGCACCCATGAGGCGACGGAATTATCAGGAATGGCTCAATCATTCGGGTACCTCTTAGCTGCCATTGGACCAGTATTATTCGGCTTGCTTCATGACATTACACACAGCTGGACAGTTCCCTTATTGATGTTGGCCGCAATATCGGCACTTATTTTCATTGTTGGAATGCGTGCAGGAAATAATGAATATGTAACTACTCAATAAAGCCAGTAAAGGTTCTAAACGGCCATGGCCCCGGTATTGTACCGGGGCCATTTACATACCAGCCACTGATAGCAGTACGACAGGTTCCTATTTCGTGATTTTAGTTTCGATTAAAGAGAATGGTCTGTGGTATAAATTGAGAAGGAATGTATGGCGTTCTCGCTTCGGTAATTTCGTGGATCCCTTACCTTTAGTAAATTATCAACCTTAAACTCTGTCAGATAAGTAAATTCCACCTTCTCCTTTTGGAGAAAAAAGAAATGACCTAGGCTTAGACGAGGTAAAATTATTTGCTGCATAGTACTGTTCGTTATCAGTGGGGTAAAGTACAAGTGAATAAATGCCTTAAGACTGATCTCAATCAATGTCTTCTTCAAATGGATATAAAATATTAGGATTTAAACCATACCGATCAATGAAATTCTTTCGAGTGAACATCTTAATTTCTTTTAATTCAGAGGGAGTTGGAAATGAAGAAACTTTATATACAGGAATGTGTTCAATATTAATTAACTGCCCTAAATCTGTGGTTATTAAGATATCAAACCCATTTTTTCTGAAAAGTGAGTCTATATCGGAAAAATCCATAACATAAATATTTAGCTTGTTTCCGAAATGATGTTTCAATACCTCACGAATATAATCTTTCTCTACATATGATCGGCAAATTAATGCAGTCTCTATAACCATTTGGTTTTGTTTTCTTAAAATTGAAGCTTGGACCAACATGAATATCTCTAATACTTCTATATTTTCAAAAGAAATAGCAAATTCATCCGATATGTATTGTGCTATTTCTTCAATGATCACAAATAACTCATTATTCTCAAAATAAGGAACGAATTGCAAAATATTATTTATTCTCGTATCCGTTTTTAACTGTAAGTCAAACGATATCCCACGAAGAGTTTGCGCAAATTCGTACATGAAAATATCATCCTGAGAAACATCCAGCCCAATTTTCTTTGATAGATTACTTAAAAATTGACCTAAAGGCTTACCGCTATCCGAATTAAATTTGGAACGAATGTACCGAAGTTCTTGGGTACGATTTAAAGACATTTCTTCGCTCATAAAATATAAAGAAAAAAATAAAATTTCAGAAATCTGTTTCTCCCTATTTGGACATTTCACCATGAATTTAAATAGTTTCTTTGATATTTCGAATGCTGTGGATGTTTCATTTTCATTTATAACCACTTTTGGGAATGTCACAAAACAATTATGGGTTATTCGAATGTTGGAGATATGAAGGATTATCGCTAGTCTTTGTATGGCACCCATGTGTAAAGAAGTTGAATGTTCCTTCAATAGCTCCAATAAAGTGTCTTGAAACTCCTTAAGATTAAAGGAAGTAATAAAATCATTTAAATTGCCGGACATATACTCTACATACTGCATGATGAATCTTCTAATCTTTATTTCATCCCCAACAATTTTAAACGGACTATTTGATAAATGAACTTCGGCATTTTTTAATACTTCTTCTATTTTTTCTAACTGTCGGTACACTGAAGAGCGACTAATATGCACTTTTTGAGTAATATATTTTATCGTTACTCCATTGTTAAAAAGAATTAATTCCAAGGTTTGAAAATAGGTGTTTTCACTTTTAAGATGAAACCAAAGCTCTTCCAAGGTGCCGTTTTTAGGTTTCATTAACCTTACGCCCTGCACTTCATTCTTATCAATTTTCCATTCAGGTGGAAGATTTGAACTCATATGCAATATATCCCGCCATAATGTGCTTTTCGAATAACCTGTTTTTTTTGATAGCTCTGTTAAACTACACCAGTTATCCTCATAAAATAAATGATACAGCAGTTTTGAATAGCGGTCAGTAAATCGATTCATACAATCACCTTTAACTTTTGATTTTCATATCTTTTCTTACTAAAACTATTAATATATAAGTTGAGTATTAATACCTAATATTAAAAATTCCCTCACTCTTTTTTTAAAAAATAACAGAAAATATACACTACTTACTACCCAAATTTACCATAATTTTATTCCTGCGTCGTTTCATAAGTGGTATGTGGAAATCAATAATTGAAACTTATCTTTGATGTAACAAGCATGACCCGTCGAATACTATCAACAAGCTATGTATAGTTGTAAGGTTTAAAATGTAAATGCAGTTAGTAATATAACCCAAATTAACAATGAAGCATTTCATTTTAGAAACAATTTCTTTTGCTTTATCAATCGTTAAGCAATAATGGTTTTCTTTACAGCATTCATTTGTTCCGGACAAAAAAAAACACCTCATTCTTTTATAGAGGATTTAAGGGAATACACCTTAAAAGAATGCAGTGCTTACTATTTAAATGAGCAACGCCTCAAAAGCAGTGCTCCCATGTAAAAAGTCAGTAAAGAGGTTTATGAAAATGAAAAGTTAAATTCATAGAAGGCATCCATATTGAGGAAGAAAAAATTGTTCATAGGTTTAATACCTACCCCAACAAGGTTCAATAGAATATTGAAGATACATCATCTTTATAGGTTGATTGCATAAGTCAAGAAAAAGACTGTGTTGAATTGCTCGACAGACTGACCAAACGCCAGGGTGGTGTGTCATTTGCATTCTATTCAACAACCGCTACTCAACAATTTTCATAAGGGGACACCTTTTGTAGATTCTCTACATAAGCCGGGTTAGTCTTTATCAAATGGGATATATGCGCTAATTCGAATTTCTCATGCTTAGCATCAAAGGAAAGAAGCTCGGCTTTTAAATCATTTCTATAGATGTAAATAATTTTATATTCCCTTGATTTATAAATAACTTTATCACCAATCTTCATAAGCAC
Source organism: Peribacillus sp. Bi134 (assembly GCF_918698065.1). Taxonomy (NCBI): domain Bacteria; kingdom Bacillati; phylum Bacillota; class Bacilli; order Caryophanales; family Bacillaceae; genus Peribacillus; species Peribacillus sp. Bi134. The sequence continues at coordinate 142,151 of NZ_CAKKLN010000009.1, read as the reverse complement.
CCTCATTTCTATTGTAGATTTAAAAAGGCTCCCAAAAATGAAATCATTTTTAAAAGGTAAGGATGATATGGGGATTTTCATCCAGGATCTTTCTTTTTTAAAATGATGGTATGCAGTTCTATCGCTTTTATATTTTCAACCAGTCTTTTTCTTGTAAGCTCAATCTCTCTGAAATTCAAACCATTTCGGTTATTGGATAAACATACTAAATTGTCGATATCTTGATAAATCTGTTTAAATGTAATTCTCATATTTTGGTTTGCCTCCTTTTCATTGTAAGAAAACGGGCTTTGGTATATCTGCTAAATGTGACTGCATGCAACAGTTCCTTTAATGAATTAACTCGTATCACACGACGAAAGAATCATTGGGTTAATTTGGACGGTTCAAGTATTTCCTTTACAATTTCCACGACCCGCTCTTGATCTTCAAATGTCATACCCGAACCGGACGGCAAACATAAACCTTGTTCAAATAACATACTTGAAATGCTTTTATCGCCGCTTTCTGTAAAAAATGCTGCATTTTTAAAGACAGGCTGTAAATGTAATGGTTTCCATACTGGTCTGGACTCAATATTTTCTGCTTCTAACGCATTAATCACGTCACTGGATCGTACTCCATTGATTTTGTCGTCTATTGTTAATGCGGTAAGCCAGCGATTCCCCATCGTATCTTTTAATTCAGGCATGAAGGTAATGCCAGGTATGTTCCCTAAAGATTTTTTATAACGATCAAAAATTTCTCTCCGAACTTTAACACGGTCATCCAATACTTCTAATTGGGCACGGCCGATTCCAGCTAGAATATTGCTTAAACGATAGTTATATCCAATCGAGCTATGCTGATAATGAAGTGCTGCATCACGTGCTTGTGTAGATAGGAAGAGAGCCTTATGTAAGTATTCCTCGTTATTTGAAACCAGCATGCCCCCTCCAGAAGTTGTTATGATTTTATTTCCATTAAACGAATAAATCCCTATATCACCAAACGCTCCTGTTTGCTTCCCCTTGTAAGATCCACCAAGGGATTCGGCCGCATCCTCTATTAAAGCAACCTTATATTTCCCGCAAATGCTCTTAATCTCATCTACCTTTGCACTTTGTCCAAATAGGTGGACCAAAATTACAGCTTTTGGAATTCTCCGATTTTTCCTCGCATATTCCAAAGCCAGTTCCAATGCCTTAGGTGACATATTCCATGTATCAGATTCAGAATCTATAAAAACAGGCTTCGCACCTTGATAGATGATAGGATTTGCACTGGCTATAAAAGTTAATGAAGAACAGAATACAGTATCACCAGTGGTGACTCCCAATACTTGCAGTGCCAAATGAATGGCCGCAGTTCCTGAACTTACTGCCACCGCTCCCTTAGTGCCCGCATATTTGGCAAATTCGTCTTCCAAAGCTTTTACGTTCGGTCCTAGTGGCGCTATCCAATTTGTCTCGAACGCTTGTCTAATGTACATTTGTTCATTCCCACTCATATGAGGAGGCGAAAGATACAATCTTTTATTCTCCATCCCACACACTCCTTATTATATTATCCTAGCTGGGGACCCCACAGCGGTAGATGCATCAGAAATGTCTTTAATAACGGTTGACCCGGCACCAACCGTACACCATTCCCCTATCGTTATGCTTGGTATGACCGTAGATCCAGCTCCTATCAAGCTACCAGTTCCTACCTTGACAGCTCCTGTCAGGGTAGCACTTGGTGCTATATGGATAAAGTCATCAAGATGGGTATCATGCTCAATGACTGAAGACGTATTAACAATGACGTGATTCCCCACTTTAGCGCCAGCGTTCAAGACGACATTAGGCATAATGACCGTTCCTTTACCTATCGAAACATTTTTACCCACTATAGCAGTTGGATGAATGACTGTCTCATAATCCATTACATCTAAATTCAGTTCGTTTACGATTTTTAATCTTAAATCGTTCCTGCCTATCGCAATAATTACCTTATATTCAAAATGAATAAATAAGCTTCTATAGCTTAAGATGGGGCCAAAATATATATTTCCCTTTCTTTTCAGCACTTCGTATTGATCATCTAAAATAGCCATGAGCCGATATTCACCCATTGCTTCAACAATATCTTGAACAACTTTTGAGTGCCCGCCCGCACCGATTATTACGATTTTCTTCAATTCAAATCACTTCTCACATCATTAAATTTGGGGTTTCCGTTTCCTCGAGATGGTAAACCTTAAATCAATATCATTCATCCCATTATCCAACAAATTTTTGGGTTGTGACATGTCCTTCCTGGGTAATGGCTTCTTGTTTACATACCTTAATCAAGGTAAGGTATAAGATCTTCATATCCAGTAAAAAGGATTGATTTTCAACGTACCAGACATCAAGCTCAAACTTTTTCTCCCACGAGATTGCATTTCGCCCATTCACTTGGGCCCACCCCGTCATTCCAGGCCGGACATCATGCCTCCTTGCTTGTTCGGAAGTATATAATGGGAGATATTCCATTAATAATGGCCGTGGGCCTACAAAACTCACATCGCCTTTCATGACATTAAATAATTGAGGTAATTCATCTAAACTTAATTTTCTAAGTAATTTCCCAAAATCAGTTAATCTCTTCTCATCAGGAATCAAATCCCCTTTTTCATCTTTTTCATCTGTCATCGTTCTGAACTTATACAGATAAAATGGTTTGCTATTAAATCCTGGCCGCTCCTGCTTAAAAATGACAGGTGAACCTAATTTTAAACGGATTAGGATGACGATAAACAGCATAAGAAGTGAACAGGATATAAGCGCCAGACAAGATATCAAAAATTCAAAAGCCCGTTTCATTTTTTCCTCCCAAATTATCATTGTGTATCGTTATCAAGTAACGAAGGAATTCTTCAGATAGCTATACAGAATTCTAGTGATTAATTGAAAATTTCTTCGCATCTATTATTCTTACTTCTCTTTAACATTTTTTAAAAGGTGAATATATTGCCCAATTTCCTTCATTGAAAAACGCAAATCATCAAAATTGTGACACTTGCTTTACTTTTTCTGTTAATTGCTAACATCACCCGGATTTGAGGCATTATCACGGTATGGGAATTTTGTTATTCTTCCTGTAATTCGCCAAATTCAGCATTCTATCTTTTAACGTTTCTTCGCTCATGTCTTCATATGTTGTGATAATCTCTTTTATCGCTTTCCAATTTACTTCTCTTGGTTTTCCAATATGGATTTGCGGGTAAATCTGATTCAAGTAAACTTCGTCTTCCCCAAGCAATTCTTCGTATAATTTTTCACCTGGCCGGATTCCAGTATAAGTTATTCCAATTTCTTCAACGCTGTAGCCTGACAGTTGGATAAGCTTTTTAGCGAAATCGACAATTTTGACCGGTTCGCCCATATCAAGTACGAATACCTCTCCTCCTTTGGCCAGGACCCCTGCCTGAATGACTAATCTTGAAGCTTCCGGAATTGTCATGAAATAGCGAATCATATCCGGATGAGTGACTGTCAAAGGTCCCCCTTTTTTTATTTGTTTTTTAAAGAGTGGGATTACGCTGCCATTGCTGCCAAGGACATTTCCAAATCGGACCGTTACAAATTTAGTATGACTAGACAAACTCTTATACCAGATCATCATCTCGGCCAAACATTTAGAGGCACCCATTATACTTGTCGGATTTACGGCTTTATCTGACGAAACCATGACAAAAATATTAACCATGCCAGCCTCTGATGCCTCGGCAACATTCATCGTGCCTATCATGTTATTTTTCACCGCTTCTTTAGGGTTGGACTCCATAAGCGGTACATGTTTATGGGCGGCTGCATGGTAGACGATATTAGGCCGATGATGGTCGATTACCTGAAACATCCTCCGGCGGTCCTGAATGTCTGCAATTTCGGTCACGATCTCAATTGTATCTGCATAAGCCTCTCGCAATTCCAACTCGATCGCATAAATGCTGTTTTCACCATGCCCGAGCAATACAATTTTAGCTGGATTATACTTCATGATCTGACGACAGATTTCCGATCCAATTGAACCGCCGGCACCGGTTACTAATATAGTGCTATCAACAATCTTTTCTAAAATCCCTTTATCATCAAGTTGAACGGGTAAGCGACCCAATAAGTCTTCCATCTGGATATCCTGCAATTGATTAATTGGAACCTTGCCTTGAACAATCGCTTCCAGGCTAGGGACAATTTGAGTCTTTTTGTAAGTTTTGGTGCATTCCGAAAATATGGAATTTATTTCTTCTCTTTTCAAAGAAGGAATCGCAATCACGATATGTTCGATCTTGTATTGTTCAACCACTTGAGAAATATCTTTTGTTGCTGCTACAACTGGTATATTGAAGATTTCTAAACTAAGCTTCGCTTTATCATCATCAACGAATGCAACCGGGACTAAGTCTATATTGCTGGATTTTAACAATCGACTCGTTATCATCGTCCCTGCAGACCCCGCTCCAACGATCAACGTTCTTTTTTTATTGGGTGATTGCTTAATGTATCGTTCAAAATAGATCCTCCATGCCAAACGTGAGCACCCAATCATGGCAATATATAGAATACAAGTAATGAAAAGCTCTCTAATATATAGAAAATGGGTAAAGTATAGCTGAAAGGCGGCAGTAATCGTAATAGAAAAGGCCGTTACTTTGAATATATTGAACATTTCCTTGATACTGGCGTATTCCCAAGCCTTTTTATAGAGTTTTAAATAAGCAGTGAAGAAATAATGACACATAAGCAAAATAAGTGTAATTGTCATTATAAATGCCGATATTTCATTATACGGATGTAATAACCAATAACTTAAAAATACAGCCGTCACAACAATCACAGCGTCCAGTAAGACTAATGTGAAAAGCCGGTTATAATATGTCAAATCTACTTCTCCCCATATTAATATTTTTAGTCAAACAAGAGTTCTTTAACTTTCATCCCGTACAAAACATTCTCGGCATTTTCATTAAAGGCATCGACTATTTCTTGACCGAAATTCTTCTCAATCAACTTATGTGCTTCCCTGAGTTGAAAACCTCTGTTTCCAACATTATGAGCATCTGATGCAATAAAATGAGTAAGACCTGATTGAACTAAATATTTGGAAAACCTTTTTGTTCTCCAGCCGAATTTGCCCGTGATGCTCCCTGCAGTTATTTGTGAATAAGCACCCTTCCAAATCAGTTCTTTTAGAAGTTGCGGATTTTTTATTATTTCCGAATTCCGCTCTGGATGAGCAATGATCGGTGTCATCCTTTTCATTTGCAGATCATAAATTAATCGTTCCGTATACACTGGCACATGGTTTGAAGGCAGTTCGAGAAGGATGTACTGCGAACCATTCAAGCCCATGATTTCATTATTGTCATAATCATCCGAAAGTTCATCGGATATCCTTATTTCCTGCCCAGGCCATACTTTTAGCGGGATATCCAGGTCATTTAGCACTAGGTTTAATTTTGCTGTTTCATTCACGACTATTTCCTTATCATTTTCATATATCCCCTTATTATAATGAGGGGTTGCTATGATGTTGGAAATTCCTTGTTCTACAGCTTTTCTCGCCATTTCAATACTTTCATGGATATCTCCAGCACCATCATCCATCTTCGGTAAAATATGACTATGAATATCAATCATCGTTATCCCTCTTTTTCCTAACCACGAATGCTAAACTTATACAACTTCCAAACTACATATTTTATTTACCATAGTAGTAGTATTCGTCAGGATATTTTTGTTTTTTCTTATTTAGGATTGCACCCAAAAGCTTTGCATTTGCATTCTCAAGTAATTCCTTCGCTTTTTGTGCTTGCTGTATTTCAGTGCTTCCGCTGCTCACCACCAAAACCACGCCGTCTGTCATACTCGCTAGTACTTGAGCATCTGTGACTGCATTAACAGGCGGTGTGTCCAGAATTACTAAATCATAATTTAGCTTTGCTTCATCCAGCACTGTCACCATTCCGTTAGACCCAAGCAACTCCGATGGGTTTGGGGGGATTGGCCCACTTGTCAGCACATCTAAATTAGGGTAAAAGGAAGGTTGTACAGCATCAAGTAATTGATTTTGCTTTGATATGATATTCGTTAACCCCAAGTAGTTCTCCATATTAAAGTTAGTATGAACACTCGGCTTTCTCAAATCTGCATCTATGATGAGAATGCGTCTCCCTTGCTGAGCAAAAACTGCTGCGACATTGATTGAAGTCGTCGATTTTCCTTCACCTGCATTTGCAGAGGTGAAAATCATCGTCTTTATGTCTTTTTCCACAGCGGAAAATTGAAGGTTCGTTCGAATTGTCCTATATTGCTCCACAACAGGTGACTTCGATTTCAACATGGAAATACTGCTTCTTTTTTTAATCTCCGTCTTTTTATGCCGTTTATCGCGTGTCAAGCTTTTCACCTCTTGAGGTTGTAATTACAGATCTATCATTTCCGTTTTTTTTTATTTTCCATTAAATTCACGATGCCTAGCATCGGAATCTTTAAATGTTCTTCAACATCAGACTCAACTTTGATTGTTTTGTCGAAAAATTCGATCATTAATGTAAGAAATAAACTTATGATTAACCCTGCAAAACATGCAACGATCGTATTCATGATCGGGTTCGGTTTTATAGGTGAGGAATTATCTCCTATAGTTGCTTTGGATAAGACATTGACATTGTCCACATTCATAAGCGTTTTTATTTCATCTTGGAATATGTCCGTAATTGCACTGGCGACACTAACGGTAATTTTAGGGTCAGCACCCTCAACTTTAATGGTAAAAATTTGTGAATTCCCATTACTTACAATTTTGATTTGTTCCGATAATGCTGTATTTGATATATCAAGATTCAGTCGTTCTTTGACTTTTTCTAACATCATCGGACTTTTTATGATTTCGCTGTACGTTTCAATCAATTGAATATTGGTTTGAATCTCACCTACATTGTAAAGTTCTGACTTTTCTTTAGATTGATTGACTAAGATTTGTGTAGAAGCTTGGTAAACAGGTGAAAGAATGAAAAAGCTAACGATTCCCGTCATTGCAGTTAATAAGGTTGTGATGATAATAATGAGCACGATGCGTTTTTTCACCATTTGAAAAAGATCTTTTATATTGAGTGTCTCCGCCATTCAATCAACTCCAATCCATCTTTAAACCTTTTCGTTTGTCACTTTTTTTGTTCTCGGCCTATAATTTTATGACCTTATCAGAAAGCAATCCATTTTCCTCCATCACATTTTTAGAATCGAATATTAATGAAGCATGATCATGGACACTTTTCCAGTCAAAACAATTGTGTGGTGTTCCGATGACAACTAAATCGGCTTTTTGAAGAATGGCAGCATCGTATTTTTCCACCTGTAGAACCTGTTCATTGATTCGGATTTCTTTTGCATAGGGTTCGATTACGTTTAGATTCTGGACCTTGTTTTGTAATCGTTCAAGTAAGCGGACGACCGGGCTTTCCCTTAAATCACCAATATCACTTTTGTAAGTTGCACCTAAAACCACAATATGGGAGTGTTTCATGAGCTTGTCATTGGCTGCAAGCAATTCAAGTATGCGGTTATATGAATAGTGAACCATTCCGTCATTGATATCCCCTGCCAGTTCAATCATTTTTGTCCGATGACCATGTTCTTTTGCCTTATAGAGCAAGTAGTATGGATCTACCGGAATGCAATGTCCCCCGACACCAATGCCTGGGGTGAATTTCATGAACCCGTATGGTTTTGAAGAAGCCGCATTGATCGTTTCCCATATATCAATTTCCAACTCATTGCATAGTACCGTCATTTCATTGACCAAAGCCATGTTAATCCATCGAAAAGTGTTCTCAAAGATTTTGCTTAATTCTGCAACACGAACCCCCTTAACACGATGAGCTGTCGAACCGATGAACTTGCACGCTAGGTCTGTACAGGTTTCCGTCATCCCCCCAATAACTTTTGGCGTGTTGCTTATATTAAAACTTTTATTTCCTGGATCTATTCTTTCCGGGGAATAAGCTACAAAAAGGTTCTCACCTATCACATATCCCCTATCTGTCAATGGTGTACAGATATACTCTTCTGTCGTTCCTGGGTATGTTGTACTTTCCAAAATAACCATTGTACCTTCATTCGCATGTTCAGCGACAATGTTCCCTACATCCCTCACATACGAGATATCAGGTTCCTTCAACTTATTAACTGGGGTCGGGACACAAATCAAAAGGACATTCATGTCTCCTAGCTGCTTCATATCCGTCGTCGCTGTAAACCGCTTTTGGTTTATCAAATCTCTAAGCCCGTCATTATCTACATCATTGATATAGTTGATTCCGCTATTTAAACTTTCCACTTTTGTCTCAGAGACATCGAATCCTGTCACCGTATAACCTTTAGATGCATAATGGCAAGCAGTCGGGAGACCAACATAACCCAATCCAACCACTCCGACTTTAGCGGTCTTGTTCTTTAATTCTCTTTGCAGAGCAGATTTGTGCGAGTATTGGGCAGTATTTTTTTGTTGCTGCCTTTCTTGCGTTGTCGCTGTTATCATGATTCAACTCCTCCATTTCCTTATCAGAACATAACGAACATTTAAATTATTAGGCACAATGAAAATTCACTACAAAAAACCAGCAAATTCCTAACGCTATCTTTCTTAATCAGCAAAGTTGACCAGATACATCATTTTTTATGAATGAAATCCATACCTAGAGTTCCGCCTTGAAAAGTCGCCTTGTAAGTTTCCCGTTAATTTTTATCGTCAGCATTAATAAATTATCATAATTATTTTTGTTGCTGGTTCCAGATTTCGAATGAAGCGTTCTGTTTTTGATTCATCTACCCTATTTAACCAGAATCACCTGTTCTTTTGACGTGAGTTACAAGTGCATGGTTAGGGTAAAACTCTGTTTTTAGCCAAAACACCTATTTTCATAATTAAATATCTCATTTTGATTCAAAACTTAATCCCACGCATTTCACATTTATAATGGACGTCCCTCAAAATAAATTAGCAATGTGCTGATAAAAACGAACATAGTCTTTTTCTATCCATACTCCATTCTTCATATCGTTCAGGAAATACAAATCCCCCGATTGGATGACCTTTAACCAGGGGGCCATTCATCGGGGGAACTCCAATGTTCAGTCAAAATGTAAATTACATACTACTTTTCAGATTCGTCCTCTGTCATGTCCTTCACTTTGTTAATAGTCCATTCCTGCTTATCTTTCGTTTCAGTATTTTCATACTGCACCTTGTAAGGTCCCTTTCCTTCAATCACATAGTACCCATTACCTTTTACACTTTTTCCAGGAGCCAGTTTCGTGCCTAGATTATCTCCTGGATAGATACGTAGTTTTTTATCCTCTTGATTCCATACCGACATTTCAAAAACGTCTACAAATTTTTCTTCTGCCGTTTTATTAGTTGCCTTCAGCTGTAACTGTAAAACTTTTTTTCCTTTTTGATCTGGATGCTCGAGCTGCAATGCTTCTTCAATCCCAATACTTACGCCAGATACGGTCTTCTCTTGTCCTGTTTCTTTTTTATCCGTTTCGTCCTTAGTAGAAGTATTCGTTTGCTTTTGCATTTCTTTCTGGACTTCCTTTTCTCCTGACATGCAGCCTGTCAAAAATATACTTAATGTAAATATACAGATTCCAATACTTCTGAACCTTCTCTTCAATATCATGATTCCACTCCTTTTAAAAAATATAAACCCTTCTTAAAGAGAGATTCTTCAGTACCTTTTATCTCATTTAAAAATTGGACTTCTTTCCTTGTAACGAAAAAATACTCAAACACTTTAAGAAGCGTTTTCAAACATGTAAGAAGGACCCACTTCCAATAGGAGAGGCCTTCTTACATCATTATCGAATTGATTATTTCACTACTGTTTTTGCTATTTCTCCCCCAACTACTAGAGGTCCATTGTCAACTTCAATGACATCTCCTGCTTGCAATCTTCGAGTAACCCCATTTTCATCCACAATAAACCGGCTGTAAATTTGGTAACTTCCATCTGGATTAATGAATCCTGCCCCAGTCTGAGTTAGAGACACTGTTCTCTGCGCTATTCCATTCACTAGCAAACGGAGACTCTTAGTTCCCTCCGATGCCTTGCCCGTAACATAATCGGCATTAGGAGCTACAGGATTCACCTGCAGTTTCTCCGCTTCCTTGATTACCGTAGTATGAGCCTGTAGGTTCGATGGAGTCCGAACACCGTAGTCAACCGTTACGATATCGCCTACTTGTAGGGTTTTATTATTTCCATTCTCATCTACTCCTACATACTTACTGTATATACTGAATGTTCCATCTTCATTGACAGGTGCCGTACGCAGTGCTTCGCCATTTACCAATAAGCGAACGATAGTTGCCCCTTCAGGAGCAGTTCCAGTTATAACCTCTGCAATTGGGTACACAGGATTGATCTTTACAGGTTCACTTGGCATAAACTGTACTACCCTGAAAGATGAACTCTCGCTGACATTCCCAGCCGCGTCGGTAAGGGTAACAGTAATAACCGTATGGACTGGTTGATTTGGAATCGCAACCTTGAATTTCCCTTCTGGACCTACAACTCCGGTATATTTCTTGGAATTAATGGTGACGGTCACATTTGCTTCAGGTTCACCGCTTCCTGTTACCTCTTTACTGTTTGTTGTAACCTCATTCAATTTCGGTGCATCTGGAGCCGTTATATCTTTATCCAATAAATCTTGCGCTTGGTTCAATAAGTCTTGAAGACGGTCTTTTTCTGCACCTTCAGGAAGTTTATTGACCGCTTTTTGGGCTTCGTCAATCGCCTCTTGATCCGTCGTGTCTTCCAATGTATCGAACTTATCGTCCGTGAACAGATCTTCCACCTTGTTCTTCGCATCGGTTAGATCTTTTTCTGCTTGTTCTTCTTTGTTCAATAAATCTTGCGCTTTGTTCAATAAGTCTTGAAGACGGTCTTTTTCTGCACCTTCAGGAAGTTTATTGACCGCTTTTTGGGCTTCGTCAATCGCCTCTTGATCCGTCGTGTCTTCCAATGTATCGAACTTATCGTCCGTGAACAGATCTTCCACTTTGTTCTTCGCATCGGTTAGATCTTTTTCTGCTTGTTCTTTTTTGTTCAATAAATCTTGCGCTTGGTTCAATAAGTCTTGAAGACGGTCCTTTTCTGCACCTTCAGGAAGCTTATTGACCGCTTTTTGGGCTTCGTCAATCGCCCCTTGATCTGTCGTTCCTTCCAATGTATCGAACTTATCGTCCGTGAACAGATCTTCCACTTTGTTCTTCGCATCGGTTAGGTCTTTTTCTGCTTGTTCTTTTTTGTTCAATAAATCTTGCGCTTGATTCAATAAGTCTTGAAGACGGTCTTTTTCTGCACCTTCCGGAAGTTTATTGACCGCTTTTTGGGCTTCGTCAATCGCCCCTTGATCCGTCGTTCCTTCCAATGTATCGAACCTATCGTCCGTGAACAGATCTTCCACTTTATTCTTCGCATCGGTTAGGTCTTTTTCTGCTTGTTCTTTTTTGTTCAATAAATCTTGCGCTTTGTTCAGTAAATCTTGCAGACGGTCTTTTTCTGCACCTTCCGGAAGTTTATTGACCGCTTTTTGGGCTTCGTCAATCGCCCCTTGATCTGTCGTTCCTTCCAATGTATCGAACTTATCGTCCGTGAACAGATCTTCCACTTTGTTCTTCGCATCGGTTAGGTCTTTTTCTGCTTGCCCATCTACATCTTTTCCTAATTCAATCTTTTTTGTTTTACTAAATTCAATATTGAAATTCTCTGGATTGCCACCAATTGATTGAGCTACGTTATATTTATATATACCTTGCCAAGTAAGATTGCCACCGGATTTGCCCACATGACTATTTGCAGGATCGCCTGTCGGACTCGTCCAGAGCTTTAACATGCCTGTATCCATACTCATCGTAAGGGAGGTGCTTAAATTATTTAATGCTTGTTTTTTCACTGAGGACAAGACAACATTCTCAGGAGTATTAAAGTCAATGGTGGTTGGTTTATTTTCCACTTCCAAAGCATGACCGTCTTCTGTAGTTACATGGAGTTTCGCTTGATTATTGATCTGTGCCGGTCCATAAAGCGAAACCATTGGGTATGAATCCGTACCAGATCTATTCATCTGTACATCTGCACCGGCATCCACGTTAAATGACTTAAACTTCCCAGATCCGGTAACTCCTTTTTTTCCATCAATCTCTAGCTTTGCATTAGCCCCAATGGAAAAATCTGCATCACCGCCTGTTGCATAAAATACTCCATACCCGCTCTTACTTGTAAAAATTTTCACATTCGCATTTGGTGCGATCTTAAATTGAGGTTCTTTTGTAACCGACCAAATAAGAGAGTATCCATTATTATGGCTTATTTTGGTTTCACCATCGATTTCCACACTTCCGGTTTCTGCCATCTCATGGGCAGGTGAGGATCCCGGCATTGTAGTATTATTAATATCTATGTCGTTTACTCCTTTGAAAACAGCTATCCCGTTACGGTTCCAGATTAATTGTGGCCCACTGTAGTTTACATTTTCGAATATTTGCTCTACATTTTTTGTTACATCATGTATTGTAATGAGACCGTAATAGTTCTTTCCTTTAATATTTACGTTTTTCACATGGACACTGCTTAATATTTTACCGTTGGCATAGATACCACCTGACGCTCCTACAGCTCCCGTTTCCGATAATGTATGGTCATTTCCTTCGATCACGATTTCCGATTTTTCCGGGTGAATTTTAATCGCTCCGCTGATATCAATGTTTTGTCCAAGATGGATCGCAGTAATTCCGTTATCCGTTTCTAAGGCTGCCTTCAACTCTTGAAAATTATTGACGACTGCTTCATTTACCATCATTTTTGAAGCTGCTTTCCCAGAAGATTTAGTTTCGTTTGTTTGTGTACGAGCTTCTTGATTTTTCACCCCAGACTCTTGTGAATTCGAACTTTCCTCATTCTTTGGTGTGGATAGTTCTTCTGCAAATCCTGCACTTGGCATTAATAGAGTACTTGCTAATAGAAATGATGTTGTCATAACGTTAATAGGTTTTAACATTTTACTTTTCTTCATAAAAGAAACGCTCCTCTAAAAAAAATTTTACTTACAAGATTAATAATACTTTTTTTCGAGAAGTACCTCGTTCCAATAATGATCCATAAAAAATCATTTTAGGAACCACATTTGGGCATTAAACGTCAATTTTAATGTGATTATTTTCATTTATGGTGATGAGTTCCATCGGGTGAAATGATCCTGCATTTTATAAAAGCATGTCCTCTCATCAAATCCCTTCGTTTAAATCCATAAATTTAAAGATTCTTTTAGGGCTACAATCATTATGGTTACATAACTAAAAAAATGTGATAAAAGAAACCATTGGTTCCGTCTTATCACATTTACGCTTGAAAGGATTTATCCTTTACATTCCCTGAAGAGTTTCTTCTATTTTTCTTATAGCTCATTGTCATAACGTTCCGTCGGATTACATGACCATATATATCACCCAACGCACTTAGTACACGCCATAGAACTTTTCACCGTAATCTCCTTACATACCACTTTTACTTTTATTCACCCTTTTTTCCATGGGCACTTTTAAGAAAGGATAGTGAAGTTATTAAAATAAGGGTGATTTTCTGCGTATTTATTTCCTGTTTATTTAATAAAAGATACATCAGAAATAAGACTAAAAAGGCTTGAATAAAATAGATCCTGTATTTCAATAGGGTGAACCAAGTTTGTGACACCCATAGTAATAAAAAGTTATATTGCTTCGACATCATCTTTCTCCTTTATCATGATGTTGATATTATCCAGATTTAGTTTCTGGCATCATTATATACAAATAGGCTAGTGTCGGTATTTCATAAAGTAAAATCATTCATTCAGAAAAGAAATGCAGTCCATTTTTCATTGGATTTCGAAAAAGCAGGTGCAGATTAGAGGGCAGCTGATTTTACTACCGAAGAACTAGCGTTGGATTAAATGCATAAGGATAAAAAGGAAGAGTGGGCATCGCAAATAAAATCGAATGGCTATTGAGGAAAACAGACCTACTAATATTCACTTCACCTGTACTTTTGATTTCTTAAAGGACCGAAAAAATTACTCATAAAAAACCAGCCTGCCCCCTGGGATCATAGGGAACAGGCTGCCAGAGGGGTTATCAAAGGCACAATTTTTTGAAACCGCTCAGAGATGGGTCTTCTGCAATGGGGTTTTTGGGAAGGGTCCTCACTGCTACTTTATTTTATAATATATTCCAAGTCATAACGTTTCAAAAATGAAATGAGATAAACCATTTTTTATATTGCGCCTTCCCGTAAGAAGTTATCTTAGCAGGTGAAGAAGGGGTGGAACGGAGTGTCATGAACGAAAACCGTAACTTCATATCTTTAATTAATGAGCAAATGCTATTCATCTGCCTCATAGGGAGATTTGTTTAGAATCCTTCGATCAGTCACCAACTGGAACTGAATGATTTTAAATCAGATTGATCGATAAATAAAAAAAGATTGTAGAGAGAATGACGCCTTCCCTACAATCCCGAACAAGCTAACTTATTTCTTCAAGCATACTTCTTACTTTCCTCGTCTTTAAAAAAGCTCTTCATTGCATGGAAAACGTCAGCCTTTTGTTTAAGGATATAGTACCTGAATTTTTCATTATCGATGTTCTTATAAGCTGTCATCAATGTCGAATGACGATTGTATTGATTGACTTCCCCGTATCCGAACATATTGGAAACCTTCATGAGTTCTTCAACAAGCTTAACGCAGCGGACGTTATCGGATGTTAGGTTATCACCATCGGAAAAGTGAAACGGATAGATATTAAACTTCGCGGGGTCATATTTATGATCAATAAGTTCTAATGCTTTTCGGTATACGGACGAACAAATCGTACCGCCGCTTTCCCCTTTTGAAAAGAAATCCTCTTCCGGAACAACTTTCGCTTCTGTATGATGGGCTATAAACTCGATTTCCACGGTTTCATATTTTGTCCGCAAGAAGCGGTTCATCCAAAAGAAAAAGCTTCGAGCCATATATTTTTCCCATAACCCCATACTTCCGGAAGTATCCATCATTGCCAGTACAACTGCTTTGGAATCAGGTTTCTGAATCTCATTCCAAGTTTTGAATTTAAAATCTTCCTTATAAATAGGATGAAAACCTGGGTCCCCCCTTAAAGCGTTCCGTTTGAAAGCCGATATCATCGTTTTCTTTTTGTCGATATTCCCCATTAGGCCTGTCTTGCGGATATCGTTGAATTCGATGTGTTCAAGCGTGTGCTCCGCGTGTTCTTTCTTCTGAAGATTAGGGAGTTCCAATTGGCTGAACAGGGCTTCCTCCAATTCCATCATCGACACTTCGGCTTCATAATAATCCTCGCCAGCCTTGTCACCTGCACCTTGGCCCTTACCAGCCCCGGCATCGGACGGTGAGCCATCCCTCGCGACTACATCCCCCACTTTACTGTCTCCATCGCCTTGCCCAACATGTTTGTTTTTATCATAGTTATAACGAATTTTGTATTCATCCAAGGAGCGAATGGGAATCTTGATAACATCCCGGCCATTGGACATCACGATGCTTTCTTCTGAAATTAGATCAGGCAAATTATTCTTGATCGCTTCCTGCACCTTTTCCTGATGACGTTGTTGATCATCATAGCCTTTCCGATGGAGGGACCAATTTTCCTGTGAGATAACATACTGTTGATTACTCTCTTCCGACATTCTCTTCCCCCCTTAAAAATGTTTGCACGCTTTTCATCATTCCTTCATATAATAAATTAGTGTGGGAAAGCCCACATCATTCCGGTTTTCCAATCAAAAATACAGTGCGAAAAAACGGATTAAAAGAAAAGTATTACTCTATCTTATGCAGCGATGCTGGATAATTTACAACAAAATTCAATAATGGACGTTTACCTACGAACTAGACAAGTCCTGACATGGGCATTAGAGGCCCTTTAAAGTTTTTTTAAAAAATGCTACTGCAAAATAAATATTTCAAGAAAACGAACAGACCTGATGATCATCAGGTCTGTTCGCTTTAAGCGGGTTTCATTTTTCGGATAATAGGATTATTAAAATGCCAGCGTAATTAATGAAATACAACAAAAAGGGTGCACCAGCAGTTTTTCTGGACACCCTTTTACACAGATAGAATGATTCTGGTTGTGATATTCGTCAATCTTCATCTTCCTCTATTTCATGTTGAACTGTACCTGGGCGTTTATCCCACTCTTTCAATTCTTCATTCGTCCTTTGATTTTCCATCTGCTTTCCAAGTTCTTTCATCTCTTCATAATCCTTAGCCATGGAGCTATTTTCCGGAACATGTTCTTTTTTCAATTCCTCTTTACTCATTTGCCATCACCTCTACTTATTGATACCCAATATTTCCAAATCCAAAACGTAACATATCTAATGGAAATATGGGGTATAGATAAGACATTATGAGCTAATGTAAGGAGGTGCAAGAAGTATGCAAACAACTACCCTTTATGTAAAGGAAGCAACGTCAGAAGGACCGATTTTAAATCTGGAGTCCATACTTTTGAAAACGGAAGGTGTGGAACGCGCGATCATCGATGTTGATGATGGGGAAATTAAAATCGATCATAGCGAAGAAAAACTATCACCGAATCAACTGATTACACTTATTGAACAGTATGGTTTGAATGTAACTAAATAGAAATTAAAGCACCGGACTCCCTCCATTCAGAAGGGCCCGGTGCTTTAATCTCTTGCCTTCTATAATCACCCTTTAACAAAAGATGCATGATTTCAAGGGAATTCAGAAGTCCACCTTTCTTTCATTTACCTTCCGCAAAAGGCCATAAACCCCTGCCCGATTGGGGGCAGGGGCAAAAAAGTATGGATTACCGATTTAACAAGCTTCCCACATAGCGCAGCAAATCATTGGCTGAGGTGGAATTATAACCGTGCTCGTCGATAAGTCTCGTGATGACCTCGTTCACTTTCTTCAGTTGCCTTTCGTCTGGTGTCTTCGTTGAAGTAGTGATCTTTACGACATCCTTCAAATCAGCAAATAGTTTTTTCTGGATTGCTTCCCGTAAACGATCATGGGAATTATAATCGAATCTCTTACCTTTACGCGCATATGCAGAAATGCGAATCAATATTTCTTCGCGGAATGCTTTTTTTGCATTCTCGGAAATTCCAATTTGCTCTTCAATCGAGCGCATCAGTTTTTCATCTGGATTGATTTCTTCCCCAGTCAATGGATCACGCAGCCTTGATTTATTGCAGTATGCTTCGACATTGTCCAGATAATTATCCATGAGGATCTTCGCCGACTCTTCATATGAATAGACAAATGCCTTTTGGACTTCATTTTTTGCAATGGCATCGTATTCTTTACGTGCCAGTGAAATGAAATTCAAATACCTCTCCCGAAGTTCGTTCGTAATGGACGGATGCTGGTCAAGACCTGCTTTTAATGACATAAGTACATCCAACGCATTAATGGACGGATTTTCCTTACGAATGATCGTAGAGGAAATCCGGTTAATTACGTAACGCGGATCGATTCCGCTCATGCCTTCGTCCTGATATTCTTTTTTCAATTCATTGATGTCTGCGGAATTAAATCCTTCGACATTTTCCCCATCATAAAGCCTCATCTTTTTCACTAAATCGATATCGCCCTTTTTGGGATCCTTCAATCGTGTCATGATGCTGAAGATTGCCGCCACCCTTAATGTATGCGGAGCTATATGAACATCCGAGACATCACTTTCACGAATCATTTTTTCATAAATCTTTTCTTCTTCGGTAACCTTCAGATTATATGGAATCGGCATGACAATGATACGGGAATGCAATGCTTCATTTTTCTTATTGGAAATGAACGCTTTATACTCCGTTTCATTCGTATGGGCCACAATGAGTTCATCGGCACTGATCAATGCAAAACGTCCTGCCTTAAAATTCCCCTCTTGTGTCAATGATAGCAAATGCCATAAGAACTTCTCATCACATTTCAGCATCTCCTGGAACTCCATCATCCCGCGGTTCGCCTTGTTCAGCTCACCATCAAAACGATAGGCCCGCGGATCTGATTCGGAGCCGTATTCGGCAATGGTCGAAAAATCGATGCTGCCCGTCAAATCAGCGATATCCTGTGATTTTGGGTCTGAAGGACTGAACGTTCCAATTCCAACACGCTTATCCTCCGAAAGGAAAATACGCTCGACCATCACATCTTCAATCCTGCTTCCATACTCCTGTTCTAACCTCATTACATTCAGCGGCGATAGGTTTCCTTCTATCCTTATTCCATATTCTTCAAAAAAATCATTCCGTAAATATTGAGGAATGAGATGCAGTGGATCTTCATGCATCGGGCATCCTTTTATTGCATAAATGGCACCAGTGTCTTTTAATGAATAATTTTCAAGTCCACGCTTCAGTAAAGAAACGAGTGTGGACTTCCCGCCTGACACAGGACCCATTAGAAGCAATATCCGCTTACGGACATCGAGCCGCTTTGCCGCCGGATGGAAATATTCCTCGATGAGCCTTTCCAGTGAATCTTCAAGGCCAAACAACTGACCGCTGAAAAAATTGTATTTCTTTGTCCCATTTACTTCCTCTATCCCTGCATCTCTGATCATGTTGTATACACGTGAATGAGCAGATTGAGCAACTAAAGGCGTTTCTTTCAATATTTCTAAGTACTCTGCGAAGGTGCCTTCCCACTTCAGCTTCTGTTCATCTTCTCTAAATTTTTCGATTTTCTTTAAAATATCCATTAAGGAACCTCCCCCTGTCACTTTCAGAGAATACTTAAATCTATGCTCCAAGTCTGACAAACATGTCAGACTTTAAAAAGTCGCCGGCCATTGTTTCGAATAGCCCTTGGCTCTCCAGTATCGAAAAAGGCTTAATCATTGAAGAATTGAGGACAATTATGCTGACAAGAAAAATTGTGTGCACTCCTGCTAAAAATTAGGGTATACTAAGCCTATACTTAAGTGGGACAATATGGGTAAAGGGAGGTCACAGCATGGGCACAGTTATTATCGTTGGGGTTGCTATTACATTTTTAGCCGCTATCTTCACTGCCGGGTATAATGATAAACCAGGTGTGAAATAAAAAAATAACAGCCTTTCTTAAATCCAAAAAGGGGACAGCAAATTAAATTTGCCGTCCCCTTTTTTTCACCCTCATCGATATTAATAGTTAGAGCATGCCAATCAATGAAGTGGCTACACCATTTATACAGCGTCCTTTTTTTCAGTGTGAGCGGCAATGTTATTCTCCATCGATCTCAAGTCTTCATTTACTTTTTGTCCTTGTTCCAAATATTCTGTTTGGAATCCGCTCTTTATTGCCCAACTATAAAACCCTAGAGATAAACATGTTATGAGGACCATATCCCAACCAAATGGGATTATGTTTAGTCCACCAAACTTTTCACTGCCTAAGTATGAAATGGTCATCATACAGAGTAAGTAAACAACCATCCAAACCCCAGCCAAGAAGTTTTGACGGAATCCCTTCCAATTGATTTTTGCTTGATAATAGAAATAAACGGGGAGACCAATCATAATGATAAATAATACTTGTCCTGTCAGTGGCCACCTTGCCCAATATAAAACCAAAGAAGCAAAAACAAAGCCAAGCGGTGCAATGATACTTAATCCTTTTAGACGTAATGGTCTGTATAAATTCTGACCGGTGCGCCTTAATGTCATAACAGTAACTGGACCTGTAATATAAGAAACTAATGTCGCAACCGAAATAACCTCTGCCAATACTCCCCAGCCTCTAAACATAAATAAAAATAAGAAGGATACACCTAGATTAAAAAACATGGCTTGACGAGGGATACCATAAAGTGGATGAAGTTTTCCAAATACGCTTGGCAAATATTTATTCTTTTCCATTCCATAAAGCATTCTTGACGTTGTCGCCGTGTATGTTATTCCCGTCCCGGAAGGAGAAATAAAAGCATCAACGTATAGTAAAATAACTAACCAGTTTATACCTAGGACTATTGCTAAATCAGCAAACGGTGAATTGAAATTCAAATGTTGCCATCCGTTCACAATCATGGACGGATCAACGGCCCCAATAAATGCAATCTGTAATAAAACGTAGATAACCGTTGCAATTAAGATGGAGCCTATTACTGCAAATGGAATCGAACGTCCAGGATTCTTTGCCTCACCTGCCATGTTAATCGGACTTTGAAAACCGTTAAATGCAAAGATGATACCAGAAGTTGCTACAGCAGTAAGCACACTTGCCCAACCATTAGGAGCGATACTTCCTGCAGAGGTAAAATTAGATCCATGAAAACCGGCAAATAAAAGTGAGCCGATCGTCAGTCCAGGTATAATAACCTTAAAGACTGTAATAAATGAATTTGCTTTTGAAAACAAACTAACTGTCCAGTAATTCAATAAAAAATAGACGACCAATAATGCAGAAGCAATTGCCAAGCCTGCCCCAGTTAGACTCCCATTTTCTACTAAACCATGTGTCCACTCCGCCCATTTCCATGGCCATGAGCTCATATATTGAACAGAAGCAATCGCTTCGACTGGAATTACAGAAACAATTGCGATCCAGTTTGCCCAACCTGCAAGAAAACCTATAAACGAGCCATGAGAGTATTGCGTATATTTTACCATCCCCCCAGCTTCAGGAAACATTGCCCCTAATTCACTGTAAGATAGTGCGATAAATAAAATAACAACCATCCCGATAATCCAGGAGATAATGGCAGCCGGTCCTGCGATTTGTGCTGCTTTCCATGCTCCGAATAACCAACCTGAGCCAATAATTGACCCGAGTCCTACCATCGTTAACGAAAACGTACCCATCTTTCGCTGCAAATTATTCATATGTTCATCACCATGCTTTCCAAATTTCATTCTTTATAATGACGTTCTTAACTGATTTATCAATTGTTTCAAGTTCGTCCAATTGATTCTTGAAGTGATTGCTGAATTGCATCACCTCTTGCTAAGTTTAGTGAATTGTAATGCAAATTTTGGATGTACCCTATATTGCTTTTTTAATATGAACAGATTTTCTCTGCTTTTAGAAAATACTAAGATCCCATTCCTGTGCCATTTGTTTCAATAACATACCACCTGTTACGCTATTCCCATATTCATCAATGGCAGGTCCGTATATACCAATGCCACATCCATCTTGAAAGGGAAGCCCGCTTCTGGAACTTGGAGGAACAAGTGCCATGATCCCGCCAGATACTCCACTTTTGGCAGGCACCCCCACAAAAGCCGCAAATTTACCCGAAGCATTGTACATACCACAAGTAAGCATTAATGCTTTGGCCAGCTTAGCCACTTTTTTGGGGAGTACTTGTTCTTTACGGATGGGATGGTATCCATCTTGTGCAAGAATCAGCCCAAGCAGGGCTATGTCTTCTGTGGTTACTACTATGGAACATTGTTTGAGGTAAACCTCTAAAGCTTCCTCTACATCCGACTCTAAATAATTCGTCTCTTTTAAATAGTGAGCCAAGGCTCTATTTCTATGAGAGGTTTGCCACTCAGATTGATACACTGCCTCATTGATGGCCGGGCGCTTTCCTAGCAAATTTTCAAATAATGTATAGAGAAATTCTAATTTCTTTCGTGAAGTATCACCTGGGAGAAGCGAAGCTATGGTAATCGCCCCTGCATTTATCATCGGATTGAATGGCTTTCCCGGCTTATGCATTTCTAAACGAATAATTGAATTGAAAGCATCTCCAGTTGGTTCCACATCGACCCTCTCTAACACATAAGAAATGCCACAACCCAAGCACGCGGCTATAAAGCTGAGCACTTTTGAAATACTTTGCAGCGTGAATGGGACTTCCCAATCCCCTGACTTGATCATTGTTCCACCAGGCTCCAGTATGCAAATGCCTAATTGCGATAAGTGTGCATTCCTCAATGCAGGTATATAATTGGCGGTTTGCCCTTCAGTAGCATAGGGTCTGTAATGTGCCACCCATTCATCTAAGTCGGCTTGCTTTTGACTACTAACGTGAATGTCATACTCTTTTGACAATTCTTCAATCACATTTTTCCACCTCTTCAGTTGTTGTATCATTATTCAAAATGAGCGTTTTACCGAATGCCATCATGCTGCAATAGATTAGATGAAAACATAATGAATATTCTAATAATTGTTAAGCGCTTTCAAAAAATTCTATCTACCGTTAATTTTAAATTGGGAACTACATAATCATACGAAAACCTACAAAATCTAAAAAATAAAAATCCACTAAAAAAACGGAATCATCTCACATGTTCCGTTACCATTTTTTGTGGATAGAAAAACAGATTGGTTTTGCGATAATTGGTTTTAAGCCGTTCCATTCAGGAACAAAGTAAGCGTTGTATTGAAGCTGATGAAACTGTATACTGATTTTTTAAACAAATTGGGAGGTGACGACTTGAATCTGAGTACGTTAATGAAAAAAGAGGTCAATATCCTTGCTTTGATGTTGTTAACAGTCCCATTAGCAGGCGAATTGAGTTTTTATCCTTTAAATGAAACGTTTCGGGTAAGTTTTGGTCCACCTGTACTTTTCTTCTTTTTACTATTATTACAGAAAACACCTGCCATTCTTTCGGGCTTCCTGACAGGAACAATGGTTGTGGTATTTCGTATTCTTATAGATTTTTTCATTCATGATAGTTTTTCCTGGGCTTCCGCTTTCCAAGTTCATTATCCAAGTTTTTTCTTTTATTTCACCTACTGCTTTCTTTTTTATTTAGTGAAAATCAATCGCTTTCAAAACCGATCTTTGATTATTGGATTTATTGGTCTCATTATCGAAATATTGTCCGACTCAGTAGAATTAATCTTTCAATATATTGTATTGGAAACAACAATTATGCTAGGTTCACTGAATGAGATGATCATGATCGCATTCGCCCACAGTTTTATCGTTTTAAGTTTTTTTAATATGATGAAGCTTTATGAAGCACAATCAAGGGAACGACAAATCAGAAAACAAAATGAACATATGCTGATGCTCATTTCCAACTTATACGAGGAAACGATTCATTTAAAAAAAACATTAAAAAATGCTGAGAATATTACAAAGAAATCGTATGATTTGTATCGAGATTTAAAAGCTCTGGAAAAACGGGAAAAGCAATCTCATGTTCTTACAGAGCCATATAGTCAAAAAGCATTGCGCATCGCGGGTGAAATGCATGAAGTCAAGAAAGATAATCAACGAATTTTTGCCGGTCTTTCCAAATTGATTTCCAATGAGAGTTTTAAGGATTATATGAATGCTGCTGAACTTTTTCATTTAATTATCCGAATTAATGAAAAATATGCCTTATCTCTAGGAAAGGATATACAATTCGAATACTCATTGGATCAAAAAAATGATTCACATTATCATGTGTATACCGTGTTATCTCTTTTCAATAATTTAGTCGCAAATGCAGTTGAAGCAATTAAAGATAAGGGAATCGTCCGTTTAAGTTTGTGTGAAATCCATGACAATGTGGAATTTAAAGTTGCTGATACTGGACCTGGAATTCCTCAAAAATATCAGACTGTCATATTCAAACCTGGGTTCACTTCAAAATATGATCATTTCGGGACACCTTCAACGGGGATTGGTCTCTCATATGTTAAAGAGGTCGTAAAAGAACTGGGAGGCGATATCCTGTTTGAGAATAGTTTTAACGGCGCCGTTTTTTCAATAAAATTACCCATTCATAAGTTGATCCAGAAAGGATGATTCCATGCGTTTTTTTATAACAGATGATGATTGTGCCATACGTTCGAACTTAAGCCAAATTATAGAGAACGAAGATTTAGGAGAAGTGGTGGAGGAAGCCGAGGATGGGAGTCTATTAGAAGGCCATATTCTGAATTTAAAACAAATTGATATATTATTCATTGATTTATTAATGCCCATCCGGGATGGCATTGAGACACTTCGTCATATAAAAAGTACATTTAACGGAAAAATAATAATGATTTCGCAGGTTGAATCAAAGGAGCTGATTGGTGAGGCATACTCACTTGGAATAGATTA
Organism: Peribacillus sp. Bi134; assembly: GCF_918698065.1. Classification (NCBI taxonomy): domain Bacteria; kingdom Bacillati; phylum Bacillota; class Bacilli; order Caryophanales; family Bacillaceae; genus Peribacillus; species Peribacillus sp. Bi134. The sequence continues at coordinate 118,065 of NZ_CAKKLN010000009.1, read as the reverse complement.
TTATATTACCAAACCAATCAATCGTATTGAGATATTAACAGTTATCCGAAAAGTTATGGAACGGATTCATTTAGAAAGATCAATCACAAATATCCAAGCTTCTTTGAATAGTGTATTGAATTTTGAACAGCCAAAAGTTGATAAATCCAATAGTTTTAATGAAAAAAGTATAAGTGAGGTAGGTGAATTCCTACTATCGGAATTAGGGATCGTTGGAGAAAATGGCGCAAAAGATTTAATGGAGATGCTTCAATATTTATTTATGTATGAAAGGACTTTTACTTTTGGAAAGCATTTCCCTACCCTTAAAGATATCTTTGTAGAAATCACCAAAAAAAAGCTCGGTACATCAGCTTTGCAGGCTGATATCAATCGAGAAATAAAAGCTGCCGAACAGCGAATACGCAGAACGATTAACCATTCCTTAAATCATTTTGCCTCGCTCGGTTTAACGGATTTTTCAAATCCGAAGTTTGAAAATTATGCTTCCAAATTTTTTGATTTCACAGTCGTACGCCAAAAAATGAAAGAATTGCAAAATGATTCAACAATAGTTCTTACACCTACCCGGGTAAATACAAAAAAGTTTATTCAAGTATTTTATTTCGAAGCGAAACGATTGAATCCTGATGAAATAATTAGATATAGATAATCAATGATTAAAACAAAAAACTACGGAAGCACTTAATGGAACATAAAATCCCCTGAAGGATTTCAGGGGATTTTAGCAAGTTCTTATTTTTTCAACAATAAATACATGAAATAAGGAGCACCAATCAATGCAACCATGATACCTGCAGGAATCCCCTCGGGTTCAATTATATTACGGCCTATCGTATCGGCAAGCAGCAATAGCCATCCACCGATTAAAATGGCGACCGGAATGAATAGTTGATTTCGAGGTCCTACCAAGGATTTCGCTATATGCGGGGACATAAGTCCAATGAATGCAATTCCGCCTGTAACAGAAACGGCAGCCGCTGCCAGTGCTACAGCCGTGATTAGCAGTACGATCCGCTCCTTTTCAATCGATACACCGACCCCAATTGCGACCGGTTCACTTAAACCAAGCAGATTCAAACGATTCGCTTTATATAAAGTGAATGGAATGAGGATGATTAACCATGGAATAATCGCCCAAACGAAAGGCCAATCCGTGCCCCATATATTTCCCGCCAACCATTTTGAGATGAAATCGACCTTTTCTCGTTCCGCTGATGAAATGAGGACAATCATCAGGCCTGAAAGCGCCATTGAAAAACCTACCCCGATCAACACTAACCGAACGGGTTCAAGGCCACTCCTTCTTTTGAATGAGAGAATATATATTAAACAGGCCGTCAGTAACGCTCCGATAAAACCGACAAGCGGAACCATATAAACAAAAGAACCAGCATCAAGCGGGAAAAACAGAAAGAAAGCTGCAATGGCAACACCTGCTCCTGAGTTGATCCCGATGATTCCGGGATCGGCTAAATCATTACGTGTGATCCCTTGCAGAATGGCTCCCGACAGTGCAAGGGCCATGCCTGCTAAAAGGGTGATGATGATTCGCGGTAACCTTACGGAAAATAAAATGAATTCCTCTTTAAACGTCCCTTGCCCGAAAAGCGTGGGAATCAGTCGTCCTAAAGAAAGATTGGAATATCCCGAACACGTCCCAATAATGATCGTAACGATGATGAGTGCAGTTAATGCACCTATCATCCATCGCTGTTTTTTGACTAATGATGACTGGATCATGAAAATGCTTTACCCCCTTTACGCACGATTAGGAGGAAGAAAGGTAAACCGATCATCGCAACAACCGCTACCACAGGTGTTTCATATGGAGAATTGATGGTACGGCCGATCGTATCGGCAAGCAGCATGAAAGTGGCTCCCAAAATCGCAGACATTGGAAGGATGAATCGATAATCCGTACCCACGATAGCCCGAACAATATGGGGGACCATTAAGCCGATGAACACCATATTTCCAACAAGTGCAACGGCAGCACCTGCCAGGAGAATGATGACTACGAAAAGAACCGCCTTTATTTGTGTTGTCTTTTGCCCTAAGCCTACCGCCACTTCTTCACTTAAGCTAAATATGGTGAGCTGTCTGGAAAAGATAAGGGAAATCAGGATGCCTATCAAAATGAACGGGACGATTACCCGAAGCTGCTCCCATGAAGTTCCGATATTCCCGCCAGCTGTCCACATCGATACATCTTTTGATACCTTGAAATAAATGCCTACCCCTTGCGAAACGGCAAATAGGAATGCAGAGACTGCAGCACCAGCCAATACAATCCGCAAAGGTGAAAATCCGCCCTTTTTGATCGCACCAATTCCGAAAACCATGGTTGCCCCGACAGCGGAACCTATAAAACACGCAATCATGATCCCTAAATTATTAGCATTTGGAATAAATGCCAAAGTAATGGCGAGACCTGCATTGGCTCCTGCCGTCAAGCCAAGCAACCCCGGATCGGCAAGTGGATTCCTGGTCATTCCCTGCATGATGGCACCAGAAACGGCAAGTGCTGCACCAACAAAGATTGCGCCCACTTCACGAGGGAAACGGATTTCCCGGATGATTGAAAGCTTTTCACCGACAGCATTTGATGTCAGTGCTTGCCAGACATCTTTTACAGTAACATCCGCCGCCCCAAATGCCATTGAAATAATGAACATACCTATGAATACAGCAATCCCTATGAGCAGTTTATATATAAATGGGATGAAACGTTGATTTTCTTTAGTCATCTGTCTCTCTCATCTCTTTTTTATAGAATAAAAGGAGAGGAATTGGAATCCCTCTCCCTCACTGTATTATTTTCCAAGAAAACTTTTGGAAAAGAAGTCTAATTGGTATTCTAATGTTATTGGATCATTGAAGTAGAATTTTTTTGCATCAGCTTCATATAGTTGATTGTTTTTAACGGCAGGTATGTTTTTAAACGTATCTGTTTGTTGGAATGAATTGTCTTGATCTTTGTTATTGCTCAAAATCACATAATCACCGGCATAGTCTTTCAGGACTTCTAATGATAAGGCAAAGTAACCATCTTTCAATGCCACTTCTTTTACCTTTTCAGGCATGCCCAATTTCATTTCTTGATAAAGAATTTCCGTTCCACGGCCCCAATTATCGCCGTATACATAGAACTGTTTGTCAAACTTTTCGAAAACGGAAACGGTAGCATCTTCTCCAATTTTAGCCTTAATTTCATCACCGGTTGTTTTTGCCCGTTTTTTGAAATCATCCACCCAAGCTTGAGCTTCTTTTTCTTTATTCAAAAGTTTACCAATTTCTACATGCTGTGTTAAATAGTCCACTTTTCCGTATGTATACGTTACAGTCGGAGCAATTTCCTTTAATTTATCGACATTTTTAATCGTTGATAAACCAATGATTAAATCCGGATCCAACTCAATGATTTTTTCCAGGTTTTCGTCCGTGACTTCCTCGACATTTTTTAACTCTTTAAAGTTCGGGTTCATTTTAGACCACGAATCGACACCTACAAGGTTAACATCCAAAGCCATTACGTTACCTGCGAAAGAAGATAGTACTAAAACACGCTGAGGATCTGCCGGAACTTCAACAGGACCATTTTCAGATTGATATGTGATGGTACCTGATTTTTCCTTTTTGGAAGCGGAGCTTTTTTCTTTTTCGTTTGACTCGTTACCACAAGCACTAATAATTAACACTAACAGCAGTATAAACGGGATCATTATCTTTTTCATTTGTTGTCAAATCTCCTTTTAATAAATTGTATGTGCTGCACATTGGTTTGTTTGTTCGTTGATCTCGTCCGATTACCGCATCAATATGGAATACTTCCTTAAGCACTTCATGAGTGATGACTTCTTCACAATCTCCTGCTTTGACTATTTCCCCGTCCTTTAAGGCAATGATATAGTCGGCAAAGCGAGCAGCTTGGTTTAAATCATGAAGAACCATGACAATTGTACGTCCCTGTTCTACATTCAGCTTTTGTAATAATTCTAGAACCTCCAGCTGATGCGCCATATCCAAATAGGTGGTCGGCTCGTCAAGGAAGATGATTTCCGTTTCCTGGGCAAGTGCCATCGCAATCCAAACACGCTGGCGCTGACCTCCTGATAGAGCATCCACCGGACGGAACTTGAAGTCTTTCGTACCGGTCACTTCAAGTGCCCAATCAATCACATCATAGTCTTTTTGGGTCAGGCGCCCAAAACCCTTTTGATAGGGAAAGCGCCCATATGATACGAGCTCCCCAACCGTCAAACCGCTTGCACTCTCGGGTGTCTGCGGAAGTATGGCCATTTTTCTTGCAAGGATCTTAGTGCTTTCTTTTGAAATATTCACCCCATCTAAAACAACCGTACCTGATTGATTAGAAATGATTCTGGTGATCGCTTTCAAAAGTGTCGATTTCCCACACCCATTTGAACCGATGATCGTCGTGATTTTTTTATCTGGAATTTCCACACTGAGATCTTTTACAATTAAACGTTCACCATAACCAATATTCAAATCCTCTGTATATAGGCGAACCATTTTTTAACCTCCATTTACTGAAAAATAGGTAAGTAAAAACTCAAATGAAAATGATTATCATTATCCACTACTTAATTACTATAATTCTATCTAAATATATTGTCAATGGTAATTTCATGGGCATATAAGAAGAAATTCTGACAGGATTTTTTGGGCCGGTCCATATTACCGACTGACAAATGAACACAGTAAAGATCCCGGAAATATTTCCGGGATCTTTACTGCTAGGTCCATACTCAGGACTTTGGAAGATGTCCCTTATGGGAAGGGCAATAAGCCATTACCATCAATCAATGTTTCTTAAATCCTTGCTTCTCAACATAATCTTTCATGTACAACCTGCTTTTCTTTCCAAGCATTCCAGCCATTTGCTCGGTCCAGGTGTCTTTTCGTTTACCTTCAGTCCGACGCTCGTAATAACTGGAAATCGTTTCATTATACTCTTCAAGTTGTCCGATGAACTCTTGCTTATCCTCCTGATATCCATTTTCATGATAAATATTGGACAGCGGCAAACGCGGCTTTTTATCCGAACGGTTTTTCGGATATCCGACCACTAGAGCGAATAATGGTATAACGCGATGCGGTATATTCAATATTGCTGACACTTCTGGGAGATTATTGCGGATCCCGCCTATATAGCAAATGCCAAGATCCATCGATTCTGCTGCCAATGCCGCATTTTGAGCCGCAAGAGCAGCATCAATACAGGCAACCATGAATTTCTCCGTACTTTCAATTGATTCGGACAGGTCAGTGTTTTCCATTTCGGAAACCATATCATGACGATATAAATCGGCGCAAAAGACGAATAGATGTCCATTCTTCTCTACATATGATTGTGGTCCGGCAAGTTCAGCAAGCTTGGCTTTCTTTTCCGGATCGGTTACCCCTATGATTGAATACGCTTGAATATAACTTGAAGTCGATGCCGCTTGGGCACATTCCACAATCGTATTGATTTGCTCCTCAGACAATAACTTGTCCTCAAAAGAACGTATGGAACGGTGATCTAAAATCTTCTCAATAATGTTATTCAATGCTCCCACCCCTAAAGAATATGTAAAGTATCCATCATCGGGGCTGAAATAATGCCCCCGATGACAGTAATGATGAAACTCAACCTTTTGTTTTCAAATCCAATTCACGGTAATTTTGCTGTCTAAGTGCTTCATAAACCAAGATGGCAGCCGTGTTCGACAGATTAAGTGAACGTACTTTATCCGTCATTGGAATCCGCAGGCACCGATCCATATTTTCTTGGATCAGATCTTTCGGGAGCCCCGTCGTTTCACGGCCAAAAATGAAGAATATCTCACTGTCTTGATCACTGTAATCGAAGCTGGAATGCGGCTGCTCCCCGAATTTCGTCAAGTAATAAAATTCACCGCCGGCATTTTTTTCAAAAAACTCTTCTAACGAATCATAATAATGGATCTTTACATTCTCCCAGTAATCGAGCCCTGCCCGTTTGAGCTGTTTGTCATCCGTCGAGAAACCGAGCGGGCGAATGAGATGTAAAGACGTATCCGTCCCTGCACATGTTCTTGCGATATTTCCTGTATTTGCTGGAATCTGTGGTTGATATAAAACTACATGTATTGACACTTCATTTTCACCTCTAGTTTGAACTTCACCTTAATTATAGCATTAAACAAAAAAGACTAAAAACCAATCACCCTCCATCCAAAATCACAAAGAATTTATAAACGATGTTCGGTGTGTATCTCGTTGAATCCTCATATGTCCAATACCGGTGACGGCTGTTCATCGTATGTGCATTCACTAGCGGCATCCCGTCCTGATCCTTCGCCGTTACGATCAAGTTATGATCAAACCGTCCGTCCCCTTCGAAATCTATACAGAGGATATCTCCCAAATTCAATTCCTTGGCTGACTCGACCTGCTTTGTCCTGATGGCATTCCCGGCTTTAAGCAGATGATATAAAGAATGGGCCGTCGTCCATGTATAACTCCAGCTTTTCCCTCTTATCCACCAGCCCTTACTTTTATTTGGGGCCCCCCACATCGGTATTCCTCCTGCATGTAAACATTGTGAAATGAAATTCGTACAATCATCAGTGAATTTATGATAAGCGGGATTGAATTCGTTCCACCAACGCTCGGCATATTGGACAGCCTTCATCCGATCATATTTATATGCGAGACGCTCTGCGCCTGGATCACATTTTGGCGGTGCCCCTTCGGTTTCAAAGCTCGGAATCAGCTCACTTTCATCCACTATATAACCATTTCGAAACCGGGCCTCCCTTTCCTCCATTTCTTCTTCTATATAAAATGAATCCTCCTGTTTCAATAAATATTGCAGGTGCACGTGATATGTCAGAACTGTATCATTGTCTTCCTTTCTCTTTGAATGTACCTTGCCTGCCGCATTCACCCGAACAATTTCCGCAGCACGGTTTCTCATCATTTCCTTCTTCAAATGTAACTTCCTTTCACCCCGTTCCAGATCATCGGAAGTATAAAACTCCACTCTTTCTTGTAAAAGGCGTTGCAATTGTTCCCTCAAGTTCATACCCTCCTTCTTACCATCTATGCTAATGTGTATGTATGAGGGCATGGACAAAAACACAATTTCATAAAATGTGGGAGTTTCAACTTTATATATATAATGATACTTTTAAAAAGGTTTCCTTGAAGGTAACGGAATATTCTAAGCCAAAAAAAGCCGCCCCGTTAATATTTACCGGGCGGCTGCATTTTAGATATCATTTAGTTTCCAAGGTAAACTGCAGTCCTTTCTCAATTTCCGCCAATACCTCTTCATCCGTTTCCTTCATTCTTGCATCTTCCAATGCGGAAACAGCCTGCTCCCGGCCAATTTTCCCAACTGCCCAGGCCGCCGTCCCCCTGATGACAGGCCGCGGATCATCCTTCATGACCTGTATCAATTGAGGCAATGCCGTTTCATCTTTGAAATGGGCCAATGCTAAAATGGCATTTCGTTGGATTGGTTTTTTACCGCGCCAAGAGCCAGATACATGGCCGTATGTCTCTTTGAAGTCCCGATTTGAAATCGAAAGCAGCGGTTTTAACAGCGGTTTCGCCAGCTCCGGGTCGGGTTCCATCTCTTCATGAAAATGAAAATCCATTCCTTTATTTTTCGGACAAACGGTCTGGCATGTATCACATCCATACAAACGATTGCCTATTTTCGTCCTGAACTCATCCGGAAGGAAACCTTTTGTCTGCGTCAAGAACGCAATGCAACGCTTGGAATTTAGCTGCCCGCCCTGAACGAGCGCTCCAGTCGGGCAAACATCGACACATTTATTGCATGTCCCGCATTGATCTTCCATCGGTTGATCCGGTTCAAATGGCAGGTTGGTTATCATGTCTCCCAAGTATACATAAGACCCGAATTCCGGTGTGATGATCATACTGTTTTTTGCACTCCAGCCAATACCTGCACGCTCAGCCACCGCCCTATCAGATAACTCGCCCGTATCAACCATGGACTTCATCATTGCTCCTGGCACCTTATCACTAATGAAATCCTCAAGTAACTGCAATTTATTACGAAGAACGGTATGATAATCCGTTCCCCAAGACGCCCGGCAAAAAATCCCCCGGCGCTCACTTTTTGTACTTTGCGGAGCATCCTTCAATTTAGAAGGATAAGCAAGCGCAATCGAAATGATGGATTGCGGTTTATCGAATATCAATTCAGGCCTTACCCTTTTATCTATATCGGCTTCTTCAAACCCTGACTGATAATCCAGCTCCTGTTGACGTATCAACCGACCTTTCAATTCGGTAAAGGCCGTGGCCGATGTAAAGCCGATTTTATCGATGCCGATTTCCTTACTATATATAATCACTTCTTGCTTGAATGTGTTCATATCCATATTAATCACCTACGTTCATTCAGTATTCCCATTGAAAGCTTGAATCTTTTTCAAACCATTGCTATCTATGATAAACTAATTGCAATCATTTTTGGAGGTGAAACCGTTGGAAATTACCGTATCAGCTAATCTTAGCAGTAAAATCCCTCAATTCAAAGTTGGGATCATTACATATGAAAACATCGAAGTAGGTCCCTCCCCGCAAATGGTGAAAGGAAGACTTCAATTATTTCAGGAAGCTCTTTTCTTCGATCTTGAAGAAAAGGAATTGACCGACTTTTCCGGCATTAAAGTGTGGCGGGAGATTTTCAAGGCTACTGGAACAAATCCGTCACGGTACCGCCCCTCCGTGGAAGCCCTTTACCGTCGAGTAAAAAAACAGAATTACTTGACACCCATTCATTCAGCCATCGATTTAAATAACTTCTTCTCGCTGTTATATGAAGTTCCGATTGGCATTTATGATGCGGAAAAATTATCAGGGGACATCTCGATTAAGATCGGCGAGGAGTCAGATGGTTATGAAGGTTTGAACGGCCGCTTGAATTCCATGGAGAATATGATTACATCTGCCGATCATGTGGGCGCATTCGGAAGTCCTTACGTTGATTCAGAACGCACGAAAGTCACCGAAGAAACGAAAAAAGCCATCCAAATCATTTATTTACAACCCAATACTCCAATCACGGAAGCAGATCAGCTGACGAAATCCCTGATGGACATGTTCCTTGAAATCCATGGTGGTGAAGGGACTTACTCGATTGTAGAAGGATAATTAAAATCTGAACGAAATTAAACCCTTTCCACAATCGGAAGGGGTTTTTATGATTTTTCCAATTAATAAAACCAGTCCTCTAGTATCCTTTTATTCAACCGATCGATCCATACCCTGAAAAAAGCGATAAAATGATTCCTGGATTTTAAGAGCATAAAGGATCACCTAGCTTAAATTTGGTTTGGGATGAGTCTAGCCTACGGACTTTTCTTAAATTACATTCCAGTTGATTCCAGAAATCCGCTCCCTTTCCGCCGACTGACTGCCAAGCCTCATCAAAGCAAGCGCCTGTGGGGTCTCGACTAGCCAGTTATTCGGCAGGAGTGTCAAAAATTTCTTCGAACCAGTGAGGGTTTCATAAAACAATAAAAAAACAAAGAGCGAGATTGCCTACAATTTTTCCGAAAAAAATGTTTTTGCTGTTTTCAGCCGGAGCACTTTTGTTTCAACCTACACCTCACTATTCGGACTCCCAATCCCTTTTTGTGCCAAACTGCAACCATAACAATGGTTATTACATATCCGCACACCTTGCTCTTCCCCATTAACAGTGTCTAAACAGACCTCAACTACATAACTTGCAAGTTTGGACAAAAAAAAGCACACACTTAGTCAAACTGATTCTACTTACGTAGTTAATCACATTGACTAAGTTAGTGCTGAATCGAAATCCCCACTCTCCAGGATGGAGGATAATATAAAAATAAAAAATCGGTTTTCGGGCATAACATACTTACTGCAGGCAATTTGAACAATAAAAAAAATCCCACTGTAAACAGTAGAATTCTTGTAATAATATTTAAACGCAAAGCTTCGTTCTCCAGGTAACGAAACCCTACGTTATGAGTATGTATTGGAGCGGGTGAAGGGAATCGAACCCTCATCATCAGCTTGGAAGGCTGAGGTTTTACCACTAAACTACACCCGCATATTCTTGTAGAAGTTTGTCGAATTACCAATCAACAAAATTAATTATATAGTTTAATGTGAAAAAATGCAATAGTTCTTTTAAAAAAAATTAATAATTAACGTATTGTAACGTTAATATATTCATTCACTCTAGTAAAAATGTTAAAAAGTCCTCTGAATCAGAGAACTTTTTCATCTAAGACCAAATGACTTCCATTAACCGCGGATAAACCTGCTGTGCCGTTTCAAGCAGCATGATTAACTTCCTGAACGCCAGATCCGGTACGATATCCCCCTCAATGGAGTATGAATACCGAATGGAAATGGTCCCATTTTCCTCATACAGCTTAGAATACCTAAAATTAGCATTATATTCATTCAACAGTGTATGTACATCCTGTTTCTTTTCAGGATTCTTCAACTCGGCGACATTAAAGCAAAATAAGTCCGCCACATTTTCATCTTGATTGAAAGCAAATACTAAAAGGACCTTCCAGCCGTCCTTTAACTTTTGCTCAGCCCTAAAAAAGGTGGTGCCATCTTCATTCAACTCATTCATATAGATTTTCTCACTAGTTAAAAAATCACGAAATTTAGCAACGTTTGACATGGTTCATCACCTTTCTCTTTGTAATTACATTTTATAATGAAAACTGGCATTTTTACAGACTTTTCTATAAACCTTCCAATTTCATCCTATTAATAGGGGCGAAGAATCACTCATTTAAAGAAAGGGATTCAAATATGATCTCCCGGATCAATAGATTGATTAGCCAGTTGCTTCTCCGGAAAACTGAAGCGCATCTTGTAGGTCCAAAATTTCCTGACGGATTTTTGAATATCCTTCTATTTCTGGCACTTCTTTATTCGTATGTGATCGACTTTTATCGGCCGCTATCGCCATGTTTTCGAAAACATACAGCAACTGAGCAAGCTCCCGCTCTGAAAGGATTGGCCGTTCAGAGGATTTTAAGCTGGCATTTAGATAATATCCCAACTGTTCTATCGAAAATATAACGGGCCAAAGAGATTCCAATCTAGCCTTGTTTTTGAATATCTCACCAAGGGATGCATTGTAGACGGTTAATAGATTCACCATATTTGTTTGCATTTTGTTCCTTTCACTGCTTTCATCAATTGCAAGGTCATTATCTTTTTCAGAGAACGCCATCAATAATAGCTGCCCCTGGCTACGAATCGTTTTGGCTATTAAATGATTGAGAAGACTGGATGCCGAACGACTTCCGAGTAACAGCGACCCAATAAGCCCTATCAAGCTTCCAACGACAATATCGGTTATCCTTACAGTCGCAAAAAAACCGAAATCATAGCTTTGAGATGAATATTCCGCCATGATCAATGCTGAAGGGGTAAAAAACATCGCCGCCAATCCATAATTCCGAACGATGAAAAGCTCTGTAATGAATGTCAAAGATAAAATGATCAGAACGATGATGAACTCGTTATGAACGGCTGCTAGAATTAAACTTGCTATCAGGAGTCCGATGACCGTCCCGAAAGTCCTTTGGACCGCCCGATGGAATGTGGAGATGATGGTCGGACCCGACATAACGGCCGCACAGGATAAGGGAATCCAGTACGAACGGTTAAAATCGGCGGAATAGGCGATGATCGCCGCAATGGTAAGGATTGTTCCATATCGAACGGAAGAGAGGAAAACAATGGAATTCTTATCGAACGCCCCAAGAAAAATGGTCTTTAAAGAAGGCTTGGAGATGGTTGCTGCTTGATCGATTTTCTGTACAGGTTCATTCATGATGGCATCTGCATTGTAAATCATCATGAATAACGCTTCCACCTCATCAGTCATTTGGTCAGGTTGAAGGATCTTTTTTTTATTCTTTGTTCCAGATGCAATGGAACCGGCCAAGGCACGAACGGAATGACCTAATTCTGGCGGCATCACGATCTTTTTGTTCAAGGTAATCTCCAGAGCCTCCAAGAATATGGCATTGGCATGTTCATTCAATAGATATAATCGCTTCAACTCATCTGGACTTCTCCTGTTTGAAACCCCCGCTAACAGTGTATCTTCAGCGTGTTTCATCGCCAATACGGTTCTTTGTCTTGCTTTATTGAAAGTCTCGGTGCCCATGGAATCAAAGAATGCCCCCAATTCTCTGTACACCTTTTCTACCGCAAGCGATTCTGGTCCATGAGGGTTGAAAAACCAGCCTAACATACAGATTATCCATGATAGTGCCCCACCCATTAAAACGAGGCCACCACGCAATGGGGCAAGGTTTTGGTCAACGGGCATACCTGTCGCAAGCGCAAAGCTCAAGACGAAGAATACCGCCGAAGGACCGGTTATCTTTAATGCACCAAATACAAAAAAAACACTGGCCCCGATGATACCCATCATTATGGCTGTTCCTAATTGGTATGGAGCCAAAAGCGTCCCTAAAACAACAGATAAAGCAAGACCCACCATCACAAAGAAAATCTTTTTAGCTCTTTGGCGATACGGTTGGTTAAAAACGTATAAATAAGTGAAACCTCCTATCCCTGCAAGTAAACCGTACGATAAATTTCCGAATAATAAGCCAATGAAAACAGGTAGTGCAGCAGCTATACCTGCACTTAGTGCTTTTATCCAAGGAAATGGATTCTTTTTTATTTCAAAAGCCTGTTTAAATGTAGTATGTATCGTATCCAATTTCAGAGATTCCGAAGAGGACCTTTGCTTATTTTCACTCATTTTCAATTTATCCTTTCATTAAAGATTCCAACTCTGTAGTGAAGGCTATGTCTGATGAAGTGACTTCTCATAATTAATATCCTTCATATGGATCAAAAGATACCACTTAAGGTAATGAAGGATCATATAACTTGAAAGAAAACGGCCTTTCCCCGATTTAAATCGAAAAAAGGCCGCTTTTGTCATAAGCTGCTTAAAAATCCCAACAATGGACCTTCCTCAGCTTTATTTCCAGAAAACTTATAGTTGAGCGAATTCAGGCTCCGCAACTTTTACAAGCTGTTTACCGAGGTTCGTTCCTTTAAACAAACCTAAAAATGCATCAGGCGTGTTTTCGAACCCTTCAATAATCGTTTCTTCATACTTCAGCTTTCCTTCTTGAAGCCACTTACCTAAATCCGTAGCACCCTCTTGGAATCTAGAGGCATAATTTCCAACTGTGAAACCTTTCATTAGTGCACTCGTTTTGATCATCGCCGATTGCAGACGCGGTCCTAGATCTTTTCCTTCTGCGTTATACGAGGAAATCGCTCCGCATAATGGTATTCGGGCATTCGCATTCAAAAGTGTGAAAACAGCATCGGACACCTCGCCGCCCACATTATCGAAATAAACATCGACTCCATCGGGAACAGCATTAGCTAAATCTGTCGCAAAACTATCACTTTTATAATTTACGGCTCCATCAAATCCCAGCTCTTTCGTTAAATACTCAAGTTTTTCATCTGAACCAGCGATGCCAACAACCTTCGCACCTTTAATCTTAGCAATTTGTCCGACTACTGAACCAACTGCTCCAGCCGCTCCTGAAACGACTACCGTTTCACCTTCTTGAGGTTTACCAATATCAAGCAAACCAAAGTAAGCAGTTAAACCGGTCATTCCAAGAATCCCTAAATGAGTTGTGACCGGAGCCACCTTGGGATCAATCACGCGGATTTCCTTTTCGGTGACAACTGTGTATTCTGCCCAGTCGATATTCCCAACAACGACATCCCCTTGTTTGAAGGAATTCGATTTGGACTCAACAACTTCAGCAACAACGCCGCCAGTGATGACCTTATTCAATTCAAATGGAGCAATATATGATTTGGTATCTTGCATTCTGCCACGCATATATGGATCGACAGATAAATATAGTGTCCGTACTAAAATCTCATTATCCTTTGGTGTGGGAACTTCACTCTCAACAAAGTTGAAATCCCCTTTCGATGGCATACCTTTTGGACGGTTTGCCAGGGTGATTATTTGTTGTTTAGTTTGTGTCATCATTGTTCCTCCTTGGTTTGAATACGTAATTTCGAAAAGAAGCGTATCACTGATGAAGTTCATAGGTCAAAGAATATGATTGGTTTTTGCTCCATAACACTCTTATGTAGTCTTTCCTATAAACCCCAAACTTGCTACAGCCTATTATGTCCCATGTTTTTCATTTCAATATACGGTTCACTCCCAGAAAAATTTAACGGCCTTTCCCCGATTGGATACCGAGAAAAGGCCGCAGCTTAAAACTCTATTTTTATTGTCTGCTTGGCAGATGATCAACCTCCGCACTATCCCGATTTAAAACATCAGCCTGGACAGTTTGTAATGCAATCATTGAGACTATGTTCGCCCTTGAAAAAACTACTAGCTTAATGGATAGTCTACATCAATTTTGAAATAAACATCGTGGCAATTCCAAAGTAAATAAGTAACGAGAGGATATCATTTAGTGTTGTAATTAGCGGACCAGAAGCAACTGCAGGATCGATGTTGAATTTATATAATATCAAAGGAATAATGGTCCCAGCTAAAGTCCCGATAATTAGGGTCATCACTAACGAACTTCCAACCACTAATCCCAGAACGGGATTTCCCTGCCAAACATAAGCTATGATGGAAATCAATATTCCACAGGTAACGCCTATTATCAATCCAACTTTCAATTCCCGTATAATAAGTCTGGTCACGACTCCTTTATCCGTATCACTAGTGATTAGGCCCCTTACAACAACAGCTAAAGATTGTGTACCTGTATTTCCAGTCATCCCTGCGATCATCGGCATAAAGAAGGCAAGTGCAACAACTTTGGACAATGTTTCTTCAAAACCGCTTATAATGGTTCCAGACACCAATCCGATAAATAAAAGTAGAATAAGCCAGGGAAGCCGACGATATGCGGCCACGTGCGCCTTCGTATCAAAGTCTATAGCTTTACCGGATGCCGATAATTTTTCAATATCTTCATTCGCTTCCTTAATGACAACATCAATAATATCATCGACGGTTACAATTCCTAATAACTCATTATTTTTTTCAACTACAGGAATTGCTAAAAAATCATATCGCTCAATAACACGAGCTACCTCTTCTTGGTCTTCATAAGCAGTAACCGAGATAACCCGGCTATACATAATATCTTGAATTTTTTCAGATTCATCATTTATTATTAAATCCCGATATGAGACAACACCTACTAATTTTTTATCATTATCTATTACATAAAGATAATTGATCGTTTCCGAAAACTCCGCAAAGATTTTCAGTTTTTCAACTGATTCACGAACTGTATAATGTTGGGGGATCCAGACAAAACGGTTTGTCATTATTCGCCCGGCCGTTTCAGGGGGATAATTCATGATGTTTTGAACGATTTTTGATTCTTCTTGTTTCATGCCTGAAAGAAGTTCTTCAATTTTTTCAGGGGATAGGTCCTCTAACAATGAAGCTAGATCATCATTATCCATTAGATCCATTACATGACCGGATTTCTCTATTCCTAATTTACTAAGGATTTTTAATTGATGCACTTTCTCAACTTCTTGAATCAGTTCAGCGATTTGTTCTGAATCAAGTAACAACAAGAAACGTGTATGGTGTTTTTCTGGTAGCCCCTCAAAAATTCGCGCAATGTCATAAGGTTGGAGTTCTTCTAATATTGCTAAAAATTCATTCTTTTTTCCTTCTTTTAAAACTTTTATGATTTGTAAAGTCATTTGATCTTCGGTCAGGACTTTTATCATCTTGTCACTCACTCCTTTTTAGGGGAGCCAAAAAATATTTCCCTTAAATACTAAGAGTAGAAAAAATATTTATTCCCCTTCCAAAATCTTGTTTTCATTCACGTGTATGTCGACGTGAATAGTTATCCAAATTCCTCACCCCCAGGAAAAAATAAAAAAACCTCCATTACAAATGAAGGTGTTAAATACGGTATATATGCGTACATTGTCTGGATGACAAATACAAACAGTCGTATAAGACTGAATGACAAATACAAGCATAAATCCAGTTCCTCCATTCGTAGAGCTTTAGCACTGTGTGGCATAGGACAAAGCCAGCTACATTAAAAACCACCTTATGTCGATGGTTTCTGTTGACCCATTGGCGTCTTTCGACATTTTTGGGCAGTAGCGTATCTCCTACACAGGAGCCTCACCTAACGAGGATATTTAATTTACACATCCACTCTAAAAGAGTTTCTTTTAGATGTCAATGTTTGATTCAAATAATTCTAATTTTGACCTAATATCCCGACATTTAAAAAGGTAACGTGAAAACAGCACCGACTTAGGCGCTCTCGATTAAGACGGTCTGTTCTCTTAATTAAAAATCCCTCCACAATTGCCACCTTATTTAAAAAGGGACAATGGAAAAATAAACGCAACCACAAGGGAAAATATTGGAATTCGATATTAAAACTTACTTATAATGAAGACGGATATGAATGTCTGAAACAAAAAAAAACATTACATGAAATTGTTTTTATCTCTAATTACTTTAGAAAGGAAATTGCTCGAATGAAAAAACTTTTGACGATTATATGTATTTTCGTAAGTACTTTTGTATTAATGGTAGGTTGCAGAACCAAGGAGGCGTTACAGGTGGAAGAGAATTCAAAGGAAGTGAGCTCATTGAAAGCTATTGAAGGCAGATGGGAGGGAGATATTAAGATTCCAAATCAACCACTTCCAATCATTGTTCATTTTACGAAGAAAGGTGGAACCATAAGTATTCCTGTACAAGGGTTGAACGAATTCCCCTTAACAAGTGTAAAGTTAAGTAAATCAGACTTGTTTTTTGATATGAAGATCCAAAATCAGCAAATAACGTTTGATGGTAAAGTAGATCAGAAAAGGATTTCAGGAACATTTGTTCAAAAAGGGCAAAAGTTCCCCTTTGAATTGGTCAAGAACTCCGATCAGGCAGTTGAAGAAAAAGAATCAGGTGAAATCGTGCAGGCCGACTTAAAGAACGGAACCATTAAAGGCCTTTTAGAAACACCAAAAAATGAAGGGCCTTTTCCTGTGATGATTTTAATTGCGGGTTCTGGTCCGACCGATAAAGATGGTAACACCATTGGAAATCCGGGAAAAAATAATAGTTTGAAAATGTTAGCCGAGAGTCTTGCAGAAAAAGGTATCGCAAGCATTAGATATGATAAGCGCGGAATTGGTGAAAATATGCAATTGGCAGGAAGAGAAGCGGACCTGAGATTTGAACAGTATATTGATGATGCAGCTGCCTGGATTCAATTTGCCAAAAAGGATGGCCTTTTTTCCAAAGTCGGCATCATCGGCCATAGCGAAGGCTCTTTAATAGGAATGGAAGCAGCTAAGAAAACAGAAACAGACATATTCATTTCATTGGCAGGTCCAGGCGAACCTATTGACCAGGTACTCATCAAACAGCTTGAAGAGCAACTGACACCGAAGTTATTAACGGAATCGAAAGATATACTGGCAAAGCTTAAACAAGGAAAACAAGTCGAGACTGTCAGTGCAGATTTGCAGAATGTATTCCGCCCTTCTGTTCAACCTTACATGATTTCTTGGATTCAATATAACCCGATAGAATCAGTAAAGGAACTGAATATCCCTGTTCTGATCGTAAACGGCAATAGAGACATTCAAGTGCCGGCAACTAACGCAAAGGCGTTACATACGGAAAAAAGCGATTCTGAATTACTTATACTCGAAAAGATGAATCACGTATTGAAAGAAGCCCCTGCAGATCGAGCGGGAAATTTAGCAACCTATACAAATCCTGAACTACCATTATCCACTGGATTAATTAATGGAATCATAGAATTTTTAAACAAAAATGACTTTACCAGTAAAAATAACAATTAAGAGTCGTGTCTCCCCGGGTTTGCAAAGATCACCCAAATGATCCTCGTGCCCCAATATTAAGGTGAATAATCTTTTTAGGTTGTATCATCTTAGCCCTGGGTATCCCATAAGTGTTTGTATTACTAAAAGAAATGAAGATCATTAAGAATTTGAATTGAATAGTTTATTGGATGAGTTAAAAGCAAAAGGGTTCTATCTAAAAATTAAAACAAAGTAGATTGACACGGAAGGTGCGAGACTCCTGCGAAAAGCGCGTCCAGGGGAGACCCCGCAGGCGCAAGCCGAGGAGGCTCCCGGACCGCCCGCGGAAAGCGAGTGCCTGGAGAGGAAATCGACGTTCAAATTGTACAAATCAAAAAAAACTAAAGACAAAGGGCAGAATAATTCTGCCTTTTGTTTTTTATATTTTCTCCGAGCTACCCTGCCCCGCAGAAACCAGAAAAGCTCCCTCATATCGAATTTATGGTACAAGCGCTAGTAACTGTGAAGCAAATATTCGGCTGATCCTTCATAAAGTAAATACCAAAATCAGTTATTGGATTCCCAAAATACACGAAATATATTCCATCGAGGTAATAGCTGGAAATATTTTTAACTTAAAATGACTTCAATCATTTAACTGAAGGTTCACCAGGTAAACAATCCTTTTTCAACAAAATCTTACATCCAGAAAAACAATGGCAGGTAATCTAACAAAGAGGAAGATTTTGTATAAATTCATTAGTATAATTGATGAAATTACAATAAGAAAGGAAAGATGACTATGAAGATGCTTATACATGCTTTAAAAAGGAATACCACATGTATCCTTGAAATCATTTATCTGTATATACTTTTCTTTTTTTCAGAGCTACAAACTACTACTGCAAGCTTATTAAAAATAAAGTAAGAACTATGTAATTTAACCCTCTTGTATGAACTTATGTTAAAAAGACCCTCTAGTTCCCAAACATTCCATAACATTTTTTATTTCATCTTCATAATTAGAACTTTCAACAGTGATAACAGCCAGTTTGCACACTTTGTCTGTGTAAAATCCCTCAAGGGCAAAATGCAGATCGATATGCAGCTGAACTCCTTTTTCAACAGGCAATGATTATTCTATCTATCCTCCTACCGAGCTACCTTACTAGCCATGAATGAAAAAGATCACTTGATAAGGATGTTCCTTACAAGTGAAAAACATAAGTTCACCAAAAAGGGACAAACTGTATTTGAAAAAAGAAAGGAGATGTGAGACATGACAAAAAAGTTCAATAAAGGCAGCGGTAACCAAAATTCACCGCAATTACACGGACAAACTCCTATTAGCGGGGACAACAGCAAAGGAAATAAAAGAAATAAAGATCAGAGCTCTAAATCAGAGTAAGTAAATGAAACAAACCGGTCATATTCAGACCGGTTGTTTTTTTGCAGATAATCTTCTTAGTTATTTGGCAGAAAGAGATTAAAAAGGACAATTCTCAAAGTTACCCTTCAAAAAAGGGCGATCATTGAATTATCCTGTGTCCACTGGACCAACTTTGATTCCAAAAGCCCAATTCTTTAAAAGCGTTCCAAACTGTAAATGGAGTGCTGCAAAACTGACCCCAGGAAAGTTTTAATTGGAAGGAATTCGTGTTACATATTTATACAGGAAGTGAATGTAAAAAATCATTTTGCGTTAGCTATTTGATTCTTTTTGCATTAGATCTTCTGCTCTAGTGTTGATGTCTCCAAATCATCAGTATCTTGATGAGTATAAGTAAAGTTTTTTGTCATCAAACTGACCACCACTAAAACAACAATGTTAACAAATAGGGCGATAATACCCACATTCAGGTCTTTTATTGCTTGAGGAAGATAAGGAAACAGTTGTCCAATTTTTATATTCCCCAGTTCCATGATGGAAACTAGTACTCCTCCTGTTATTATCCCTGCAAATGCTCCATGTTTGGTTACAAAATTCTTTCTCATCAAACTTGCGAAAAAGGCAGGAGCAAGTTGTGTAATAAAATTATAGGCGATTAAAGCGAGACTAAAGAGG
The DNA here is from genome assembly GCF_918698065.1 of Peribacillus sp. Bi134. NCBI lineage: Bacteria > Bacillati > Bacillota > Bacilli > Caryophanales > Bacillaceae > Peribacillus > Peribacillus sp. Bi134. The sequence goes on along the minus strand of NZ_CAKKLN010000009.1, from coordinate 98,111 downwards.
GTGTTTCCACCTTTAAAGGTCAAGTAAATCCCTACTAGAGAAATAAGCGGAACCAAATATTTTACCAGTTTTGCAATTTGATTTTCCGTTGCAGATGGAGTGAATACGCTGTATACATTTTTCGCAAGCAATGTTGATATAGACATCAACAGCATGGAACTTGGGACTAGAGCGGCTAACACGCCAGTACCACCGATTAAGCCTACAAACCATGGATCAAATTCTTGTTTAGAAAGCTGCAGCAAGATAAGGTCGGCGTCGCCGCCTTTTAATCCAGGCATCTGTAAGATCGCTGCAAACCCGACAAAAAAGGCAAACAATAAAATCAATTGGTATATTGGCATTAGGATTGCATTTTTTCGCAGTGCTTTCTCGCTAGAGGCAGCATAAATAGGAGAAAACCCGTGCGGCCACATATAAAATCCAATAGCGCTTAATACAACGGTCGATATATACCATGAAACGCTCATTCCCTGATTTGGAAGTATGGTATAGTTCGGCTTTGCCTGTTCAACGGCCTCATACATAGGTTGAAGACCGCCATAATAATGAAGTGGGAAATAAACTCCTAAAAATACAACAACGCCAAGAATCAGAATATCCTTCAAAATAGCTGTCCTGGCAGAACCGTGAATACCGGAAACCATTACAAAAATGGTAACACCAATTGCTCCAACCCAAATGGCAGCTGTAGAAGAAATGACCCCATAGGATGTTGCAGAAACGATATATCCTAAACCCTTCAATTGCAGGACTAAGTAGCAAGTACAAGCTATAACACCTATTACAGCAACAAGCACACCAAGATATGGACTTTGATATTTTTTCACAAAAAAATCAGATTGGGAAACTAATTTATGTTTCTTTGCATACCTCCAGATTGCCGGAAATGTCCAATAGGAGATGACTGTAGCCAGACAGCCATATGTCACGATACTAAAGATGGAACCACCTTCCCCATAAGCCGAACCACTTGCACCCAAAAAGGTAAAGGTAGTATACATTTCACCTGCGGATAAGAGGAAAATCAATAGGGCTCCCATTCCGCGACCTCCAACTGACCATTGTTCCAAGTTCATTTCTTTCCCTTTTTTAGCCTGGATACCAATCAAAACGGAAATGACGAAAAAAAACAGGATGAAAAAAACGGCAATGTTCATCTTGAATCTCCCTTCTGATTAGCAGGATCGAGTAGATAAATAATCCCCATTATACCTGTGGTCAGCACAGACCAAAGTACAATCCAAAAATGAAAAAATGGCATACCCAGAACATAGGGAGTTACTTTATTTGTAAACAAAGCGCCCACAATAAAGCCAAGAAACGGGATAATTCCGAGCCAATATATTTTTTTCAAACTCTTAACCCCCTAGTAAGTTAGATTTAACATTTTTAAAGTCCCATGAACAAATAACTTCACCCCATTTTGTAGAGCCTGTTCATCGACTGTAAATTTGGGATGATGGTGAGGATATATAATCCCTTTTTCTTCATTACGAGCTCCTATTCCAATATAAGATCCCGGAACTACTTTTTGAAAAGCAGAGAAGTCTTCACTTCCCATAATTGGCTTTGAAATTTCTCGACTTTCTTCACCAAATATTTCACAGACCGTTTCGTCCATCAATCGGGTAACTTCTTCATCATTAATGGTAGGAGCATAACCAAACTGATAATCGAATTCATAAGTAGCTCCATGCGCTTCAGTAATCCCTTTTACTATCCGTTCGATAAAATTCGGGATTTCTTCCCGCAGTTCCGGATTGAAGCTGCGAACTGATCCACCAATGCTTACCTTACTTGGAATAACATTAATCGCACTTCCCGCATGGAACTGAGTCACTGAAATCACCAGGGCTTCCTGGGCATCTCGATACCTCGAAACAATGTGCTGGAGATTTGATACAACCTGAGTTCCAATTGCTATGGGATCGACGGTAAGTTCAGGCTGTGAGGCGTGCCCCCCTTTACCCACCACAGTAATGTTAAAAGTATCAGCTCCAGCCATCACTGGACCGTAACCCAAACTAATTTTCCCTAAAGGAAGAGTCGACAAGAGATGGGATCCAATGATCATATCCACCCCATCCAGCACACCGGCTCTCACCATTTCTTGAGCTCCACCGGGCGGCAGTTCCTCAGCATGTTGAAATAAAAAGCGCACCTCCCCTTTAATTTGATCCTTTAACTGTGTAAGAATTTTTGCTGTGCCAAGCAGCATCGCCGTATGCCCATCATGTCCGCAAGCATGCATAACTCCTGAATTCTGTGACACAAAGTCAAAATCATTCTCTTCTACAATTGGAAGCGCATCCATATCTGCCCGCAGTGCAATAACCTTCCCAGGCTGCTGACCAATCAAACGAGCCATAATACTCGTTTTTGTCGGACGTGAAATTTCCAATTCACCAAAAGTTTGCAGCGTTTCATAAACAAATTGTGCTGTTTTTTCCTCCTGAAAAGAAAGCTCCGGATACTTATGTAAATATCTTCTCCAAGCAATCACTTCATCTTTAACAGCCTCGATCAAATCATGAATCATTATCGTTTGAGACATCCACTACAACTCCTTTTTCATTCAATTTACATAACATTTCTTAATTTAGGATAGTTTAAGGAAAAAATTCCTTAAATAGAGTATAATCTCACACAGTCTTTATTACAATATTTTTTGAAAATTCCAAACTTTTTTCGCACTAAAAAAGCACCCAAATTTTGGGTGCCTGTAATTATAATAATTGATAAATTTTACTCGGTCTTCCACGGGTGGCGTTAGCCTCTTCACCAACGCATTGTGCCAACTCAACTTCGCACATATCCGCAACAATACGCCGTACATTCCGCTCTGTCATCTCAAGATGTGTCGCTATGTCCTTTGTAGTAAAATCACTCCAGCCCATTCTTTGAACAAGAGCCGATATCTTCTTATACGTTTTAACACTGATATTTCCGTTTTTCAACTTTTCTATAAGGGGTTTATTGTGGGTACGGGTATCATATTGCAGTTCTTTCTTTTTGCCTGGTGATTCGATAATTTTTCCATCATCTTGAATAATCACAATTTCTCGCTTCTTCATCTCTTTTGAATGTTGAATAGCACGAAAAGCATTGATTTCCGCCGAATAGGCAGTCTCACCGAAGCCAATTCCGACGGCAACGGTTGTATCTGCTTCAAAAGCCAATTTTTGAATGGTATCTTCGAGGGTAATGATTTCTCGTTCAATTGCGCCGCGAGAACTAAAAATCATGTATCTTCCATTCCCTTTCTCTGAAAAGGAACCATTTATTTTTTCTCCAAGTTGAATCAACATTTCTTTTAGCCGTAGCTCCAAGTATTGTAAATGATAAGGAGTTTTCATTTCCTCTGCAACTTTGTTAAAATATTCGACTTCAATGATTTCAACTCCGATTTGTGTATCCTTAAAGTAGGAAGTCTTTACTTTTTCAGAAAGAATTCGAAGCGTTTGCCTCACTTCCATCTTACTCATCGACATTCGGTAAGCTGGAATGCCATATTCCCTTAAAGCTTCACACACGGAAGGAAAACAAGAAAAAGCTCCTTCTGTCTTTCCCGTATTCCATAAATCCAAGTGAAAATGTACCAATTCATCCGTATCAACATCTGTCTCAAACACTTTCGTATAAATCTTTTTGGTTTTTATATTCAACTGTGACAAAGCTTCCTCACTTATATTATTTGAGGACATAGTATCGATACTTAGATGCTCAATGATTTTCCCTTGTTCGTAGATCATCTCTAAAAAAGATTTATAAAAACCTGATTCCGTGGCAGGAACATGGACCATTATTTTATCTGTACGTATTGTTTTTCCCGCAATTTCATAGGGAAGTGGACCAGAAAAAAGCCATGCATGTACGTGAGATTCATGTTCCTTTACAATATTCTCCACCTCTTCGGTCTTTACATAGGGCAATGAGATGAATTCCAACTCATGTTTATATTCTTCTGCCAAAACTAAAATTTGTTCTATAGAAGTTTTTAGACCGACAAGTCCGATTTTATACATCCAGTAATCGACTTCCTTTACCATCTGTAATAGATTCATTGTTCTTTCTAGAATATCCTGGTTTAATCCAAGTCATGATATCGTAATCCTAATTTTTCTGCTGTCTAAATATTGCTCAATTTGTATGAGCCCTGGTTATTATTTCTTTTGTTACTCTTGATCATATCAGCAGAAAAAAGAAAAGAGTGGTAGCGATGGTATAATATATAGTTGTATTCATACCCACGCCAAATTTTTTCTCTTATGTATCATTTTATCATGCAACATGAAGTAAAAATACGTTGTATACGTTATTCAAGTGATTCATAACTACTTTTCCATCTCATTCGATTTTCAGCATATATATAATTTTGGGTACCTATTTCGATAAAAAACCACGTAACTTTACAAGGGCTACGTGGTTTGCAAACTATGATATATTAAATTTTCACTGATTGTTCTTCTTGATAGATAATTTCACCATCAATAATAGTTGTTTCTACTTTTAAATCTTTAATTTGGTTTGGGCTGACACTTAAAATGCTGTCATTTAATATAACTAAATCCGCCAACTTTCCGACCTCTATGCTTCCTTTTATCTCTTCTTCAAAACTCGCATAAGCGCCATTCCAGGTGTATAGTTTAATAGCTTCCATTACGTTTATAGATTGATTAGCACCAAACTCCATTCCAGACTGGCTTTTTCTATTGACAGCAACATGAATTCCTAATAAAGGATTATAGTCAGTAACTGGCGCATCCGATCCACCTGCTGCCATGATGCCACGATCAATAAAATCACGAACAGCATACATGTGATTAACACGATCACCATAGTGTTGGACATATATCTCTCCGAATTCATATGGAAATGGAGGATTTGGAATAGGAACCATCTCGAGTTTTTTCATTCTCTCTTGTAAATCTGGTGAAGAAATTCCCGCGTGCTCAATCCGATGACGATGGTTTTTTCTTGGTGATTCCTCCAACGCCTTTTCCACACAATTCAAATAGATTTCAATGGCTTTATCACCTTGTGCATGTACAGTGATTTGATAGCCTTTTTTATGCGCTTCACCTAAAACCCGATAGATTTCTTCCTCACTATAATAAAGAATGCCATAATTGTTAGAGTCACTGGAGTACGACTCACGAGTTGCAATTGTAGGCCCGGTGCTACTTCCATCTGTAAACAATTTAACTGGTCCAACTTTGAATCTCTCATCTCCGGTACCAGTTACCACACCAGCTTCGACCATTTTATTAACAAATTCATGGGAGTTATTCACCTGACATATCATTGCATATATTCGGACACGAATATCCTTACTCTTCACAGCTTGTTGCAGTAAACGGTAACTCTCAGGACCATTTCCACCTGCCTCATGTATACTTGTTATGCCCGCTGCAACGAAATGATCTGATGCAATTTTCACAGCCTTCATCAGTTCACTTTCTGTATAACTTGCAAACTCGTTCATACTCATATTTACTGCTTCAATTAATTTTCCTGTTAGCCTTCCTGCCTTATTCTTTTCAATAACTCCCCCATTAGGATCCGGGGTGTTCTCGTTAATTTGCGCAATTTCTAATGCTTTGCTGTTCACCACGCTTATATGGCTGCAAGTACGTGATACAATAATGGGGTGTTCATCTGAAATTTCATCTAGCTCAGCGATTGTTGGATAACGCTTTTCTTTCACAGCGGTTTCATTAAAGCCCCAAGCACGTATCCATTCACCTTTAGGAGTTACTAAGGCTTTCTTTTTCAGGTCATCTAACAAAGCCTCGATAGAATCGATATGTTCAGCTTTACAACTTACCGCCAACTGATTCACCCCATAAAAAATGAGGTGAATATGAGAATCAATGAAACCAGGAAGAAGCGTTTTTCCTTTCAAGTCAATTACATCCGTTTTTTCTCCTATAAAACTCTTAACCTCCTGATTTGAACCAACAACTGCGATACGATTATCTTTTATCGCTACAGCTTCGACTACTGTATTCTTTTGGTCTACTGTAATAACTTCTCCATTTATCAATACAACATCAGCTTTCATAAACTCATCCCTTTCGAAATTACTCTTTTAGAGTGATCAATTCAGTATTTAGCATTCATCTGCTTAAAATTTGCCCACTCCACATTTCACATTATTTCAGATTGATCTCATGGTTCATTTTATAATTCTTTTTCAAAAATACTGGACACTCCCATTCACAGACAAGGTCCTTAGCCAAGGAAACGACCCAGCCCTTTGTAATATGATACTTTTCTCCATCAACAGTAATAAACACTTCACCGTCTGTCACATAGAAAACTTCCTGTTCTTCTAGATGCCACGTTCCTTTATTCGGTTCGCCTACCCATGGTTCCCACGTGTCAACACCTAGTTCTTGTGCTTCTTCTGCTGTAAGTTTTTTCGCAAAAAACATGATGATCCTCTCTCTTTCTTATAGGTAATTTTAAAGGAATAGGTTTTATAAACGTACTGCCTTAACATTTGTATCTTTTAAACGTTTGAACTCTTTTTTCATAAAGTATATGGCAATGAGAAGACCTGGAATTTCTGCAGCAGGACCTGCGTACCATATACCTTCTACACCCCAGAATTTCGGGAAAATAAATAAAAACGGGAACATGAACAACAGCATTTTGCTAACACTGATAAACGTTGCGGACCAGTTTCTCTCTTGTGCTTCGAAATAACCGGAGATAAGCAAGCTGACTGCATTAAGCGTAAACAAAGAATTGAATACAACTGTCGTCCAAATGCCCAGTTTCTGCAATTCAGGATTACCAACGGAAAAAAATGACACAATTGGATCTGCAAAAATGATAAGTATGGCTGTCACAATCACAAAGAAGGCAACCGTAAAAATGAGTCCCATCTTAATTGCTTGTTTAACACGATCAAGGTTGCCCGCACCGTAATTATAACTAATGATCGGTTGAAGTCCTGTCATCCCACCGAGCGCTGCTAAGGCGAGCATATTTGTAATGTAACCGTTTTGAATCGTGAAAGCGGCAACGTGCAGCCCACCACCGTAGCTTTGCAGCATGTTGTTGAAGAAAATAATGGCAATAAACATCATGAACAGACTCGAGAAAGATGCAAAGCCCGTCCAAGCCACTTCACCGATCGTCTTGAGATTAATCATCATATCTTTCTTTTTTGGCTTAAGTTTTGTTTTACCAAACCAGAAATAAAAGATCAGGAAAACAGGGATCGATTGAGAAATCGTATTGGCCCATGAGGAACCCATCATCCCCATGTCATACTTTGTTACCATTATCCATTCTGTAATCCCACCAACAACTGCTGCGACTAACCAACTGTTCATTGATAATACAGGTTTTTCATCGATATTTGTTAAAACACTTAATACAACGGCCAATATCGTTAATGGCAATGAAATCCATAGCAGTCGGCTATATTGCACCGCATATGGAAGCGCTTCATCACTTGCTCCGAATAAGGTCATAATTTGATTTTCAAAGACCACTCCAATTACAGCTAGCAAAATGGAGAAGAAAAGAGTAAACCATAAGGTTTGTCCCATAATACCTCTAGCTTCTTCGATTTTCCCTTTTCCAAGTCGAAGTGAAATGACCGCTCCGGCTCCCACACCCAAAAGAACTCCAAGCATACGGGTAATAACCATGACCGTAAATCCAATTCCAATCCCTTCGACTTCCACCTCCTGAAAGCCACTGACGAAATAGCCATCGACAACCGCTGCAACCCCTAGAATCGCGTTAGCCATAATTCCTGCCAAAGCAAATCGTAAATATAGTAACGGAATACTTTTAGTTCCCAGCAATGAATCATACGCTGGCTTATTCATTACTTCTACTTGCTCTATCTTCGATGACGGACGGTTGTCTGCTATTTTCATGAGCATGTCCCCCTATAAATAATAGATGTAGTAAGTTAAGCTCAATTAATTCGCATACCAACCTACAGGCTTGGCATGCTGGTGGATATTGATTTGCTTCGTTTCCATAAAGTGCTCCAGCCCAACAGCACCTAACACTCTGCCGATTCCACTTTGCTTAAATCCTCCCCAAGGACCTTCAACATAAGCGAGATGATAACTATTAATCCAAGTAATTCCCGCACGCAATTTACTAATGACACGTTTTGCTCGATCCATATCTTCAGTAAATACAGCACCAGCTAATCCATAAATGGAATCATTCGCTTTTTGGATGGCATCTTCCTCATCTTTAAATTTCTGTACAACAAGGACTGGACCAAAAATCTCTTCCTTAACAATACGCATATTCGCATTTACATCAGCAAAGATCGTTGGCGCAATAAAAAATCCTCGATCAAGCCCATTTTCTGTTAAGCGCTTACCACCACAAACTAATTTTGCACCTTCTTCGATTCCGCTCTTGATGTAATGTAAAACTTCATTCATATGAGTCTCATTTGTGAGGGCTCCCATTTCAATGTTTTCGCTTTCCCCGTTGCCAACTACAATTTTGCTTGCACGCTCGGCTAATCTTTCAACAAACTTATCGTAAATGGTCTCTTGTACAAGCAAACGAGATGCAGCTGAACAAACTTGCCCAGCATTGTGGAAAATACCAAACATCGCATTCTCGACTGCAGCTTCAAAATCCACATCGTCAAACACAATAAGTGGAGATTTACCACCCAGTTCAAGGGTGATTTTTTTCATATTGCCCGCAGCTGCGCGCATAATGCTTTGGCCTGTTTTTGTTCCACCGGTAAAGGCAATCTTGTCAACATCATGGCTCTCGGCAAGCTCATTCCCAACTGTTGATCCAGGTCCCAATAGCAAGTTTGTCACTCCGGCCGGAAGTCCAACCTCTTCGATAATTTCAAATAATTTGAAAACGCTTACAGGAGTGACCTCAGCAGGCTTAAGTACAATTGTATTCCCTGCGGCGAGTGCAGGAGCAATTTGCCAAACAGCTAACATAAGTGGGAAGTTCCAAGGTACAATAAGTCCACAAACACCAATCGGTTCATGAATAATAATTGTTTCTGAAGAATCAGCACGAGTGTAAGATTCCTTTTTCATGACTTTGATCAAGTCAGCATAATAGCGGAAGCATTGAATCGATACCGGAATATCCACATAGGTGGTTGCACGAATAACCTTACCGTTATTTGCAGTTTCCAAACGTGCAATTTCAGCTGCCTTCTCTTCAAGACGGTCTGCTATCTTATAGAGATAATCAGCTCTTTCATCAGCTGATAAATCCGACCAGATCCCGCTGACAAACGCTTTACGGGCCGCCTTGATTGCTATCTTCGCATCGTCTGCTGATCCATCAGCAGACGTTGCGATCACCTCTCCGGTTGCAGGATTGATAATGTTTCGTCTATCAGCGGATAATGCTTCTACCCATTTCCCGTCAATGAACATGTTTATTTTCATAAACAACTCTCCTTTAAGCAATAATATCTACCAGTTTAAAACCAATATGTGCTAGATTTACCAGCATGGTTTTCTGATTATAGAATGGGAATGATTTGAGGCGTTCCTTTTCAAATCGATATCCACCTGCACTCCCCGTAACGATCCATTGTGCCAATAACTTGCCAAACAATGTCGAGAGAGAAGCGCCGTGGCCCGTATAACCCGTTGCGAAATATGCGCCTTCTTTGGATTTGCCGATAACAGGGAACGTATCAATTGTAACCCCGATAAATCCACCCCAACTGAAATCAATCTTGCTTCCTGCTAGTTTTGGCATTATTTTAACCATGGCATCGTAAACACTTTGATAAACGGCATCGCCTAAGTTTGGACGAATATCGCCACCGCCGAATACGATCCGATTATCTGGTGTACGTCGGAAATAGTAAAGGAAATTGCTTGTATCAAAAACCATGCGATCTTTAGGAATGACGGTATTCACCAGTGATTCTGGAAGCTGTTCAGTAGCAATAATACGTGCCGAAATTGGCAGTACGCCTTTGTTCAGTTCATTCATGATTTTTCCGGAGTAACCATCTGTAGCGACAATAATGTCTTTCGCAGTAACAGCTCCTTTTTCTGTTACAACTTTCACTCTGTTTTGACCGTAATCAATAGATAGTGCTTTCGAATGCTCAAAGATTTTTGCACCGATCGATCTAGCTGCTTCTCCCAAACCAATTGCATAATTCAGTGGCTGGAACGAGTAACTCGAGTTGTCGACTAAGCAGCCATAATAAAGTGGGGAATCGATCTCTTGATGCAACTGACTTCGATCAAGCACGCTTGAATCGTACCCAAAATTTTTGTTTAAGAATTCGCTTTCATGTTTCAATTCTTCAAAATGCTTGGCTTTGTAAGCCGCCACAATGTGACCTGTCTTTCTAAAGTCACAGTTGATTTGATGCTCGTCAATGATTTTTTTAACCAGTTCAACGCTAAACAAGGAGAGATCGTTAAGCTGTCTTGCCTCGTCGGCACCATACTTTTTGGCAAGCTCCTTCATCGTTGGCTTATAGCCTGGCAATACCATCCCGCCGTTACGACCGCTGGCACCATATCCGATCGTTTCTTGCTCAAGGACAATGACACTCTTCCCTAATTTTTGCAAATGATACGCAGAAGAAAGACCTGTGAAACCTGCTCCAATAATGACAACATCAGCCTCTTCATTTCCTTCAAGAAACTTTCCTTTTTCATAGCTGTTTGCAGTCACTGCCCACAGTGATAGAGTATCCATTCGATCCATCTTATCCATGCTTGTTATTCTCCTTATGTGACATGTATGCTATAATACAGTCAAATTTTATTCACAATATTCACACTTATTGAGTCCATCATATGACCTGGAGTTTCCTCCAAGTCAATAGCCATTTAAGAGTTTTTTGAATTCATTTTCGTAAAAAAGTGGAGTAACTCCACTTTCTTCATTGGGGGGCATCTATGAAAATTGGTACATTTGCAAAGCTTTTTCATGTTACCACCGATACCGTTCGTTATTACATTGAACTGGGATTATTAATACCAGACAAAAAAAACACCCAGTATCAAATGAACCAATTGTGTCTCGACGACATGGCTTTTATTACTGAGCTGAAAAAATTTCATTTTTCACTGCTAGAAATTCAACAAATTTTATCGTATCAGCGTGTCACAAACTTCTCGGACCATGAGGATATCGACTACTACAACAACTTTCTCATTGATAAAAAGAACCAGCTGACCAAGAAAAAAGAAGACATATCAAAAGCTATCCAATTGATTGAAAAAACGGTTCAAACCAACTCGCCTTCATCCAAAGAAGAGAATTTTACAGGGGTCCCACTTTCCTTTGTAAATTTGCTCTATTGTCCGAAGTGCCACATTCCACTTGAAATGAAAGATGTGACGATTAAAAAAGTCTACATTCAAACTGGGAGTTTAACTTGTACCTGTGGATACGAGGCAGCTATCGAGGAAGGTATTATCATTACCGGGAACTTGTACGAGACGTCTCCTTATCCATCTTATTTTTACGATAAAGAAACGATTAAAGAGATCAATCCCAATATGATTAACTTATTTGAAAAAAGTAATTTTTGGTTTCAAAAAGTTCTACAAAATGTAGATTTGAAAAACAAGTTAATCGTGGAAACAAACGTTGACGCTTTTGTGTCACTACCCAAATATATCGATGTTCTTGAAACGAGCGCATCCTATGTATTCAGTGGCTATTCGCTTGCGATGCTCAAGAAGGTTAGAAAAAGAATTGAGCGTATGAATCCGAAGCCAAATGTCCTTTATATTTTGAATTCTGATTTAAATCTGCCATTGAAACCGCTTAGCATCGATGTTTTTGTGGATAGTTTTACAGCAAATGATTTTTCACTGCTCAATCCGCAGTTCCCAATTCATGTTCTAAAAAACTATTTACATAGCAGTTCAACAATTGTCGGCGGGTACTCCTATTATGATAGCTCGGCCAAATCCTTGAAAAATATTTCAGCCTTATATCCAAATTCCCACGTGCATATTTTATATCCAAAATACATAGAAGAAAATATATCAGTCAACGGATTTCAAATTACACAAAGTGAAAATATTGGTTACTGTACAGATCCAGGAACTTTTTTTGATTATCATGTAATAGACGAAAAATTCCACATGCTAATGTATTTGGCTAGTATGAAAAAATAGCACAAATAGGCTGGCCGAAAAGCTGCTCGTCGACGGATGATACAGCTCCATTGTAGCCAAAAAAGTTCTGGTTCGAGATAATTGCAAGTAATCTCTGAATTTTGGACATACTGATACTATTACTTTAATAAAGGTGCGTCAGAATGGAAAAGCAAAATTCATTCTAGTGGAAACATTATCATCATGATATTTTTTTGCAAACAGTAAGATGGGAACTTTAGCTTTTGTAATTAGGTAGAAATGATGCACTTACGGGTTTTATCTGTTGCTCATACAACGATTAGCGTTGGGTTGATCTATATTGATGATGCACTGGCAAATTGGTTAGAACCCATTGAGGGCCTCCAAGCGCCATTAACAGGTTCCTCGGATGTGGGAGATGTTAGTTGGATTGTTCCTACTGCCCAATGCACAACAGCTTGTTTTGTTCTTGGGTCACCTTTGCATAGCTGGCAGTGGGTTACACTAGGATCAACATCCATTGCCCATAAAGGAATGCTTCATGCTGGCAAGGTTATTGCGGCAACTGCAGTAGAAGTGCTTCAAAATCCAGAATTAGTTGAAAAGGCAAAAACGGAGCTAAAAGAACGATTACAAGGGAAAAGCTATATCTCCCCTATTCCGCAAGATGTAAAGCCTTTAGTTAAAAGATGATAGACTAGATTAGTGGGTTACCGTAATCGCCCCTTGCATATACGGCCATTTAGTTCATGGTATAAAAAGGGATCTTCGATTGGAAGATCCCTTTTCCGTTTGGTCTTTATATTAATTCCAAATTTTTGTTAAGAGCAGTTTCTAACATCTCTAAGTGTCATAAAAAGCTTATCCCATCACATTCAACAGATATCCTTCAATTTCGTGCTTGCTTTTTAAAATAACTATTAGCTTTTCAGGGTCACTCTTTTGAAGATCGACAAATCTGGCTTTCATTTCTTTCTTGCGAGGAAAATAGGTAGTCATGATAAATTTAATAAACTGCCAGTCTAATTTTTCATTGCAGCCTTTGCCCATATCCGGCCTTGTTTTACCTATATTAGACAACCAACGTTTTATAACCCGGTAAAGGCAAACACGGAGAGGAAGTTCTAAATAAATAATCGTATCGGCAAGCTCCGAACGTAAATTAAAAGAATTACTATAGTTGCCCTCCATTATCCACTTGTCATGACTCAATACCTTCTTCTGGGCAGAAATAAAAGCCTCTAAAGGAGCCTCCACCCAGCCAGGCCTCCAGTAGAATGTATCCAAATGATATACTTCGATATTCAAATGATCTCCAAGCCTTCTTGCAAAAGTAGATTTTCCGACACCCGCGGACACTCCGATAACCATGATACGTTCCATTGATATACCATCCACTCTCCCCTTTTATGTTCATAAGAAAAGGCGACCCTTCTTGAAGAAGAATCGCATCAGTTTTAGAAAATGAAGTATGGTTGCTGCGGCGTCCTGTCAAAGAACAAGCCAGCCTTACATTTATTAAATCAGATGCCCTAAATGTTTCTTTACCTCGTAATCAACAAGTTTTTCATCTTTCTTAATTCGTGCCAGATAATCCGGGTTGGCTATAAGCGGACGGCCAATCGCCGCAACGTCAATGATGCCTTTTTCCAGTGCTGCTTCTGCTGTTTCAGGATCAAGCCCGCCCACACCGACTATGATTCCATCCCAGTGGCTGCGTATTAATTCATGCATGGTCAATCCTCTTGCAATCGGTTTGGTAAATTCCATCGTGGATGGGTGAATCATTTTGACTCCTGTTTCATTGAACGCTTCAATAAATGTTTGGATAGCTTTTTCAGGGTCTTCCCACATGTAAGAAGGCTGGTCAATTTTCAAAGCCGAGAAACGAATAAGGGTACGTTCCACTCCAATCGCATCAATAACTGCTTTTAGCACTTCCTTCATAAATGTCAGACGCTGTTTTAAATCACCACCGTACCGATCGGTCCTTTCATTGGAGGTGTCAGAATTGAACTGGTCTATTAAGTAGCCATGTGCACCATGAATTTCAACACCGTCAAAACCAGCAACCATTGCATTCTTTGCAGCTTGTTTATATTGGTTCACAACTTCTGCAATATCCGTCTCTGTCATTTCTTCAGGAGTGTCAAAAGGTTTGCCGAATCGTGAAACCTTACCTTCTGCAGCGATAGGTGACGGAGCCTGCGGAGGAAGTCCTCCTGCAATTTCATGGTGACTTGCACGGCCCACATGCCAGATTTGCGCAATAATCGTTCCGCCTTCAGCGTGTACTGCTTCCGTTACTTTTTTCCAGCCGTTGATTTGCTCTTGAGTATATATACCGGGAACTCCAGGATTGCCCTTTGCTCTTGGTGAAATCACTACACCTTCAGTAATGATAAGTCCGATTCCATCTTGAGCCCGTTTTCGGTAATATTCTACGGTCAGGTCATTCACAACACCAGTTTCGTTATCGGCAAACGAACGTGTCATAGGAGCCATAGCCGTTCTTGTTTTTAAGTTCCATGCACCTATTGTTACAGGTTCAAACATTTTGGTTTTTATTGTTTTCATATAAGTTCCTCCCGTTAACCGCTTAACCTGAGCTAAATTTTGGTAACTTTCATTGTGTAAGATTATCCGATAAGTGGTTAATTTTCAAATAATTAACTCTGATTTTAGCACTTTTGATAAAATATGGTAATAAATACCAATGAAAAAGCCAGACAGAGAAAATTACTTTCCCTGCTGGCTAATTTATTTTTCTTCATTACTATCTTATTAGTCTCGTGCTCTTCTGATAAAAAAAGACACGATCAAACCAATGATTGCAAGGACAAGACCGAAAATAAAGGCATCTTGAACGCCTGCAGTCAATGAACCGCTAATGGCAGATGGATCGAACGGATCTTCTGCATTTGCCATATAATTTTTTTGGGATGCTGACATGATTGTAATGGCAACGGTTGTACCGATAGCCCCTGATACTTGTTGCAATGTATTCATTAGAGCAGTTCCATCCGGATAAAGATTTTTCGGCAGTTGATTCAGCCCATTTGTCTGGGCCGGCATCATGACCATCGAAACACCAATCATAAGGAGGGAATGCATGACGACTACCATAATGATCGTCGTTTCAGTCGTTACGTTCGTCAAGGTCCATAACATGACAATCATGATAATGAAGCCAGGGATCACTAACCCTCTTGGCCCGAACTTATCAAAAATGCGCCCCGTAACCGGAGACATGATACCATTAAGCACTCCCCCCGGTAATAGTACCAGCCCAGCAGAAAATGCTGCTAATGCAAGCCCGGTTTGCAGGTATAGCGGTAAGAGAATCATTGATGACATGATGATCATGAAGGTGATGAAGACGGTTATTAAACCAAATGTGAACATCGGGTATTTAAAAACGCGCAAGTCAATCATCGGTTTATCCATGTTGAATTGTCTTACAGCAAACAGGAAGAGCGCTATAAGTCCGACAATGATAGAGGAAAGAACTATCGCATTGCTCCATCCTTGTTCTCCGACAATACTAAAGCCATAAACAATTCCGCCAAAACCAATGGTTGATAAAATAATGGATGGTACGTCAATTTTAGGTTTGGTGATTATTGAAACGTTTTGCATATACTTGAGACCGAATAGTAAAGCGATCACAAAGAACGGCAAAGACACCCAGAAAATGTAATTCCACTTCAGGTTTTCAATAATCAAACCTGAAACTGTCGGCCCGATTGCTGGGGCAAACATGATCACCAGCCCCATCAATCCCATCGTCGCTCCCCTTTTATGGATAGGGAAAATCAATAAAATGGTATTGAACATGAGAGGCAATAAAAGACCCGTTCCGATTGCCTGGATGACACGGGCTAGCATCAAGATGCCGAACCCAGGTGCAATTGCTGCAATGAGCGTCCCAATGATGGAGAATACCATTGAGGCAATGAATAATTGACGAGTATTGAACCACTGGATCAAGAGTCCCGAAACGGGAACCAATATCCCCAATGTTAATAGGTAACCCGTTGTCAGCCATTGCACGGTGGAAGGACTGACATTGAACTCTTGTATTAGATCACCCAGAGCCATGTTTAATGCCGTCTCACTGAATAACCCAATGAACCCTGCAATTAAAAATGCAATTAAAATGGGAGTCGTTCTAATGACTGGTTTTTGTTGCTGTGTTGCATCTGTAGACATAAAATATTTCCTCCAATTACTAACTGTTCGACCTAAGCTTAAGATAATTTTTTCGTATGACTTATTTATTTATCAGCAATAATGGTATCTGTTCGGCAATGGCCTGGAGAGGTCCCCCGCTTTTCGCCGTTAAGGATAAAAGGATACCACCTTCAATCAAAGCATTAATTACGATACTCAATTCTTTTGCCCGTTTCTCACTGAATTCCGCCTCGAGTAATTTCTTCACATATATGGATTGCCAATCTTCTATCGCTTCTTGGCAGGCCGTTCTTATCTGCTCACTCGTCGTATATGTTTCCGCTGCAATCGTTCCGATTGGCAGTCCTAATAGATTTTCACTATCCCCAAATACCTCGGATAATTGAAAAATATGAGCCTGAATGGCTTTGATGGGGTCATCGATTTCATCAAAGCCCCGTTGAATTTCATCTATCACGAATTCTTTAGTATGAATTATCGCCTCTATCGCCAATTCTTCTTTGCCTTTCGGAAAATAATGATACAGAGAACCTTTTGGGATTCCACTTTCCTCAATAATGTCTTTAAGCCCTACACCATAATATCCACGTATTCGAAAAAGTCGGGAAGCAGCTTCAATAAGAATGTCTTTAGAGTTTCGTTTCTCTGCCATAGCTGGATCACTCCTTGAATTATATCAACCGGTCTATTAGAGACTATACTTGTATATCATTGTTTTGTCAAAGATGATACTTATATATGCATTGAATATGCGATTGAAACTCATTGGAAACAAAAAAGAACACCTCCTAATGGTGTTCTCTGCAAATTTAAAAAATCGTGAAAATCAATACCTTCTTAAACAACCCGGCATTTTTTAAAACGCTTCCATTATTAATCAAACACATCTTCCTGCCTCAATATCTTCAAGGATTCTTGTCATGATTTTTGAAATCAAGAATAGCAATTACAAACATGCCAAAGCTTAGCATCAGGGAAATAACTTCGAAAGTACCCATTCATACATCGCCTCCTTATAACAAGCTTTTCCTGATCAGAGATTGTCCTATACAAAAAAAAGATGAAGCAGTGGCTTTTAAAAAAAAAATAAGCAAACCCAATAGGGTCTGCCCTTGTACTCCATTAGAATTTCTTTTCAAAAGACCGATTACTGTTAATAACCAAGTTTTTTTTCTACAACGTTCATTAAGGGTTTACCGTCAGAATAAAGCTTTAAATTTTTCAGGAATAATTCCATAACACGATCTAGGTGTTTGGAAGAGTTGTAAGCATTATGTGGGGAAACCATGACATTTTCCAGCTGCCAGAAAGGATGGTCCTTAGGTAAAGGTTCTACTTCAAACACATCTAGAGCCGCTCCTGCTATGTGCCCATTGCTCAAGGAATGAATTAAATCTTCATCAACAATCGTATTACCTCGGCCGACATTAATTACATAGCTGCCTTTTTTCATTTTATTTAAGCGTTCTTTATTAAAAAAGTATGATGTATCTTTTGTAAACGGAAGGGCCAAGACGACAAAGTCGGAACTGGAAAGGACCTCATCCACTTGATCCATTCCCATTATCAAATCAGCAGGTTCATATTCCGTGTTCCTCTTGGAGGGATTCCGGCGGCACCCAATAACGGTCATACCAAGTGCTTTACATCTCTTTGCTATCTCATAGCCAATATCCCCATATCCAATTATCCCCACTGTCGCATTCTCGAGATCTTTCACAGGAATTTCAACCCAAGTTTTGTTTATTTGATTTCTGATCATTGTCGGTACACCTCTTGCTAATGAAGACAGCATCGCAATTGTATGCTCCGCTATTGGGACAGATGTGCAGCCTTTGACATTGGTGATGATGACATCGCTGTTTTGTATATCTTCATTCAGCATGGCCTCCACTCCAGCAGTGTCTGAATGGACCCATTTAATATTTGGAGCTTTTTCTATAATGTTAAGATTATCATGAAGCCCCAGCGTATAAATGACATCAAACTTCGATAGATCAACTGTTGGTTGTGGTTCAGGTTCACCGAACTCCCATGGCTCGACAACAACTTCTGAACAAATCTCCTTAAACTGATTGATGTATTTTTCCGGTATATCGACCCTGATATAGAGTGAAGGTGCTGTTTTCTTAGAATCGGACATTATAAAACCTCCTCAAGAACCTACGATACCCTTTTCCCTCTTTTATGGGAAAACAATCCGTTGCAGATTAGACCATGCCTGCTTTATGGTCACCTCAAGAAATCTGGCTGCTCTTTTCTGATTCTGTCCCAAAGAGGCTGAAAACTCAGCCATCCCTCATATTCCGTTCCCGTTTGTTCTGCCGTTAACTTTGCATACTCTTCTTCTATAAAAATAGGCTTACCTACAGACTCAGCCATTATCTGTGCTTGACATGAACGTTCCATCGTTATGAACCACCACGCAGCTGAATCTACAGACTGGCCTACAGTTAACAATCCATGGTTACGGAGGATGACAGCTTTGCATTGACCTAAAGCCTTAGCAATGCGTTTCCCTTCTTCGGATGCGTAAACCACACCCGTAAAATCATCAAATAATGCATGATCTCTGTAAAATTGGCAGGCATCTTGCGTAATCGGATCTAACAATCTCCCTAAGGAAGACCATGTCTTTCCATAGACTGAATGAGCATGTGCCGCTGCAATGGCATCCGGTCGCGCTTTATGAATTTCAGAATGAATGGCAAAGGCAGCACCATTCACAGAATGTTCACCCTCTACAATATCACCTTTATGATTGACCAATATTAGATCCGAAACGGAAATTTGACTAAAATGCATCCCAAACGGATTAACCCAGAAATGGTCTGTATATTTAGGATCACGGACCGTAATATGGCCGGCTATCCCTTCATCGAAACCAAACTTTGAAAAAAGACGGAAAGAAGCTGCCAACCGTTCCTTCCTGTGAATGCGTTCTTCTTCCAATGTATTGAATGTTGCGGGTTGCAGGGAAATTGTCTTTGTCATTTTACTTTCCTCCTCAATTTTTCCGTTTTTTTGCCGAACCATCAATTAGCCATTGTGTCCATGTCAGCTTTGCCCTTTATATCTTGCTTCACTTCACTTTTGTTTCTGTGATCATTATTCGGACTTAGGAGAGTGATCGTAGTAATGACGACAAAACTAGTAGCGAGCCCGTACAGGATTGGTTGAGTGGAGGAAGGTCCATTAATCACCAATCCGACAATAATAACGATCATGCTGGCCAGAATCGAGTAAAATGCCGCTGTAGCCGTGACCCTTTTCCAAAAGAAGCCAAGGATGATTGGAAAGAACACAGCACCGGATAAAATTGCGTAAGCTACATCCAATGCAACTAAAATATCTTGAATCCATATCGAAACGATTATGGTCAATACACCAATCGTTAAAGTTGTAATTCGGGATGTTTTTAAAAATTGACGTTCATTCATTCCCGGACCGATATATTTTTTAATGATGTCATTAACAACTAAAGTTGACGAAGCGAGCAAAGTTCCTGAAGCTGTGGACATTAGGGCCGAAACCACACTCGCAATGACAACCCCCAATAGGCCAGCAGGTAAAGTTTCCATCGCTATACTGGTAAATGCAATTTGGGGATCGCCTAAATCAGGAAGGATAATAAAAGCGCACATTCCAATGATACTGATTGCAATCGCATAAAAAACACTATATATTCCCGCTCCAACCGTTCCGCCACGAGAAACAGCTTTGGTTCGTGCGGTAAAAAGACGCTGCCAAATATCTTGGCCAACAACTACTCCTAGAGTAAATAGTAGGAAATATTGAAAAATTGTTTCTCCGCCAATGTTGCCTAACTCGAAATGTGAGGCAGGGAGATTTTCTTTAAGCGAGCCCCACCCTCCTGCCTTAGAGATGCTCATCGGAAGCATGACAAAGAAAATGCCGATCGTCATGATGACGAATTGCACGACATCAGTCATGGTGACTGACCACATACCTCCTAATATTGTATAAAATAATACGATCCCACCCCCGACTATCATGGAAACCGTTAAATTCCAGCCAGCCAAAACATGTAAAATCGTCCCCATCCCAATCACTTGCGTTACAGTCAGCATGAATGTATAGATAACAGAGACAAGTGCACTGATCAATCTTGTCTGAGAGTTGTAGCGCTTCTCAAGCATTTCACTGATCGTCAATACTTTTAAATTAAATATCTTATTTGTTAAAAACAACCCGATAGCGATTATGCCGAGCCCGATCATCACCACTAGCCAAATACCGGATATCCCAAACTGATAACCTAACTTTGCTGTTCCTAGAGTAGAAGCCCCCCCTAATATCACAGCAGCTAAACAGGATAAATACATAAAATGACCAAGATTACGTCCTGCCACAATGAAATCATCTGCTGTTTTTGCCCGTTTGGATCCGATTACTCCCACAATGATTAAAACAGAAAAATATAGAATCATGATCGATATATCCAAAATATGCATTTACACATCTCCTTTTGGGCTTGTATTGTTCTTTCGCTTTGTAAAGAGGGAAGAAAGGACTTCAACGATTCCTTCCTTCTTTACAGTTAAATGAAGGAACTAATTGTTAAGCTGGGTCTCCAAATCTCCGACTCTCTCTTTTTTCTCCAGTTTCCCTTTTTTTGCGAGGGCGATGAGTGTGATGAATTCATAGACAATATTAGCGGCTGCGGCAGCCGTGATTTGTCCGTGATCGTATGATGGTAAAACCTCAACAAGATCGAATCCAACAAAATCTATATTCGTCAAGCCTCTCACCAAAGCCAAGGCATCATCAATGCTGGCACCGGACACTTCAGGGGTCCCCGTTCCCGGAGCATAGACCGGATCTAAAAAATCAATGTCAAAAGATAAAAACACCGGACCATTCGCAACACGCTCATGAATGACCCCCAGCATCTTTTCAACCCCGAGACGTTTATAATCGTTTGTCGTATAAACGCCCAAACCTAAATCCCGGGCATCTTGAAGATCTTCCGGTCCGTACAGACCGCCCCTCATACCAATTTGAAGAGATCGCGATACATCGATGAGCCCCTCTTCTATTGCACGGCGAAAAACGGTTCCGTGATTATACTTTTGATCAAAATAACTATCCCAAGTATCAGAGTGAGCATCGAATTGAAGCAGGGCAACAGGTCCATGTTTTTTTACGATCGCACGTAACTCCCCTAGTGTAATGGAATGATCGCCTCCCAATGAAATGGGAATGATCCCTTTTTCAATGACGGGGGTAAGCTCTGCTTCGATTTTTTTATATGTTTCAGAAATATACCCCGGAATGATCGGGATATCCCCATAATCTATTCCTGATATATAGTCAAAAATATTAATATCTTGTTCTGGATTATAAGGACGTAAAAGGATTGAAAAATCGCGAATGGCCTCTGGTCCGAATCTCGCACCCGTTCTAAATGATTGCCCGGAATCAAAAGGAATCCCCGTAATGACAAAATCCATATGTTCATCTACCCGTTCAACAAATGGGAGCCGCATAAACGTACGCACTCCACAAAAACGGGGTGATTTGAATGAGTCTTTCGGTTGATACTTCATCATGTAACATCCTCCTAAATTCTAATTCTGCCATAATTTTTTTCACACCACTGCAATTGCAGCTGCCCTACAAACTTTCATCTTTTCTAATAGAATGGCTATGGAAATTCTATTTCTATCTATTACATAAGCAAGATTCAGACCAACTATTTTGCTGTGGTATATAGGGCTTTTCGTCATTTTGTTTCATTCAACTGATTAAAAACTTAATCATTTTCTTGTTTTTCGATTTATTTTTTGATTATTTAGACTTTTTGATTTATATTTTAATTAAACAGCATCCCAAAACCCAAAGGAGCGGAACTTATGTACGATGATATGCTGGAGGAAGAACTAAATAAGATTATTGAAACATCGAATAATAACATTCTCATTACCGATCAAGATGGGATCATTTTATATTCCAACCCAAAGCTTTGGGAGATTTATGGTATGAAAAGTGACTCTTATATCGGTACCTCCGTCTATCAATTAGAAAGTGAAGGCCTTCTCACGCCTTCCATCAATGCGATCGTTTTAAAAGAAAAGAAAGCGAAGCGCATAATGCAAGAAACGAAAACGGGTCATGTTGTCATGTCGACTGGCTATCCCATTTTTAATAAGGAAGGACTTCTCGTTAGGGTAATCAGCTATGGTCAGGATCAAACCGAGATTTTGCAATTGCAGGATCAATTTGAGCAATTACAACGAAAAATAAAAGGCTATCAAACGGAAGTCGAGGATTTAAGAGAAAAGGAACTGGATTACCATTATTTGATTGCCAGAAGTAATGAAACGAAGCATATTTTAAAAACGATCCATAATGTTTCAAAAACCGATGCCACGATTCTCTTATTAGGACCTTCAGGGGTAGGGAAAAGCACTTTTGCCCGTGCTGTTCATGACCAAAGCAACCGAAAGAAAGAACCTTTTATCGAAGTGAATTGCAGCACGATACCTGAAAGTTTGTTTGAATCAGAAATATTCGGCTATGAGCCGGGATCATTTACAGGGGCAAATAAACAAGGGAGGCAAGGCCTGATTGAACAGGCTGACAGCGGGACGCTTTTCTTAGATGAAATCGGGGAACTCCCACTTGCCATGCAAGCTAAATTACTGAAAGTATTACAGGAAAAAAAGATAAAGCGCATCGGTGGAAAAAAAGAAAACCATATTAACTTCCGCCTGGTTGCAGCAACTAATCAAGATTTGAAGGAGATGGTAAGTCAAGGTAAGTTCAGATTGGACTTATTTTATCGTTTGAATGTGATTCCCATCCAAATACCTGCATTACATGAACGTAAAGAAGATATCCCTCTCTTAATTCAGCATTACTTACAGAAAACCAATGATAAATACCAGAAATTCAAAAAAATCCATCCATCGACTTATGAAATTTTGACTCATTATCATTGGCCCGGAAATATACGGGAATTAGAAAACTTAATTGAACGGCTAATCCTGACCATCGAAGAGCCCATTATATTTCCCGAACACCTTCCCCAATCCATCACAGGGCAAATAGAACAGCCAGAAGATTCCACCTTCCTGGCAATCGAACAGGAATGTGAAGAGAATTTCGATTTAAAGAAGACACTGGAAAAGGTTGAAATGCAACTGATTGCAAAAGCATGGAAACAATGTAAAACCACATACGAAATGGCAGAACATTTAGGCATCAGCCAGCCAACAGTCATCTATAAATTAAAGAAGTACAAAGAGTATTTGTAAATGCATCTGACTAAAATCCCTGTAAACCATGAATGTCCCTTAGCTAATTAAAGCTAAGGGCGCATTTTGAAGCCTTATATGACAGCAATTCGAAGTGAAACTATGAAGATTATCGACCATAATACCAATAAAAAGCCCCTCAAAAAAAATCCACATTCAAGTTGAATGGGATTCAAAATATCACGTTTCCAAATTATTGAAGTTACATCTCATATTAATTCAAACGGATGATCGTCAGTGAAGCCCTCACCAACTGTTAGCGACCAGTCACAACGGTAAACACAGTGTTGGTTCCATTCACTGTGAATGACCTGAATTTTGGTTACTTGGAAGCGTAAACCGATTGCCCCCACTTCTCCTGTTGTACCGGTTGATCCAGTAGCTCATTATTCCCTTTGTACGGTTGCACCTGTTACTTCCTGCTCCCTTTTCTTCACATTTCCATGATTGTCTCCATTTTAATGAAAATAAAAGATATTTTACTATATCAACAGAATTGGAATTACATATATCCTATTTTGAGTTGAATAAAAAAGAGGCACCCATAATGGGAGCCTGAATTTTTAGTGAAGGTAAGCCATTATATGTAAACGGTAACCATTCCGCATCCTTATGCTAACACGATGATTGAGAAATGGGATATTCCACCCAGTAACTTAGGAATATCTTTTCTATTGTACCGAATTTAAAACAGGCTAGCTTATAGTCGGTTATTTCACGGCCTTTTTTATAGCTTTCACTTCATATAATGATCCTTCCGAACTGACGATATATTCAGGCTTTGGTTTCCCAAGGTTCGCTTTATGGCCTGCGATATGGGCTTCACTCTTTTCCCACTGCTTCCAATGCGCCTCCGACTCCCAATTGATCATAATGATGACCTCTTCATCCCCGCGACGCACTTTTTTCACCATCACACTTAAATCGATGAACCCTTCCTGCTTTTCTATGATCCCTTCCCCACTGAACCGTTTTACTACTTGTTCGGCATTACCTTCTTTTACCACCATTTTTCTCATCTGGACGAACAATCTGAACAACTCCAATCGATATACTTATAATGAATCATTTTATTCGATAACGATTCTCATTGTCAATTATTGAGACTTCGACTTAAGTGCACTACTTAAAACTCCAAATCCAAAAACAAAATAAAAAATGGATCAGGAAGTTATAACATATCTTCCTGATCCACTTTTTATTGTCATTCACCTTTTATCTTTAAGACTTTTGGGAACATAGTCATTCAGTTTATTAAATAAAGAAGTAATGTAGGAGCTGAGTTCGAAACGATCCTCCTGAACAAATTCAACTAACGACACTCCATTCTTTTTCATAACTTTTCCCCCTTTAGTTTTTATCCCGGTGCATAAACCTTTTCAGGGCACTAATACCAGTGAATTCTGCCATTTGCCGAAATCCATAACTTCTCTCCATTGTTTTCTTTATTTGATTATACAAGAAAGCGCTTACAATGTAAAATATTATAATACTAAAGATTGCTATTTAATTAGAATGTTCCAGTTATATAAAGCTACATATTTATATTTTTAAACTATGCTGGCTTTTTAGGTGCACTTTCTTAATCAATTACTACTTGTCTTGTTCACAGTGTTTAAAATTTCATGAAATGCCCTTCAATATTTCAGTTAATCGCAGGAACTCTTCCTTATCACGATTTCTTAATGAGTGATCGATTTCTTTTTCGATTTGTGCTTTCCGGTAATCACTAAGGGCCTTTTTCAAAACCATTTCAGCCATCTCTTCAGGTTCAAGCGATGTTTCTGGCAATTGCTTCTCCATACGAAACCAACTCCTTAACCTTTTTTCTATTATACTAAATAACTTGGAGATTATTATTATTTATTAACTTATCCTTTCCTCTTTTTTATTTCCTTATCCACATGATTTCCACTTTGCCACTCTTCCATACATAAAAAATACTAAATGATTTGAATTTAAAACTTTTCATTTTATCCGGGAATATCGAATCGTTTATTTCCATTACTTTAGAATTAATTATATTCCATTACAGGTGATTGGAGCTAAGTTATTCGCTTCATTTTTTTCAGAAAAGTCAGAAATATGTTGACCGGTATGGATAAGCCCTCTAAAATAATCTAAATAATCCAGTTTTTTACTTATATTCATTAACCATCATTTTTGTTCTTTTCGACCTTATTATTGTTGAAAACAATTTTGATGAAAAACTTAGCATTAAAGGAGCATTTATCATGAAAAAAAGTCGAGTTCTTTTCGCAAGTTTAGCCGGTTCCGTTATTGAGTGGTATGATTTCTATTTATACGGGACAGCTACTGGCCTGGTTTTTACAACTCTATTCTTCCCCAATCATGACCCTGCCATTTCACTTCTTCTCGCCTTTGTCACTTTCGGGGCTGGTTACGCAGCCCGACCAATCGGGAGTATCCTATTCGGTCATATGGGTGATCGCATCGGACGGAAGGCAGCACTCATGTTCACCCTTATTGGTATGGGAGGGAGTTCAATGCTTATCGGTGTTCTGCCCACTTATGCCCAGGTTGGCTTGGCAGCCCCCGCCATCTTGGTGGTGCTGAGATTGATTCAAGGGATTTCCTTGGGAGGTGAATGGGGCGGAGCCATCCTATTGGCAACGGAATCTGCTCCAAAGGGTGTCCGTGGGTTATATGGATCAATTCCGCAACTAGGGGTCCCCATCGGTTTGGTTGCCGGTTCGTTCAGCCTGACCCTTATCAGTTCCTTGACAACCGATGCCCAATTTTTATCTTGGGGTTGGCGGATTCCATTCCTTTTAAGCGGTGTACTGATTGCATTGGCAATCTGGGTAAGGAGTGGCATTGAAGAAACGCCGGAATTCCAACAGCAGAAAGATAGCGGCAATCTTGCGAAAGTTCCCATTATTGAAACGTTGAAACACGATTGGAGAAGTGTGCTGCAAGTGATCGGACTAAAAATTGGGGATGGGTTCTTCAATGTATTCATCATGTCCTATGTTCTCGTCTTTACTACACTGTATTTTGGTTATTCCCAAGAGTCAGCCTTGACCGGTTTAACGATTGGCTGCGCTACAATGCTAGTAACCATTCCTGTCATTGGTTACATTTCTGATTTTATCGACCGAAAAATCATCTATTTTGGGGGCCTGATTCTCCTTTTCATCCTGGCCATCCCATATTTCACAATGATCGGGCAAGGAGCCGGCTGGTTCTACTTTATGCAGGCAGTTGTACTCGGCGTCATCTGGGGAGCCATTTTTTCTACACAAGGGACGTTATTCTCGGAGCTCTTTCCAGCCAAGGTGCGTTATACAGGACTATCTGTCGGTTATCAGGTCGCGGCAGCCATTGCAGGTTTCGGTCCGCTGATCTGGACCACGATGGCGGATTCATATGGCCCATCCCCTCTGGTATTTGGCGGATTCATGATGGCAGGTCTCGCAATTTCCCTGGCGCTTTGTATATTATCACCGCATTTCAGCAGAAGGATCAAAAGTGATCAAACACTCAATCCACAAGAGCTGGATTTGAACTGATTCTAAAATCCCAGGCCTAAGTAATAACAGAGGCTGAACGTCCTTTCACTTGGACAACCGGCCTCTGTTTTTTAGAAAGCACATACCTGTCTAAACTTCCTTAATTCCCACAATCTCCAAAAGATCGGTCAACGTCCGGATTTCATAGGTGGGGCTGATTCCCAGATTATTTTCCTTTTGATGGGGATTGTACCAGCATGTATCCATTCCATAATTCAAGCCGCCCTGTATATCTGATGTCAAGGAGTCGCCCACTATCAACGCTTTCGATTTATCTGTAATCTTTAACTTCGTAAATGCATAATCAAAAATCCCTCTATCAGGCTTCTGAAACCCAGCCTCTTGGGAAACTATTAAAGTTTCAAAGGTATTGCAAAGGGGTGACCCCCCTATTCTTGCTGTCTGCACTGTCGTAAAGCCATTAGTTATAATGGCCAGCCTGCATCCTCCAAGCTTCTCGCAAACCTCCAAAGCCCCGGGCAGAAGATGTATTTCCTTTCCCAAATGTCTTAGGTACACACGGCCGAACGCATCCGCATCGATATCAAGCCCCTGCTTCAGGAACAACCGCTTGAACCTTTCCACTCCCAGATTTGCTAAATCAATAATCCCCTGTTCCAAATCCCTCCATAATCCCTTACTGATTTCTTGGTAGCATCCCGCATAATCCTCCGCCCCTGTAGGCAAACCGAACTCTAAAAAAGCTTCATGCAGTGCATTTTTTTCCGATATTCCAAAGTCTAGCAATGTATCATCAACATCAAATAAGATAATCTCGTATTTCATCGCTGCCTCCATTATCATTTTAGTCCAACTTAACACATTTCCTTTAATTACGTATAACTTATTAGATACATGCTAAATAAATACTGCAAGCTTGGAAAACTACAAAAAGGACAGCTTCAAAGGCTATCCTTTTTTGTATGGTTCTTTATGGAGGATGACTCCTAATGGCAAACTGTTATCATATTTACTCTGTCATGACCATGGCGTTTATTCTATGACGCACAGCTATCATTTTAAATACCAACAGAAAATAAGAGACTTCCCTTTGCGGGCAAGTCTCTTATTTTTATGAAGAGCCAACTATTTTCTCTCCTCTCGGCTTTGTACTATTTGAGTCTGGTTCTCTTGTGATGCCAATTTGATTGAATTTATCATTAATGGACAGTTTGTATGTCAATGATCCTGTGCCTGCATCATCAGGCTTGAAAGTTCCTGCATTAGTCCGCTTTCCATCTTTCAGCAACCAAACCTGATACACCTCGGACTCTTGAAGGCTAGGCAAATTCTGAATTTGCACGATTAACCGTCTTTCTTCTCCTTGCTGCAAAATGTATGCAGCACCGTCCGTATTCATATTTACAGCCGTCTTATCGACAGGCTGCAAAGATAGCGACGTTTTAACCTCCATTGGCAGATTGATGGCTGCGAGTTCTTTTTTCAGTTGAATATTGGAATATAACAGCACAAACGCCAAAACTAGCGCTGCCAACAAAAGACCTGAAGTTACTGGTGTAAACTGCTTAAAGAAAAAACGCCTCCAATTCTTTTCCCTTCTCACCGGAACTTCAACATCCGTCTCAAAGACAAAATTCATAACCTCTGATTTCAGGGAAGAAGAGGGTTCTTTTTCTTCGAAATCCCATTTCAATGACTTCCAGGCTTCCGTCATTTGTTCATACTCCCTAGTGCATTCAGAGCATTGTGTTAAGTGTTCCGCGAATGCTTTTTTTTCTTTTTCACCCAGTTCACCCGATAAAAATGAAAGCAGGTTAGCGCACTCTGTATTCATTTACAAACCACCTACTTCCAAATGCTTTTTCAATAATTTAAGCGACTGGTGAAGTCTGCTCTTGATGGTACCAATCGGTTCATTTTCAATTTTGGCAATTTCGGTTAACGAGTACCCTTTCCAATACAGTAAATCAATCAGTCTTTTTTGCGGCTTGCTTAACTTACTTTTTGCATTGGCAATTTCACTGTGTAATAGCCCATTTTCTATATCATTATTCGGATCTTCTATGTCAATTGGACGACTCATGTCCATGTGTTTATTATTCCGAATATGAACGCTGTCTTTACGGACATAATCCACACACACATTTCGTGTAACGGTCAAAAGCCAGCTTACAAAGTGCCCCTTTTCGGAATTGTAGCTGCTTTTTGTGGTCCAGAGCTTTAAAAAGACCAACTGCACAATCTCTTTGGTTTTATCAGGATTTCCATTTGTGAACTTAAAAATAAAACCATAGATTAATTTAATATGCCTGTCATAAAGTTCTTCCAGAGCAGGACGATGCTTTTTCATTACTAATGCCATCAATTCCTTATCAAGTTTTTCTTTCAATCGCACCTGCAACTCCTCACCAGTAAATTTGGAAAAAACGTGTAACAGGAACGACCATCAATGATCGTCCCTTTTTCTTATTTTGGAAAAACCGTCTTGTTATTTACAATATACCAAACATTTTTCACGCCTTCGCCATTGACATCTCCCGCTGCCTTATCATTCACAAAATAGTAGAGCGGAAAACCTTTGTACGTTACCTGCTCTTCCCCTGTATCTTCCCTTTCAATGGTTCCAAAGTCTTTTTCCTCAAATCCTTTTGGAACAGCAAAATCCCTTTCCATGAACGGCGGCCATTTTTTCAGACAATCACCGATGCAATTGCTTTTTCCTGATTTATCATTCTTGAAAAAGTAAAGTGACATTCCCTTCGAATCAGCCAAGTATTCGCCTGTTGTTTCACTTTCCATTAATTTTAGGGTTTCTGCTTTTTCATCGGCAGTACCACTAACCACTTGATCATTTTGGGATGAATCATTAGCTTCATTTCCACATGCCGCCAAAGCTAGAACCATCATAAAAACTGAAAATACCATCCACTTTTTCATATACTCTCACTCCTCGTCAATTTACTTCCATCCCCATTTTTGAAATACTTGATGGGATTCTTCCGTTTTAAGATAATCAATAAATTGTTTTGCCTTTTTCTTGTTTTCACTCTTACTCGTTATGCTTATCGGGGTTCCTCTATAGAGCTTGTCTTCCTCAGGGAGCTGAACCAGGTCCGTCACATCCGCCAGACGGTAATGCCAGGATTCATATGTGATCCAAGCGTCCAATTTTGAATTTGCCTTCCATAGATCGATAGCTTCAGCACTGGACTTCACTGAAATGTCAATATTCCTGCTAATTCCAGGAATCAATCCTTTCCTTCCAGCCAAATCTTCCCATAGCCCCAGTTGCCCGGCTCCATTAACATCCACAATCTTTACGCCCTTCTTCGTTAAATCCTCCAGGGACTGTATATTCTTTGGGTTTCCTTTTCTAACCAGGATGCCAGCTGACCGTGTATACAATTCAGTGCGGCTCTTTTCATTAATGATACCTGGATGATCATGCATAAAATCTGTTAGCATATACTCTGACCCTCCGTAAATGATATCCGCATCCCGTTTGGCTTGATCAATCCATTTTTCTTCGGGTCCCGCTGTTACTTCAACTTTTATCCCGGTTTCTTTGGTGAATTGTTCCGCCACTTCCTTGATTGGTCCAAGAGGTCCACCTGGTCCATATACTTTTACGACGTCGTTGACAGCTTGCCCCCGTTTCGCACCCATTTCCGGTGAAAATCCTAACAGTACTAGCATCAATGATATACACCCGACAATAAGAACCTTTTTCAAGTCTTTTCTCTCTCCCTTCTAAAAAGCCTTTGTACTATAGATAACGGGACAAACTTCAAAACGGTTTGAAAAAATTGTTAATTATTTATAACTTGCAGCAAAGCACACTGATATTTCTAGTTTTTCACTTTTTCTCTCAACAAAAAAACCATTCGAAAACGGAATGGTTGCGGACTGTGGACAAACTCCTTAGTAATTGAGTTTGTCTACTATTTGGCTTTTAAAATTTGACGTTTTGGAATGTAGGGCACTTGCTTTCCACGGGCGATCCTCCCCACTCAGGTGTCTCGAACACCCGCTCAAATCACCTTTGTTTTAAAATTAAAATAGAACTCTTTCTACCAGCTTTCATGCACATACTCTTTCAAATCTCTTAAAACAACTGGCAGAAAAGCTTAGCTTGATTTGCTTCCCTTTCTCTGTCTTTTTCTTTTACTGATCATAGCAATTCCCAACAATATCAGAGGAATAATCGTTTGCATCAAAACCCCATAAAAAGGGAAGGCGATAATATCAAAACGACTGACATCCATAGCGCTAGGATACGACCAAAAGCTGAATTCTACAATCAATATCCCTATAGGCCATACAACAGAACGATAGTCGGAGAGATTCAGCCACTGCGCGGTACCTAAAGCAGCCGCATAATAAAACACGGAAATTTTGACAAACGCTCCTACTATCCATACGGCCATGATGGCGGACTCCAAATGTTCAAAAAAGTCGGCAAAACTGATGTACCGAGATACATTCATCAGGGGATAATTCTTTGTGGATGTTGTTGATCCGAGTACAAAAAGAACGATAAGATTCACCACAACTAACGTCATCATTACGGCAAACACAGTCATCATCCCATATTTCATTCCTTTTTTCATATCCGCCAAATAAGGGAGGAGAAAAATCATCAGAAAAAACTCGCTGAACCATCCACCTGGTACAATCGAACCCTTGATTGGAGGCATAATTCCATTCCCCAATATCGGGAATATATTCTTAAATTCAATATCAGGGCCCAGTAAGATGATTAAGAGGAGGATTGGAATGATAAAAACGGGAACAAACAATTGGGCAGCTCGCCCCAACACTTCTATCCCTCCGCGTACGATAAAGGCACAGAGGAGTATCATCGATGCCATGATCACGCTTATCGGAGTTTTGACCAGAAAAGAGTCGACAATATATTCTCCGTAACTTCTTAGGATTTGCCCTGTGATCGGGATATAAAAAAACAAGAATAAAAAACCGAGAATTTTCCCCGGAATCCGACCAATGATCTGTTCACTGAATTGGATCACCGTTTGTTTCGGATAAAGTTTGTGCAGTTTATAAGCGATATACACCGTCGCATACCCGATGAGAGACGCCAAAATGGGGGACAGCCATAAATCAGTTTTGGCATATTTGGCTGTGATGCTTGGAACACCGAGAATGGCCGTTGCCACAATCGTCGGATACATCATGAATGCCATCTGTAGAGATGAAATTTTCCCTTTCTCCATCATCTTCCTCCTTTCTGTGATAGTATGGAAATTTGAAATCACGCAACCCACTGATAGATCTACTTTTTCATAAACTCTTAAAACGGCTAAAAAAGAGATGCAATCCATTCAGTTGGTCCTGCCCTCTGCGCGAGTACGAATATTGATAGCACCTTAACGATAGGATATTTAGCATAAAAAATGCCCAGTCAGCTGGTTTCGGTTCCTTTACGATTTCTTTTCCTTAAAACAGCAATCACCAACAATAACAGAGGAATAATCGTTTGCATCAAAATACTTTGTAAAGGGAAGACGTTGATATCATTACGACTGACATCCACAGAGCTAGGCAACGACCACAAACTGAATATGACAATCAAAATCCCTATCGGCCATACAACAGGACGATAGTCGGAGAGATTCAGCCACTGTGCTGTACCTAAAGCGGATGCATAATAAAACACGGAAATTTTTACAAACGCCCCTACTATCCATACCGCCATGACGGCGGACTCTACATGTTCAAAAAAGTCGGCAAAACTGATGTATCGAGATGCATTCATCAAGGGGTAAAGCTTTGTGGATGTTGTTGACCCGAGTACAAAAAGAACCGTAAGATTCACCACAATTAACGTCATCATCACGGCAAACACAGTCATCATCCCGGATTTCATCCCTTTTTTCATATCCGCCAAGAAAGGAAGGAGGAAAATGATCAGGAAAAACTCGCTGAACCATCCTCCCGGTACAATCGCACCCTTGATTGGAGGCATTATACCATCCGCCAATATCGGGAATATATTCTTGAATTCAAGATCGGGAATCAGCAAAAGGATTAAGATACAGATTGGAAAAATGAAAACAGGTACAAACAATTCAGCAGCTCGCCCCAACACTTCTATTCCCCCGCGTACGATGAACGCACACAGAAGCACCATCGATGCCATGATCACACTAATCGGGGTACGTACCAGAAAAGAGCCGACAACAAATTCTGCGTAACCTCTAAGGATTAGCCCCGTGTTCTGGATATAAAAAAACAAGAATAAAAAACCGAGAATTTTCCCCGGAGCCAAACCAATAATCTGTTCACTGAATTGGATCACCGTTTGCTTCGGATACAGCTTGTGAAGTTTATAAGCGATATACACCGTCACATACCCTATGAGTGCCGCAAAAATGGGGGACAGCCATAAATCGGTTTTGGCATATTTCGCTGTGATGCTGGGTATCCCGAGAATAGCCGTTGCCACAATCGTCGGATACATCATGAATGCCATCTGTAATGATGAAATTTTCCCTTTCTCCATCTGCTTCCTCCTTTCTTTAATAGTATGAATTTAATCCTGCAACGCCCACTAATAGACTTACTTTTCCATAAACTCTCCAAATGGCCTGAAAAGAGTTTCCACCCATTGAGTTGGCCCTGACATCTGTGGGAGGTTGAACATGGACAGAATCAATCCAGTGAGGAGCAGTGTAAGAAATGCCATTTTATCTTTTTTAGGATTTTGTTTCATTTTCGGCCATTCAAACAAAATGATTAAAGCTACGATCACGGCTGTACAAATAAAAGCCCCCCATCTCATTTGTCCTTCACCTCTTCCTCAGACAATCCTGCCGGTTTGTTTATATAACCCTGTCTGCGAATATTGGCCGCAACATCGATTTCCACTTCCATTTCCGCGAATATCTCATCCCAGTGGTTTTCGACCTTATTAAACTGTTTAGGATATTTCCTATAGAAATCTTTACCCAACCCTAAAATGTCCGCTTTCTTCTGCTGAGTATTCAGAAAAGCCATCTTGATGCGTTTTTCTATATCTTTTTGATATGCTCGTTCTGCAGCTTTTAGAGACTTAGGATTTGAAAGGTTTAAATTCGTTCCATTTTGTATAACAGCTCCTTCTGTATTTACCTTCATCAACAATTTCCATTTATCATTGATAATTTGCGGAATGATCTTGACTTTGGCTGACACTGGACTTAAAGATATCTTCCCCTTCACACCTTTAGGTTGTAAGGTCACTGTGTATGATTCCACTTCATCTCTTAACCACAATAGCCCTCTAGTTTCCTTTTCAGTCATCGTTCCAGTCATTTTATCTTTTTTGAACACGGCTGTTCCGACAATGTAAGGAATTCCCTGTAATTTCGTTTGCCCTTTTGCTGGTGGTAAAATTTTAACGAATGGAAGTGCGGCCGCTCGGGGTTTACCCGTTAACATTTCATCCAAATCCTGCAGTGTGACCAGCATCCCTATATGTAAATCAGATAGTTCTCTAAGCACTTCTCCTGAATAGTTTTCCAGGGGTGGCAAAGATTCAAGGATAGGCTTTGCTTTCCCTTTGCTGACATACACATTTGCTTTCTCTCTTGGCTGCGGATGGCGCAGCAAAAAATCCAGCTGCTCTTTAATTCCTTCCTTCGCTAACTTTTCACCGAATACAAATACTTTACAATGTCCCCAAAATACTTTTCGCGGAAGCTTGCTTTGAAGCTTAGACAATGCATCTGAAATATTGGCGCCTTTTTCATATCTCACCAATGTCGTAACAGCACCCCCTCCTTGACTGGTCCCTCCTCCTTGACCGCCGCCTCCACCACTTATTGAACTTGGAATAAAAACTTGGACGGATAGTTCGATTTGATTATTATCGTTCTTATCGATGGCGGCTGCTGTGACAATCGCCAAGTCAGTGATTTCTATTCGATCCCAACAACCGCTTAGAAAAGGGGTCGTTCCACAAATAACGAGCAAAAGAAAGACGCTTTTCATGAAATGACGCCTCTTTACTTTCTCCAATACCTTTGTTCTCCTCCAACCATTATTCACTCCGTTTCACTTCCCCTTTTTGAATTTGGTCCCTGTTCCTGTGCTTGACGGTATACATTAGAATCCCCTGTGAGGCGCGGGCGTGTATCCATCTTCCACCAAGGAGCCCTCCACAGCACATCTTTCAGCTCTTTACCTTTTAACGGTGCCAGTGGCGTTAAGTAGGGAACGCCGAAGGAACGCAAGCTGCATAAGTGAATGATTATGGCAATGATTCCCATCACGATGCCAAGCAGTCCTAAGGTACCGGCAAGCAGCATCATTGGGAAACGCAGCATCCGGAAAGCAATTCCGGCAATATAACGAGGCATCATAAAAGAAGCGATTCCCGTAATCGCAACCACAATGACCATTGGCGCTGAAACCAACCCCGCTTGTACGGAAGCTTGACCAATCACTAGCGCTCCAACAATGCTGACAGCAGAACCTACCTGCTTCGGCAAGCGAACCCCTGCCTCTCTTAGTGCTTCAAAGGTAATTTCCATAGCCAATGCCTCTACTATTGCAGGAAAAGGGACCGATTCCCGGGATGCCGCGCTGCTTAGCAGGAGTGCGGTTGGGACCGCCTCATGATGGAACGTCAAAATAGCAACATATAGGGACGGAAGCAAAAGAGATAGTCCCATAAAAATATAACGTAACCAACGGATAAAAGTGCCTGCCATAAAACGTTGAGCATAATCCTCTTGTGATTGAATCAAAGAAAAGAAGGATATTGGTGCAATTAAAGTAAAAGGGGTTCCTTCTACAAGAATGACAGCTCGTCCCTCCAACAAGCAAGAACAGGCTACATCCGGCCGTTCTGTCGTCATGATCTGAGGGAAAGGTGAAAACGGATTGTCCTCGATCATTTCCTCGATGTACTCGCTTTCTAAAATACCGTCTATTTTAATTCGTTCCAACCGAGTTGTAATCTCTTCAATCAGTGTTTTATCCGCAAGGCCATCAATATAAGCAATTGAAACATTCGTCCTGGTATACGTTCCGATCTTCATCGATTGTAATTTAAGGGCAGGACTTTTAATAATACGTCGCAATTGGGACGTATTTACCTCTAGAGATTCAATAAATCCCTCTCGTGACCCCCTAACTCCCCCCTCTGCCATAGGTTCTTCAATCGCCCGCTTTTCCCATTTGGACAATCCTAAAGAAAATCCATCACTTTCCCCTTCATATAGAAGGATCGGGTTTCCAGTGGAAATCGATTCAATGCAATCCGCCAACATATTCACTTTTACCACTTTAGGAACGGGCATTTTATGTTCAATAAACTCATTTAATTGTTGTGGTTCTTTTGATGACTCCTGCATGAGTGGAGATAGCACATATTGCTCTATCGCCTCGATGTCTGAGAGTCCCGCAATGTAAATGAGCATCGCCCGCGTCTTTCCGAAAAGTAAGAACGAGCGGAACATGACATCCGAGCAATTATCATAAACAGAACGAAGTGTTTCTACATTTTGATTGAAATTCGCAGCAAGTGCATCTGCAGGCTTAGAATCCTGGTAATTATTTTGTACACTGGATTTTTTTTCTTTCGTTTTCCTTAACAATCTACCTACATTACGAATCAAGCTGAATACCCCCATTTTTTTGCAGGTCGCTCTTACTCCATTTTTCTATGTTTCTTCATTAAGGGTATTTTATACAGGAAATCCTGTTTCCGGCATGAACTAATTTTCATGGAAAAGCTATGTTATAAGTGATTTTGAATAAACCGTAAACTCTTGTGATATCCTGTTTGTAATTAATAACTAAGGGGTATATCAAAAATCGAGGCTACATATTAAAATACTGTCTCTGGCTAAATATTGTTTTTTGAACAAGCTACACAAGACCATAAAATAGGGGTTATTTTTTAAAGATGGATATTCGCTTTAAAATACCTCTTTTTTTCTTTTTAAATAAGTTTCATGGGCAAGCAGACTAAAACGATAAGGGAGATTCTATGTCATTCTTAATCACATTGCTCGGATTATTGGTGTCCACAATAATCGCTACAATATTAAATGCCATATGGCCCCGTATTCCACTACCGATATATCAGATATCCATGGGTGCAGTGCTTTCATTATTGCCATTTCAATTATCGTTGGATTTTCATTCAGAATTATTCATGATCTGTGTTATTGCTCCGTTACTCTTTACAGAAGGAAAAAATACGTCCCGAAAAGAAATGCTTGAATTGCGTAAGCCTATTCTGTTATTGGCCTTTGGGTTAGTATTTGTGACTGTTTTTGCAGGAGGTTTTTTCATCCACTGGTTAATACCCGAAATGCCGATGGCTGTTGCCTTTGCTTTAGCAGCTACAATTACCCCTACGGATGCTGTAGCGGTACAATCGATTACAAAAGGATTGAAATTGCCCGGTAATATGATGCCCATCCTTGAAGGTGAATCACTTTTCAATGATGCTGCTGGAATCGTGGCTTTTAAAGTTGCCCTGGCAGCTGCCTTAACTGGAGCATTTTCTATAAAAGATGCT
The DNA here is from genome assembly GCF_918698065.1 of Peribacillus sp. Bi134. Classification (NCBI taxonomy): domain Bacteria; kingdom Bacillati; phylum Bacillota; class Bacilli; order Caryophanales; family Bacillaceae; genus Peribacillus; species Peribacillus sp. Bi134. The sequence goes on along the minus strand of NZ_CAKKLN010000009.1, from coordinate 60,508 downwards.
TCGCTTAATTTTATATTTGTAGCTATAGGCGGTATTTTCATAGGTATCCTATTGGGCTACTTAATCGTTAAATTACGATTATTTTTACGGGTTCATGGACTTGAAGAAATCTCCATGTCTATTGTTATTGAGCTAATTACGCCTTTTGTCATATATATGGTAGCTGAAGAATTCCATGTTTCCGGAATCTTGGCAGTGGTTGCCGCAGGTGTAATTCATGGCATCGAGCGGGATCGCCTTCAGAATTCCACAACTAAATTGCAAATTGTATCATCTAATACATGGTCTGTATTAGGTTATGTTTTGAATGGACTTGTATTTGCTTTATTAGGATTTATGTTGCCGAGTGTTTATCAGGAAATTGAGTCGAACATAAGTAGGGGTAATCTTTTTGGGATTAGTGTTTTGATTGTTCTTTTATTATTGGTGATCCGTTTTATTTGGGTATACATTCTGCATGATACTTTTACGAAAAACAGAGTGAATCCATTAGAGCAATTCATTATGTCCAGGGTTCACCCAGAAGATAGCGAGGATACTGATGAGGAGAATGTTTCAAGACCACGATTTGCATTTTTGACATCCGTTAGCGGCATTCATGGAACCATTACATTAGCTACAGCTTTATCCATACCATATTTTATGCCAGATGACACTTTATTCCCGATGCGTAATACAGTCTTGTTCATCGCAGCTTGCGTTATATTGTTAAGCGTCACATTGGCTACGGTTCTCTTGCCATTACTGGTAAAGACACCGATTGAATTCAAAGATGAACGGCTAACCTCTGAGGAGGCTTATGAAATTGTTTTAAATAAAACGATCGATCAGCTAAGCAAAGAAGCAACCATGGATAATCAGAAAGCTATCAATCAAGTGATGGAAGATTTGAATGAACAACTGATTGATTTGGAACGGGGAATCACGAACAGACCCGATAATCGGACAATACGCGATTTAGTGGAGCAAGGGACCAAAAAGGAATTGGAATTCGTTTCTGGATTAGTCGAAAAAGGAACTATATCTGAAACAGCCTTAGAACTTTATAAAGTGTATCTTTCAAGAACCATAAATTATATGCAAAAATCTTCGCTGAAAAGGGCTTGGATCAATTTGCAGGCGATTCTTTTCAAGAAAAAGATCAATGTCAAATGGGATAAGAAATGGGAAGCGAAATTAGAGGACTCCATCGTTAAAAATGCGGACCTGATCCGGGAGTTTCGAAAAGCCCAAAAAGAGGCTTCAAAGGAAGCCATTTCATTGCTCAAACAACAAACTACATCTGAAAACCGTCATGAAGTGATGCTTGTCATTCAAAGATATAATCGTTATTTGAATCCATTCGGAACATTAAGTGAAAAAGAAGCACATCGCTTTGAAGAGATGGTGAGTCATTTTCAGTTGATTGCAATGCAAATCGAACGTGATATCATTCAACAAATGGTTGAAGATGATCAAATATCCATGCAAACAGCAACTGAGCTTAGACAAAACTTAATCTATGATGAAATGATAATGATACAAAGTTAAGAAATGTTAGAGACACCGTTACGACAGGGAGCGGTGTCTCTTTATTTAAATCCACAACCGCTCTCAATTCCTTCTTTTATCAAGTCCATCATTCAATATTTTCACTTGGAAGCGAAAGTAGAGATAGAATACGGTCCAGATGATCATATAGAAAGGTATGAAAATCCCAATTCCTATAGCCAATCCTTTTAAGCTGAATGGAATCCAACCAACAAAGAAAGATAATAGGAAGTAAAGAATGCTGACAGTAAGGAAGTGCAGAATGGTTTGAAATAACAAACTCCATTTTTCATTTTCAAAGAAGATTGTTGCCGTGCTGAAGAACCAGCCACATAATATGCAGCCTATCGCGTTTTTTACAAATATTCCACTGTCTAATGCAGTGACCTCCCCAAAAGCAATCACTGCAAAACACGTCAGCACCATCACGAGTGCCCCAAAGCAAATCCCAACAAAGCTACGGAATAATAGTGTTTTCATCATAATCCCTTCCTTTTCCATTGAAATGCTTTCTTGATTCCTTGAACATAGTGCCGAGAAACATATTCTTTTTCCCCTGATCGGAAATACACACATAAGGTCCCGTTGAAAGATGCCTCGAATCTGCTTAACTCATCTAAATTGGCAATCACTGACTTGGACAATCGCACGAATTGATTACCAGGAAGGTCCCTTTCCAGTTCATATAACCTTTCTTTCATTTCGAAAGTCCCCTGTTTCGTCCGCACCATTATGGAATCTTGCTCTGTAAATAAACAGATAATTTCCTCTGCCCGAAATACGTGCTGCATTTCTTCTTTCCTGCCGACAAAATACGGTCTTTTCTTTTCCTTCAAACGCTCCATCAGTTCCTGGACTTCCTCATTCCATTCGTGATTTCTGATAAGCACCTCTATCGCCTTGATCTCCTTATCTATCTCTACGTTTATTTTCAACTCTGCGACCTCCCTTTGCTTATAATGTAAGTATATTGATATTTTTGACAATTCGCTTGTGATTTCCGGTTACATGTAACTTTACAGTGATAACATGCTTGAAATGGATACTCAGATACACTAAATAACCGTCCAAATAATTGGACGGCCCTTTAATACAAAAAATCTTGTTCTGCTTTTGAATCCGTTTTTATCAATCAGCTTACTATTGACCTGTTCCAAGGGTCCGGATCACTCTTTGCTTGTAAAAGTGCTTGGCATCACCACAGCGATTACCTCTCCACGAGCGCATAGTTTATCGATGGCAAATACCTCTGTTTCGATTCTCCATTTCTTTGGATGAACCTCATGAATGGTCCCAACGGCTGTTAATGGCACATCATTTGGGGTTGGCTTTACGAATTCCACTTTCAGTGATGCAGTCACAAACCTGGGAGGCTCCACTCCATCTCCAACTTCATGCCCATTTTTACGATGCATTGCCAATGCAGCGGAGCCTGTTCCATGACAATCAATTAAAGAAGCAATCAAGCCTCCATAAACAAATCCAGGAATTGCGATATGCTCTGGACGTGGTGTATAAATTGTCCTTGTTTGCTCGCCTTGCCAACCGGTTCGAAAGTGATGACCCTCTTCGTTTAAACGACCGCATCCATAACACCATGCAAATGCATCTGGATAATCATCTTGAATCGCTTTTATCACAATCTCCTCCATCATCTCTCCTCCTTTTTCAGAATATTATAACATCATTAAAGAGAATTCCCAGATAGTTTATTGAGCTTTCAGCTTTATACATACTGCAGAAATCGATAACATACATAAAAAGTTTGCAAGAATCCTTGCTCCTTTTCTCGATAAATGACAAAAGCCCCTGTTAGCAAGCAGCATTCAGGGGCTTTCATTTGAAAATATATATAGTTAAGAAGTGTATCTATTATTTTGTTGCAGGTTTACCTTCTTAAAAGTTAAGCCTTTTTCTTAAATCCCAATACTTGAATGTCATTTTACCCATTTTCGACTTCGAAAGTGAATTATATTTACGTTCAAGTGCTTGGTTTTGTTTTTCTAGCTTAGTAATTTGTTTCAGTTGAACTGTGTTCAGTTTTTTTAATTGCTTTACTTCTTTAGCTAATTCTTTATTTTTCCCTTTCATATCATATTTTTCTTTATCAGCAGTTGCCCGTCCCTTCATTGAAATTTCCACATCTTTTGGCTTTAATTTAGGATTTCCATAGGTTTCAAATCCTATAGTTTTTAAATATGGCATGTTGTTTTGAAAATTTTGTTCATAGTTTCCATAACTTTTATGGATGTGGAGAAATGAATAACATCCGGCTTTTTCTGCTGAAATGATTTGCCCATATCCAGACAGTTTAAACAGTTTTTCGACTCGTTTTATTTCTTCAGGTATGTTTTTGACGATATAGGTGAAAGCTTCGTCAGCACTTAACTCTGCAGGCAATTTTTTCACTTTATTTGATGGTGCATGCTTAGTCAGTTCATCAAAGTCATCTACATCAATATAAAACATATTTGTGCTTTGCTCTACAAAATCTGTAATACGCTTGCTCCATAATAGTACTTGCAGTTTTTTTATTGCTTCCGAAAATAAAAACTGCCTGCTGACCTGATACATTCGTTTTGCCGCAAACTCATATATATCCTTATTGCATAGTGCTAATTTGACAGCGTCACGAAAATCCTTCTCTGTAACAGCATATAACGGGTAATCTTCGCCAAAAAGCTTTATATGCATTTTGGTTGGATTCATTATTACAGCCTTCCTTAAAATCCCATACTCCAATAGCTTTGTAGACAGTTCAAGACTGCTGTCCATTTCCTCGCTTCTCCAGGTTATCCCAATATCACTGTTCACGATTAATTGTTGGGCATTCTCCCTTGTCAATGCACCGTACCATGTAAGACCATCTGTATTTTTAAGAAGGTATGCCGCTTCTTCCTTAAACTGAGAATCATCCTTAACCCATTTGAATTTATCCCCCGCAACATCAAGTGAAAGATTCGGAATTTCGCGCTTTAATTCTTTAAAAGCAGTAATGATCGGAATGGTCTTCCAATCAGGGTCGAACTTCCCTGTATATACAAGTTTGTTTTTTAACCGGGTCTGCCCTTCTGCTGATTCAATGTTTGGTATCATCGGGGTAAGCAGGGAAACTTTGTTTTTTTCTTTATTCAAATTAAGAATCTCAATGACAAATTCGCACATCTCTTCTGTTTGACATAAGAAATACGCACACTGATCATATATATTTTTGATGCTCTCAAATTTTTCTTCATCAACATCCTGGCCTATGTGAGTCAATCCTGTAGCATAAACTAAAGTATTCTTTATGATATGCTTATGCTTTGCTATTTTTTCAACAGTCTCAATGCTTCTAACAAATAGCCAATCATATCCCTTTTGACTCCAATAGTGAGTAATGAGCATTTCAGCTATATCAAAATCAATGACACCTTTTTTTACCCATTCATCATCGGTGGCACTGAAAAAAGGATCAACAAAAGGATTGAGAATGGTTATATTATCAAATTTCTCAAGAGGCCGAATTAAGATATCACGTTTGACCGGGCTAGCTAGAAGTAAGTCAACTTCGATGTTGGAATCTAGCGCAATGGTCGATGCTAAGGAAGATAAAAATACTGCAGATCCATCCATTGAATTCATGTCAATAAAGCCAAATAGAAGTACCTTCATTTTTCTGTTTTCAACTAGTTCATGTGAATTCAAAGTTTTCACTCCAATGACTGAAATCTGATATGAATCTTTATTTTTTTATTTGTTCTTTAATAGATGATTTAAGCGCAAGATATTTTAACGTGAATTTTCCTGCATATGTAACGTTGAATTTGTGTTCTAATAGCTTAAGTCTTCGTATTTCTTTGTTAAGCTTAATATTTTCTTTTTGTGCGATCTTACTTTTTTCTAATTCTTCTCGCAGCATATTATTTTCTTTTGTAATGTTCTCAATGATTTTTTGTTTTTCAGTGCCATTGCCCTCTATGAGCTCCAATGTCATGGACATCATGTCTTTCATTTGTAATTCGAGTTCCTCGTACATAGTTTTCCAATATTCGTTTCGTTCTTCCATATTGAAAAAACTCCCTTCGATTAACCTTGGATAATCTCCAATTCTCTTTTAATAACAACATCTACTGCGCATATTTCTCGAATCGACTGAGAAGCTTGTTTTGACACTCTTAAAAATACGTCCGGATTGTAATATAAGCGCTCTATTGCATCGGCAATTTCGATAGGAGACTCAGGTTTTGTTAGAAGGCCAGAAACGTCATGTTTAACGAATTCCGGGATTGCCGTAATATCTGTTGAAATCGGCACTAGCCCGCTCGACATTGCCTCACACATTGAAACCCCTTGAGAATCCAAACGGGTCGGGCAAAGGAAAATTCCATACTCCTTATGTAATGCAGCGATTTGATCCTGAGATAGGAAACCTTTATGAATCGTTACATTCTCAAAATCCCTGATTGGCTCAACGGTTTGATCGAATAATTTTCCATCACCATAAAATGCAAATTCCAACTTATCGAAGTATGGTCGCTTCGATAGTTCAATAACTGCTTTCACCGATAAATCATTGGCGTATTTTCGCGAAGCGTATGGCCTGATTGAAAGGACTTTTGTCCGCATTTCAACTGGCTTTTCAATAAAGGTAAAGAGATTGTCATCTATTACATTAGGAATGATTACTGAATTTTTCGATTCTGCTCTTGCATCACATTCCGCTATATGTTCTTTGAACCATTTGGAAATATGAACAAAGGTTGTATTCAACTCATTCGTTTGATAAAACCAATTCATGAAAGAAAGCTGAGCTACATAATAGTCGTCCGACATTTCAAGTATCTTCCGCAAGCTTTCAGGGCTCTCAAGAAAATTAAACCACCTTCTATGCCATGCCTCCGTTTCAAATCCATGTATCCAGGTAATAATCGGTAAATCTGTGTTCGTTTCTTTTATCGCTTGTACCATTTTTGGATTAACAAAATGAATGAGCGCTTTTTTATGTACTTTATGATTTAAGAAAATGCGCAGATGCTGTTCAGTTCCACGATAAACAGGCACAGCTTCATACGTATACTTTTCTGCTTTTTTATAGGCAGGATGCAAAACAAAAACATCAACTTTCAAACCCTCATCCAGATAGGCCTTGACTCTTCGGTGGATAAACCCATTCCGATATAACTGATCTTCATGTGGATAAGCATTCGTAATGATTACATATCTATCTTTTTCACTAAATGTAAGCTCATATAGATTTACAGATTCATCCATTTTTGTTCACTCCTACTATTCAGTCATCTTCAATCAGCCTGCTACTTATCTGTAAATGAAGGATTTTTAAGAGACTCTTTTCCAATCACCTTTAAAACCGTCAACCGATTATAACAAACATGTATTACTGAATATTGACATCAATATGAGAATTCTGTAAATAAAAGTAAAGTTTTCATGAACTTTTATAGGCTTTTGTAAAGCTTCATTAATGTCATGACTGGGAGCATCAGTAATAGCATGAAGGTGGATGGTAAATAAACAGCAACATAGAGAAGGAGGGCGTTCCATTTAGCGGAAACGCCCTCCTGCATTAATCAGTTATAAAGTGTCCACTATTCCCCCCATAACTTGTCTACACCATTACAATAAAAATTCATATTATATAAGAAAAGGAATTGTCTATAAAAGAGGTGCGATCTTACATGATACCCATAGATGATTGTAAATTATTGATTTCATGCTGCAATCATAAAGGCGGTCTATATTTAGTCCAATTTAAACAACAACAACAACATGAAATAAAAAAGATTTTAAATGTTGGATGCACAGGCATTACAAAATACGGCAGCTCTTTTGTCGTAATTTCCAATTCTCATGGAATCTTCATTTTGGATGAAAGCTTAAAGGTTATAAAGAATAAGGCTTTATCTACAGAATTAGATTTACATGGTGTAGCGGTAGATAAAGATAAAGCTTATATTATTGAAACCAAAACTAACTCAATTGGTGTTTATGATTTGGAAAACGATTTGGAAAGAATTGATGAAATTAGATTTTCACCTAAAAATGACGATGTTTTCCACGTCAACGATTTGTATATAGCAAATGATAAGTTATATGTATCGATGTTTTCATATCCTCCAAGGAAAAATTTCCTCTCTTTAGCAAGTTATTTCCCTAATAAAACAATCCACAAAGGTGTGATCCTTGAATATTCTTTACAGGAAAGAAAAGTGGTTAAGATTTGTCATGATAAATTACTTCAACCTCACAGCGTACTTCATTATGATAATAAGATGTATTATTGTGTTTCAGGTGAATTCCTAGTAAAAAGAAATGAGGAAGATATTTTTAAATGCCTTGGTTATACTCGCGGTTTAGCAGTTAGAAATCAAACGATGTTCATTGGTCAAAGTGAGAGTAGGCACATACCGGTTTTACTAAAAAAACATACGAACATATTACTGGATTGCGGGATTTATGTTCATGACATCTCTACGAAACTTTCATCTTTCATCCATATACCTTCTGAAGAAATTTATGGAATATTGGTTATTTAAAAACAGTGAAATCGTATTTTTCAGTTGTTGAAATTTTTTTATCCTATGTAAGTTATTCGTTTAGTTACCAGATCATAAGGATATCTTTCTTTATTCACTTGAACAGTCAGTGAACTTTTTTCTACCTTCAAGAATTATTCAAGCATATTTTTGTAAGAATAGAATAGAATCGAAAAAAGACCAATTTGCTGAAGAGAGTGATATAGATGGAACCAATTACCTTTAAAGCATTTGCAATCACTAATGAAATCGATTTGAATAAAATCGCCATTCATTGCGGCATACCGAAAAAATTCACCTGGGAAGAGCCTTTAATCCTTAAAGGCGATTTTCTAAGTTCCATCCTAAATAAAAATGTGGACGAATCGCAGCAGGTGCTGGTTTTTTCCTTTGGCAGCATTGTCTTCATCAATTACTCACACGCAAATGAGATTAAGGAATTTTCATCCTTTATCCATTCTTTCGAGCCGGTTATTGATCTCGACAATTTAGATAGATATACAGACGATTACAGCCTTCACTTCAGTGAAACCGGAAGCATCAATTTGACAGACGAATATGTAGTTGTACCTAAATATGAATTTTTCTACCCTGAATTAATTTCCACCATTCTCGCAAAATCGGTGGCACTTGAAAAAACTGAGGAACAGCTCGGAAAAATCCACGACAAGCTCGAAGCCATGATAGACCGACTGGAAAAAGGCAAGCTGAGAATCGGTAATAAGGAACTAGCGAGGACGACTGCCAAAATCGTACGTCACGAGTATAATACCCTAGCGTACATCATGATTCTGGACAAACCTGATATTACATGGACAAGCAGCATTGCCGGCGAATTTTATGACAGAATGCTTGATTTTTTTGAATTGAATGATCGGTATAAAATCCTGAAAAGTAAAACCGAAATTTTATATAACATTATGGATGGGTTTTCTAACATCAGCCATTCGATCAGGGGACTATTCGTTGAATGGATCATTGTAATCCTCATTGTCTTTGAGATCGTTCTGACGTTATTAGAAATTGCAGGATGGATTCCATGAATTCTGAATCATATCGTATGGAATACCTTCCAAAAAAATAAGCATCGTTTAAGTGCTTCAGACTGTAGACAAATTCGAAAAACGGGTTTGCCTACAGTTTTTTCTTTGAAAAACGTTCCCATTGATTTCAATAATCCGCTCCCTTTCCGTGGACTGTCCATTTCCTAAGTTTTCTGATGATCGTCTCATGGGTGCCTGTTTTTCTTTTATCTTACTTTCCCAAAGTATTTCATTTGTTTAATCCAGGGCAAAGTGGAAAATTAATTCCTCCCCTTCTTCCCCATTGAATCTATATCCTTTATCAATGAATCCTGCTTTTTTATATAAATTTATCGCTGGAACATTCGTATGATGCACTGTTAGAATAATCTCATCTTTATCTGGATGACTTAGTTTGATCATATCAGGCAACACTTTTAAAGTCTCAAAAGCTAGACCCTTTTTTTGATGGCGCAAATCCAAGGAGAATGATTTTAGAAGAATCGCATTCTCATTACTTGTATATTGATTTCCCGCTTTATCCGTATATAAGGCAAAACAACCAATCAAATCCTTATCTAAATAAATGACCATGGGGAGGTTATATTTATCCTTCCTGAAGTCTTCAATAACTTTCAAAGGTAAGGAAGTATAGATTGCTTGTTCTATAGGTAAACAATAATTGCTCAGCGCCTCATAGTCATTTTCCATAAAAGGTCTGATAGTTAATCCAGTCATCATACTTGCACCCCATTTTTACATTTCTATAAATCCATATTAACAGATACTAAAGTTTTACAATTCACTGCAAAATAAAAAAAGGAATGGTTTGTTTACCATTCCTTCAGACTGTAGACGAACTTGAGATAAAACGGCGAGAATCCGCTCCCTTTCCGCCGACAGTCTGCCAAGCCTCATCAAAGGAAGCGGCTATGGGTACTGGCAGACCAGTTATTCGGCAGGTGTATCGCAAATTTCTTCAACCTATTAAGAGTTTCATAACCATGAAGATGTTAAATCATTCAGACGCTGATAATTCACTTTCCGTTACCCATTTATGATTCTTCACTTTTTCTCCTCCCGCAGTCGGTGTGAAGTCGACCATATAAACAGTCGTTTTTTCAGCAGATTCAACTTCAGCGACAGCCCCGTTCATTCCTTCCATATGAGAAGCATTTACTGTGACCTCCGCTCCGGGTTCATATGCTTTCTCACCTGCATCTTTGATTTCTTCGTGAATGATCCATTTATGATTTTCAACTTTTTCTCCGCCAGTTGCAGGCGTATACGAAATTGCATAAGCAGTCGTATCAAAGGCACCCACTATTGTTGCTTCCGCCCCCTTCATGCTTTCCATATGACCTGATTCGATAATCGCTTGACTTCCAACTTCATAGGTTGGATTTTCTGCAGCTTTTAATCCTTCTGGAACTTCACCCGTGCTAGAATGGTTCATGTCCATTTCACTATGTTCCTTTTCTTTTTTTTCTTCTTTGTTTTTATCATCGCTGTTGGAACATGCGCCAAGGACTAAAAACAGGGCTGCTAATAATGATAAGATGATAGGCAATTTTGTTCTTTTTTTCATATTAATAAAACCTCCCTTATGATTACATCCATCTTACCAATTAAATATGCAGAAAATATGGAGTTCACCCGTGGCAAAAGAAATGAAGCCTCATACTTTTTTAGGAATAGTCCTGCCTCAATTTAAGCGTTCATTAGCCACCACAATCGCTACTTTTATTGCTATTCGATTTTTCTTGAAGAAACTTTTTGAATTGCTCTTTTGTAACATCCGATTTCATTGCCAATATTACTAGTTCCAGCCATTCGTCAGGAAGGTTTTCATCAAAATCCTTCATTTCATCATCTCTTTCTTTTTATCTTTAGTTATTTTAACTGTATGGGGTAAGGTTCAATATTGAGGCTATTTTTCCACGTGAAACTATATTCGGGAATATCATTATAAATTACCTCAAGCGTCCATAGCTGGATTTTAGTGTAAATTTAATAAGTCTTTACATTTACATATAAGGCCTCAATGTTTGTTTGTTATCTAATTAAGGAATTCCCCATCCTTCTATATACCTTTAATTATAAAAGTGAACAGCATGCTATCGGGAGTGTTTTAACAGAAGTAAGAAGAGATGGTTTATTGATAGAGGTTATATGAGGGGTATTCAATCCAAACGGATATTGCTTGGAAACCAAGCAAGAAGGACTTTGGTAAAAGTCCTTCTTATGTTTAGTCTCCCAAAGCTGATTGTTCGATTTTTTGCATGATATGTGAAAGGTTCATGGAGGCATGTCTTTTATAATCCCTGCCTATGGATTTGAATAATCCTTTTGCTATTCCTCTTAACATGATTTTGGTATGACCATCCGAAATAATGGACTTATTAGGGAAACTTGATTCAGCTTGTGCACCGCCAATCTTATTAGCTGTTTCCTTAATAAAATCAATGATTTTAATTTCCTGTATTTTACCTTCGATATCGGTTTTATAGATAATTTGATTTCTCCAAAGCTTTAGCTCAATCCTCTGTTTAGTATAATCGAAGATGTCTTCCGTAATATGAACATTGCTCATTTGAATGGAGTCCTTAATAGGATACAATCTTGGGTTAGGATTGATTTTCTTTATTAAGGATTGATCAATCGTGACCTTTTCCCGCTTTATGCGCGTATTCTTCGTTTCACATAAAATCAGCCTTAACTGTCCGGCAATTATATTATTGAACTCTTCTAATCCAAAGAGCTCAACGAGCATTACGCTATATTCCAAAATGGTGATAGCTTCATCGAATTTTCGTTTAGCAGCAGCATTCGATCTAGTGAAAACCAATCGATTCTTCCTCTCCATATCCTTCTCACCCCACTGAATTCATATCTATTTAGTGAATAGTAAAAACATCCAGTTGATTTCATCCGGAGCCTTTTTTGGCCGTTCTCGATTTTTTTCGTCCTTAACAACACTTTATCCGGCCATTCTCGGACTTATTCGACCTTCATCGCACTTTATTCGACCGTTCTCGGACTTATTCAACCTTCAACGCACTTTATTCGACCGTTCTCAATTGTTTCTTCCTTCACCTCAGTATACCTGCGCGGTCTCGACAATCATTTTATTCATAAAAAGACTGTCGAGAATGGACAGTCTTTCGGTATGGACGCCTTTGATATTCAGTCCTTTTCCACTATCTATCGAAGTGCTGTTTCATTAACTCTTTAAATCGTGTTCCATCTATTTCTTCTTTCGTCACTTCCCCATCTTCCCACCGGGTAAAGGATGTATCAGTTAAAGTGATGTTCCCGCTGTTTGTCAAACGGGTGATTAATGGATGCTTATTGAATGGCGATTGGGGATGTTCCCTGATGATCGTTTGGACCTCATTAAGTTCCGCTACATTTCCTACGGGTTTTGAAGAATCGAAAGCATACCCAATTCTCCAATCGCGATCTTTATGTTTCAGTTTTAATTCAAGGACATGATCTCCATGGTCGGTACTTTCTTTTTTTATTCGGAATTCACCATTTTGGGAAACGACCGTTTCTCCGTTCAGCGGAACTGGTTTTAAAGGCAGATTCCCGCCAAAACCCGTATCGATCAGATAGGTTTGGCCCACATGGTTCAATAGAATGGTAACATGGGTCCTTCCTATGGTCATCCACCCCTGATTATAGATGACACCTCGAACCAAGAATACATCAAAGTCATTTTCCTTCAGGAAAAAATAAAGAGCTGCATTCAATTCATAGCATAATCCACCCTCATTCCTCACGAGGACTTTGTTCATGATATTGGCTTTATTGATATCACTTAGATGGGAGGCCATGATTGATAAGTTTTCAAACGGAATGGTTTTCGCAGTTTTATCCAGAATTTCATCTAATTTTCCAAATGTCAGTTTCACATCTTCCTGGAGCCCTATTCTTTTCCTGAATAATGCATTCAGTTCATTCATTACGATTCCCCCATTTTAACAGATACCAATGAAGAGCATCTTGACTTTGTATATATTCATTATACTTTGCCCATATTTCATTCTTCAACGATATGCCATTAACAAAACCCACATTCCACCTATTCCTTATCAAGCACCATGAAAAATAGGCCGCCAAATAATGTCGTAATTTTGGGTAACTGTCTCCAAACATGCTTCAAAGCTGCTTTAGTCATTCATTTACTTGTAAAATGATTTTACCCAAATTCTTATTTGCTTCCATATGTTCATGCGCCCTTTGTACCTCTTCAAAAGGGAAGACATGATCGACGATTGCCTTGATTTCATGTTGGAGGAACAACGGCATGGCTTTTGTAATGAATTCTTCAGTTAACTCTTTTTTATATTCATCACTCCGAGGAGTTAAAAGAGTTCCTTTTAATTGAACTCTTTTTAAGAGAAGTTCCATCAAGTTCACCTTCTCGACTACTGTTCCTCCTAAAATCCCTATCAGTACCCAGCGTCCATCAGTTTTTATGCTTTTAAGGTTTTTCTCCCAGTAAGAAGCACCGATGAAATCCAGGATAACATCCACTCCTTGATTATTTGTAGCTTTCATTACTTCCTCATCAAAAGATTGTTCTTTATAATTGATACAGATATCCGCCCCTAATGAGTGACAGAAATCCAATTTTTCCTTTGAGCCGGCTGTAGTGATGATCTTCGCTTTTGTCAGTTTTTTTGCCAGTTGGATAGCTGCTGTGCCTACACCGCTTCCGCCAGCATGAATCAATACCGTATCTTGATCCGTCAATTCACCTAACCAAAACAAGGTTTGGTACGCCGTCAAGAATACTTCAGGAATCGCAGCCGCTTCTTCAAATGACAAGTTATCCGGGATCTTCATTGCTCTATCAGCCGGCATCAAGGCATATTGAGCATAACCGCCGCCGTTTACAAGTCCCATCACCCTTGTCCCTAATTGTAAATTTGCACCTTCCCCTGTTTCCACAACTTCCCCAGAAACTTCAATCCCCAATATTGGATTGGCCATATAACCCGATTTCCCTTCTCGTGAAACAATATCCGTTCTATTTATAGCAGAGGCTTTCACCTTAATTAATATCTCCCCTTTTCCGGGCATGGGCTTGGAAAAATCCTTAAATAGTAATTGATCTGCTCCACCCGGTTCTTTAACTACCACTGCTTTCATTTGTCCCACTCCTTACTATTAAATTAGTGACCACACTTTTAAAATGGTTTGTCTTGAAGATGGAAACTATGCTACTCCAAAAAATATCCACAAGCAAATAATTAGGTTTTGTAAACATGTTGATAGAATAAAAAAAGCCGATGTCCCATTAGGGGCCATCGAGCTTTTTTTGAAAAGTTTCCTATTATTATCTTTTATTAAGCGTTTGACTTCTATCCAGGTCATGATGCAATTGTGCTGCCGGAACCTTAGGGTTAGGAATCTGCCCTTTTGCAACTGGTTCAGCTACATAAACAAAATCTCCTGTACCATCTGGGGCGCTTCCTGTTGCCCATAGTCCGTCTGCTGATTCATTACCTTCTGACAAGTTCCAGAATTCGTACGCTTCCGGTTGAGATTCCATTTCCGCTTCCGGTGGGAATGACGCGGGAACGACAACGCCATTTTTTTCTTCAAGTTCTGCAATGGCCGCCATCCATTGATATTGGTGGTAACGATCACGGGCTAACATTTTACGGAAGGTGGCACGTACCCCCTCATCTTTGGTCATATGATATAAACGGGCCACTTGAAGGCGTCCTTGGCTTTCAGCATGAAGATTCGATCGCATGTCCGCTAATAGATTTCCGCTGGCTACAATATAAGATCCGTTCCAAGGCACCCCATTCGAGTTGGTTGGCAGTCCCCCAAGACCGCTTACGAGCAAATGCTGGGGATTGATTCCACCCATGATGGCTGCTGTTGCAGGATCTTTTGCGGCTTCTGCTTGATCTTCCGGAGAAGCGCCATCAAGCAATTGACTAATGAGCGAACAAAGCATCTCTACATGTCCAATTTCCTCTGTACCAATATCCATCAGCATATCTTTGTATTTTTCTTCTCCACGGCAGTTAAAACCCTGAAAAAGATATTGCATCATGACAGTCATTTCCCCAAACTGTCCACCTAACACTTCCTGAATTTGACGGGCAAGCATCGGATCTGGTCGATCTACCTTAACTTCAAATTGCAATTCTTTTTGATGGCGAAACATATTAACTCCTCCTTTTTTTATATGATGTACGGTTTTTTATTACCCGCCTGTCCATGCTTGAAACCTGAATTTAGTTATAACGAACAGTAATTAGAAAAAATTTACATACCATTAACAATGATTACTGAACTAAAAAGCCAAGGACTATCTTTGGGCTATGAATCGCTCAATAAATAAGATTTATAAAAGGTCCATTTACTGTCTATAACTTTACAATACAGGGTAAAGTAGAAAGAACCATATATAGGAAATTTAAAAAGGAGGATGGAAAATGGATTTCAAGCCCCGAAATCAAAAAGATCAATCTATTTCACAATTACGTTATACTTATACCGCTCGTAATCTATGGTCCGGTTTTCTATTCGGGATCGGATTGGTGGCATTCATCGATGAGTCCATCTTTCATCAACTATTGCATTGGCACCATTTCTATGACAAGTCCACATCCAATATTGGGCTTGTCTCGGATGGTTTATTTCATGCCCTTAGCTGGTTCGCAACGGTCGGGTCGTTATTCATGTTCGCTGACCTTCGCCGTCGAAAGGGATTATGGCTGAAAAGGTGGATAGGAGGAGTTTTGCTCGGGGCAGGTTCTTTCCAGTTATATGACGGAATCATCCAGCACAAGCTCATGCGTCTCCATCAAATCCGTTACAATGTCGATATTCTCCCATACGACTTGATTTGGAACATTGCAGCCACAATCATGATCTTGATCGGCATTATCCTTATCATTCAAACAAGGCGCAGCGTACTTAAAATGAAAGAAGATACCAGCAATGCACAGTAATGGACATATTCATGATAATGGGGCTGGTTTTGAACCGATTTTATTGATTCTTCTGGCGCTTGTGATAGTGATTTATATCGCAGCTGCCGTAATTTCAAACCGCCGCTATAAAAAGTGGCCCTTATACCGTACGCTCTTTTGGATTCTTGGCACCATCTGTGCAGCCTCTGCAATTATAGGTCCCATAGCCAATCGCGCGAATATGGATTTCACGGCGCATATGGTTGGTCATTTACTGCTTGGAATGATTGCACCCATCCTACTCGTGTTTACCGCACCTATTACTCTTGCACTGCGAACACTTGATGTACAATCAGCAAGACGCCTTTCAAAGGTGTTGAAAAGTTGGCCGCTGCGCATTATAAGCAATCCAATCACTGCCTCTGTGCTTAATATTGGGGGGCTTTGGATTCTTTATACGACTGAGTTATATGGGTTGATGCATCAGAATGCCCTTCTACATGCATTAGTGCATTTTCACGTGTTCATGGCGGGCTATCTATTCACTGCGTCTATGATTTATATGGACCCGACGCCCCACAGGTTCAGCTTCATGTTTCGTGCTGTCGTATTTACAATTTCACTGGCCGGCCATGATATCCTTTCTAAGTATATTTTTGCCCATCCTCCAAGCGGAGTCACAAAGGAACAAGCGGAAAATGGAGGAATGTTAATGTACTATGCCGGCGATGCCATTGACGTTGCACTTATTTTCATCCTTTGCTATCAATGGTTCAAAGCCACCCGTCCTAAGGAATCACTTGCCTTGTAGGAAGGAAGGCTACTTATTACTTAGTTAAACTCCTATGTTTCTGTTTAATCGTCCAACATTTAGCTCATACTAATTTTTGATGAAAAAAATTTAGGATGGAGCTGAATGGAAAATGGAATTTGAAGCTAACAATTCTACTGAAAATGCTCTTCGTGATTATAAAGCTGGAATCGGTGCCTTTACGCATAAAATGCCTGTTCTCGCAGAGAAATTCAATTCGTTTACGGAAGAGTGCTTTAAAGAAGGTCAATTATCCCAGAAAGAAAAACAGCTTATCGCATTAGGAATAAGCTTATATTCACAAGATGAATACTGTATTATCTACCATACAAAAGGATGTCTTGATCAAGGCTGTTCCGAACAGGAAATTCTTGAAGCCATTGGTGTGACCGCAGCATTTGGCGGAGGAGCCGCCATGAGTCAGGCTGTAACACTCGTCCAGGAATGCATCCAAGATATAAATCAGATGAAACAGTAAGAAAGAAGGGATAGGACAAATAGTCCTATCCCTTCTTTCTGTTGTTGACAAATGCTTTTAATGACTCATGTTGTTGTTATTGTTATTTCCTTGTGCTGGTGCATATGAATTCAACATTTGCTGCATATCCTGCTGTGCAAGCTGCGGAACTTGATAGTAATGATGTTTGTTTTGATATATCGAAATCTCATATGCCATTTCAATGCAGTTCGGAACGGAATCTGCAAATACACGGCGAACCACCGGATTCGTTATTTCAAGCGCTGCCATCGCTTTCATGGATGCAGCAGACTTAACAGCTCCAAGCATCAAACCTGAAATGCATTCATCCGTAATTTCCGATACGGATTGCAAAGGTTTCTTTGGCTGAGTTGGTGTCAATCCATATATAAAATCGTTACCTTGATTCATTTTGTAGCTCTCAGTCCGTTTAGAAGGATCCTGGCCCGATTGGAAGCACTCCAGTGAAATATTATATTCATCTTGGATGAACTGATATTGACGATCCAGAATATCAAGTAATTCCTGATCCTGAATATGCTGACGCAAAAGAGTATACGTGTTTAAAGTACCAATCGTTCCCGACAACACTTCATGTACATCGAATACTTCGTGACCACCGTGATTCATTTGTGGGGGAATGGCACCCGTTTGCATGTTCTGGTGTACTTGACCTTGTTGATATTGGTTTTGCATTGTATTTCCCTCCTCGTTTTATCAATGATGCGAACAAGTTTAGTATGTTAAACCCCAACTGGATTATTCAATCTAAACTCTTCCAAGAAGACCAATGAGCTGCTGCATCATGTTTTCTGTATAAAAAAAACGTGGCGTTTTAAACTATAGACACTTTATATGGATGGGAGGATTTCCAATGACATATCGACACTTCAATGCTTCTATTGTAGTGATGTTACGGAAGAAAAAAAATCCATGTGGTAACGTTTCAAGTTTCTGACCAAGATAGAAATGAAATGCTCTGTGATGAATGTTATCAAGAATGGCTACAAGGAATAAAAGGTTAAACATTAAAGCCCTCACATTTTAAATCCGTTAAATAGTGAATTTCAAGGAGGATGGTTATGTGAATTTTAAGCGGAAATCCGAAAGAAGAGCCTATGCATTACGGAGAGGTATTTGGAACATGGGCATTTCTAACAACTACATAAGGACTGATTGCCTGTCATCAAACTATGCTTAATCATGCTGGCGACAAGGGCCTGCATAAATTACTTGTTGAAGTGATCAATCAAGGGAAACAGGAACATGACCAACTTGAATCATTATTAAAAGAAAATAACGTAGAACTGCCTCCGTCACCACCTGAAAAGCCTAAAGTTAATTGGGAGGATATTCCAGAAGGGGCACGTTTTCAAGATCCTGAAATCTCTGCTTCAGTATCAATCGATATTAATGCAGGATTAGTTGCTTGCAGCCAAATCATGGGTCAATGCATCAGAGAAGATATTGCACAGATGTTCGCACAATTCCATACGAATAAAGCTGCATTGGGTGCTGACTTCCTAAGATTGAATAAGGAAAGGACTGGCTTGTCCCTCCTCCTCTTCATATTAATAAAACAAGCATGTAAATATAATGAAATATCCCCTAATCATGTTGACATCGTGATTGGATGCCCAACATGATTAAGGGATTAATTCCGATAATGAAAGGACGATTAAGGAATCATTACCATTGCAGACTTTCGATTAAGTGGCACTTTGTGCATTGTTGACTATAATCAGTTTTTACAAATTCATGATTACACTTCTCGCGAAAAATGTTCAGCTCCCTTTTCAGCTGTTCCAATTGAGTTTCCAACTGTTTCATTTCAACTTTTATTTGGATTACCCGATTCATCGAATTCTCCCTCTCATCGGAATCATAAATAGATTTCCCCGTCCGTTTTCCTAAATTCATTCGCTTTTTCTTTAAGACCTTCATCGATTACCGACTCAAAGCCCAGACCCTTTTCCTTCGCCAAATCACGGATGTCTTGAGAAATCCTCATACTGCAGAATTTGGGTCCGCACATTGAACAGAAATGGGCTGTCTTGGCACCTTCAGCCGGTAGTGTTTCATCGTGATATTCAACTGCCCTTTCAGGATCGAGGGAAAGATTGAATTGATCTCTCCAACGAAATTCGAATCTAGCCTTCGAAAGGGCATCATCCCGTTTTCGTGCCTGGGGATGGCCTTTAGCAAGATCAGCTGCGTGGGCTGCAATTTTATAAGTAATGACCCCTACACGAACATCCTCTTTATTCGGAAGCCCCAAATGCTCTTTCGGTGTCACATAACAAAGCATGGCCGTTCCAAACCATCCAATCATGGCAGCACCAATCGCAGAAGTGATATGATCGTATCCAGGAGCTATATCCGTTGTCAATGGTCCCAGGGTATAGAATGGTGCTTCTTGACAGACTTCCAGCTGCTTATCCATATTTTCTTTAATCAAATGCATCGGTACGTGACCGGGTCCCTCCACCATGACTTGAACATCGTGCTTCCAAGCAATCTTCGTCAGTTCCCCAAGTGTTTCCAATTCAGCAAATTGAGCCTCATCGTTTGCATCTGCAATGGAGCCAGGACGGAGGCCGTCACCTAATGAGAAAGAGACATCATACGCCTTCATGATTTCACAAATCTCTTCAAAGTGAGTATAGAGAAAACTTTCTTGGTGGTGGGCCAAGCACCATTGTGCCATGATGGAGCCCCCCCGGGAAACGATTCCCGTAACTCGCTTTGCTGTCATGGGAATGTATCGCAAAAGCACTCCGGCGTGTATCGTGAAGTAATCCACACCTTGCTCAGCCTGCTCGATTAATGTATCCCGGAAAACTTCCCAATTTAAATCTTCCGCGACTCCATTCACTTTTTCCAATGCTTGATATATCGGAACCGTCCCAACTGGCACAGGAGAATTCCTGATAATCCATTCCCGGGTCGTGTGAATATTCTTACCGGTGGAAAGATCCATTATGTTGTCTGCACCCCACCGTGTAGCCCAAGTCATTTTCTCCACTTCTGCTTCAATCGATGAACTAACAGCGGAATTTCCAATATTTGCATTTATTTTCACATGAAAATTACGTCCAATGATCATGGGCTCACTTTCAGGATGGTTAATATTTGCCGGAATGATTGCCCTCCCGCTAGCTACCTCATCTCTTACAAACTCAGGGGCTACATTTTCCCTGATCGAGATGAATTCCATCTCAGGAGTTATGATACCTTTTCGGGCATAATGGAGCTGGGTTACGTTTTGCCCTTTCGCTGCACGCAATGGTTTTCTTTTCAATCCCGGAAAAATTTCTGCTTTCGTTTGTGACTCTTTTTTATACCCGTTATCTTCGGGCTTTATTTCACGCCCTTCATACTCTTCAACATCTTCCCTTTCCAGAACCCAGCTGCGTCTAATCGGGGCAAGACCTTTATGAATATCAATGGGATATTCTGAATCCGTATAAAAGCCGCTTGTGTCATATACTCGTAAAGGCGGATTCTCCTCTTCGCCGAATGAACCTGTAGTCGGACTTAGCTTAATTTCACGCATGGGCACCCTAATATCGGGTCTAGATCCCTCAACATACACTTTTTTACTCCCGGCAAAACTGGACATAATTGAAACGTTCATGTCATTTACTGAATTACTCATCATGATTTCATTTCTCCTTTTTAAGTTCATTTAAAAAGGACAAAATCCAATCCATTTCGCACGAAAAAGCCAGATCTCATATTTAAGACCTGGCTAACGTTAGTATGGCTACAGAAATGACGAATTGAAATGTCATTGTTTAGTAGATTCTAACTTCCCCACGCTGGTATGAACCAGATCAGGTCCTGAGGGTTAAGAAGCTTAAGCGCTTCTCTCTCAGCCCAACTTTTATTGGACACCCCTAGTCTGAATAATTTAATTGATTACAGGGTAACTATATCTCACCCTTTTCATTCTGTAAATAATTTGAAAGACCTAATATTTTCATTACAACTATCCAAAATTTATTATTTGAAGAAGAGCCGTTCATTAATTTCCCAGGCTCTCAAGGATAGGGTAAAGCTCCTCTAAATGCTTGATTTCATAGGTTGGAATCACTTCATTCCGTTCCTTATCATGGCGATTTATCCAAACCGACTTTATGCCTACCCGTGATGCTCCAAGGATATCCGTCATTAAATTATCGCCGACCATCAATACTTCATCCTTATCAAGCTCCATGATCCCCAAAGCATGCTCAAAAATGGAGGCATCCGGTTTACCTCTTCCAAATGCGCCTGAAATCACGATTTGGTCGAAATAAGGAACCAGTTCAGGCGTAATTTCAAGTTTGGTATTTTGCAGCTCAGGAGATCCGTTCGTAAGCAATAGCAACTTATACTTCCCTTTTAATTCATCCAGAACACGGAATGTTTCTTCATAGATAAATGGCTTTTTGCGTCTCTCCGCAGGGAAACGTTCTGCCAGTTCAAGTCCAAATTCCGGGTCATCGATCCCTAATGCCAATAACCCTCTCGTCCACGCTTCTTTCCGATAAGCCGGTGCAATCCCGGCCATCTTCCTGAATTCATCATGATCATCCTGAAAATTTCCCCATAGCCCCTCAAATGGGTTGATTCCGATCATTTGGGTGAATGCATATGTATCGTAAGAAGAATAAAGCTCACGCGCTTCCTTTCGCACAGCTTCTTCAAAATCGTCGACATTCAGATCATATTTCTCCTTGGCCACTTCACATGTGGCCACAAAAGCCTCTTTTACACTTTTCTGATCCCATAGTAATGTATCATCTAAATCAAAAAAAACTGCCTTCAGCAAAATGTCCACCCCTCTTTCCCTATTATTGAATTCGTAAAAATTACACTATTACAATAATAAACCACAACCAATAAAAAAAGAATAACTATTCGGAAAATGACTTACCTTTTCTAGTGGGAAACCCTTATCCACTTATCATCTTTCAAATACATACAGCTTTCCATTACTGGCAATCTTGAATTTGGGACCGGTGAACCCCCGTCGGATCAGCTCTTTCCTCATATATACCATGAGGGCGGCATGACTCACGATCAAAACATCCCTTTCCCCCTTTGCAAAGACTTCATCCAATACTTTATTGATCCTTCGCTCTGCGATCTTAATTTCCGCCCTTGTCTGCTTGTTTAACACCGAGCAGCAGCGAATCCAAATAGCCCAAAGGATGAATGGCAGCTTTACCCTTCCTTTAAGAGGCGGGGAAGGTATTTCCCGCAGCTCCTCCATCCGGTGAACCGGACCTGGATAGATATGTTCCGCTGTCTTGACAGCTCTCGACATATCACTGCAATAACACTCCTCCCATTCCTCCGCGCCAAATAAAGTCGTTCCATAAATAATATCCGCTGCATCATAGTCCTTAAACCATTGCTTCATATCATCCGCCGTCACAGATCTCCCAGTAGGAAATTCATGTGCCACCTTAAAATGCCGTACCAAACCAATTTTCATATCTTCTCCTTTTTATCTTTTAAAATATACGTTTCTTTTTCTTGTAAACAGCCCTTATCAATATATTACCCTATGTAAAACTATAAAAAAAAGTATGTTAAAACCATTAAAACCTTACTGAACTCTCCTTGACACTGTGTATATATTTAAAAGTTTTTAAAGATCCAGCGTTTAATTATGATAGCATTGAAAAAAGAGAAAGCATCTCGCCTTCTCCATTTATCGTTTAATCTATGAATTGTAGTTCTGTTATCGTACATCTTTTCCTGAATTTATATTTTCCGCTCAAATCACTGAATTGATAATCATTGAGAGATTTCCCCAGTTGTTCCCTCAGCTTCTCTACAGTGATGGATTCCTCAACTGTCTCTTTCCAATTTTCATTTCCGATCAACTCATCGAACGGAATGGTAGTCAGGACTTCATCATATATCTGGATGCTTTGATCGATGCCGAAGCTGCCATAGATACTGCCATTTTCTTCAGCAAAGATATGATCCGATTCCAATTCCTCCACCAATACTTCCAGATATCCCCTTGACTTAACAGGCTTGATGGCAATCTCTGCTTCCGCCTTTACAGGTCCCAATCTCTTATCGACGATCTCTATCGTCAATTTAACATGAACGGGCGGATACCCAAACCCTTCACAAAGTTCTGTTGCCGAATTATATACCATCTGTACGTCCTCCTTTTGACACTATCATTATATAATAAAAATAGTACATTTCATTACCAAAAACCCTTATTCAAGTTCACTTGCATCTTATTTTTATAGCGACTCTTTTTCAATTCATACGCTCCTTCAACTCTTAAGGGTCAATCGTCATATTTCGAGGATTTCCCTAATACGAAAGCCACGAATCCTAATTTTCTCAGTTCACGGGCATAATTATAAATTCATATTTCATACCTCATTTATACGTTTATCGATAATACACCATTAATTTTGATCCATTTATGAACTCAACTAAAAAGTCCAATGCCGCTCAGGACATTGGACTTTTTATAAGCTTCACATTATGGCTTTAGCACCACTTTAATACATTCATCCTCGTGATCGTTAAAGATTTGATAAGCCTCACTCGCTTTTTCTAGAGGGACTTTATGGGATATGATTTCCGTGGGGTCGAACTCTCCAGCCGTGATCTTATCAAAAAGCTTGGGCATGTAGTGAATGACCGGTGCTTGTCCCATTTTAAGATTAATGTTCCGCTCAAATAAATTGCCTAATGGGAACATATTATATTTGGATCCGTATACGCCAGTCAGTTGGATCGTGCCGAATTTACGTACGGCGTTAAGTGCAATCTCGATCGCACTTAACGTTCCACCCTGAAGTTTCAGCTTTTGCTCAATCGCTTCTATCGTTGATTTCTTGCCGTCCATTCCTACACAATCTATGACCACATCTGCCCCGCCAGAAGTGATTTCCTTAATGTAGCTGCCCATATCGTTATATTCATCGAAGTTATACGCCTCAACCTTATTCATTTGTTTAGCCTTATTGAGTCTATAAGGAAGATTGTCGATGGCAACGACCCTTTTTGCTCCTTTCATCCAAGCGAACTTCTGAGCCATCAACCCAATCGGCCCACAGCCCAATACCACTACCGTATCATCTTTCTTGACGCCAGCGTTCTCTACACTCCAATATGCGGTTGGCAGCACATCGGACATGAACAAAAGCGCTTCATCTTCAAGTTCACATGACTCTGGGATGACAAACGGCATGAAGTTTCCATATGGGACCCTTAAATATTCTGCCTGCCCGCCTGGATAGTTCCCATATCGTTCCGTAAAACCAAAGTACCCGCCTGTATCCACCGCTTCATTGGGGTTGGAATTATCACATTGACTCTCCATATCATGTTCACAATAATAACAGTGCCCACAAGAAATGTTGAAAGGCAGGACAACCCTGTCCCCTTTTTTCACCTTTGTTACTTCCGGACCCACTTCTTCGACGATGCCCATCGGTTCATGGCCAATGACATAATCTTTATGCGTCGGCAAAGCACCCTGATATATATGGAGGTCGGACCCGCAAATAGCCGTTGAAGTCACTCGGACGATGATATCATCCTTTTGCTGAAGTTTCGGATCTTCAACTTGTTTTACCTGTATATCTTTTGCTCCTTGAAAAGTTACAGCCTTCATATTCAACCTCCTAAAATATTCTTTATACATTTGATATACCCGTCAAAAAAGGCTACTAAGCCTATGAACATCTAATTTCCCAAGAATCTCTTCATCATGCTGCACCAGGATGACAAAAAAAGCCCCGGAAACCGGGACTCACCTATGAAACCATTTATTTAGGAACCTTATTATTGTGCTTATACTCACTTAGTACCTCGTTGAATACATCGGGATAATTCGTAAACAGCCCCGTTGCACCCCATTCAAGAGCCTTTTTCATATCTGCTCTTTCATTTACTGTATATGGATGGAATTGGAGGTCATGGTCGCGAACCATCTTCACATATTGTCCGTCCACCTTATTGAAGTTCGGCCCAACGCCAATTGCATATTCCTTAATGGACTCCAATTCTTCATCGGAAATGGTTGCTGGGTTTTTATAAGAAAATAGTTGCACAAGCGGTAACTTTGGATTCATGTCATGAACCTTCATAAGGCTTTCTTTACTGAACGATTGAATTAATACATTCTTGGTTCGGCCTTTTGAATCCACCATTTTATATTCTTCCAGAACCTGCAGAAGTTCTTCTTCCATTCCCGGATATACTTCAGGAGACTTTGTTTCTATATAGTAATTGGCCTGCTTTCCGAACTTCTTAAAGACTTCTTCAAGAGTGGGAACCGTTAACCCTTCATATACCTCTTTTGCCAATTGCGGATATTTTTCATTGAACCATGTACCGGCATCCAGTTTCTTGATTTCTGTCAGCGTTAAATCCTTCACCAGACCAGTACCATTCGTTGTACGATCCACCTTTTCATCATGCATTGCTATCAATCTACCATCCTTGGTCATTTGAAGATCGATTTCTATGTAGTCGCCTTTCATTTGTTCTCCCATTTGATAAGCTGGAATGGTATGTTCAGGTGCATAACCAGAAGCTCCCCGATGTGCAATATTCACGATTTTCTTCTCATAAATAGATGAATTGGAATGATTTCCATTTGCAGCTAGGGTCCCGATGGAAGTAGCCTGCAATATAAAAGCCGCACTCATCATACAAAAACTGAATTTCTTTATATTCGTTTTCATTTTCCCTCTCTCCCTCCTACTATTACCATCATTTTAGAAGGGGAATGTGAACTTACAGCAAATATAATGTAAAGAAATAATATATTATCTAAAATGGTTAAAATAACCTATCAAATACAAGGCATTCATGTAGTTTTTTCTACCTGATTAACCGTTTCATTGACACTTTAAGCCTTCCAGACCCATATTAAATCAAACTCAAAGCCGATAAATTCCAGATATTAGATCAAATATTCCAATGTTGACATACCAAGAGGACCTGTACAGAATTGCTCCTTAACTCCTTGCCCTGACCTTCAGGTACTGAATTCCACCCGACCCATGCCTGGAGTATGGTCTTTTCTAAAATATAGATACAAAGACTATCAATGCAAAATCTATCTTTTTCTGATTTACAAAAAACTAGTATCATATTACTATTAAACAAACAGAATATTAATCCTAAGGGGAATTATGTTAAAAAATTATCAATATTATCAAAACAAACACCGATTTATACTGAAAGCATTCATGGCAATGATATCCTTTTTACTATTAGTTGGGATTTCTGTATCACCTATAAGTTGGAAAGATAATCCCTACGAGATGACATTACAGGTCATTTTAATATCGGGGATGATAATTTCTCTGTTATTTTTCTTAAAAACAGAAGTCAATTTTTATAAGACCCTATTCATTTTCTTAATTACTGTTTATTTATATAGCAAATTTTTGATATTTCCAGATACAGCAATCATGCTTTCTTTATTTGCTATAGCACCCTTGTTTCCCATTTTTCTCTTTGATAAAATCGGGTTTTATGTTGTGGCCACTTTAAATATCATATTAGGTCCCGCTTCCATCATGATCATTTCAAAAACGGATCTTCAATACACTTATGAATATGTCGCTTTGGATAGTTTCGGCAACACGCTTAATTTCATCGCCATTCAAATCATATTGGTATTCGTGTTCATAGGCACCAATAATAGGATGGAATCCACTAATGCATTCCACAAGGAAATACAGCAGGCCAAACAATTGAACTCAGTCGGACAGCTAGCTGCCACCATTGCACATGAGATACGTAATCCGATTACAGTCGTTAAAGGG
The DNA here is from genome assembly GCF_918698065.1 of Peribacillus sp. Bi134. Classification (NCBI taxonomy): domain Bacteria; kingdom Bacillati; phylum Bacillota; class Bacilli; order Caryophanales; family Bacillaceae; genus Peribacillus; species Peribacillus sp. Bi134. The sequence goes on along the minus strand of NZ_CAKKLN010000009.1, from coordinate 33,375 downwards.
TTTGCCCAGTTATTAGATCAAGAGAAGGAACTGAATGAAACGGAAAAATTTTATGTACAGACCATGCTTACGGAACTTGAATATACACAAGTGATAATCAATGACTATTTGTCTTTGGCAAAACCGCATACGGATAATGTACAGGTCATACCTTTAAATTATGAAATCCAAAAGATTTCCGATTTATTAACCAGTTTCGCCAATAATCGTAACATAGGCTTTCTCCTGGATTTCCGTGACGACCTGCACATTAACATGAATCCCATCGAACTTAAACAGATACTGGTCAATATCATGAAAAATGGAATTGAGTCAATGAACAAACCTGGATTCATCAAGGTGGAAACAGAGCAGGAACGCACTATGGCAAAAATACGAATAACGGATACAGGAATAGGTCTCTCAAAAGAACAGCTTGAAATTCTAGGTACCCCATTTTATTCACTTAAAGATAGGGGAACCGGTATCGGCCTGACCGTTTGTTATTCCATCGTTCAAAAATACAAAGGGAAAATCGTGGTACAGAGCGAAGTGAACAGAGGAACATCGTTCACCATTTATTTGCCCTTATATAAAAAAATAGATTAAATATATATCCCTAATAAGAAAAAGGATGACCCCCCATCACCGGGCGGTCATCCTTTTTCAATTAGGCTTTAAAACTATCTTGCCATTTCAGCAAATGATTTTCTAAAAAGCGGACAAACGAGTCTGAGATTTTACCAGCGAGGGCAAAAATGATGATGCCTACGAATACGACGTCCGTTTGCATGAATGAACGGGCATCCTGGATCATGAAGCCCACCCCTCTATCCGCACCCAGCAATTCAGCCACGACCAGGCACATCCAAGCCGCACTTAAGGCTAAACGGATACCAAGTAATATGTTTGGCAAAGCTGCAGGAATCATGAGCTTCGTTATTTGTTCCCGTCGGCTAAACTCCAATATTAGGGCAACATCGTACAGTTTTTTATCCACATTCCGAAGTCCCAAAAAAGTTTGTAAATATAAAGGAAAAAAAGCACCTAAAGCGATAAGCAGCACTTTGGATAGTTCACCAAATCCGAACCACATAATGAATAAAGGGGTAATAGCAAGTAAAGGGACCGTTCGTAACATTTGAATGCTCGGGTTTAAATATTCCTCGGATTTTTTTTGCATGCCAACGATGACTCCAAACAATAATCCTAAAAAACCACCTAATGCAAAGCCTAGAATAGCCCGCGTTAAACTGATTTGTAAATGCATGCCCATTTCCCCCGACTGAACGAGATCAATGAAAGTCGTGACGATCAATAAAGGTGATGAGAATAATTGGGCAGGCAGGATGCCAACCGATCCTAATGTTTGCCATGCAATCAACACGACAACGGGAAGGACCGAACCCCGCAATGCCGATTTGGCGAGTTTGGATTGTTTTGTCGTTTCCCTAATGACAAGCGGCTTGTTTTGAGCAACGGTCTGTGTAGACATAATTTTCATCCTTCCTTTTTTCAAAAATTTAATTAAATGCTCCAATCTTCCACTTCTACTGGATGATGATCAAGTTGGGTTAATATGACGGACCTGAATTCCTGAAACGCTTTGCTTGTTCGAGTTCTTGGATATGGCAAATCAATTGGAACGATAGCTTTAATCCGTCCAGGCTTTGCATCCATGACGACCACTTTCCTCGATAAAAAGATGGATTCATCTATATCATGGGTGACAAGCACCATCGTTGTCTTATTCCTCTCCCATATTTCTAGTAAAGCCTCTTGAAGATGCGTTCGCGTGAATGCATCCAACGCACCGAATGGCTCATCCAGTAATAATACTTCCGGATTACGTAATAAAGCCCTGGCAATGGCAACACGCTGCGACATTCCACCGGATAATTGGCGTGGATACGCCGTTTCAAATCCTTTTAGTTTAACAAGTGAAATCAAATCATCCACCCTTTTTCGAATGTCCGGTTTCTTTAATGGAAGGTTACCTGCAATATTCTTCTCCACGTTTAGCCATGGAAATAAGCGATGCTCCTGAAAAATGAAACCACGGTCTTTAGAAGGGCCGCTAACCGGATGATCACCTGCCATGATTGCTCCGTCAAAGTCTGAATCAAGTCCTGCGATCAACTTTAATAATGTGCTTTTCCCGCAGCCGCTCGGACCAATGATGGTGACGAATTCACCATTGTTGACGGTCAGATTTAAATTATCCAAAACATGGACACTTTCATTCTCATTCTTAAATGTTTTGCTTACTTGATTAATTTCTAACGTCGCAACCAATACCCTCACCCTTTCTCAAATAAAAAAATAGAGATCCAGCAATAAGGCACATATTGTCCCTTTGCTGAATCTCTAGTTAACTAGTCGATTCAATATTTCATTTTATATTAACTTATCGATTATTTATAATCAACACCTAATACCAATTTATTTTATCGGATTAATAGTGAAAAAGTAATTGACAGATAATTCTAACAGCTGTTAAGATGCATTCATACACAAATCCGCTTCACACAGGAGCCAATTAAATAAAGGTCATGTGAATCAACTGGACTACCGGAGATTCAATGAAGAGTAACCCCGGCATACTCTTCGTTGAATCTCTTTTTCGTCATTAATCTGACTATCCAGATGTGGTAAGTGTATTAGAGAAGGAGGGAATTCATGAAGGAATATCGTAACAAGTTAACCGCATTACTACTTGCCATCATTAGCATCACTGTATTGGCAGGCTGTAATTCCGATGCCGGCAAAGCTTCCGGGAAAAGTGATCCACTGAAAGTTCATATTGCCTTAAATGGCAAGATGGGACCATTGGTCATTGCAAAGGAAAAGAGATTGTTCAACGAAGAGTTTTCTAAACTGGATGCCCAAATCGAGTGGAGTGAATTCTCGAGTGGGCCCCCGCTTTTGGAATCCCTTGCTTCCAATCGGGTTGACCTGTCTTTTTTAGGGGATGGTGCACTGATTGCCGGCATTGATAAGAATCTGCCATTCGAAGTGATTGCACAAACAGGACGGGGTGAGTCATCTGTCCGGATTCTGGCTCAAGCAGAAGGTAACATAAAGAAGATTGAAGACTTAAAAGGAAAAACGGTCGGTGTTGCCTCGGGGACAACGGGTCATGTGTATTTAATCAAGGCATTGAAAGCCCATGGCTTAACGACTGATGACATTAAACTGATCAATTTACAACCGGATGATGCTCAAGCAGCTTTTGAAACCAAACAATTGGACGCCTGGGCGATATGGAACCCTTATTACCTTAATAATATTGAAAAAGGGAATGCTGTCGCACTTAAAGTAAAAGGAAAAATATTAGCACCTGGAGCTATCATTGCACGTAAAGGCTTTGCCGAAGAGCATCCTGAAATTGTAGAAGCATATTTAAAGGTTTATAAAAAAGCTGCCGACTGGCAAATTGAAAATCCAGATGAAGCATCTGAAATTTATTCCAAAGAAACTAAATTGCCTGTGGGTACGGTCAAGACAATAATAACGGCCGAAGAACCAAATATCTTCTTTACCGAAGATGCCATCAAAGCACAACAAGAATCCATCGATACTTTAGCTGGTGTGGGTTATATCAAGAAATCATTTAATTTTAAAAATCAGATCCACAATGAATACATTGATGAAGCCTTTAAAAAATAAAAAAACATACCTTACAGGAGGAGATTGATTATGACGGAAACTAAAACACAACAATTAAAAGTGGTACCGGTAGCAGGAAGGATTGGAGCGGAAATTCAAGGAGTCCAATTAAGCGGAGACTTGGATTTAGCTATTTTCAGTGAAATCAAACAAGCGTTAAACGATCATAAAGTCGTATTCTTCAAAGGTCAAAACCATTTGGACGATGCCAGCCAAGAAGCATTTGCCAAACTATTGGGTGAGCCTTATGCACATCCTACAGTACCGGTCAAAGACAATACTAACTATATTTTCGAACTTGATTCCGAACGGGGTGCTAAAGCAAACCATTGGCATACTGATGTCACTTTTGTTCCAGAAGTTCCTAAATACTCTGTTTTAAGAGGTGTAACCATCCCTGATGTTGGCGGCGATACAGTCTGGGCAAATACCAATAAAGCATATGAGGACCTGCCGGATGGATTGAAGAAATTAGCTGACGGACTATGGGCAATCCATACAAATGAATATGATTATGCACAATTCAAACCAGCCGAAAACATTGATGATGAGGTTAAAAAGAAATATCGTGATATATTCGAATCCACCATTTATAAAACAAGGCATCCAGTCGTTCACGTGCACGCAGAAACAGGAAAAAAGCATTTGTTATTAGGTGGTTTTGCTGGAAGAGTGGAAGGATATACAACAAGTGAATCTGAAAGATTATTAAGTATCTTCGATTCATACGTCACGCGCTTAGAAAATACCGTCCGTTGGCAATGGAGTGAAGGGGACGTGGTCATTTGGGATAACCTGGCCACGCAGCATTATGCTATTGCCGATTACGGGGAACAGCATCGCGTCGTTCGCAGGGTCACTGTAGGTAAAGACGTTCCCGTAAACAAGGAGAACGAGTCAAGCAAACTAATTATTAAAAAATAAACTCCTGTATCGAGTGAAAGGTTCGAAAATACTCAAACCTCCTGAGGAACTGGCCTTATTGCAGGAGGTTTGAGTATTTTCTTTTTGAACAGGTCTTTCCACTCGCCCTTTGGCATTTTAAGTACTTTCTATCCCCTCATTTAAAATTAACTTCAATGAATTCAACCTCTTCTGCCCGACTTAATGTTCCATGGGCTTTTCCAACGGTGCCTTCTTTGTCTTCCCAAAAGAAGTTATGGTCCTGAACGATCGTGCTAAAATCAAAGTCTCGCCACCGGGCAGCGATGGCCAGCAATCTATCTCTATGCTGAAAATCACTTGAATCCACTATTTTATAAACTTCTTCTATTATCTTAGGGGACATCGGTATAGCTCCCCATTTATCTTGCGAGCGAACCTTTTGATGAGTCATTTTATGCATGACGTCCATGACTTCCATTTCGGTTGAGCCTTCATCAAGTCCTGTTTCAAATTCGATCCCATCGTATATCGCAGTTTTGGCCTCAAGTTCCGCAGCTTTCGCTTTTGCTTCCCTTTGGGCTTCGATTTTTTCATCTTCTCTTTCTCTTTCAATTTGTTCTTTGGTTTCCCTGGCTTCAATTACCAGTTGGGCTTTTTCGTACTCATTGGAGTTCTCCATGATTTTAAAGGAAGCAGCCCCCACCCCGAATAATGCAACAGCAGAGATTCCACTAACAAGTAAAACCTTTTGCGTTTTCTTCATAAAACTTCCTCCAAGATTGATAATGTCAGATAATATTTATTTTAACATATTAAATGGATGTACTATCCAGAAAAGGTAGACATCCAACCTTCTTATCCCTTCAAGAAGAATTACAGTAGTTTCAGATATCGATAATTCCCCAAGGTACCATTCTATTTTTTCAAGAAGATTCATTAGTCACTTATTCCATGCTGGATGACATATTTAATGCAGCAAAAGTAGACAAAGAAAAATTGATAATACCGGGTGCCGGGCATTGTGAAGCTGAGGTAGTGGATCCGGAATAGTATTGGAACAAGGTATGGGGTTTGTGGATAAATATATGGAGTAATGAAAGAGGGTAAAAAGAAACTGCCGATATGCAATCGGCAGTTTCCTTTCGTTTTCGTCCAGAATATTTTGAGCTTACATCGCGTTTTTATCAGGATTAATTAGCCTGAACGATTATTTCATCGATTATACCGTAATCCTTCGCCTCATTTGCGCTTAAGAAATAATCACGATCTGTGTCCTTCGCCACCTTTTCGATAGGCTGACCGGTCCTTTCCGAGATGATTTGATTGATATGATCCTTTAGCTTTAAAATCCTTCGGGCAGAAATTTCAATCTCCGTGGCTTGCCCCCTCGCCCCACCTAGCGGTTGATGAAGCATGATTTCACTATTTGGCAAAGCGCACCTTTTCCCTTTCGTACCCGCCAATAAAAGCATGGCACCGAATGATGCAGCCATCCCCGTACATACAGTCCGGACATCAGGCTTAATATATTGCATCGTATCATAAATGGCGAAACCGGCACTGGTCGATCCCCCTGGACTGTTTATGAAGATGGTAATTTCTTTATCAGGTGCATCCGCTGCCAAGAATAACAATTGGGCAACCACGCTATTGGCTAAATGATCGGTGATCTCTTCCCCAATCATGATGATACGGTCTTTTAGAAGTCTGGAATAAATATCGTACGAGCGCTCACCCTTGCTTGATTGCTCAATTACATATGGAATTGTGGTCATATCTCTTCTTCCTCCTAACAATATAATTGGCTATGCAGCCATTGAGAGTGTGTTTGAAGGAGTGAAGCTTGATTGAGAAAGAATCGGACGATTCATCAGTTTAGGAATCATCGATTCACTGTTCAGGGATTTAAAAGATGGGATGCTTCTAATGAGGATATCAGGATTTTGGGCTTTTAAAGCCTGTGTCATCAGGGACATGAGCCGCTGTTCCTCCTCATCCTGCCAATCTTCCACACAAGACAACATACGCTCATCAACGTCATTGTCAAAACGCTTTTTCACACGGTTCAAGATGGCTTTTACTGCTGTTTCCGTGGTGTTCAAATAATCTGAGATTTCTTTTGACCGATAGAGGAACCCTTCCTTTAATATGAACACTACAGCTTGTTTCGGGGTAAGGGATTTAATTATATATTCAACCGTTTCAAAAACATTTTCCCCTCCTGCCCCCTGCTGTTCGGTATCCAACAGATCGTCTAAGGATTCTTTTTTCCTTTTTCTAATCGTATCAATCCAGGAATGGCGGGCAATCGTCTTCAATAGAGCGGTTGTTATCTCCGTTTTCTTTCCATAGCCCTGCATTGCCCTCAATATCGTTTCCTGTGCCAAATCATCCCCATCCCAATTATTTTGGGTCAGGAATCGGCAAAACCGCAGCAATTCAGGATAGACTTCACGCAAAATCGCACCGTTATCATTTTCTTCAGAAATATCTTCCCTTAACTTATTTATCATTTTTTCTCACTCCTTCAACACCCTCTATCCTATAAACGTTTCAGAAAGAGAAAAAGATATGGGGGTGAAAAATTTTCCTTCATTCTTCTTTATATCCTATTCCATTTTTTCCATTGGATTTCCTTTCATACTAAAAACCTGTTTGGTTAAGCTCCAAACAGGCTAATGTCAATGTTCTGTATGCAACAAATAAGACCTCCCCCGCTGTGTACCCGGTTCGTCACCAAGCATTTCAGTGAAGACCTTATTTACCAAACCAATTATTATTCTCCGTACACGCCATTAAGACAATCAGCAAAATCTTTGGAAGTGACTTTCAGGAATGTTTCGTATATATCCAAACCTTTTCCCAATTCTCAACTTGTTCCGATATCCCTGACCTCCCCGGATGTCCTTGTAGTGAATCCTGAATTTCAAATTTCCGGATGATCCATAGGAACTCAGCTGCTATTCCAGGTGTTCAATGCATTCGACCGTGTATTCGCTAGGTTCCATTTCGTTTTCTTCGATACCAAACCAACTGGAGGTGCGACCTTCATTAGCGCTATCTTTACAATAGTTCACCATAGAACCTGCTGGATTATCTTCAGATTCAGACTCTTGATCGCTCATCTCTTCAAAATTCACCGATCGCTCGTTATGACGCTCTCTGTCTACCTTTTCATTCTCCAGGTCTGCGAACATGAACATGCAGTAAAAAACGGCTATCATAATTGCCATAGTAATCAACCTTGAGCTTAAAGGCAGTACCTTTTTCAATATAGCTAAAACTCTCTTCATGGTGGTTTCCCCAATCCTGCTAGCATAATAAATTCAGAATGAATTAATTCATCTATTAAATATCCATCAATAACACTAGTTTAGAAAAATATTACTATTTTCAGTATATCAAGTTCCAGAAGTTGTTTATTGCTATTATTCAATAAACAACTAAAATACTCCGAACCCTATAAAAAGGACAGTCCAAAAAATATCAGTATACTCCTCAAATTGACTTCCATCCTTTTTCAGTGTTACTCTTAAAAGTATACATTCAAAATACTGATTCCATTGGCGTGAAATAAGGGTGATCACTTTTGCCAAAAGAACATTTAATAGACGTTCAACCAATCAGATCATCGGAAAAATTAGATGATATGAAATGGTCATTGAAAAGACATTGCAGCGAGAGAGACTACATATTGTTCTTGTTAGGCATCAATACCGGATTGCGTGTAACTGATTTATTATCGCTGAAGATAAAGGACATTGAAGGCAAGATGGAGGTCATCATCAAGGAAGGGAAAGCAAAAAAGCCAAGAATGATACAGCTTAATACTATATGTAATGAATTGGCCGCCTATATAGCCACCATTGATGGTGAATGGCTATTCCCCTCACGCAAGGGCGATAAGCCAATAAGTAAGATACAAGCTTACAGACAGCTTAATAAAGCAGCTGACATGGTGGACATCGAGGGCGTCGGTACACATACCATGCGGAAAACATTCGGGTACTGGCACTATAAACGAAGTAAGAACCTCACTGAGTTACAAATGATCCTTAACCATTCACACCCTGTAATTACACTTAAGTACATTGGGGTTGCTGAAGAAGGAACAGAGGGCAGCTTAAATGACTTTACACTATGGGAGGACGGAAGAAATGTCACTGACTGAATACAATGCAAAATATGAATCTATCATTCGCAGCAATATTTCCGACAGACAAAAGGCATTGAAGTTAGCTGATTTAATGACCGATATGGAAGGCCAGCTAAAAAATGAAATCGGGGAACATCGAAATAAAGAGGTAAATGCTTTATATAAAAAAGTATCTCTTTTCTCCAACTTGTTATAACCAGCTTAAGACCTTGCCCTTATGTGCAGAGGTCTTTTTTTGCTGCTGTGAAGGTAAATGATCTGTTTCCTCAAGGGTTTACACTGAACTCCTTTAACATCCGACTCACTCGATAATGGTTTCAATGTTTACAAATTAAACATACTTAAGGAATACTTTTTCGCCATTATTTGCAAGATTTTTATCCCGGCAACGCTGTTCCCCTTCTCATCCAGCGCTGCACCATAAATTCCAATCCCACATTTTCCGGGGACGGCCCCCATGATTCCCCCTGACACACCGCTTTTAGCCGGTATGCCAACATTAATGGCAAATTCACCTGATGCGTTATACATGCCGCAAGTAACCATGAATGTCTTGCAAATACGTGCAATGTCCCCGGGGATGATTTGCTTTCCCGTCAACAAATCTTTCCCATTCATGGCCAGCACACAGCCTATCCTCGCTAAATCCTGACTGTCCATTTCAATGGCACACTGCTTCGAATACAATTCGATTAAATCCTCCACATCCTCATTTATTACATTATGCTGCTTTAAAAAATAGCTTAAAGACCTATTCAAGTCTGCTGTATTGTATTCTGACCGGGCAACATCTTCATTAAAACCGATAGTAGGATTTTGCGTCAACTCCCGGATAAAATGTAAAATACGCTGAAATCGCTCATTTACACTGTTACCTGCAATCATGTGGGTCACAGTCAATGCTCCTGCATTGATCATCGGGTTTAACGGCTTGGATGGCTTGTTTGTCTCTAGCTTGGCAATTGAGTTAAAAGGGTCGCCGGTAGGTTCTTTTCCTACATAGGAAAAGACATATTCCTCTCCCTTTTCCATTAATACCAGAGCAAGTGTCAAAACTTTCGATATGCTTTGCAGGGTCATTTTACCTCTTACATCCCCCGCACAATATCCTTTTCCGTCAGGATAGTAAATTGCAACAGACAAATCCCCAGGATTCGCCTTCTCAAGAGCCGGTATATAGTCTGCCACTGTTCCCATATTTGTATATTTTTTTGCCTCATCGACCAGTTGCTGTAATTCTTCATTGGAACTGCATTGACATCCCATATTGTTCACAATTTTCCGCCCCTTAGAAAATTTGTTTTGTGAAGCGTTCTTAGATAGTGGTTTTATTATTTATTACCATATTTCATCGATATTATTTAAAAAACTACGAAGCGGCACTTTCCTGGTTTTAGATTTCTTAAATAATAATTCTTTAAAGAAATTTTCATATGCTTCTTACTGATACTAATTCACCCATTATAAGGTCTAACCATACTCCCCTAATCTAAATGCATACGGTTCTGAATTATTTTCGTCGTGTTTAAAGAAAAAAGACCTCACATAATCGTTGAGATCTTGATTTTAATGCTGCGTTGGAATCAAATAGGGTTCATCTTTTTTTGTTATGTGTATATATTCAAAGACATATCATTGGTTAATCATCCAATTCTTCAACTCTTAAACCTTCAATACCCATAATTTTTGAAGCTTCGGTTTCATTCTCAGGAAAAATGAAGCATTGTTTTTCATGAGAAGAAGTAGCCAGCCAGACCTTTCCTTGTTTAAAAAAAGACAAATCCTCAGGCAAATTAGGCATTTCCCACTGAAAAAGAGATTTTGCAATCATTTTTATTATTGATTTTGCATTCCCATCAGCATAAAAATAATAAACATTTGCAGTTTGATTATCACCAAGAGTTGTACTAGCCCATGTTGATTCGCTTCTCATTTCTTTTAATGATGCTTTGAACTTATTTATGATTTCCTCTAAGTCTTTTATTGCACCCATATCGGTTCTAATAACTAGATGAAATTCATCACATACTTCAAAGCATAAATCAATTAGTTCCTGATAAACTCTATTTTTTGGATCCCTTTCAACGCTTAACATCTTGTCCCCCCTATTTATAAATCAAGCATATTACAATACGAGATTATTTTGCACTGCCATAGAACGCATGTGCACCCTCAATCCGAATACCTTTACCATTTCTATCGTATCCAGAGAGTGGATGATAGTGCCAAACCATGTTCTTTCCATTTGAAACGCTGATGATAACGGGAGTAATGCATCATGCCTCATATGAATATTCTATCCTCACAATAATGTACTCCTACGCAGATCGTGATTCAGAATTACTTTGATCCTGAACAACAACAACAACATATATAACAAAGGTCAAGCTGTAAGACAGATGGGCTAATGCCTTGTAAAAAAACAGGGGCAACCTTCTCTGTTCTTTAAAGATTTAATTAAAAAAAGAAGGAATTAGAAGCGATAAGACGGAAATATAGAACATACGAATATTATCGCATAAGAAGCTTTCATATGTATCTCACACTTGATGGAAAGTAGGAAAGGTCATGGGAAAATCAAAAAGTTTACAAGAAATCTATAACGCCAACCGTCCAGAAAATAATGAACTTTTCCGAGCGATACAACAGCAGCTACAACTGAAGCATCCAGACAAACGAATGACAACTACGAGAACAATGCAAATAATTGTGGCTGATAGTGTTTCATCTGGAGAGCTGCGGAATGTGGAAGCCCGCCTTCTTTACAGTTTATAAGGGTCTGCTGTTTCATAAACCGTTTAAAAGTTTCGAACACAGAAACGAATTCATCATTGAAAGAATTTCTGAAAAAAATGGCCCATTTGTTGAATAAAGTAATTGGATGAAGTATATAATCCAATTGGTTATGATCGAGCCTGAGACCTAACGATCGAGCTTGAAACAACATGGTACATATAATTTGGTTCGTTTCGTAAACAAACTTCATTCTTTCGCCTACTTCGTGCGCCCTGTGCAATGATTTTTGCCTTTGGAAAAGTCTCAGATATTTTATTACTCAATTTCAATATATACCTACTTTCAACTGGTGAGTAAATATGCTCAAAAGATAAAGATTGACAACATTTTTAGAGTGACTCATACTAGTAATGACTCAGGTGACAGAATATTATGAATAGTGGAGGGGTAATTATGAATAAGATTTTCGTTCCTAACGCAATCGCCACTTTAACAAGGCTTTTCTACAGTTCGACTACAACGAATGAGTATTTAGCTATGAGAACCGCTCAATTCTACATTGAAGACCTGAAGTTACTGCAAGACGTGGAGGCTGTTGCCTTGGCGATCGAAAATCAAAATGCTTTCGCATTAATGTCTAAATTCAAATTATTTGATTATAAGGCTGCTGAAAAAATTGAAATCGCACTCTCCGCTTCTGGCTATACGGAAGCAGACTTGAATGCTATGAATATTGAAATCTAAATCAATTAACAAAGTTTACGAAACGAATGGCAGAGTTAATACTCTTTGACCCATTCGTTTTTTCTTTTTAATTGTAAGAACAAACGTTGATAAAATAAACGATTTCAGTGCATAAGATTCTATCACCTTTTTAACTCCGATAAGCTGCCAATTGTTTGATTCGATTTTGTTTGCTCCTTGGTTTCAATTCCCTTCATTCTGGAGTGATTAAAAACCATTGCATAATGCCCCCGCACATTATTTGAACATGTTCTGTAGTGCGTCATGAACACAAAAAAGCTTCACACAATTAAGTGTGAAGCTTGATGTAATAGCGATTCTTCGCTATTGGTGATACCGGTGGCCGGGGTCGAACCGGCACTCCAGAGGAACACGATTTTGAGTCGGGCTAAAAAATGTTAAATTCCCCATTTGCGGAAACCGATATCCCTTAAAAACCATCATATTTCTCCCTCTTTTTGAACCGCGCAATGGGGAAACAAGCAAAAATTAGTCTCAGAACTATGAAAAACCACCAAAAAAACAGTAAATTCCTAATCAAATGGCAACCCCAAAGAGAACCACAAGCATAGAATTTCCAGATTCAGTGCCACTATGGTTTGATACTTATATCTTTCCGCTAAACTCCCACAGCCCAAGCTGCCCTTTTGCAGGAATATATTCATCGAGCATCCGCATGTCCTCAATTTCCCAGGCATAGCCGCCAACTCTGTAATCCCCTAAAAACAAGTCGTTCCCTGAAATAACCCGACTATCTTCTAAGACCGCCCAGTTTCCATTGTTTTCTTCTATTTTCAAACAGTTTTTCAGCTTGCAGACTCCAATTATCATTCCGGTCGGCAGATTATCTTCTGTATACCCATGCTTAGCCAGCAGCTCGGCAACTCCATCCAGTCTACAGGCGGGCTTATCTACTTTTTTGCTCGTATGAATAGCAAGAGGACCCCGATAATGCGTTCTCCAAGTCCTTGTTTCATATTCGGCTTCCCTAAGGACAAATAAGCTTGCCCAAGGCTGGATCATCGACAGTACTTTCATTATTAATCCCCCTGCTCCTGACATCATTAAGTTAATTGGTTATATAGTTCCCTTGAATAAGGATAATATAGACTGTATCTAGATTTAATGTTCACTTTTGCCATAAAAAAGACAGCTAACCAAAATGTACGCTGTCCTCGTGGTCCTAACTATATTTTGTTGCAACACTAAGTGCATAGATGCTAGTGCATTATTTTGGCAGTTCTACAGTAAACGGTTCTAACTTTTCACTGTCGATAAAGCTAGAAAAATCGAATTGTAGAACAGTTTTCTCCTGCTTAAAATCAGCTATTTTTTCCGTTGTTTTGTCTATTAACTTGTGCTTAACGGCAGCTCACAAGGGAATACCCTAAAAAAGGCAATACTAAAGACACCTTGCAACATCGAATTTTTTTCCATACTATAAGGGTAAGGAAATTCCATATTTAGTTTTATAGGATTATTGGGACAAGCTACAAAAGGACCACCCAGGTCCTTTTTGTTTTGGTTAATAAAATATTGATTTTAAAATAAAAAATAAGCCTGGCTTGGCTCATTTTTTGTTAAAAGTTATTATCGATAAATTCTGCTTCTTCATCTGTGTTAAGGATTCCGGTGGCTTTTCCAACAGTTCCATTTTGATACTCCCAAAAGTAGTTATGATCTTGAGCAACGTTGTCAAAGTTTCCTTCTTTCCAACCAGATACGATATTTAACAAATCACCTTTAAGCATGAAATCGCTATCAACCACAATATCGTAAACTGCATTGATGTTTTCGGAATTCATCTCAACTGCTCCCCATTTCTCTTCTGCAATAACTTTTTGATGAGTCATATGGTGCATAACATCCATAACTTCTTCTTGAGTTGAATTTTGGGTAAGACCAGTTTCATCTTGAACTCCACCAATTTCTGAAGTTTGTTCTTCCATTTCTGCTTCTTCATCATCCTTATTCAAAATTTCCACAGGAGCACTTCTAGATTCCCGCCTTTCTTCATAATTTTTAGCATTCTGATAAATTGTCATTACCACTGAGATAACTGCTGCAGCTGTTATAAGTCCAACCATTGACCATCTAAATTTGTTCATTGTAAGTTCCTCCGAGTCATAGTTCGATTATCACTCATTTCAGTTACATCCTTTTATGGATAAGCTAACCATTATTATATTAACATAAACTATTAACAAATAATCTTAAACTATTAAGTAACCATATAGATAGATAGATATAAAATTTTTATCTTATAATAAAAAAATAGAGCATAAGTTATTAATCCTCAAAATCATCTAAATCTAAATTGATTAGATGGGATTAATATTTTTCTTTTTATAAGCTGGTAACTTTTGTACAGGCTTGGATTGCTCTTTAGTTATAGCTAGGGTTACACTTTTATCATAGCTCAAAAAATCTTTAGACTGTTTTTGTACTGAAGTTCCTTGTTCATTTTCCTCGTTTAGGTCTGCGCTTTTTACAGAGCTGACAGCAACTTTTGGAAGTAACTGCTGCACTATTTTATCTGTGACATGAAAGTACTTCTTAGAAGGCGAACCCATGATTACCGATTCGATATATCCTGCATCTTCTAAATTGCTTTCAATTGCTGCCTCTATGATAAAGCTGTTTCTTCTTCCAAAACTCCACTAGTTAAATAAAAGTACTCTTTACCATCTCGTACAGTTAGCATTTTCTTACTTCCAAAACTTTCATAGCTTGAACATAACTGTCCAAAAATAATTGCTCCGTTGACTGATACTTCATGAGCTAGTTCTTTGTTAAACATGACAAATCCTTTTCCACTTAAAAGTGACATGAGTTTCATAAAATTTTCCCCTTTTGACACAGAAAAAGAAACTTGCTAAAATTTAATTAGAAGTTAATTCTTCTGTTTTTTGTGTAGAGATGGTAGAGCCGCCAAACTCATTTGCCATCTCTTTTATTATTATAATTCAACGTACACTTGTTCGTAAAATATAAGTTGGGATATATTACCTACATTTTCAATCCTTTTAATGCTCCGTGCAACTTATGCTTTTGCTCCAGATCTTGTCCCCATAAATTCACATATCTTTTAGTAACAGTGATATCTGTATGACCAAGTAAATGCATTAAAGAGAATGCATCCACACCTGAAACAATCATCCTCTTAGCCATCGTATGTCTAAATGTATGAGGACTAACTCGCTTATTTATCATTGCTTTCTTCCCAAACTCTTAGTAAGCCTAGTTTGAATGCTATGTCGATTTAATTCTTTATTATCTTGGCTTATAAACAGCTTGGTCGTCTCAACATCTCCTCTTATCTTTATATATCTACTTAGCTGCTCTTGTGTCGTTTCAGATAAGTAAACCGTTCTTTCAAAGAGATTCTTTGTTCTTCTAATAATGATAATGTTCCCCCTAACATCATCTACTTCAATGCCTACAAGTTCAGACAATCTGACTCCAGTATCCAGGAAAACAAGTATGATTACTTCATCTCTAAAGGATATAAACTTTTTTTCTTTTCTAATTGTCCCTATAAGTTTCTCAATTTCTTTATTGTCCAATGTATCAATTGTCTTTTGTCTATCCCTTAATAATTTGATGTTCTTCATTGGGTTCTTATCGATAAATTTGCTCTTACATAAAAAGTTATAGAATGCTCTTAGAGCTCTCAATCGGGTATTAATAGTAGTAACCTTCATTAGTTCCTTACTCTGGAGAATTAAGCTTTCTACGTCCTTTTGTACCCATTTAACGAGCTGCTTATTAATAATCCGCTTTGCTCCATGAAATTCATTTTTGTAGTATTCAATCGTCGCTGGTCTTAAGTTTCTTAAATAGCAGTCCTTAAAAAAGGCTTCATATGCTTCTTCATCTGAAATCTTCTTCTTAATAATTCTTAGTTCATCTTCTGTTAATTCTTTACGTCTTCTCATTACGACCTCCTAAGCACACGATTCGCCGCACACGATTCTGGATTATTTTTGTCGTATTAAAGACATAGAAAAAAGGCCCCAACATTTAAGTTGAGACCTTTTTTCTATAAGCTTTCATGATACCGGTGGCCGGGGTCGAACCGGCACTCCAGAGGAACACGATTTTGAGTCGGAAAGTTCCAGTATCCATATCTTATTATACCTTTATTTACAGTGATATTATGTAATTCTACAGGTAATTGTAATTTTTAATATATTATCTCTGCACACGACAATCTAATAATAATGATTATATACAGTTTCTTTTTCAATAGCAATATACCTTTTGTACTTCTCCTTACGAAAATCGTTACGGTATTATATTAAATAATGATAGTTCCATTAACATGTATTTGCTGTTTAGAAACTAACCTCTTACTATAGCTATAAGAATTTCCTGAGTGCATTCATTTACTGTCACAGAGTTTGATAAGATAAGAAGTAAGGTAAAACTATCAATCAGTACTATAGTGCTTTAAGATTTAATTCTTTATGATTTGACATATTTGAATTAAATTCAATAAGTTAACTTTTATTATCAAATGTCTTTAACCATTTGATAAATCATAACAACACTTGAAGTATTTTTAGTAAGTGACCTACCATCATTTTTTATGAATATTAAAATAAATATATAAAAAGGATGAAAATAAATGAGTCTACGAAACCCTGTTGCAGTAAATAAGATAGAAAAACCAGTAATTATTTTTAAAAATGGGATAGAATTAAAAGAATTTCCTTCTATTCAATCAGCTTCAAAATGGTTAAAAGAGTACTCAGATTACGAATACATACCATACAAGCAAGTAGAAAGTGGAATATTTTTTGGAGAAACTTGGTCATATAATGGAAATACCTATGCTTTCACAACTGATGAAAATGTTAGATTAGCTAAATTAAATGAATTGGGTATTGAGACAGAAAACAATAATGAAAGTAAAGTTGAGCCTACTGGGTTTTGGACATTTTTCTGTAATCCAAAGAAATGGGCTATTGATGACTTCTTAACCTCAAACAAAGTTGAAGATACCTTTTCAATAACTAGTTGGCAAAAAGACTGGTTTAAAGAAAGACAATTAGGTGTTATTAGAGTTGGTCACGACTATAGAAATAAAGAACAACTAAACGGTAAACCCAAGCTAAAGCGTGGGATTTACGCAGTAGTTGAAGTTACTGATGAACCAATTTATTCATCAGAAAGAGACGAACATTATTACGAGGAAAGCGATCAAGAAAATTATCGAGTACCTGTTAGATACATAAGAAACTTATTAAATAGACCAATACTACTTGATGATTTAAATTTAGAAGAACAAGAATTTGATAAGTATTTGGTTGAAGGCTTTCAAGCTTCTTCAATGCCTTTAAATCCACAAACGTTAAGAAAAATTTCCATACTTGTAGATAGTCCTAAAAACACAAACACTATCCCTCTTAAAGTAGGAAATGAATATGCTAGAAAAGACGTTTATAGGGTTTTCAATGTTCCCGAAGAAAAACAAGGTGGTAATTGGAACACTGGTTACACTACCTTCAATAATGACATTTTTATATTCGCCAACATTAACTCTGCTGGACGTACTGGGCATGATTATGACAATAAGTTTATTGGTGATGAATTTCAGTGGTTCGGTAAAAATCATCACTCATTATCTACACCAACTATTCAAGCCATGTTAAATCCGAAAGGAAACATTTATATTTTCACACGTGAGGACAGTAGTAATCCTAACTTTGTATATCAAGGTAACGGTAGAGTAAAAGAATATGAGAACACTAAACCAGTAAAGATCATATGGGAATTTAATGATGAAAATGAAGAATACCCTAATAAAACTACTGAGGAAGTAGATAACCCAGAAAAATTTACAGAAGGGGCGACTAAACAAGTATCTGTTAACGTTTATGAACGTAACCCTGTAGCCAGAAAGAAATGCATTGAACACTATGGGTATAGTTGTGTAGTTTGTGATTTTAATTTTGAAAGAACTTATGGTGATCTTGGCAAGGACTTTATACATGTTCATCACCTTAAAGAGTTACATACTATCGGTGAAGAATATGAAGTTGACCCTATTGCTGATTTAAGACCTGTATGTCCAAATTGCCATGCTATGTTACATAAGAAAAAACCTGCTTACTCTATTGAGTTCTTAAAAAAGCTATTAAAAGGAGTGGCTATAAGTGAATTATAAAAACGACCTTAAAGTACACAATGAGTGGGATAGAAAAATTCTAAAATCCAGTGAAGGTAAGGATAGATATTATAGGGTTTTCGTGGGTGACGTTACATGGAACGACGGTATTGAGAGGCTAGCTTGTATTGTGTTTATTCAACATGGTAATTCTGAAGATTGGAAAACGGCTTGCAAAAATAGAGAAATTGTTTTTGATAATCCTGCACATATTTTATTTCAAGACTATGAAATGGTTGATAAAGCCTGTAAAGACCTGATAGCACGTTATTCTAAATAAAAAGGAAAACGCTTGACATGATAAATTCGATTATCAATAACTTTATAAATGATTTAAATAATACATTATTAAAAGATCATAACAAGTTAACATGCAGAGACATACGTAATGCCTACATTTACCTAACGGATAACTTTAAAGAGTATTTTGGTAGTAAAAGTAACTTCTCTGGTTTTACCGAGTTACTACTTCTTAAAATTATAGAAGGGTGGCTTTTATCAAATAGTTACCTTAAAGTCTCTTCTGGGGGAACTTTAAATGGTAAAAGAACATACTTTGATAAGTATGGAAATGAGAAGATTAAAACACAACAATCGGATATCAAAGTAATGAATGGTAACACCATTGAATATTACTTTTCAGTAAAAGCAATTAAAATACCTCAAAAGGTAAAAGTAGACGTTGGTGACTTAAATAGTAATATTGTGGCTAATTACTTTCAAGGCAGTTTGTATAAAGATATTGAAATACCTTTAGCATTACAGGACTTTAACCGAATAGAGAATGTACGACATAGTGAACATGATAACTTTAAAGCTGTCACTATTTTTTATTCTAAACCCAACGGTACAAATATAGATTTACTAAATAAGATTAAAAAAGACTACAGCTGGTACGATTATATTTGTCTAAATGATAATAACTTTGCTGATAGAATCTTCATAAACTTGTTAAAAGAAAAATTGAATGTCTATCAGTAAGGAAAAAGGGTGTCCGTTTTTAGGATACCCTTCTATAGTTCTTCTTCAATCAACAATCTTAATTTATGCTTTTTCATAAAGTCAGCTATAAAAATTTCACCGAATTTTTCAATATAGTAATAATATTTATCCATTTTTGT
Organism: Peribacillus sp. Bi134; assembly: GCF_918698065.1. Taxonomy (NCBI): domain Bacteria; kingdom Bacillati; phylum Bacillota; class Bacilli; order Caryophanales; family Bacillaceae; genus Peribacillus; species Peribacillus sp. Bi134. The sequence continues at coordinate 13,913 of NZ_CAKKLN010000009.1, read as the reverse complement.
TTTATCCAAATCATATTCTAATAACGCCTTATGGATAATCTCATGCCTCATATTTATCATTTCACTTAACACATTTGCAATAGTATCTTCTTTCTCGTTATATTTAATTCTTTTACTTAAAACATCATATAAGTCAAAATTCAAATATTTTGTATATCCTCTATTAGCAGATTTAAAGTTTTGAAAAGAATAGTCCTCTAATTCAATGTCTATAATAGACTTTTCACCTGAAAGTATTTCTTTCACGATTGAATATGGTAATTTATCTTTCTTACGAAAAATTTTATCTACTGCTTCATCATTTGTTTCTAAGTATCTCATAAAAAATAATTTCAAAAATGTTTCAAGAACAGAAACAAAAAATGGCAACAATGTGTTGTTGCGTAATAACTGTTTATTACTTATGGGATAACCTCTTGCTAATTCTCCTTCAATTTCTTTTAGATCTACTTCTTCAATTAGTAACTTTGCTTTACGTAGATTCTCTTTAAAATGTAAATAGGCTAAACCACAGGCAATTTCGGTTCTGGATAAGTTTGGCCAGTCATTATCAAAAAATCCATATTCCCGTTCATCAGGATCAAAGATTTCACCACCATGTTTTTCTTGTATTTTACGAAGGACTTCCATTTGCATTTCAATATCTCCATAACTTCTACCCGCATAAGTCTTTGTGTTAAGCACTGTTTTAAACACTTTGATTACCTCTGGTTCATCACTAATAAACACTTCAACATCATAGCTATAACTAAACCAGCAACCTCTTGTTGAAACATAATCAGCGTTAAACCAGAAGTAATCATCATAAACTTCACTTTTTTCAAAACCTAAGTTAAAAATAATTTGTTCTATACTATCCTTATCTATGTAGTCTTCTACTAATAGACTTAATTCTATACTCATTGATGATCCTCCAGTTATTTAAAAACCCAACGCTTTTAGATGGTCATGGTATGGTGTTAGATTGGTGTAAATAAATATTTTTTGATTAGTTTCAAGTTCTTTAGGGGGTGGTGGCGTTGTTCGGGTAGAGTGACCCTGAAAAATCGACATAGCCTCTTCTATAGTTGTATATAGCATTGTATCATTTATTTTTCTTTTAAGTTCTTTAATATAACTTGGGCAATCAGAATGTTTATAACTGCTAATATTTATACTTTCATGGACTGCTTTATAATTTTCTAATACACCAGTAAGACCTATATTAAATATGTTATAAATGGGTTTAATATCACATGCACTCTCTAAATATTCTCTCTTTTGATAGTCAGAAGGAGAAGAAGTTTTAACATTTAATAAATCATGGGCATATGCATACGTCCACGCTTTGTCATGTTGTGTATGTACATCTGATCCACCTTCATATTGAATAAAATTATAAAAACTGTACAGAGGTATCATTTTATTTTGTTCGGCATATTCAATTAAGATGTCAATCTGTGGTTTCTTTTCTTCACCAACATAATAGTCCAGTTGAGAGTATTCATCATTGGAATATAACCTCTTTGCTTGTATGCTTAAAGCTATAAACTTCCCTTCTTCCTCTAACCACCATTCAATATCTGCACCAGTTATATTCTCTGGGCTTTCTGTGCGTGTTGCAATTGCTATACTAAGACCCTTTCTCTCTAGTTTTTTCAACTCAGAGAATATGGAACTAGTAATTGAGGGTTCATTAGCACCCTGCTGGAGTTGAATAACTTCGTGCATTTGATCCCATATTTCACATGAAATTCTCTTAATTTCTTTAATTAGAGTACTTTTCGTTTCCACTCGTACACCTCATTTTTTTCCGACTAATCTTTTTAATTCTCCCTTAGTCAACCAAGGTCTTTTTCTATGTAACATTCTATGACAGTTAGAACAAACAATTGCAATATCCTCTACCTTAGTTACTTGTCCTTCTTCTAATTCTGAAACAGGTATTGTATGATGACCTTCGATAAAATCTTCACCTACTTCACCATATGTTTCATAAAAGTCAAATCCACAAATTTCACAAAATAAAATTCCATTATGTTCCTGTTTAAACTTTTCTTTTGCCATTTTTATTACTTTGGGATTCCGTTCCCTATAGATATGTTGTCTTAACTTTTTCTTTCCTTCAATGAAACCAAGATCATCCTCAGTTAAATCTACATTATTTCCTTTAGGTACAAATGCACGTAATCCCCATATTCCCTTTCCTTTACCTTCAATAGAATAAAACAGATCCGTATCGTCACCAACTCTACCCTTAAAAATATCTGTGTCACTGGAATTTAAATAAATATGCTTTCTAATCTGTGCTTTCCAATCTATATAACTACTTAAATCAATTTTATTTCTATCTTCAACTTTGTTATAAATATCAACTAATGTAGCTTGTCCACCTAATTCCTCCAAAGCATGAATTACCTCTTGAAGCCACTGTGTTCTATCAGACATAACACACCTCATTTTATTTCCATAACTACATTATAATATAAATAGACATTACCAAAATAAAGAAACTGACTTTAGAAAAAAAATAATTATAAATTTTATGAACTACTATTTCCCTCCAAAAAAAGACTCTAAGCAGAAGTGCCTAAAGTCTTTAAAATCTTTGTTGTATTTATAATAACTTCTTTTGATGGTTTATTGATTACTGTTACGTTTATAGTAATTGGTTTCTTTTTCTTTGTTGTTTTCCCCATGATGTTTTCCCCTTGAAATATGGATAAGGTTTTAACCTCTCCCTTAGGTACTGACAATCTGAGTTCACTTTAGGACATTAAAAATAAAAATTTTTCTAAAAAGTTCCGATATTTTTGGGGTGTCCCGCAATCTATAGTGTAAGGAAGTAATAGAGAGGTTTAATGCTGGACTTCTCTATAGTTCCATTCTATCTTTCCTTTCTGAATGTTTTTGGGGTTAAGGTGTGCCTCAAATGTCATGCCTTTTTTTTGTCATTTCAATTCTAAAAAGAGGAACCAAGAGAGGTGAAATCAATGTATACAGTTAATTCACGTCTTCCATATAATCGGAACTTGATCACCGTTTTATTAAGTATGTGAGACATTCACGCAACTTAACTTTAGACAGGTTCAGTCAGTATATGGGGGTAAATAAATCAACTATCGGAAAATTGGAGAAAGGTTCTTTAGACTTCACACCATATTATGAAAACAAGCTAAAGGACGCTATTAAGAAGTTACAGATTAGCAACATTGAATTAGTGGCAATTCGTAACATAATCGACAGTAAAGAAAGGAAAGGGTACAAGTGATTGGATTGTTATTATCAGTAACCGCCATAAAGGTATTGGACGTTGAATCGAGAAAAGAATCAAGAAATTAAATCTAGTGTAGGAAAAGGAGAAAAGGAATATGTCTAAAATGAATGAACTTAAAGTAAATGTCGAGGTTGACCAAAAGGCACTTAAACAGCTAGCTAGTGAAATGGAATTATACCCTAACATTAAACAAGCTATTGCAGAATACAAGGCTGTGGCGGATAAGCTGGAAGAACAGCAGCGAGTATTAGAAAACCAAATTTTAGACCTACAGCAACAGTACGCACAGAATCTAATTGACCAAGAAACAGCTAATGTGGCTGAGGTTGTTTATTTGAGGATCCAACAGAAAAAGACTGCTGAGGAAATGAATATTATTGATACGCTATTAGCTGAGACTAAGGAAGAAAAGCAAGAACTCATGTATCACTATTACAAGGTGTACCGTAAGGCATTGTCTATGGACGGTGCTATTGCTAGTCAATATGATGTGAAACCTGTTATTGATAGAGTTCTTAGTCAGACAATGGCAATAATCGCTGAGGTTGGAATGGAATCACATCAACAGTACTTAGAGGTGTTCCCTGACGTAGACGACCTTTTCAGTGATTCTAAAGTTCGTGAAATGTACCCACGTATCCTTGACGAGTCATTTAATGCAGACCGCCACCGTCCAAGATATAACGGTTCTAATATTGTACTAGAAGCACATGAAATTGAATCAGCAACTAGTGGACGTATTCCAGACAAATTTAAAAACAAGGAGACTGAATAAATGAGTAACTTAGACCCTGAGGTATTGGCAGAATTAAAGAAAGGTAACATGGAGGCATTAAAAAACTTACCTCCTTTAGTTGCCATGCAGTACGGATTACAACTAAGAGAAGAACAGGAAAAAGAACAGTCTCCTATTAGTGACAAAGGACTTGCTGAGGCTATGTTAAACCGCATTAAAGATACTGGCTTTAAGGAACAGATAATTAAAGCAATGGAAGAACAAGAAAAGGCTACTGATTAAAATCGGTGGTCTTTTTTCTTTACCTAAAATAAGGAGAGGGGTTTTTGTAATGGCAAACAAAAAGAAGTTAAAGCAACGTAAGAAAAGACAATTAAAGCGGACATTTAAACATGCTAATAAAGCGGTACAAGTAATAGAGGTTAACAGCTTTTCTTCTGACTATTTGCCACCTTATGAAGAACCTGCGGTAAACACTAATGAGAAGTACGAGGCAAAGGATCAGACATTTCAAAAGGAATTAGATAAGGTGTATGGTGGCACTGTCACAGCCCTTACCCATTACCTTAATAACCATTCTTCTATGACGTTTAAATGTAGTGCCTGTGGCGTAATCTTCTTTAATAAGGCTGGACATATGGTTGGTGAAAATGCTAATCAGCGTCACAGGTGTCACAAACCTTATGGTACTACTCATGGTAAATCAACTTCTTTTGGTGTCAGTGCTGTGAGTATTAAATCTAAAAAGAAGAAAGCCTCACTAGATATAGCCGAACTAGATAGAATGGTTTGGGAAGATTATTCCTATCAAGAAATAGCTAAAGAATTACAAGTTAACCCTAAGATTATAAAGAATTATTTCATTGAAGAAGGGCTTCTATAATAGCCTTTCTTTCTTTTTTATTAGTCATGGCAGCGATCACTATTTGTTATTCATTTCAATGATATTATCCAGCTTTTCATGAACCCCATTAAATCCTTTATTGAATGCATCATTAAACCCATTAACTTCATTTCTGAACCCCTTCACTTCTTGCCTAAAATCGGAAAGGTTGTTTTCTATAGATTCTATTTTATCTAATATCTGTTCAGCTAGTTCTTTTTCTTTATCAGTCATATGGACACCCCTAAAATGTTTTGAAAAATCCCAGAAATTTTTTTTGAGAAGTTGGCTATTCAATTATAGCAAATCCTAAGTTAACGGGTGAATACTTTACTAATGACTTTAGGTGGCTTAGAATCGCCCTCAGCAACACTAGTTCCCCCAAAAAGGTTTTATAAATATGGTGTATACATTGCATTGATCAGACAGGGCTGTGGAGATATAGTGCTTCCCATGGTGTACCCTTCCCTATATTGCCATGTCCTAGCTGTGCGGTTGACCTCATGCCTTACTACTACCTATCCTCACTGTTCTTTATTCTTTCATTCTCTTTTTCTTTTCTTTTTCTTTTCTTCATTCATTGTTCTTCTTTCTATTGTCCTTGCCTTACCTATTACCTATGTACATACCCTTCTATATGCCCTTGTATGAGGCGGTGGTGAGGTGTTACTTATCTAGTGAGTAGGTGCGGTGAGGCATAACCTATGCCCATATTTATAGCCCCAATTATAGCCCCACTATTGACTGGTATTTTTGACAGACCCCCACTCCTTACCTGCGGTGCTGTATAGCCTCAATCATTACTGTTGGTATATGAGAGTCTCACAAATAGCTTGTTTTTATTTCATCTTATTTTCACTTTTTTTTTAAAACAGAAGGAAAACAGATGTTATATATTGAAAATTATCCTAAATAAGTTAAAGGGGATGATATAAAATGAAGATTGAAGAACTTCAACAATTAACCAGTAATATAATTTTTATCCCGAAAGGCGTTAATTTCCTAAAATTCATCTTTAAAGGGGATATTATTTGTTTGCAGAAGGACTTCTTTAAAGAGAATCTATGGTACATGCATTGTATAAATACTGGAACTGAAGAGGAAGTATTTATTGATGAATTACTTACTAATCAAAAATTTTGTTATGCAAGACAAATAAAAAAAGAATATATTAAATATGGTCATTCTGACCCATTAGATGAGATTGAATATAAAGATGAGTTTGAAATATTAAAAAGAGAAGCTGAGTATGAACAAAAAGTCAATTTTAATATACCTATGACCTGGGATAGAACAAAAGGTACTTTTGAACAATTTAGAAAGGGTGAAATTGAAGGTAAGTCAGGGTACACTGATGAAGCCATGGAAAGAATGAACAAGGAAAAAGAAGAGTTTTTAGCAAAACTATAAAATGACGATAGAAGAATCATTTCCAACTTTTGATTGGATGTGGTTCTTTTTATTTTTGTTATTTCAGTTCAATCTTATTTGATAGTAACAAAATACATAGAATGTTTTTCCTCGGATCGGATGTTATATAAAAAATGTGCCTTCTCCATGAGAAAAACCGAACCCATTAAAAGTTCGGCTTTTACAAATGAGACATTTTAAATGCACGGCAATACTTTTGTAATATATATCCATATTGTTTGCTAGGTGATTCAATTTTATTCTATGTACGGGGTTCACTCTGTTTTGTGTATATGGGTGAATTGAATATTCAAAACTAGTTAACATAATCACCACTATAGGAAGTTGATAGTTTGCATAAATACCTTCAAATCAACGTTATTGGAACTGTGTGTTTTTATCATTTATACGTTATTTCATACATTGTTGATTTAACGGGCTTTTGGAGGTCGTCATTATTTTATTTCCCACTATTTCTTGCATAAAGGAAAGAGTCGTTTTTGAGGTTCTTTCACGGTATTTATTATTTGTGCACGCTTAAACACGAACACTTGTTCACCCCTTGTCCCGCCTAGCTTTTTAACAATTTGCCCATTTTCAAATCCACAAAAAAGCATAAAAAAGTTTGGGGCTACTGTCTCCAAAAGGGGTGGACAAGCATCAAATTCCACTTTACTTTACTCATAAATTCAGGATTTTAATAATATCGCAGCACCAATCTCATTTTCTATTCTTTCAAAATCCTCAAGCAAACTTTCTAAGTCCTCAATATCATCTAGGAGTGCTTCCTCTACAGTTTCTTCATTTTCCTCATCGTCCATAGGAGTAATTTCATGACCCGACGTTTCTATAAAATCTTTTTTTACTCTTTCATATTCGGAGATGAAATCATTAAATCCGTAATCACCATCTGCATCTCTATTCAAAATTTCTTCAAGGTCTTCAATATCCATCACTTTATGTTCTTTTGTGATTTTTACATCAGCTATTATTTTATCTATGTCTTTGCATAGTGTCTTAAATTGCCTTTTAGCAGTAGATATTATATTCAATCTTTCTTCAAAACGAATGGTGGCTAGTCTTTGTTCAATCGATTCTACTTTGTTATCAATGGCTTCTACTTTGTTATCAAAGTCTTTAGAATCTAAAACTAATTCAATTTTCTTTTGGTGTTTGGCTATTTTATTAGAGAAATATGTAAGAGAAAGACCGCCTACTGCAACAAGAACACCTATAGCAGCTATAAACCACATAGAGGCATTATAGATATTGCTGGCTTTATCCTTTTCTTTATTTAATAACGAATCCTGCATATCACTTTTTAATTCATCTACACTTTTTAATTCCTCAATTTCTTTTTCAAGTTCGGTAATTTGGGCTTCTAATTGTTCATTTGTTGGTTTGGCTGTTGTTTGTGCACTGGCATCATTGCCCACCAATAATAGTGTTAATAATAATGCAAACAAAAATAGATGCTTTCTCATCTTTTCTCCCCTTTTCACCTACTTAATTCGACAAATAGGGACTATATTCCTGCAAATCAATTCCATTATTAAACGCCATATAAAGCTAGAGTAAATGCCTTATACAGCGTTTAGATAGTGGGATTATAGGTTAGTCTTTTGTACCCTTTTTTTATTCATTCCATTTTGTAACGCCTTTTTGTGTTCTTTGCTTAACGTTCGTTTTTTCTTCAAAAAACTCTTTGTAACAAGAGAATTTTCAACAGTAAACTTAATACTAGTGGGTTTACCTTCATGTGATGTTAATACCTTTATTTTTTCTTTATTTAGAATAGGATTTTTTATAAAGGAATGAACGTGAGAGGGGACGCAGCTATAGAAAGTCCATCTCCCTTTTTTAGCGTCAAAAGTAATAACTGTTTCCTGTTCCTCTCTATTAAATTTCATACTTTGCACCTTCAATCATTCTACTAATAAATTCGTACTCCTTAATAGAAAGATTATTTATATCAACTATTCTTCCCCCTCCGTCGCCCGTTATGGTTATACTATCCAAAATCCCTTTATCTCTAACAGTTATAAGATGCCAACCTTTATCATCAATTATCTCAAAACATAAAAATGTAGTTGTAGTATCCTCACCGTTACTTCGAATTGAAGCTGGAAAAGTCTTAACCATTTTAATCTCTCCTGAAAAAATAGTTCCGTTCTTAATAATCGTTTTTGTTTTCATTTTGTATCCCTCCAAGTTTTTTTTGGACTTCTTAAAGCCCGTTACTATTACTTACTGACAATTTGATTTCAATTTAGGACATTGTAGAAAATATTTTTTTGAAAATCTAAACTAAAAACAAAGGGTGTTTATATTTGATCACCTTTCTTGAATAAAAAAAGCCAGGCTTTGAATTAACCTGACTTGAAATACATAATTATTCTGTTAAAAACTAATTTTAGTTTCTTTGAGTTCAAAACATAACTCGGCTAAAGCCTCGTGTGAGGGCATAACCCCCCTCACTTTATTATTATTAGGATATATTATTACAATCCCTCTATTATCAGCCAAATTATCATGGAAAGGGTTTAGCCGTTCTTTGGCTATCCCTTGTAATGTAATTGGGAAGGTTTTTATTATTTTAGTATCTTTCTTATAAGGAAATACTTGATAAACCCAGTGATACCAACGGTTTCAGCGTTTGCTTACTAAGCTATTAAAGTGAAGAGAAGAGTTAAATTTGATTGTCGAGATATTGTTCCAGTAAAGTTCTCATTCTCTTAGAGGGAAGGTAAACATTGATGGGCTGTCCAGTTCTAATACGACTGCGAAAAAGCCACTGAAGAAGTTCCGATAAAGCAAATAATTCAATATTAACTTCCACCCCTTGTTTGTTAAAGAAATGTTTTGTTAATGGATTGAGGTAAATGTTAGCTAAATAGATACAAGTGCTTTTATGTTGAAATTCATTTGTTGCACGGGCATTTACACTTACGAAATGTTCCTTTAAGCCTTTAGGTGTTAGGTGATCCTTAAATTCTTTAAAGGTAGTCCACATAACTTCATCCGTTGGTACATTACATTTATTGTAATAGAAATTATAGGCATTATCTTTTATTACTTTCTTTGTGTCTTTGCTTTTAACCTTTTTCTTTAAATCAGCCACACTAAAGTAATTATGCTTATTCCCCATTTTATTCATATCTTTTTTGTCTTTAGGTGAAAGATAATAAATGTTTATCAGTTCCTTTAGTTGTAAACGTTCTTCATTTCTAAAAGAAACATAAGGTGCTAGCTTGTATACTGTTCCTTCCTTTACAACTGATTTATAGATATAATTTTGACCGAATAAATCAAAATAAGCACGTTGTATTTGTCCATCAAACATATAGGTTAAAATATATATTTCCTCGAAACATTTAAAGGTATCTATTGGAAAAGTCCAATATACTGCAACTGGTTCTTTTTTTTCATCTTCATACATCATTAGGTTCCCTGAATTGGCTGAGTTCCTCAACTTTTCGAAATATCCTCTTTTATAATCGAATTGCTTCCAGTGTACAACCCCTTTATTATCTACTTCGATCACTTCGTTTTCGGATAGCACTTTTAAATCATCTTTTGAAATATCTAATTGTTCGATTACATCCATAGCTTCATCAAGAATTAACGTGTAATTCTCCATATCTAACAAGTCAATGACTTCACTATCTATACTTCTAAAAAGAGAGTGGGTTGAAACAATGTTTTCACCATTTGCAATAAGGCGTTTTATATCTTCTAATTTTGTATTATTTTTATCGTCTATTTGTGGCTGTTTAAAGCCACGGCCAACGGATAGAATGACCCTTTCTACTTCTCCTTTAAATGGCGTGATGTAAATAAACTTTTGATAGGGAGGTGCGTTTTTCATGAACTGTATAGCCCAGCTAGTCTTTCCACTTCCCATAATTGAATCAATAATATTGATGTTTTTTTGCGTTGGTATTTTCACTAGCATATATAATCTTCCTCTTCATGTGTGTTTTGTAAGAGTTAACTTACCTACTTATTAACTGGCACTTTACACATGAATTAGGACATATATTTAAGGTAGCAATTATAAATTTAACATAAGGTATGTTCTATTTTATCTTGATTTTCTTGATTTTTGGTTTTGATTTCTACTGAATTAACAAGATTGTCTAGGAAACATTGGACAAAAGAATGATTACCTTTATAGCACTTAAAAAAATTAAGTACTATAAAAGCAGCCATTCATTAACACTGAATTGAACCGAGTTGTTGAGGGTTCCACCGTATCACCTTGTTTGAATGTTGTACTTTCATACACAACAGACTTTTTACACGTTATGCTTGTCCAACGTGCCGAATGTTATCGTTTGTCTATTGCTACCTGTGCCGTAACACACCAAGCAACCTACCGAACCGTTAATGGTCGTTCTCACCTAGTAACCACCAGCAAACAAGGAAAGCTGTTCATGTGATTACGGCTGTATTTTCTGCATTGGCTACAACCAGTACCTTTCAAGTTTTGTTTAACAACGTGTTAGTAGGTTTCCACGTTGGAAAGACCGTAAAAAAGACATAACTAAAGACAACTTGCATAAATTTATTTTTTTCGATAAAATAAATACAAGAATTACGATTTTTCGTATTAAATTTTAAAGGATCTTAGGTCACCTACTGTGAATAGGTGGCTTTCTTTTTGTTCTCGAACATTATTAGATTCGTTTATCCAGCATTTTTATTGGTGAAAATTCTTTATGTCTGTCTCTAACATCATTACCAAATAGATTTACATATGTCTTTACTATTTCCATGCTGGTATGTCCTAAAATAGTTTGAATTTCAAATATATTAGCACCTTGCTGAACACTTAATTTAGCGAAAGTATGCCTAAAAGTATGACAGCTGCATCTCACATCTTTAAGATTAGCCATCTCCCCATATTTAGTAATCCTTTGTTGTATCCCTCTTTTAGACAATCTTTCCCCATCAACAGTAACAAACAACGCTTCACTCTCTACACAGCCACGAATAGCTATGTATTTTTTTATTTGTTGTTTCATTTCTTTTTGAATGGGAACTAATCTTTCCCGATAACTTTTAGCATTTCTAATAACAACCATATAGTCTTCCCAGCGAATATCCTTTAAAGATAACCCTGCTAACTCATTCACTCTTATACCAGTTTCAAGCATTAACATCATGATTGTGTAATCACGGACACCCGTAAAAGTTCTAAGGTCCGGCTGTTTAAACAACCTATTTAACTGATCTTTAGTAAATGTAGCAATAACTGTTTTCCTATCTTTAAGCAACTTGATATTTTCCATTGGATTATTTGAAATATGCTTTTGTTTATAAAGAAAATTATAAAAGGCACGTAAAGCACGCAATCTTGTATTGATAGTAACCACTCTGCTACCCTTGAAGTTACGCATATAGAGGATTACATTGTTTTTTATATGTTCTTCAGTTAGATTAGAAGGCTTTAAAACAGTTATGTCGATTTCCTGATCTCTAAGCTGATTTAAACATGCTTGTATTTCATTCAAGTAATATTGAATTGTATGAGGTCTTAAATTTCGAAGTTCACAGTCTTGGATGAACAATTGTATAGCATCCTTAAATGTTTCTACATGGGATTTAACTTTCTTTTCAATAACAGCTAATTCAACTTCATTCAAAACATTTTTACGCCTTGCCAAATTGGTTCCTCCTTTCTACAGTGAACACGATTCATGAACACGATTTTAGTTAATTTTGTCATGTGAAAATAGATAAAAAAGACAACAAAAAAACGCCCCTACAATAACTGTAGAGACGTTTTTAAACGTTGCTATTACCTAATTCACTGTGTAATTGAAGGTAATAAAATTTGATACCGGTGGCCGGGGTCGAACCGGCACTCCAGAGGAACACGATTTTGAGTCGTGCGCGTCTGCCAATTCCGCCACACCGGCATGTTTGTTGGAGGCGGCAACCGGAATCGAACCGGTGGTAAAGGTTTTGCAGACCTCTGCCTTACCGCTTGGCTATGCCGCCAACGTTTTTGGAGCGAAAGACGGGATTCGAACCCGCGACCCCAACCTTGGCAAGGTTGTATTCTACCACTGAACTACTTTCGCATATGGCTGGGCTAGAAGGGATCGAACCTTCGCATGACGGAATCAAAATCCGTTGCCTTACCGCTTGGCTATAGCCCATTAACGTTGTAATCATTATATCATGTTTTATTAAATGGGGCGACTGATGGGAATCGAACCCACGAATGCCTGAACCACAATCAGGTGCGTTAACCACTTCGCCACAACCGCCATTATAGGATTTAAATTGGCAGGGGTAGTAGGACTCGAACCCACACTGGAGGTTTTGGAGACCTCTGTTCTACCTTTAAACTATACCCCTGTAATAAAGATGGTGGAGGGGGGCAGATTCGAACTGCCGAACCCTAAGGAGCGGATTTACAGTCCGCCGCGTTTAGCCACTTCGCTACCCCTCCGCATATGGATGAAACATGGTGCCGGCAAGAGGACTTGAACCCCCAACCTACTGATTACAAGTCAGTTGCTCTACCAGTTGAGCTACACCGGCACTACTATGGTGGCTCAGGACGGAATCGAACCGCCGACACAAGGATTTTCAGTCCTTTGCTCTACCGACTGAGCTACTGAGCCAAACAATAAAAATGGCGGTCCCGACGGGAATCGAACCCGCGATCTCCTGCGTGACAGGCAGGCATGTTAACCGCTACACCACGGGACCATAGATTGCGGGGACAGGATTTGAACCTGCGACCTTCGGGTTATGAGCCCGACGAGCTACCGGACTGCTCCACCCCGCGACGGTAATAATGTTGCTTTTTATGCATCAAGTTTTCGTATTAAGCGTTTCAATGGGCTGAAATGATCAATCCTTTATGCAGAAACAACTTGATGTTATTGAAAAATGGTGGAGGATGACGGGATCGAACCGCCGACCCTCTGCTTGTAAGGCAGATGCTCTCCCAGCTGAGCTAATCCTCCAATATGTTGTCTAAATGGTGACCCGTACGGGATTCGAACCCGTGTTACCGCCGTGAAAGGGCGGTGTCTTAACCGCTTGACCAACGGGCCAGGTATAAATGGCGGAGAGCAAGGGATTTGAACCCTTGAGACAGGGTTACCCGTCTACACGATTTCCAATCGTGCTCCTTCGGCCACTCGGACAGCTCTCCAATAATGGCTCCGCAGGTAGGACTCGAACCTACGACCGTTCGGTTAACAGCCGAATGCTCTACCACTGAGCTACTGCGGAACAATATAAGCTTGGCGACGTCCTACTCTCACAGGGGGAAACCCCCAACTACCATCGGCGCTGAAGAGCTTAACTGCCGTGTTCGGAATGGGAACGGGTGTGACCTCTTCGCTATCGTCACCAAACAATGTTAACATTTTTTCAAGACATATATTATTATAACGTCTTTTCGAGAAAATGCAAGAAGAAATTTTCATTCCTTCAAAACTAGATAATAAGAAGGTATTTCATTTTTTTAAAAGCGATGGTTAAGTCCTCGATCTATTAGTATCAGTCAGCTCCACATGTCGCCACGCTTCCACCTCTGACCTATCAACCTGATCATCTTTCAGGGATCTTACTAGCTTGCGCCATGGGAAATCTCATCTTGA